>JBMYWG010000054.1:0-19518 GCA_049607155.1 Psychrobium sp.
TATCCACCAGCAATTGAATTTGACAAAGGTTGGCAATTCTACGCCATGCGTCAGGTTATTTCTAGGCTAGAGCACTGATTTTTAGTGATACTTTCGTCTTTTTTATGTTTTATTTTGCTTAGTGCAAATTTGTTGCTGTGAATGTGAACTAAATCGTAATCAAGGCATGACAAATCGCGGAAAACTGTTGCGCCTTCTCAGCCCTGTCCGTAAACTTCTCGCTCATTTATTTTCGATAATCTCAGGGTGCATCATGCAACAACAAAACAGCGCGTCAATTATTCTAAAACCTGGCCGCGAAAAGGCGTTAAATCGTCGCCATCCATGGATCTTCTCGATGGCAATTAAAGCGGTGAAAGGCAAGCCACAATTGGGTGAGACTGTTGATGTATTAGATGCAAAAGGCAACTGGTTAGCATGTGGCGCCTTCTCACCAGACTCACAAATTCGCGTGCGTATTTGGTCGTTTGAACAAGGCGCGGTAATCGACCAAGCATTTTTCGCAGCGCGTATTCAGTCTGCCCTCGACGTGCGCCAAGAGCTCATTAACGATCAACAGCTCACGGGCTTTCGTTTAGTCGCTGCCGAGTCGGATTACCTACCAGGTATTACTATCGACCATTACGACAACACCTTAGTGACACAGCTATTAAGTGCAGGTGCCGAGTATAATCGCCATCATATTATCGGTGCGCTAGAAGCTATCTTCCCTGATTACAATATTTACGATCGCTCTGATGTTGATGTGCGTAAGAAAGAAGGCTTAAAACCAGTTAAAGGCCCAATTAAAGGCGACGAGCCACAAGAGCTAAGCGTTATCGAAGAAAATGGCGTGAAAATTTTAGTAGATATTCCTGGCGGCCATAAAACTGGTTTCTACTTTGACCAACGCGATAATCGCCGCATCGCAGGTAGCTATTGTAAAGATAAAACGGTACTTAATTGTTTCAGCTACACAGGTACCTTTGGTATCTATGCGATGAAAAATGGCGCTAAGCATTTTACCAATGTCGATTTAAGCCAAAGCGCGCTGGACATTGCTAAGCAAAATATCGAAATTAATAACCTTGATTTGTCCAAAGTCGATTTTATTCAAGCCGATGTATTTAAACTATTGCGCCGCTATCGCGATGAAGGCAAGAAGTTTGATGTCATCATCCTCGATCCACCTAAGTTTGCCGACAACAAGTCACAACTTAACGGTGCCTGTCGCGGTTATAAAGATATCAACATGGTAGCGATGCAATTGCTAAATCCAGGCGGTACTCTATTAACTTATTCATGTTCTGGCCTAATGGCAGCAGATTTATTCCAAAAAATCGTCGCCGATGCCGCGCTAGATGCAGGACGTGACGCACAAATCATTGGCCGTTTGTCACAAGCTTCTGATCACCCAATCGCCAGTACCTTCCCTGAAGGTTTTTACCTCAAAGGTCTTGCGGTAACCGTGCGCTAGTCTAGCGCACCCATTCGTGATAAATTTAAATGAAACAGTTATTTAAGGATTTTATCTTGAAAGCAGTAACAGGGTTAACAGTTAACCAGATTGGATTTAATCAGCAGCGTGCCCAAACCCTGTTAGAAAATCATTCGTGGCTCGATGCCATTGGCTTAAGTCTCGGCCAAGAGCGGGCGCAAAATGCCTTTAAGTTTTTTTCAACGACGCAATGTAGTGAGCAACACATGGTGGTGCTCGGCTACCCTGCGATTGATTCAAAAGCGCTAATTCGAGAGTTATTATTATCCAATCCCCTCACCGCTGAAAATGTCTTTGATGTGGTGTACTGTGAAGATGTCACGAATCCACGTAAACCTATATGCTTAAACTTGCCTGCTGGACAAGGGGTTAAGTTTACGCGTTTAGTACACTCTTGGTTAAAACGCGCGGCATTATTGGTTAAAGACAACCCAGAGAGTGAAGAGAAATATTTCACCACTGAGCTTGAGCCATTACTTAAAGTCTTTAAGCGCTTACCTAAGGTATTGAGTTTCTTAAACGATCTTGCTAAAAATTTAGATAATGGTTACGCCCTATCACACCCAGTGCTGGTGAATAACTTTGTATCTCACGAGGCAGATGACTCTTTCCCAATCGTATTTTGCGATAACCCAAATAGCGTCAAACTCTTTGGCGACATCGCGCAAATTACCGAACAAGGTACCACAGTGGCTAACCACCACTTATTACAGCCTGGCTTATTACATCAAGCCAATGGCAGCGTGTTAGTGCTACCAAGCGATCGTCTACTGGAAAACCCGCAACTTTGGTTTGAGTTAAAATCATCCTTATTTGATCGTCAAATTAAATGGACCAGCGCCAACCACTGGCTCGATCCACAGGCGATTGATTTAAAAACGCAGATTATTTTAATGGGTGATGCCCTGTCATATCGCGGCCTCTTAGAGCTTGATCCTGACATCACGCAGCTCTTTCCGCTAGTTGCCGAAGTGAATCATCAGTTTGCGCTTGATGATGACAAAGACTATGTCAAATACGCAGGTTTCCTGCAAAACATTTCACGCCGCGCAGGTTGTAATGAACTTAGCAGCGAGGCCTTAGTGGCCTTGATGAACTACTCATCATTTTTGATTGAGCATCATCAGCGCATGTCCCTGGACAGTGCATTGCTGAAATCGCTTATTCAACAGGCGCAAGTATTTGCCAACGGTAATGAACATATTGAATCTAGCCATATAATCGAAGCGATAAATGCTTATAATCATCGTAAGAATCGCGTTGCGCAATACAGTTTTGAAGCCATCAAAGACAAACAGCTGTTATTGGTCACTGAAGGTGAGCAGATTGGCCAAATCAATGCGCTGTCAGTACTCGATACCGATCTTGATAGCTTTGGTGAGCCATCTCGCGTGACTGCCGCCGTATATTTCGGCGATGGCGATATTGGCGATGTCGAACGCAAAGTCGATCAAGCAGGTAATATTCACGCCAAAGGTGTTGCGATCCTAACTTCGTATTTACACCAAAAATTTGCGATGGATGATGAAATCCCGCTTGATGCCAATTTAGTATTCGAACAATCTTACCAAGGTATCGACGGTGATAGCGCCGCGATGGCAAGCTTACTTTGTTTATTATCAGCCTTTGCGAAAAAGCCATTGCATCAGGGACTCGCTGTGACTGGTGCCATGGATCAATTTGGTAATATTCTCGCCATTGGCGGCGTCAATGAAAAAATCGTTGGTTTTTTCAATGTCTGTCAGGCCAACGGCTTTAAAGAGACCCAAGGTGTAATTATTCCTAAGTCAAATATCGCTAATCTTAATTTGCCAGATGAAATCATCGCGGCAATTGAGAGCGGTCAATTTGCGATTTATCCCGTTGAGCATATCGAGCAAGCTATCGCCCTATCCTTTGGTCTAACCGCTGGTGAAGCCAATGAGGAGGGACAATACCCTGCTGATTCGGTGTATGGCGCTATTGCAGCGCGTATCGAGGAAATTAACAATCCACCGCATGCACCAGAATCATTATTATCGCGACTAAAATTCTGGTAGAACATGCGCCCTTAACGGTCATCGGAGTTGTTAAGCTTACATCTGTTCGCTAATCTAGCGCACAAATTTTAAGAGTGGTTTATAAAAATGATTAAAAAATCGAGTTACACAAGAGAAGATTTATTAGCCAGCGGTCGCGGTGAGTTATTTGGTGAAGGCAACCCACAACTACCAGCACCTAACATGTTGATGATGGATCGCATCGTTAGCATGACTGAAGACGGTGGCGAGTTTGGCAAAGGTGAAATCATTGCTGAGCTAGATATCACGAAAGACCTTTGGTTCTTCGATTGTCACTTTATCGGCGATCCTGTAATGCCAGGTTGTCTTGGTTTAGATGCAATGTGGCAGCTAGTTGGTTTCTACCTAGGTTGGATTGGCGGTCAAGGCCGTGGTCGTGCGCTAGGTGTTGGCGAATTAAAATTCACTGGTCAAGTATTGCCAGACGCTAAAAAAGTAACCTACAAAATCAACATGAAACGCGTTATCAACCGCAAGCTAGTGATGGGCATGGCTGATGCAACGATGGAAGTTGATGGCCGTGAAATCTACGTTGCTAAAGACTTGAAAGTTGGTTTATTTAGCGATACCACTAAATTCTAGTCGTTAATTAATACAACGAAAAACGCCGCGCTAATTTAGCGCGGCGTTTTAGTATCTAAAATAGACTAATTGAGTGGTAGTTCGAAATAACGGCTGTCTTTCATTTCATTGGGAACTGAGGGTAATGACGTTTCTTCAAAGCCTAATTTCAACAGTAAATTGATGCTCGCTTCGTTGGTGGAAGTAGTCATCGCACACAACCGGTTATAACCCTTATCAAAGTTTGCCCAGTTAACAACTTCCCTCGCCGCTTCACTGGCATATCCTAAACCATGAACTTGCTCGAGAAAGGCATAGCCTAAGTCAGGCATCACAAGATAATCGCGCTTCATTAGGCCACATAAGCCAATTGGTTCTCGAGTTTCTTTAATTCTCACACAATGCATCCCGATTTCTCGCGGATAAGTCAAGAATGGGCCGTTCTCAAGAAAATTGATAGCACTTTGTTCATCGTCTACATAACGCTCACCAATATTTTGTTTAAAGCTTGGCTGGTTAAGTAATTCAATTAAAAACTCAGTGTCATTAACTGTTAACTCTTCAATGATCAAACGCTCGGTTTCAATTTTCATTAGTGCTTCATTCCCTGTCGTGTAGGCATAAAAAAACTGACGTTATCACTAACGTCAGTTTTTAGCAAAGCTCCTCGGATATCTATCTAAACGATATCATCATCAAGATTATCTAGATTTTGCGGAGATTCTGGTTCGACGCCACTGTTTGGCTGTAACACCACACCGTCTTTATTGCCATTAACCACCACCTCTTCATTGAGTTCACTTGGTGGCGTATCAAGGATTTCTCCTTCACTGCCCAAGCCTTCAATCATTTCCAGATCTTCATCGAAATTAGATTCGAGGTATTGTAGTAGCGAGTCTTGCTCTTTAAGAATTAGATTTTCGTATTCTGAAGAATCAATAATACTACTTTCAGAGCCAGTGTCGGCGTTATCGTCGTAAGCAAACCACACATCCGCCGCTTCACCCGTTTGGCCGTCCTCGGTAGTATAAGTGGATTCGATACCAACGGTATTACCGTTGTTTTCAATCTCCACTTTACGAGTGTCTAGACTCAGCTCAGCAATGCCTAGATCAGTTAGACTTTGAAGTTCACCCTCATCTGTCACACCATCTGAGTTTGCGTCTTGCCATACTTGAAGCTCTTCAAATGCTTTGTCATCACTGTTAATAACACCATCGTTATTACTGTCAAGCTCGGATAATGCTTGATAGCCATCCTGTGCTTTGTTGCCATCTTCTAATGTCACAGCGTTACCAAATAGCTCTGAAGCATCATTAATCACACCATCTTGATTGACATCACGAACCAACAGACCATCGTCTTTACCAACCCAGCCTACACTATCTAAGTCGCTGTCAGCATCAAGATCAAACTTAATGCCTTCTTCGATAGATAAGGTTTCAATACCATCACCATCGAGATCTAACACGATTGGAGTTTTGGCAGGGTCAGTGCCTTCAGCAACAAATGATACGGTGCTGCTTGATTCTTCTTTGCCATCTGACGCAGTATAACTAAAGCTAAACGACTGTTTTTCGCCTTCATCTAACGCTTGAATTGCAGCGCCAGGAGTAAACTCAATAGCACCATCTACAATACGCGCTGATCCAATAATTTTTCCACTTTGAGTCACTTGAACAGTTTGGCCATTTGACACATCTTTACCATCAATCTTCACTACGGCTAGATCATCATAGTCGGCATCTGAATCATTCGCTAATACGTCAATGGTAAAGGTATCGTACTGTGTGATCTCGCCATCGGCTTTTTCTACACTTACAGAGCCTGACTGCATGCTAACCGTATGGTTGTAACCAGATTTATCACTGATCGCCTCTTCGAGTGTCGCACCGGTGAAATCTAGCTTAACAATAAGGTCTCGATGGTCGCCCTTATCATGGCCAATATTTTGTATTTCGCTGGCTGATAATTCGCGCTCGATAACTTGGAAAGCCTCCATTTTACCATTCAAGTTTGCACCAATATAGATGTTGTTCACATCCGTCGTCGGGTTATGCAGTCCAGTAAACGCAAGTTGACCATCTACGTATACCGAGTAGTCCCACGCCGCTGACCAGCTAATAACAACATCATGATAACCCTCTCCATAACTTGCAAATGATTGACCATCTTTGCCAACTCGGTCGAATGTCTGTAGCTCATTATTGTAGATACCTAATGCTTGATAAGCATTCTCCACACTCGCGATATGGCCTTGAGTATTCGTATCTACATTTAGCGCACTCGAGTGAACACGGGCATAAACGGTGTAGCCAGTCATATCAAAGTTAAAATCACCAGTAATCTTCAAATGGCCAGTACCGTTGAGGATTAAACCTCCGTTGCCGCTGTCACGATAAGTATCAGCTTCCAGAACTGGCATTTCATTTGGTGGAGCTGCACCTTCAACTTTAAAGGACACTGAAGCTTGATTACTTTCAGTTGTTCCATCCGTTACTGTGTAATTAAAGCCATAAGATTTAACTTCACCTTCATTGAGTAGTTTAATTTGCTCACCAGGCGTAAATTCAATTTCACCATTAACAACACGGGCTGAGCCTAATACACTACCATTTTGGTCTGTGACATCAACCGTTTGCCCCGATGAAACATCCTTGCCGTCAATTGTAGAAATCGTAAGGGCATCGTTATCGGCGTCAGTATCATTACTCATTACATCAATAGTGATGACGTCATTTTCCGTGTAATTTGTGCTAACTAACGCCTGAACCGATAACTCTAGCTGATCAGGTTGTACACCACTTATTTTCAGGGTGTCAAAATCCGATTGCGGAATAACATCACCACTTTGATAAGTGTTACCACCAGCGGTTAACGTCCCCGTGTTAAAGGTCACTTTAATTTGCGTCACACTTGGATTTAGTCCTGATAAATCAATATCGAAGTCACCTACACTGCTGCCTTCAACGTACGGTGCAACATTGCCATCACTATCCATTTTTTGGAATTGGGTGAATGCTTCATCAGCATAGACACCTCGATTAGTACCAGGATACTGAACGTTTGCCTTGTTCTCAGTATTCCACGCTAAGGTAAAATCGCCACTTACACCATCCGCGGCAACATGGAGATCAAAATATTCAATAAGTCGAACTTCATTAGTATTACGAACAGCAACTTCATCGCCAATTCTATTGCCATCACTGTCAAATCGTAGGTAGTTAATCAACGACTGACCTGTAGATTCATATCCTGTCCAAGTGACGATGTAACTACCATCGGCATCTAATGAGGTTATGCTCGCTTTACCTTCAATTGCAGCGCCACCAGACAACAAGTTAGTTTGCGTAGAGAATGAAATATAAGGAACTGTTCCAATCACTTCTTGCGTGCCGAGCTTATTGCCTGAACTGTCAAATTTCTGGACGTATAGATCTTTAGTTCCACCGTGGCCATCATCATGACCAAGCCACAACATCACAAAGTCACCATTGTCGCCAACTGTTTGAATGTCCATAACATGGTCAACACCGTTAATGTGGCTAAAGTTATTCGCATGACCTTCGCCATCTAACTGATGCTCGACATGAGTACCGCTTTCGGCATCATAAGCATGCACATGAACGTGGCTGTTGGACTGCTGAGTAGATGCCGTGTCCATGGCAACCGCATAAGAGCCTTGATCATCAGTGGCAACAAAGCCTGCAAGCTTATCTCTATTAGTACCAGTCAAAATGTCTCGACTACCAACCTCGTTACCATCTTTATCAAAGCGTTGAACTTGGACATAACTGTCCATAGATGTCGCACCATTACCAAGATCATTTTGATAGGCAACATAGAAATCTCCTTCGGTACCTGCAGTTACAATTTGTGGCTGCCAGCCTGAGTTTTCAATGATATTTCCGGTTGGTGTGCCGACTTCATGTGGTGAGCCAACTTTATTTAGTTCAGAGTCCAAACGCTGAACCAAGATGGTTGAACCGCTGGCATGAAGATCATCAGTCGACAAATAAGACACATAAAGCTCGTTGGTATGCTCGTTAAATAGCACATCAACCTGTGTTTCTATGTTATTCGCTGCTGATGGGTTATCTAGTTGAACACGATTTCCGGCATATAGACCGTTTTCATCAAAGCGCTGCATGAAAATATCACCAGACTCGGTTCCCCACGTATGAACAAAGCCACCATCTGGTAATGCTGTAACAACAAGATCTGGTATGTCAGTAGTCCAACCATCTGCACTATACTCAATTTTGTAATAGTCATCATTCCATGCATAATGGGTTGGTGTCAGAATTTGGCTACCAACCAGATTGCCGTTAGCATCATACACTTGACTAATATATTGGTAATTGTACGTAGATTCCCATTCAGTCGGACTATTTGTTTCCGTTTCAAGAATGACCGCAATATTGCCATTGTCTAACTGAGTCATTTCAATAGTACGGGTGAAGTTGTGATCATTGCCACTAGACAAGACTGTTGTTTCAGAAGTTTGCCCAGTAAATCCGGTTAAATTAACGTCTGACGTTACATCTTGAAGCTCAGTTTTTAGACCAACTGTATCGTCATTAGCAACAGGCGCTGTATTTGGTTCAGGTTGTCCTTCAACTTTGAACGTAACGGTAGCAGCATTACTTTCCAATTGACCATCACTAATAGTGTATTCAAAACTGTAAGATTTAATTTTCCCATCCGATAGTTTTTGAATTTGTACACCAGGTGTAAACTCAATCTCTCCATTAACGACTTTCGCAGAACCTAAGATTCGACCCTTATTATCCGTTACATCAACCGTTTGACCTGCTGATACATCTTTACCGTCTATTGTACTAATAGAGAGGCTATCGTTGTTAGCGTCACTATCGTTATCTAGTACGTCAAACGATATAGGCGAATACTCATCGGTGAAGTATTCTTGTAGCGCAGATACATTCAGATCGAAATTATCAAGCGAGACACCTTCAACTGTTACATTTTCCCAGTCGCTAGCATCAATAACACTACCAGAAACTATTTCATTACCATCAATGAATAGCGTTCCCTGAGTGTAATTTACGCGGTAGCTCAACGTATTGTCACCGGTTTCCAATGCACCAAGCGTCAACGTTCCTGTTTCACTGCTATCAGTGATAAGTAATGCTTTGCTACCATCACTGTTGTAGGTCTGTGTAAAGAGGTGACCGTCTGACTCGAAAGTAGCTGCAAATTTGCCATTACTAAGTGCAATAAGCTCAACATTAGTCGCTGTTGCTGCTAAATCGTTCATTGGCCCAGTGTGGACAATAGTGCCTACCGCGTTGCCGTTTGCATCAAACTTTTGCGTATAAATACCGTCATCAATCCATGCTACGGCATATTCACCACTTGATAATGCCAACACTTGTGGCATGACATCATCGCCATTGCCAGCGTCTAATTGCGTGCTGGCGATTTCAGTACCATCAGCGCTAAATTGCTTGAGATAGATATCATGGTCGCCATTCTGAGCACCTGCTCCGGCCCAAGCAAGCACGTAACCACCATCTGGTAACAAGGTAATGGAACTGTCTATGTCCGATACTTGAGTCCCATCAACTTTCGTATCGAAGCTTACTGCTACCCCGACCTCGTCGCCATCTTTATTAAATCGTTGAACAACAATCTTGGCGTCAACTGTTGTTGCAGACTGATAAGCAACTAGGTAACTACCGTTATCCAACGCCAAATTTTGCACCGACTCTGTCTGCTCAGATAATTTGTGTACATCATGACGTGGCGTTAAGTCATTATTAAGTACCTGAACATAACTTGCTGTACCATCGTTAAACGACAACACAAAGTGTTCACCCGACTCAGTCAATGCGATATCTTGTGCATCACTCTCCTTCAACGAGTCTGGCGTTATATTACTTGCGCCACCGTCTTTTTTACCATTGGCTTTATAAGCTTGCGCATACACATTCAGCTTACCAGTGTCACCATTTACAGAAGTAAAGATAACGGTAAAGGTTCCGCTATCACCAGTAGACATAATAAAGACTTCATTAGCGTCCCCGGCAGCAGGTGCAGACTGACTATTACCTGCACCATCGACATTAAATATACCGTTAAAACGTTGCTGGTTAGTTGATGATGAACTTGTTGTATAGGTATATGAGAAATTTCCATCGGCGAGTTGAATTAATTCAGCTCCCCATGTCGTTCCCCAACCTTCTTGCGTAGTAAGTTTTTCTGCTGATTTGGTACCATCAGACTTGAATACTGCCGCATAAATATCTGAACCACGAGGCGCATTTTGCCAAGTCGTATCATATTTGTAGAAAACAACTAAGTTGCCTTCTGCATCCATTTCTCCCTGGATAGAATCAATACGAAGTGATGACAACGTACGAGGATTTAGCTCGTCTAGTGTTCCCACTAGTTCAGGCGCAGAAATAACATTACCTTCTGCATCGATATGACGCTTGTAAATCTGATTTGGCTGTGATTGATTGAGCATGAGAACAACATAGTTTTCAGAAACAGGATCCCACACTAAATCAATATTATTCCAATTAGTACCATCTTGTGGCGGTGTTAATTGAGTGATTTCGCCAACCATTTCATTGGTTGTAGGGTTCACTAACCAAGTCACAACTTCTGAATCTTGATAATCAGTATTATCGGCACCTGTGGTAGTGTCCCAATTTTTTCTCGCTTGAGCAGTGTATAGAAGGTTGCCATCAGCAGTTTCCACGACTTCAACATTTCCGATGGAGTAAACTTGGGAATCTCGCGTATTTGTATGCGGTAAGTTAATTGTAGTAAATAACGCAGCTTCTTCGTGGACAATATTGAGGTTCTGATCAAGCACCATTGACTTAATTTCAGTCTGATTAGACTCCTCATTTGGCTCTTGCCACGTAATAACTGTATTACCATTAGCTAGATTTACGGCATTAGTATGATTACTCTTTCCTGAGTATTCGTAGTAATATCCACCATCCACTTTAATCGCTTTTTCAATAAGTACTTCGTCGCCGTTCGGCTCACCTGAAGCTGAAAAACTGCGGATAGTGAGGTCTGTACTGAAATCATCTGACGTGCGATCGGCTGCGGGATCTACTAACGCAGATTTGTACTCGGTGTGCCAAAATACATTAAAGCCACCGTCAGCAGACTCGGCAATCGTGACACTTTCAAAGTCATTATACCTTGTTGTGTCATTGAGCTGGTCCCACTGATTAATTACAAAATCATCACCTTTAGGCGTACCATCAGCGTCGAACATACGTCCCATTACGGTATCAACTTGTCGTTCAGTGCCCGCAATGGTCTTAACAACGCTTCCTATCCATACTTCAACAATATCACCATTAGCCAGTTGAACTTTCTGTGTTGTGTCGTAAACGTGTTCATAACTGTTACGCGTTGTCGATACGTTAGTAATCGTATTATCCACGACTGGCGATTCGCCACTAGCCCCATCTCCGCCAATTGCTTTACTTTCAATTGTTACACTTTGCTGAGATCCAATCCTGCTCCCATCCGCGGCGTATTTTTGAGTATAAACGGCTTTATCGCCACTCGACTTCTCGCCAATAAAGGTAACAGCAAAGTCACCGTCGCTACCGATCGCGGTGATGCTTGGCTCAAAGTCCATACTTGCTAACGTGTTACTTCCTTTGAGCTCTATCGCTGCGCCGTTTTTACTTCCATCAGCATTAATACGTTGAACGTAATAAACGCCAGTGTCACTGCCACCATAAATGAGCACTGAAGTACCATCACTGCCCACGGCAGTGTAATCAAAAAGATCACCTTCTTGTCTAGTACTCTTATCATCCTCATGCTTGATACCAATTACGCTATCACCGGAGAAATCTGTAATTGCAATAACGTCACTAACATCAATCCAATCGCCACTGTCATCAACGGCAACAGGCGCTGTGTTGCTATAGCCTTCGCCATTAACGGTGAACGACACGGTTGCGGTCGCAGTGCTATTTGACTTACCTTGTCCGTCATCTACTGTGTATTCAAAGCTATAATCTGCGCTTTCGTCACTAAATAGCTTAGTAATTTCGTCACCGCCACGAAGCTCAATCTTATTATTTTTAACACGAACTTCGCCCAATGCATTACCGTCTGCGTCTTGCACAGTAACCCAGTTTTTACCATTGAGCTCAGTCCCATTTACGTGAGTGATACTTAACGTATCGCCGTCAGCGTCAAAGTCATTGGCTAGTACATCAAACACCATAATTTCACTTTCAGTAAATGGCTGATTACTACCAAATTCACTGCCATCGGCGTTAAATCGACGCATCGCGATATTGTCAGTGCCTTCCTCGCTAGTCCAGCTCACGATAAACCCACCGTCACTGGTTGCAGCTACTGCAGGCTCTATCTGCTTATCGGTATTATTTGTACTTACTAGAACTTCATTACCGATCTTATTACCATTAAGGTCCATCACCTGCGCATAAACATCGAGATCCGTTTGGTTTGCGGTATAAGTGACAACATAGTTTCCGTTGCTTAGTTCAACAACATCAATTTGAGAATGATCTTTAACATCAGTGCCATGGATACCGGTTGTACTAACCTGAATTGGCTCCCCTACTTTTTCGCCATTTTCGTTGTAGCGTTGAGTGAAGGCCGCCGCAGGAATAGAGACACCGTACGAACCTTGGAAGTCTACAATTTATACCCAAGTAAGTAGGTAGCCACCGTCGCTCAGTGCCGTTAGCTCAGGGAAATTATAGATATGCTGTTCTGGCGCAGGAGATTGAATTTCAAGTCCAGCATCCACCATATCGCCAATCTTGTTACCATTGCTATCTAGGCGTTGAGTATAAGTTTTCCAACCACTCTCTTCCCACGACACCCAACTAGTCATGATATCGCCATTTGACAATTGAATAGCGGTTGGGTGAATTTGATGTACCGAGTCGTCATTACTTAGAAGTGTTGGCGGATAATCATTTCCGTTTGCATCAACACGTACAAACTGAACAGCTACATTAGTAAATTCATCACTCAAATCATTGAAAACAATACCAAAGCCACCATCTGCTAAACCAACAACTTGAACATCAGATCTATCATCGCCCAAATCAAAATCGATGTTTCTGTCATGTTGATCGATAGCAACACCATTTTCATCATAACGACGATAGTAGATAGCGCCTGTATCACCCTCCCAAGCAATCACAAATCCGCCACTACTCGTTTTCGCGATAGATGGTTGTGAATCACCATAATTTGCGACATCTTGAGGGCCGCCAACTTTCTGGCCATCAGCTTGATATTGTTGCATCTTAATATGGCGCTGATCCGAAATCCGTTCGCCCCACACAACAAAGTAATTACCATTAGCTAGCGCAACAACATCTGAGAACTCTTCTAAATTATTAGAAGTGTTACCAGAGACATTTTGTTCGCTACCAGCACCAATAGTACCTGTATCGGCACGTAGATCGTCATCGATTGCTGTTGGCGCAGTATTTGTTTGAACAACATCGACAGAAATAGACTGTGTCGTCTTACCGCCGTTGTTATCGACAGCGACAATATTGACCGTTTCTGAACCAGTGAAACCGCTGTTTGGCGTGTAAATAATGTTGCCATTTACATCAATTGATACCGTACCGTTTTGCGCATTCTGAGTGGTTTTAGCTAAATCAATACTGCCATCGATATCAGTTACGTGACCGATCACAATATCTGTCGTATCAGCTTCAACTTCAGCTAGAAGTTGCGTTATTTGTGGCGCATCATTCGTGCCTACGACTTTTAAGGTAACTGTTGCTGGCGAAGACGAAAGTGCACCATCGCTAATTGCGTAGGTAAAGGTTAACGTTTCTTCTTCACCAACTTTCAGCTTATCGAGTTCATCATTCGGAACGAATTCCACTTGGCCGTTTGACACTGAAACATGCCCCACGGTAACGCCTTGCGCATTAACAACGGCGACTTGTGTCACATCAGTTGTTAACTCCGTGCCATTTAGATGGGTAATCGCGATGGCATCGCCTTCAGGATCGGTATCGTTCGCTAGAACGTCAATCAGTAAACTTCTATCTTCAAGCGTTGAAATTGATTCAGCGTAATCAGGACCAGCTTCAATAATCAAATTATTGATAAATAGTCGCTCATTACCTTTATTCGTTGAAGTATGGAATGAAATAGTTACCTTTCCATTGGGTCTAACGGTCGCCTCTAAATTGTTATATGCACGCCAGTTTTGGTCACTTAACGATTTGTTTAAGGCAATTTCGTTGTTAAAACGCACAACGAAGTTGTCATTACCGCCGTCCCAGTGTTTCGTACCTTTGGCCAAAAATGAAATAGACACTGTTTTTCCAGCATTTTCAACGCCAAAATCAAAGGTTTTAAATGATGTTACGCCTTTGTCGACTTTGAGTGCGCCACCACTTAACTTTTGGTTAGACCAACCTGTCGTTCCGCTTTCAAAAGTCTCTAGGTATAATTGAGTTCCCTCTGAAATTGATAACAGCTCATCATCTACTGCAATTGGTGCGGTGTTGGCAAAAATATCAATGGTTATTTTCTTACTCGCGGTTACTTTATTGCCTGCAATGTCTTGACCGACGCCTTTAACAGTAAATGTATCGTCTGCAATAATGTCGTTAGCATTAACGTTGCTGATACGCCACGTAGTACCACCAGTTTCAACTTCACCTTGATATTCTTGGCCGTTAATAGTTGTAGTTACCACATCGCCAGCTTTAAACTCGCCACTAACGCTACCCGTTAGTTCAATAGTAGTATCTCGTTCACTACTATCGATGAGGTTGTCCCCAGTGACAGGATCTATAGTAATAGCACCTTCACCTTGGGTATCTACAGTGATAGTAATTTCTGCATCATCACTGTTACCTGCGGTGTCTGTGGTGTTAACAGTAATAGTATGACTACCCTGAGCGAGGCTCACTGTTGATTCAATCGCGTATGTGCCATCTCCCTCAACAACACCACGGCCGATTTCAGTGCCACCAAGTGTAAGAACAACTGTTGAACCGATTTCGCCGCTACCAGTAATAACTGGTTTCTTAACGTTAGTAATATCGTCATCTGTGATGCCAGAATCACTAGCGCTAGCAAGTTCAATCGTCGGTTTAACAATTTCATCGAGCGTAATATTAACTGTGGTCGTATTTGCCACGCGGTCATTACCAGATCCACTGGCCGCCTCTACTTCGATAGCCAATGAGGTAATATTACCAACGTCGTCATTTAGCGCTGCAATGCCCTCGGCGGTAAGCGTAACCTCACCGTTATTATCAATAGTGACGAAGTTACCATCATTACCAGAGAGGATCTTGTAACTAACCTCTTTATTATCGTTACTGACTGCAGTCACTTGACCAACAACATCACCAACTTGTGCAGTTTCCTCAATAGCTTGGCCACCGTCAGCTTGCTCAATAACAATCTCTTCGGCTTCGTCAGTTACTGTGATCGTAAACGTTTTACTGCTTTTAGAGGTATCGTAAGAGGTCACAATGACTGTCACTTGATGTGATTGCGCTGTTTCGTAATCTAAATTGCCAATAACAGTAATTATACCGTCATCGTCAATTGCAAAGAGACCAGCTCGTTGATCTGCCTCGGATAGACTGTAAGTGACTGAGTCACCATTATCAGCGTCATTTGCAAATGACGTAATTCCAACTGTTGCGCCAGATCTTGCAAACTCTCCAACCTCATTCACCGAAGCATTGATATCTGTCACTGGCCCTACTGCATTATCTGTGTCACCGATAGTGCCTTCACCGCCAATGCCAGTTGCATTATTATGAATAACAATCGTTAATTCTTGCGTCGACGTCGAGCCATCTTCAGAGTGTGCAACTAAGGTGATTTTCTCAAAATTCTCTTTCTCAAAATCAAGGTTGCCAGCAACGGTAATCTCGCCTGTTTCTGAATCGATTTCAAATTTTGCGTTGTCTTTTTCATCAATGCCGACATTTATTAGGCTATAAGTCACCTTGTCGCCATCAGCATCCTCTGCAAACGCAGTCATGCCTACATAGGTACCAATCGGCGCATTTTCCGAGACTAGACTTGCGATAACATCATCGCTATCTCGTACTGGCCCAACATCATTATCGGTATCACCGTTCGTTCCTTCGCCACCAATACCATCGTTATTATCACCGATTTCGATAGTAAAGGTTTTCGTTGAAGTGCTGGTATCTTCAGAAGTAGCAAGCACTGTAACTTGATATTCGCTCTTAATTTCGAAGTTTAAGTTGTCCTTAACTGTTATTACACCTGTATCTTGATTAATTTCAAACGGACCGGTGTCACCGATTAAGCTATAGGTAACTTTGTCATTTTTATCTCCATCTTTTGCAAATGCTTGGATACCAACTTTAGTGCCCTCATCAGCGTTTTCAGATACTTTACCAATCGTATCATCAGTATCTGTAATTGGACCGATAGCATTATCGGTATCACCAGAAGTCCCTTCACCGCCAATGCCAGTTGCATCGTTATGAATAACAATCGTTAATTCTTGCGTCGACGTCGAGCCGTCTTCAGAATGCGCAACTAAGGTGATTTTCTCAAAATTCTCTTTCTCAAAATTAACGTTACCAGCAACGGTAATTTCGCCAGTTTCTGAATCGATAGCAAATTTCGTTTCGCCTTTTTCATCAACGTCGACATTTATTAGGCTATAAGTCACCTTGTCGCCATCAGCATCCTCTGCAAACGCAGTCATACCTACATAGGTACCAATCGGCGCATTTTCCGAGACTAGACTTGCGATTACATCATCGCTATCTCGGACTGGCCCAACGGCATTGTCAGTATCGCCTTTAGTGCCTTCACCACCGTTACCATCGGCGTTGTCACCAATATCAATAGTAAAGGATTTAGTACTTGTTGAGCCGTCATTAGACGTCGCTTGAACGATAATTGTATGGCTTGTCGATTGCTCGTAATCGACATTTCCTTTTAACGTAACAACACCGCTATTTTCATCAATTGCAAATAATCCAGCTTGATCATCAATTAAGCTATAAGTCACTTGACCATCTGGATCTTCAGCAAAGGCTTTAATACCTATTTCAGTATCAACTACAGCATTTTCTGAAAGTTTATGATTATTAGCGTCACCACGAAGATCGATGTCACTAATTTCGCCAACTTCCATAGCATTAACAACGTTAATATTTAACGCGCCACGAACACCTGTATTCGTGTAGTAGTGAATTTGTGGTACTGCGCCATCATAGTGTTCGACTGGGATAAACGTATAACTACCATCGCCATTTAATGTAAACGAACCTACGTTTTCAATGATTCCAGTTTCCCCATTAGCATATTCAGTTTTGTCACCAGGAAGAATAAACATCGCCACGCTAAGCGTATCATCAACGTCAGAGTCGTTAGTCAGTACGTTACCTGTCAGGGTTTCATTTTCATTAACTGAGGCGATGTCATCAATAACCACACTTGCATCGTCAGCACCTACAATGTTGAAAGTAACCGATGCCGTAGATTCATCACCTGAGTTATTAGCGTTATCGCGAATTGTGTATTCAAACGATATTTCTAGCTTTTCCCCCTCTGCTAATCTGCTCATATTAGCATCAGGCGTAAATACAATGTTTCCACCTTGAACTTGAGCACTACCTACTAGTTCGCCGCCTTTAAAGATATCAATTGACTCACCCGCACTAGCGTCTTGGTCAGCGATTTTCCAGATAGATACAACATCGCCTTCATCAGGATCAAAATCATTGGATAAGACGTCTAGAACAACGCTGTTATCTGGTGTTTCTTGGGTAATTTTGTGTCCATTTTCGTCAAAGCGTTGATTATAAATAGCCACGTTACCGTCTTTATCAACACTCGGCCATGAAACGACGTACTCCCCATTTTCGCCGTTGGCAGTTGTTGTTGGAATAAGACTCAAGACTCTATCTGAGTCATAACTATCAACAAGCACAATACCATTGGTTTCAGGGCTTGGTGATGTATCAACTGTGCCATCGGCATTGAACTTCTGCGTATAAACAAACGTTTGACCGTAAGTAGAATCTAAAAAGTCATCGAAATTATCTAAGACCACTTGGCCAATCCACGTCACAACAAATCCACCGTCTTCAAGCGGCGTTATTGTTGGCCACTCATTGCCACCTTGCATAAACGGGGCTTCAAGCTCAAACGGCTGTGAGGCACTAAGATCGCCATCTGCTCCAACAACTTGAATGAACGATTGTGTAGGGGTGTTAACGTCACTCAGACCCACGGACCAGCCCAATACATAAGCCCCCGAAGTACCAAGTGCGATAACTTTAGCATCTGCGATACTAAGGTCAGCATTCGGACTGTCAACTTCCTGAAGTCCAGATGAATGCGGTGTGCCATCGGCGTTAAAACGTTGTGCAAAATAGGTAGTGTTAGCGCTGCTATCTATAGCGCTAGCAAAGACGGCGACATAAGAACCGTCGTCTCCTATTGCACTGATTTTAACGGATGACTCTTCGTATTGAGTTTGGTTTGGTGTTTCTAGTTTGTTTAAGCTAGTCTTATTAACGTTCTGATCAAATACTTGAATATAGCTAGAAGCATCGCCCTCAATATCAGATCCTCTATAACCAATAGCAAATGCTCCATCGTTACCAAGCGCAGTAACCGATGTTGGGTAATCATCCATCGTAAGGTTACCATCTACTTCAAGTTTTTGTATGCCTGAAGCGTCCATTTCCCCTGTGGCATTAAATTTTGCATAACTGACAGACCGGTCTCCCTGTTCATCTTCTCCTTGCCACACAACAACAAAATCACCGTCGTCACCAACTGCTGTGACTGTAGGCAATCTGTCTCTACCAGTGTCATTGTCGAAAGCTTCTAATTTATGACGCCCATTAACAGTATCGTTAATTGAACCATCCGCATTAAATAATTGTAAGTAGATTGAAAATTCATTGCTGCCAGGTTCCTCGCCCATCCATGTAACAGCAAATGCACCACTAGTACCAATAGCAGATACTTCTGGATGGAAATTCTGACCAGCTGGATTATCAGTAACTTGCAGCTTGATCATGCCTTGAGTATCAGGATTTGCTTCAGTATTTAGCGAGCCATCAGCATTAAATCCTTGTACGTATATCGACGCAACATCGTCTTGGTTATCTGTACGCCACACTGTTACAAATGAACCATCTGTGCCAACGGCGGTATTAGTTGCACTATTACTGTAGCCATCTAGAGCATCAAATGCTTGTAGCTTAACGACACCACCTGCCGCCCCAAGGTTTGGACTAAGCTGATGGTCTGCAACGTTATCATCAACAGCGATTGGGTTCTCGTCGACATCAGTCACATTGATGGCAAAGGTATCGCTTGAGGTAGAGCCATCGCTAGAAGTCGCAATGATCTCAATGGTATGCGTATCAGCTGTTTCAT
>JBMYWG010000055.1:0-19513 GCA_049607155.1 Psychrobium sp.
GGATAATAACAATGACATTTGAACAAGAAATCAAACAAGGTATTCCAAGCGAATTACCAGCGGCTAAGCCATATCCTTTAGACGCGAACCGCGCGCCAAAGCGCAAAGACATTCTAACGAGTGAAGAAAAACAGCTCGCCGTGCGTAATGCCCTACGCTACTTCCCAAAAGAATGGCATCAAGAGCTGGCGGTTGAGTTTGCTCAAGAGCTCAAAGACTTTGGCCGTATTTACATGTATCGCTTTAAGCCAAGCTACTTCATGAAAGCGCGCCCAATTAGCGACTACCCTGCTAAATGTCAGCAAGCAGCGGCAATCATGCTAATGATCGACAACAACTTAGATCCAGCGGTTGCTCAGCATCCAGAAGAGTTAATCACTTACGGTGGCAACGGTGCAGTGTTCCAAAACTGGGCACAATACCTACTTGCTATGAAGTACTTGAGTGAAATGGAAAGCGATCAAACGCTACATCTATATTCTGGTCACCCAATGGGGTTATTCCCATCATCAGAAGACGCACCGCGCGTTGTCGTGACCAATGGTATGATGATCCCTAACTATTCACAGCCAGATGATTGGGAAAAGTTCAACGCCCTTGGTGTCACTCAATACGGACAGATGACGGCTGGTTCGTTTATGTACATTGGCCCACAAGGCATTGTACACGGCACGACTATCACGGTAATGAACGCATTCCGTAAGGTATTAAACAAAGGCGAAAATCCACAAGGTAAGATTTTCCTAACGGCTGGTCTTGGCGGCATGAGTGGCGCACAACCAAAAGCGGGTAACATTGCCAATTGTATTACCGTTTGTGCCGAAGTTAACCCGAAGGCTGCAACTAAGCGCCACCAGCAAGGTTGGGTTGACGAGCTAATCGACAACATGGACGAGCTAGTTGCTCGCGTTCGCACCGCACAAGCCAACGATGAAGTGGTCTCTATCGCCTTTATCGGTAACGTGGTTGATGTGTGGGAAACCTTCTTCGAACAGGATATTTTCGTTCATTTGGGTTCAGATCAAACATCACTTCACAACCCATGGTCAGGCGGTTACTACCCTGTAGATATTAGCTACGAAGAATCAAACCGTTTAATTCGCGAAGAGCCAGAAGTCTTTAAAGAAAAAGTACAGGCGACACTAAAACGTCACGCCGATGCAGTGAACAAACACACAGCACGCGGTACTTACTTCTTCGATTACGGCAACGCCTTCTTGCTAGAAGCATCACGCGCTGGTGGCGATGTGATGGCAGATAACGGCATCGATTTCAAATACCCATCTTACGTACAAGATATCCTAGGCCCTATGTGTTTCGACTACGGCTTCGGTCCTTTCCGCTGGGTGTGTACGTCGGGCAATCCAGATGATTTAGACAAGACAGATGCTATTGCAGCACGAGTACTAAATAAAATCATGGCTGAGTCGCCTGAAGAAATTCAGCAACAGATGCAAGATAACATCACTTGGATCAATGACGCTAAACAAAACAAGCTCGTTGTTGGCTCACAAGCGCGTATTCTTTACGCCGATGCTCAAGGTCGTATGGAAATCGCTAAAGCCTTTAACGACGCTATCAACAGTGGCGAGATTGGCCCTGTTGTATTAGGTCGTGATCACCACGATGTGAGTGGCACCGATTCTCCATTCCGCGAAACATCGAACATCTATGATGGCAGTCGCTTTACTGCGGATATGGCAATTCACAACGTAATCGGTGACAGCTTCCGCGGCGCAACTTGGGTATCAATTCACAACGGCGGCGGTGTTGGTTGGGGTGAAGTAACCAACGGCGGTTTCGGTATGTTACTCGACGGTTCGAGCGATGCCGAGCGCCGCTTAAAGTCGATGTTACTGTTTGATGTAAACAACGGTATCGCCCGCCGTAGTTGGGCGCGTAACGAAGAAGCAAATTTCGCAATTAAACGCGAAATGGAGCGCACGCCAAAACTACGCGTGACACTGCCAAACACAGTAGAAGACGATATTTTAGATAATCTGTCGCTGTAATTTACATTTTCAGAATATCAGTGCAACGCGAAAAGCTACCTCACATCTGAGGTAGCTTTTTTATTTTCTGCAATCCACTTACAGCATTTATCCCCTGATTTAGCACTTTGTTGTATTTCCACTTGTCTATGAACAAAAATCGATCAACAATACATACCATTCGGTATGGTATGTTAATTTAAACAGATTAACCCATTTGGGTTTTCTCAAAGACAAGGATTGAAGATGTTCAAATTATTTTCTGCGATAAAGACGTTAAAGCCTCCTACAGACGATGCATTAGCGGCTAAACTCCAAGCGCCCTATTTTAGAGATGCGTTGCAAACTTCGGTCTCCAAACGCCAGCTCTCTCCAAGCCAACTGCAATACGCTATTTTTAATTATCTGCCAAATTGGGTCCAGGGCTTAATGTCGCTGCGCAATAAAGTCGTTAAATGGTTCGGCTTTGAAGTTGGAGTAAACAATATGCAGCCGGTAAGCGATGAGCTTAATATCGGTGATAAAGCGGGATTTCTAACTATCATAGAAAAAACCGATGACGAGATAATTAGCCACGCTGACGATAAACACATGACCTTTTACCTAAGCGTTAAAAAACAAGGCAACGATGTGATAGTGTCGAGTCTGGTTAACCAGAAAACCACAATTGGCCGCATCTACGTCAACGCTATTCTACCCTTTCACTATTTTATCGCTCGCATCGTTATCAACAATGCCATTAAGGCCAACAGAATATGAACAAAACCACTAAAACTAGCCGAGAAGATTGGCTTAATTTCGCGTTAGACATCCTAGTAAAGCACGGCCCAGAGAAACTTAAAATTGCCCCACTCTGCGAAATTAAAGGAGTAACCAAAGGCTCTTTTTATCATCACTTTAAAAACCGCGCGGTATTTATCGAAAGTTTAATGGCTCATTGGTATCAAACGATGACGCTTGCCTTTATCGAGCAGGCGAACACACAAGACTCTCCCTTAGAGCGACTGCAAAAACTCGACAGTGTTATTGCCAGCAACAACATTGACGCGGAAAAACACATTCGAGCATGGGCACTTAAAGAGCCTGTAATAGCCCCACATTTAGCCAAAATCGATCAACAACGACGCGATTATCTCGCCGCCTGTTACGTAGAGTTAGGTATGGAGCAAAACGCGGCTGATGACGTTGCATTAATGGCCTACGCAAACTTTTTAGGCATGCAACAAGTGTATCCAGCGCCAACGATTGAAGAAGTATTACGCGTGTCAGCAATGGCATCTAAAGCATTACTGCCGAACATAGACGATTAAAAAAGCCCGATTAAATTACTTTAATCGGGCTTTTTATAAAGTTAATGATTCTACGGTTTGTAGTAAATCGGCGAATCAGGGCCAACAGGTAAGCCAAATACAAATACCCATAAGTAGAACAAGGCAACCCAGCCAACGAAGAAGAACATCGAGTACGGCAACATAGTCGCGACCAGTGTACCTATCCCCATATCTTTCTTATATTTAGTGGCAACAGCTAAGATCAATCCAAAGTAACTCATCATTGGGGTTATCAAGTTGGTGACCGAATCACCGATACGATATGCCGCTTGAATAGTCTCTGGTGCGTAACCAATCAGCATCAACATAGGCACGAAGATTGGCGCAGTAATCGCCCACTGTGCCGACGACGAACCTAAACTTAGATTAACGAGCGCACACATGAAGATGAACAATACGAATACTTCAGGACCCGTTAGGTTTAACGCCGTTAATAGTGCCGCACCTTTAACCGCCAAGATGGTGCCAAGGTTGGTCCACTTAAAGAAAGCAACAAATTGCGCTGCGAAGAATACTAATACGATGTACATGCCCATAGAGCTAATACTCTTAGACATAGCATCGATGACATCGCGGTCATTTTTCATGGTGCCAACAACGCGGCCATAGACGAAACCAGGAATAGCAAAGGTAACAAAAATAAAGGCAACGATTCCTTTAAGGAACGGTGAACCTGAAACAGCGCCCGTTTCTGGATGACGTAAAATACCGTCTTCTGGCACTATAGTGAATGCCAATACGATACAGGTTAATAAGAATGCTAAACCAGCAGCTTTTAAGCCTGTTTTTTCAGTAGCCGTTAAGCGTTCGATGCTGTTGTTTGATAAGTCTTCGCCAGCATCATCGTCGTTATATTTACCCAAACGCGGTTCAACAATTTTCTCGGTTACCCAAGTACCGACTACGGCGATTAGTAGTACCGAAATAGCCATGAAGTAGTAGTTGGCTTCTGGGCCAACTTCATAGGTTGGGTCAATCATTTGCGCTGCAGGCGTCGTGATTCCAGCCAGTAGCGGGTCGATAGTGCCCAGTAATAAGTTAGCACTGTAACCACCTGATACACCCGCAAATGCCGCAGCAAGACCAGCTAAAGGATGACGGCCTAAGCTATGGAATATCATCGCCGCTAATGGAATTAATACCACATAACCTAACTCAGATGCGGTATTAGATAAAATAGCCGCAAACACCACCATGAAAGTCACTAGACGTTTTGGCGCGCCCATTACCATGCCGCGCATAGCCGCCGATAATAAGCCAGAATGCTCTGCAACACTCACACCTAAAATAGCCACTAGTACAGTGCCTAACGGCGCAAAGCCCGTGAAGTTAGTAACAAGACCAGTTACGATTTTTTGCAGGCCTTCGGCACTCATCAAACTAACCACTTCAATAACACCATCAGGTGCACGACCTTTTGCTCCCTCAGGACGCGGATCGATAACGCTCAGTCCCGCCCAATCGGCGATACCACTGATAACGATAATGGCCATACAGAAAATGGCGAATAAGGTAATTGGATGCGGCAGCATGTTTCCAAGAAACTCTACCGTGGCTAGAAATCGATTAAACAGACCATTATTTTGTTGATCGTTGTTTTGTTGATTAGGTGCAATGTTACTTTGCGACGACATAGACAAACCCGATGGTGAAAAAATTGTGCGCAACATATCACACTTTAGTCGTGGTCTCCATCGATAGGTTTGATTAGGCAGGCTCATCCGTCGTCTAATAAGCCTGCTGATTTGATGCTTAGATTTCAATAAGCGCTAGCTTCAAACCCTTTTCTGGCTCTAGCTCTTTGATTTCATCACCCACTTGCAGCTGAGTGATAGATTTCACCGACTCAATCGTTTGGCGAACGTCTTGTTCGAATTCACCAAAAGTTACTTGCTGATTGTTAAGCGCAGCGAGAATCACTCCGCCCTCGTTTAAATAATTCACACAGCGACGCAGTAATTTCTCGTAATCCGGCCAACCTCTAAAAGAGCCCTTTTGAAACGGCGGTGGATCCATCACGATAATATCGAATTTCGCCTGCTTCGAGATTTGGCCGTTAGATTTTAAAATATCTTTCTTCCAAATCGATGCCTTGTCGTCGGCTAAATTATTAAATGAATGGTTGCGCTGCGCAGTTTTAATAGCACTGCCACTCATATCGATATTTACGACTTTGCTAGCGCCACCTTTTAGGGCAAATAACGAGAAAATACCCGTGTAACAAAATAGATTTAACACGCGCTTGCCTTTAGCATTTTCTTCAAGCCACGCCCACCCCGTGCGCATGTCGGGAAACACACCCGTGTTACGGTTTTTACCAAGATTAACTAAACACTTAAGGCCGTCAGATAGCTCTGATTCAGATAGTTGCGCTTCAAAATTTAGCGGTAACTCGACCTCAGTTTCGCTGCGCGTAAATAACACTTCGTTATCTACATCAGGCCACGGACGCGATTGCACCAACACAGTTTCAATAAACTCGTGCTCATCAAATACCGCCTTTAAATCGGCTTTAACTTCATCGGTAATAGCAGATTCGTAACATTGCACGAATAACACAGGTGGATACCATTCGACGTTAATGGCTTCAAGTGATGGGAAAAAACGGCCACGGCCGTGAAAAACACGCGATACCTGATTCGGACGTTGCAATAAATTGGCGCTTAGCTCTTGCTGCAAAGGAGATTGAATATTTGTCATGGGATAACTGTTGGCTTTAAATTTTTGCGTACTATAGAGGTTATTGCATCATTTATAAATCGATAGGAGAAAAATAATTACTAGATGCTACAAAGTAGTTATTGCAATGTATTGGTTAGTGAGCATTGGCTAAACTTCGGGATAATGAATTCCCGAGCGGTTTAGCCGGTGATTAAAGTTCTGCAATATGAGATAGCGTTTCAGGGTGTCGCTGTACAAGCTTTAACAAGGTTATAGCTTGACCATTCGGCGCACTACGGCCCTGTTCCCAGTTTTCTAAAGTACGTGAAGATGTATGTAATAAACGTGCGAAGACACCACGCGACATATTAAACGTCTCGCGAATACTCACTATTTCGCTCGGTGAAATGTCAAGTTCACTAATATCTCGTACACGATGGTTCTTTAAAGTGAGTTTTCCTTCTGAATGCTCTTTTACTTCTGCCAGAGCAGAAGTTAACTCACCAAATAAATCACGTTTGCTCATTGCGCCACGCCTCCATAAATACTTTCAATTGCTTCTTCTGAGCTGGAGTTAAGTCGGACATTTCATTCTTACCGTATATCGTCAGTAAATAAAAACGACGTTTATCATCAAGAAAATAATAAATAACTCGCGCTCCGCCACGTTTGCCTTTTCCTTTACTAGCAACACGGACTTTTCGTAATCCACCAGTACCTTGGATTACGTCACCTTGCTTGGGGGATGCCATTAAATCAGCTTGAAATAAACGAAACTCCTCATCACTGAGATAATTTGCTCGGTGTTGTTCAAAAATACTTGATTCGATGAATACACTTTCCATAACCACAAGTGTACGCTTTGAACGTACACTTATCAAATATATACGTTAATTACGTATACTTAAAAACTAAAAAAGCCGCTTCACACAGTGAAACGACTTTTCAATCTGTTGAGCCAAATAATGACTCAACTTTATAACCTTTCGCTGATTAAGCGTTGGTGTCTACACCGTTGCCTTTAGCAACTACAACCATCGCAGGACGTAATAGACGACCGTTTAGCTCAAAACCTTTTTGCATAACGTCGATTACGCTGTTTGGCTCTGCACCTGGTACTTCAATCATCGTCATTGCTTGGTGCAATTCAGGATTGAATGTCTCGCCTTTAGGGTTGATTGGCGTAACACCTGATTTTTCTAGCGCTGAAAGCATGCTGTTTAGGGTCATTTCAACACCTTCAACCATGGCTTTAGTGTGCTCACTCTCTTTATCAGCTGCTGCTAGTGCGCGCTCTAGGTTATCTACTACTGGTAACAATTCGTTAGCGAATTTGTTTAGTGCAAATTTATGAGCTTTTTCAACATCTTGAGAAACACGGCGACGCATGTTTTCAACTTCAGCTTTACTGCGTAATACGCCATCTTGCTGTGAAGCTACTAATTCTTTAGTCGCTTTTAATTCTTTTTCTAGCTCGGCAATGCGGTCTTCACCAGTCTCAACCGTGCCTTCTGCAGCTTCAACCTCTTCGGCTTCAACTTGCTCAACATTTTCTTCGTTTTCAATGTTTTGTGCGTTTAAATCTTGTTCGCTCATCATTCTTCCAAACAATAGTTCCTATTCATTGCTCATTATTATGGGGATCATCGACTTCGATTCAAGGGTGAAACCACAATTTTTGTGAGATTTTTTAAAGCCATCATCCATCACATTAAAAAGTAGCTTTCAAAAGCTACATGCGTATACTTGATCTCATGTTCAACAGTTTGAAATCATTATGAAAGCGGTCTTTAAGAGCATCGGCTTAATTGGCAAGAGTCATCACAGAGAAACTTGTGAGACCATCACCCACCTTATCGAATTTCTTTCCACTCAAGGCTATCGCGTTTTTGTCGAAGAAAACTCGGCGAAAGATATCGCGATTACTCCAGCGAAGCTTGCGTCAATCACCGGTATTGGCGAGCAATGTGACTTAGCCATTGTTGTTGGCGGTGACGGCAATATGCTTGGTGCAGCGCGTGTTTTAGCACGCTATGACATTTCAGTGGTTGGCGTTAATCGCGGTAACTTAGGCTTTTTAACCGATATCGATCCCGATAATACCGACACGCCACTGACCGAGATTCTCAACGGCAATTACATCACCGAAAAGCGCTTCTTGTTAGAAATGAAAGTGCTGCGTCACGGCCAATTAAAAAGCTGTAACAGCGCCATGAATGAGGTGGTGTTGCACGCCGCCAAAGTAGCTAACATGATTGAGTTTGAGCTCTATATCGACGACTTATTTGTTTATCATCAGCGCAGCGATGGCCTGATCACATCAACGCCAACAGGCTCAACCGCCTATTCTCTCTCTGGTGGTGGCCCGATCTTAACGCCCAATATGGACGCAATCTCACTAGTGCCAATGTTCCCGCACACACTGAGTTCGCGCCCGATTGTAATTGACGGTAATAGCAACATCAGTTTGCGTATTCCAAACTACCTGTCAGACAACATTCAAGTGAGTTGTGACGGTCAAGTCAGTGTCGAGATTTTACCGGGGGATGAGGTGAAAATTAGTAAATGCCAATATCATTTGCGCCTTATTCACCCAAAAGATTACAGCTATTACGAAGTGCTGCGCAGCAAGCTTAATTGGAGCGAACAAAAAGTTACTAAGCGCAAACCTTGACCAATTTTTAATTCGCGCCTATCATTGGCGGCAGGCTTGAGAGACGCCTGTTCCGCCAAAGATGAATTCACTCTTCTACCAAAAGCTTATTAGAGCAACAATCTATTAATCAGTTCAGTATGAGCTAAGTAGGCCCAGCGGAATGCCACAACGACTTAGAGGATATTGAAGATGATTTATCAATCTCACCGACTTTTACCCTGTCATTCCCAACAAATATTAGGGGAATTGTCATGGAACTAGCCGTTAACGAACTAAAAATCCAAGCCAAGAAGCGTCTTAAGTACTTAAAAGCCGACGAGCAAGACTTTGCGCTATTTCAAAAAAAGCACAAGCTGACGTTAGGCGGCAGTGACGAATTGCAACTCAAACATCTGCTGTTAGCCAGTGCACGAGAATTAGGATTTGCTAGCTGGCAGCAGCTAGTTAATGTGTTTTCCGGCCAATCATCCACCGAACAATTGGATATCGGCACGCTATTTTACCCAAGAGGCTGTCACGGATTAACCAACGAATGGTTTGCAAGCTATCACGAAGCACAGCAAGTGTTGGCACAAGATAGCGAAAATAAGTGGCTACTCCCCTACAAAACTCAGTTTATGGTGGTCACGCGCGATTATATGGCGGCCTTTAATTTACCGCTTGAAGCCATTAATTGGTTAGACGATGTCAAGCGCGATATGGCAGGGTGCTACAACTCGCCGCTGTGGGACAACATTGTGGTTTCAATATTAAGACACCGTCAATAAACAATATTTACAACCAGCCTTTTTGTTTGGCGATGCGTGCCGCTTCAATGCGGTTCGCAGCGCCAAGTTTGGATGAGGCTTCCGAAAGATAATTGCGCACAGTACCTTGCGAGAGAAAAATCTCTTTACTGATTTGCTCGGTGGTCTTGCCATCAAGTGCCAAGCGCAACACTTTGCGCTCTTTATCGGTTAAAGGATCGACTTCACCCCACGCCGATGTAATCAGCTCTGGCGCAACAATCACTTTGCCTGCGTGAATTTGGCGCACAGCTTGGGCGAGTGAATCAGACGGTGCATCTTTGAGTAAATACCCCTTTACACCTGCGTCCATCGCACGACGTAAGTAACCACTTCGCGTAAACGTGGTAAGGATCATAACCTTCGCATTGTGCTTGGTTCGATGTAATTCTTGTGCCAATTCAATGCCCGTCATTTGTGGCATTTCAATATCTGTTAGTACTACATCCACTTCATGTTGTTGCGCTAACGCTAACGCCTGCACGCCATTTTCCGCACTGGCGACAACAGTTAAATCGTCTTCCATTTCCAGTAATGCCGAGAGTGCGCCAAGCACCATCGATTGATCTTCGGCAATAAGTATCTTTATCATTGTTCTCTAATTTCCAAGTTGTGGTGCAACTGGCAGCACAAAGCTGAGTTTGGTAGGCACATTTTGAATGTGCATTTCACCACCGAGTTTTGCAATGCGCTGACGCATACTGTTGAAACCGCTATTTACTTGATAGTCATTCAACTCACCCTGATCAGCAATTGCCAGTTCAATAACATTGTCTTGTTCGCGCAGTGTCACCCATGCTTTTTCTGTCTCAGCATGACGCACGATGTTAGTAATCGCTTCGCGGGTAATTAACGCCAGTTGAGACTCTGTATCGGCAGGTAATTGAAGCGCTTCGATATCACTAATCAATTCAATATCAGCAGCCTTGGTCGCGACTTGTGCTTGCAATAATTCATCGCGGATAGTTGCTTGATTGTAGCCAACAACGGCTCCCCTGACCTGTGCTAATGTCTCGCGTGATAACTGCTCTACCGCCTTAATTTCATCGCGAATTCTATCAAGCTCAACACCTTTATCGATCATCTTGCTCGCCAGCTCAGATTTTAAGGTAATCACCGATAGGCTATGCCCAAGAATGTCGTGCAAATCACGGCCAATACGTTCACGCTCAGCCGTTTTAGCCAAAGCTTCGATTTGTTGCTGCGACAGCTTTAACGCCTTATTTTTACGTTCAACTTCCGCTTGATGCACTGTCATTAAACCAATAATGAACGAGAACAATACCGCAGGTATCCAAAAATAAGTAGACTGCTGGGTTAGCGCGGCAAACAAACCGATGCTACAAATGATAAAAGTGAGTGCTCCCAAAGCAACGCGATAGGTCTTAAACTGAGAGCACGCCGCCGCTGCGTAAACAAAAAACACGCTGGCACCAAAGTTAAACTGTGCCATCACCACGCCAATGATAAAAATACTGGTGATGCAGGCGATAAGCTGCGGGCCGTGTACCCATAGCGATCTGAAATAACACGCTAGGAAAGCAATCAATCCAACCGCGACAACGAGTGCACTAGTGCCAGAGACGGGATCAAAATAGAGATTAACGAAGAATATCGCTAAATACGCCAATGACAAATAAGGAATGAGCCCCATGTGACTTGGCACTAGCTTTACGTGTATTTTCTTTAATAAATTCATACGCTAACTCTATAATGTCTGATTTAGTTATTCAACAAACTCAACGTTGTCGATCATTAATTCAAAGGTATTCATCGGTGTTGACGCCACTATGACCATGCCAGTCACACTGCTGAGCAAATCTGGCTTAATCGCCTTGAAAGACACCGTTTGATCTTGCCAGCTATCGGAAACATTAAAAGGTATTTCGACCGGACGCATCGCTTGTTTGGTCGACATCAACATTAATTTGTATTGTCCCACCGTCCCTTTGCTCGACAATTTAACGCCAGATAAGCTGCGTAAATCCATGGGCGATTTGTTGTCTTTACTAAAAGAGACAAATGCCCCCGCCCACGGAAAATTAAATTTGCGTCTAACGTCACCTTTAATATATAGATAACCGTTTTCTCCTTCATTGTTCGCTTCGATTTTGACGGTTGAATTACCACCGAACTGCTCGTCAGTCGTTGGATACCACTGTGTTTTTAACGCTGAAGTTAAATCACTATCAAAGGTGCTAAACATCATCCCTGCAAGCTTTTTATTTGCAGAGTCATTCGTTTGATAGTCGATGTGGAATCCGTTTTTATACACCTTAGCGATTTTACGAGTGTTGGTAATCAATTGGCGTGGATCGCCGTTAAGCAGCAAAAAGTCTGCTCTCTTGTTCACCGCAATAATTCCGCGATCGGTTAACTTAAACGCTTTTGCGACATTGGACGTTGCGGCTTTTAGCGCATCATCGGTGCTCAGCCCACTTTCAACCAAAAGCGCAAGCTCGCTGTGTAGACTTATACCATGTGCAGTACCGGGATTCGGCGCATCACTACCCGCTAAGATCATCACGCCAGCACGATGCATAATACCGACATGACGTTGTGCATTAGCAAAGAGTTGCGGCCGTGCTTTAGCGCGGCGTAAGCTAGCGAGTTGAGAGCGCCATTGTTCGGCATTGAGATGAGAAACGTTTTTAAAGCTATCCACCAGCTCGTTGGTTTTATTGACGCCAACCATCGAAGCTAGAATTGATAACGTCGGAATAACAAACTGCTGGTTTTTAGCCATATCACCAGCCATCTCGTCAATGTTCCTATTATCCATAAATCCGTGAACTAGACCGTCAGCCCCTGCATCAATAACATCACGCGCCGATTGATAATCACTAATATGGACCACAGCTAGTTTGTTTTCACGGTGCGCCGCGTCAATTAACGCCTTGAGCGTCGCTTTATCAATCGACGGCATGTGACGGCCATGGGCGCTGTAGACGATTTTTATATAATCAGATCCCTCATCGATACGCGCCTTAACAAAGTCTTGCGCTTGCCCAGCATTTTCTATCGTATCAATATGAAAACCATACTCGGTGCCATGTCCTTCTGGCGCGGTAATCAAGGTTCCCGCTGAAAATAGATCCGCTTGTTGCACATCGTCACTGGCGTTATTACGCATCGCACGCTGCGTGGATGCAAACGCGGTGTTGGTAAACATATCAAGCTCCGTCGTCACGCCATATTTTACGGCATCTTTGAGTGCGTTATCCCACGCGTGAGTGTGCGCATCAATTAAGCCCGGTATTAAATATTGACCTGTGGCGTCTAACTGCTGCCCATCGTTGTATTTTTCTGTCAGCATTTCACCCACGTCGATAATCACCCCAGATTTAAAGGCGACATCGACCTTTCCGCGCCACTCATGTCCATCAAAAACTTCAGCGCCTGTGATCACTGTAACCTGCTCTTTATTCGCTATAGCAGCTGATGGTGCAGGCGTTGGTAACAGGCTGAAAAACGCCGCCAGCAGGCCAATAACGGCGGCAAAAATTAGTGTATTTTTCATTGTTTTTTTTCCCTAGTTTGTTTGACAGTGGTGATAGCCTTTTACCGCAATAAAACTTGCGACAAGGAGCGTGATGATTAAAAACCCAATATGTAGCCAAATAGATTGCCCTAAGCTCATATCCACCAGCGATAATCCCAGTTGTGATAAATGATATGGCGGTAATGCCATCGCCATTTTTTGTAGCCATGTTGGGAAGATAATTACAGGAATGGCAAGACCTGATAGAAACGCGCTCGGCAAGAAAATCAAATTAAGCACAGCCGTTGCCGCTTTGCCTTTGACCCAAAAACCGATGGCTAAGCCAATGGCGCAAAATGGTAAGCTACCAATCAGCATTAAACCCGCAATGGCCAACCACTGTGAGCGCGCTAACACAACATCACCGAATACAGCGCCAAGGGTAAATAAGCCAATGACAATCACTAACGAGAATACAATGGCGTTAACCAACTTCGCGGCCATGTATTGCCATGCCGAGACTGGTGAAATTTGTTTAATAGCGAGCCAGCCTTTGTCGCGCTCGGACGCAACACTGGCGCCAAATCCAAATAGCGCAGGCGCCATAATGCCAAATACGCCATAAGACACCATCAAATATGTGGAGGAGTTTTGACCACCATGGTCGCTAAATACGATGCCGAAAAATACATAGAACATCAGCGGAAACGCCAGTGTCGGCCAAATAAAACTTGGTTCGCGCAGTGCCATCTTAATATCGAGTTTCAGCTCGTGAAAAAATGACGAAGTATTCTGCCTTTCGATTACTGTATTCATGCCGCACTCTCCTGCTGTGAATCCATGTCTTGGGTTAGTTGAATAAATGCCTGCTCTAAATCGCAGTTGCTAATGGTGAGATCATCAATGTTTGCATCAAGTGCCTGCCATTGGCTAAGCGTTTGTGATGCATTTGTGGTGGTCACTTCAAGATAGTTGCCATATTGGGCCACATTAACCACACCAGCCAGCGCGCGAATACGTGACATGGCAATCGACGTTTTTGCTTTGATTAGTTTGTGTGAAAACGCCACTTTTAAGCCTTGCGGTGTATCATCGGCGATGATGCGCCCACCTTTGAGTACAACGATGCGATCGCTTAACGCGTCAGCCTCTTCTAAATAATGGGTGGTTAACAAGATTGTTTTACCAAGCGATTTATAACGCTCGATCACCTGCCATAAAACGCGGCGCGTTGTAACATCCATCCCGACACTTGGTTCGTCTAAAAACAACAAGTCGGGATCGCCACACAAAGCGATGGCCAACAGCACTAGCTGTTTTTGACCGCCTGATAGCGCGCCGAAATATTTATCTTTAATGCCATCGAGCTGCAAATCGTTATAAAGCTGCGTGAGTGGCAATGGCTGATCGTAGTAACTGCGAAAAAGCTCAAGTAGTTCACAGACTTTAGCGCGCTCTGGCGCTGCCGAGTCTTGCAACATAACACCCAAACGCTGACGTACTTCTTTGCTGTTGTTTAGCTGACCAAAAATCTCAATATCTCCACGCTGCGCTTTGAGACGTCCTAACATCAGGTTGATTAACGTACTTTTTCCCGCGCCATTAGCGCCGAGCAAGCACGCCACCTGCCCACGATTTATAGTGAGGGATAAGTCATTGAGAACACGCTGATTTACGTCACCTTTGACATATTGAAAGCTCAGCGCCTTGATATCGATTATTGAGGACATTATTTTCTCCTATCAGTTGATAGGGTTATCATGCCCACTTGCAATTTGATTGATTAGAGCACTTTGTCATGACTCGATATGACAAATGTCATGTGTTTATAATTTTTTTGCATCTCGTTGTAATAAACCCAATTCGCTTGCCACTAACTAGGTATCTTTTTTGAAGAATTCAATGATAGGACATTCATGACCAGCGATTTTTATCAACTGTCGATACTGCCTTTTGCCGGCATCATCATCAAAATATGCCGCGCGTATACCAACACGCAAGAAGATTTTGAAGATTACTACCAAGAGGTGTGTTTGCAAATTTGGCGCAGTAAAGACAACTTTAACGGCCAAAGCGAATGGTCGACGTGGATTTACCGCATTTCATTAAATGTCTGTTTGACCTATTTAAAAAAGCGCAAAAACGGCGACAACACCATAGTGTCTGATGCCCTGCCGGAAGAAGCTGTCGATGATAGTAAAGCTTTTGCCAATGACGATATTAATGTGCTCTATAACGCCATTAAGCATTTATCAGAAACCGATCGCGCTGTGATACTGCTTTATCTCGAAGAAAAGTCTTATCAAGAAATTAGCGACATCATTGGCAGTAACGTTAACAACATCGGTGTTCGTATTAGCCGGATCAAATCTAAATTATCTAAATTTATTGCAAGTGAGGAATAAGTAATGACCAAATCAATCGAAGAAATGTGGAAACAGGGTTTTGTTAACGAAAACCAATTGACAGCCCCTAAAGTCAACGACTTATACAATAGAAAGTCTGAAAACCTCGTCGATAAGCTACAGCGCATGTTTGCTATCAATATCAAAGCGATAATTATCGGAGCACTTATTATGCTTGTGATATTTAGCCTAATTGGCGCGCCCTTACTTGGCCTTTATATTTGTCTGTTATTAACTCCCTTGGTACTGATGGCGAGAAAAGAGCTAGCAAAATCTCACCGCATTTCCAAAGGACAGAGCAGTTTTGAATATCTAACCAACTTCGATAACTGGCTTAAGGGATCGATTAAATCTTATGCCTTTTACTACAAGTTTTTCTATCCGTTATTTTTCATTGGCATGGCGACACAAGGGATGGCGAGTAAAGCGGGTGGCAAAGTGATTAGCGTGTTAATGGAGAAACTTCCAACTGATGTCTTAATTTTAGGCCAGCCGTATTACTTGATAATTGCGGCAGCACTAATGACCGCAGTAATCGCCTATTTCGCAGAGGCGCTCTACAAATTTGATTTAAACAGCGTCTACGGTCGTCAGTTTAAAAAGCTCGACGAGTTAATCGAAGATATGAAAACGTTGCGCAGCTAGCTTTGCTCAAGGTGGATCAAGATAGACTTTTGATCTTTCTTAGTCATCTTCTTAACAACCAACATATAAGAATTGTCGATCATCCGCTCAATCTCACCTCGTGGGATTGAGCCGTCTAGAATAACGGTGTTCCATAATTTTTTATTCATGTGATAACCCGGGATCACACTCTCAAAAATGTCCCGCAGCATAACGGCTTCGTCGGGATCACATTTTAGATTTAACCACCAATCGCGCTTATCGCCATCGCCCTTGCCTGCTTTACCAATCGCGAGGGTTGCAAACATCTTGTCTTTAACTTTGTAAACGTAGACGCCTTCACCAAACGGAAAGCCATGGCTGGTTTCGGGTTTATCCAGTAGGTATTGATGAGCGATATCGAATTCAGTCATTGGCTTTTTTATCCTCGTCGTTTTCGGGCAGTTTATACTGAAACTTAGGCTTTTCTTTGGCTTTAATAAACTTGCTTAAATCTGCCCCAGGCTTACACCTGAGCGTTCCCCCTAACAAAGAGGAAGAAATTCCAGCTGTGATTTTTTTAAGTGTCGTATCACAGGTTATCTTGATTTCACTTTTTTCATCAATGGTTTTTTCTTCAATAAATTGATAATCGTGGACGGGAAAAGAATTATTCATATCAGACATACCGGCATTTTGACCTTCAATCTCATATTGCGGAGCGGCGGACGTTTGCTGACGAATAAAGGCGCGACTGCGCTCTAATACGCTTAGCGTTGAAGTTGATGATTTTGCCGCTGGCTCCTCGACCATCAAAGCCGCCCGATTGGCTATCGGTTCAGGCTCTTTTACTGGCTTAGCAAGTCGCGCTTTTTCTTCGATTTTCTCTTTGGGCTTTTCTTGAATTTTCGGTTCAACAGCAGGCTTTTTCGCAGCAACGACCTTCGCCTTTTGCTTTGCTTGTGGTTTAGGCTCTTGTGGCTTAACTATTTTCTGCGGAGTTGGCTCAGCGCTAATCTTCGGTAAAACGAGTTTTTTTTCTATCTTTTGCTTAGCTTTCTCTTGTGGCGACTCAGGTGGCTTAACCACAATAGGTGCAGGTGGAGTAATGACTAATTTAGCAGTAATGGCTTGCTGCTGTTTAATTTCCTTAGCAAATTTTTGGTGTTTTTTCGCTGCGCCAACATTTATCTGAGCAGCAATCACAACAAGCAACAAGCCGTGAATAACCAAAGACAGAACGATGGCCTTAGAAAATCTTAGGTTGGAAATACGGCTAAACAACGTCAATCCCTTTGTGCTATGTCGTGATTAGTAACAGCGAATAGACTAAGGAGATGTTGTAAGGTTCAAAAAATTAATGACTTATTGGTTGCGCTGATAAATACCATCGAGCGCCAACCAGATGTCATCACATAAATTTTCGCGATACACCGCCTGTTTAAACTCGGTATATTCCTGCAGATACATCGCTAGCAAATCCTCTCTTTTACCAGCTTCGCTAGCACGCATATTGGCTAATCTATCAGCTGCTTTCACGATCAATGCATCATATAGTTCCGACTCAACGTCAGCCATTTTTTGATGAGTTTTCACTTTACGCTCCGCTCGCGTTGCGCCGGCTTCATCGGTCACTATTCCAACACAAGCAGCGATATGTTCGCCAAAAAGTGCAGCAACCTGCTCTATTACTACAGATGTGTCTTCTACTACATCGTGTAGGTAGGCAATAACTTGCACCGCATCACCATAAGGTTTGGCAATTTCAGCAACGGCATCTAAGTGGACGCTATAAGGGCGCGAGCCATACATCTGTCCATCATGGGCCTGCAGTGCAAAATAACGGGCTTGTTCTACGCTCATTGTCTCTCCTATTACTTAAAAAAGCCGTGCTTGAGTTGCCCCCAGAATCCCACAGGCATCTTGTGATCGTCTCTATATCCTAGTTTTAAGTTGCCACTCGTTTCTGGCACATAAGCGCTGTTAAACAAGTAATCCCAAACGCTTAAGCTAATGCCAAAGTTGACCCCGTGCGGATGTGACTTAGGCAATTGATAGCCGTGGTGATAAAGGTGCATTACCGGGTTGTTTATAACATAACGTAAAACGCCGTACTCGAGTTTAATATTGGCATGATTGAGGTGACCAATCACTATCGTTAAGAAATGCACAGCATAAGCATGTTGTGGTTCGAAGCCACCAAGTAACATAACACCTAAAGTCTTTAGCGGCTTGTAGAAAATGTTTTCCATTGGGTGGTAGCGTAAGTGCCCTGCAAAGCCCATTTCTTTTATTGAATGGTGCACCTGATGAAACCGCCAAAGCGCTGGGACGCGATGCAGCATTTTATGAGTAAACCATTGTAAAAAATCCAATAAGATAAAAAAGACCAACAGCTGTAACCACCATGGCCATTGACTCATATCCAATATCGCTAGGCTGTTAACTGTCACGCCCACTGACGTAAAACCTTTTGCCAGCAGCGCGTAGAAACCGCTAATCGCGATGCTAAAGACAAAGAAGTTGAAATACATATACCATGCATCTAACCAGAATCCATGGCGAATTGGTTTTTGCTGTTTACGCCACGGAAACAGTATTTCAGCAGTCCATACCAACAGAGAAATAATGGTGAGTGCCCAGAAATAATTCTGCGTCCAAGGCACATCAAAGGTGACATTGCGCCACACCCAATCCGCCGTTCCAAGACTGGTTTCAATTAAAAGATTAAACCACTGCACTATTCACAATCCGCTGGTATTTTTGATAAGGAATAAGACATGCTTTAGCCTGTTAATATTTCAAACAACTTCCCAAATTACAATAATTAATCTGGCGCGCTAAACCGCTTTTAACCAAAAAACAAATTAAAAACAGCCACCATGCGTTAAGTGCTTGGCAGCTGCTTTGATTGACTTACTTATACTTTCCTAATCCTTAGGAGCATCATCAGTCTCCCTTTGTTTCTTTTGTTGCTTTTCTTCTTGAACCAACTTAATGGTGCGCTCAACGTATGGATCCGGCAGTACCATTTGCACCAAGGCACCAAAAGCGTATGCGCCGCTTTTACGTGTGCGGGCCCAACTGACCATTTTCCACGCAAAGCCAACAAACCCGATGAAAATCATCCAAGGTATTAGCAACTTTAAAACCAAGATGGATTTTGGTGACAGCGAAGATAATGCATCAGATATAGCCGCAGTCGATAACATAGAGCTATCTTGCGCGCATAGGTATAGTGCAACTGTTATTAAGCTGCCAACAATCATTTTTTTCATAATTTTTCTCGTTAAGTTAAAAAACCAACAGGCCCTGGAAAAAGACAAAGAAGCTTTTAACGAGAGAATTGAGAAATAGGTTTAAAACACTGATGGATAAGTGGAAATTCCAGCCAACGCAAGAGAATTCTAATCGCCTGAAATGAAACTCGTTGTGTTGATATGGCAACTTCAATAACAGCATTAAAACTGACGCTATTAAGTCGCCAATTGGTATTTACTGGTAACCCAAATATGGTGGGAGTTGTGAGGAATAAACTTTGCTCCTTGGCAATGTCGCCATTTATCGACTGACTAACATGTGGACTGCCTTTAAGATCAG
>JBMYWG010000056.1:0-19212 GCA_049607155.1 Psychrobium sp.
GCTTAAGTGCTGCTTCGTTAGATTCTGCACCAGAGTTAGCGTAGTAAACGCGATCGGCGAAAGTCGCATCAGTTAGCTTCTTAGCTAAACGTAGCGCTGGCTCGTTAGTCATTACGTTACTTAGGTGCCAGATTTTGCTTGCTTGCTCGTTCACAGCAGCAACAAGTGCTGGGTGACAGTGACCTAAACAGTTAACCGCGATGCCGCCTGCGAAATCAACTAGCTCGTTGTCGTTTTGATCCCATACACGAGAACCTTCACCACGTACTGGAATGATGCTCGATGGCGCGTAGTTTGGAACCATAACATCATCGAATAATTCACGTGTTACTTGCATTTGCTCTGACATAAAAAAGACTCCTCTCACATGTTCCCTAACTGTCGGGAAATGGTGTTAATTTGGGTTTATAAACGCATTAAACGTTCTAAATCGTGGCCAGAGTATCCCAGAAAATAAGCCTAATGTCTTCCTGGGTGTCTATAATTTACACAGCAGTTATGGCGTAATTAAACGCAACGAAATTGATAAGTGAATAAATAAACAAATCGATTGAATTGTTGCGAATAAATAGTCAAAATTTTCGGTAGCTAGTCACTGTGTTTTTTTACAAAAAAAATAACTTTTTTTTGTCTTTTTCATTAAAAGTCACACTTTGTCATCCGAGAATTTTTCAGCTTTTAGCTAAGAGAAGGGAAAAACCATGAAGTGGTTAATCTGTTTAGTTTTGTGTTTCTGCAGTACTTATTTACCCGCAAAAATATCTTCGGTGACAACTGCCCCCCAAAAAACGCAGCTGTTAGTCGTCACCGAAGATCTATGGCCGTTTAACTACGCTGAAAACAATCAAATTAAAGGCAGTGCGACTAAGCTGGTCAAGCGCCTGTTAGCTAAAGCAGAGATGGATTACACCCTAGCACTATTGCCTTGGGCGCGTAGTTACCAAATGGCGCTAACTAAACCTAATGTCATGATTTACACCATTAATCACACCGCTGCACGCCATGACCAATTTCATTGGATCACTCATATTCCAGTCAAAGTAGAAAGCAATTTCTACGCGCTAGCCGATCACAAGCTAGCACCACAGACTAAAGATTCAATAAAGCAATTACGAATAGCAGCACTAATAGACTCGGTGAACGATGCGTTTTTAGTACGCAACAAGTTTGAAAAAGTAAGTCGCGTGTCACGAATCACTCAATCAGTTGGCATGCTCAAACGTGGACGCGTTGACTTAGTTATCTCCTCTGAAAATGCCATTCTTCACGCCATTCGCCAAAATGGTTTAACGCGCCACGATATTGTAAAAATAGGCACTGCATTTAGCTCGAAACCAGCGATTGCCATGAGTTTACAGACCCCTAAGACAACTGTTGATAAACTCCGAAAAGTAGCACAAGCACTTCACAAATCCCAAGGATTATGCAAAATTATGGAGATAGCACCAGCTGACTGCATTAAGGTAGAAAAGCTGTAGCGGAGATCCCTGTGATAAAAAAAATCCTATTGTTGCTCTTTATAATAACGACGAGTATTCGTTGTTACGCGCAGCAGCCGCTCTTAGTTGTTACTGAGAATTTGTGGCCATTTAACTTTGTCGAGCGTGGTGAGGTCAAAGGTCCTCATACTAAGCTCGTCAAAGAAATATTAGCCGAGGCTGATATTGATTATACAATGGCGGTGTTGCCTTGGGCGCGAAGCTATCAACTGGCACAAACTAAACCCAATGTGCTTATCTACACCATTAATCGCACCAACTCTCGAGAAGACAAATTTCATTGGATAGCGCGTTTTCCATCGCATGCCGAAATTAACTATTACGCATTAAAGTCATCGAATTTGACTAATCTCCCACTTGATAAATTGAAGCAATTAACGATTGGTACGCAAATAGGCACAGCAAACGATACCTTTGTCACTCACCATGGTTTTGAGAAGATCAGCCGAGTCACGCATGTTCGCCAAACACTAGGTATGCTAAAAATTGGCCGTATTGACTTGGTTATCGCATCAGATTTGCAATTGAAACGCGCGGCGTTAGATATTGGTTTGGATGTTAATAGTATTGAAAAGATAGGATACGCGTTTTCATCAATTCCTTCGATTGCGGTGAGTCTGAAAACCCCGCCAGAAGTTATTGCCAAAATCGAAGGCGCATACAAAAAGCTGGCCCAAGAAAAAGACTTGTGCCAGCTCATGCAATATGACGAAAATTCGTGTAATCAGTGAGTATCTAAGGCTCAACCTTAGGGACTTTAAGATACTTTTGTTTGTTAAGCAGTTTCATTTTCTCAGCGTCAATCTGATAATAATTGAGCAATGCAGTCGCTTCGACTTTATCGATTAATTCTTCACGATACATCTGCTTAAATACTGCGTAACTACGGCCCTGAGCAATCACTCGTGCCGCAGGCCCCATATCATCAATGCTCAGTGATTGTGCTAATTCTTGCAATGTTGGCGCTAAGCGGAAAAAGTTTAGCTTATAGCGCGCCGCAATTTCAGCACTCAAGGCTTTGGCTTTAGTTGGCATTAAGCGATCAAGCACAGGCACTGCCGAGGTAATTTCTGCTAACTTATGGCTCACTTCTGAAGCGCCAGATTCAGCTGCATCACGACTTAATTCACGCCTAGTTTCGTAGAAACACTCGTCCACCAAATGTAGCAACATAGTTGCCCCCATCTCGTGAAATAGCGCTAACATGTACACTTCATCGGGATCTAATCCCTCTTCCAGCGTCGCCAAGGCACTTGCCGCTTGTGCGGTGATTTGCACGTGATTCCAAATCTTCCGCGATGGTTGATGGAACTTAGAGCCAGTGTCTTTTAAAGATTCATGAACGATCAGATATGGTAAAAATACGCGGATTTTCTCAATACCTAAAAACCCTAAACACAATTCAGCGTCTTTGGATTCTAGCGGTTTATCATCGGTGCGATTAACCAAACCAAAGCGATTCATTACCCCAACAAGGTTTTGAACGACACTCGCGTGTTTTAGTACCAAGGGCTTAATACGTGAAATAGAGGCGGCTTTAGTGTTTACGATATTCACCGCATCCATTAGGTATGGCGAAATTGTAAAGCGGTGATAAGTTTCTTCATCAAGCGCAGTTAAACGATTTTCAACACGCGCTTCAACATCTTGGAATAGCTGCGCTTTAAGGGCGTTAAACAACTCTTTGTTTTCTTGTTTAGTCGCTTGGCGGGCAAGTGCGGGAGCCAGTTCAACGTCGAGTAAAATTCGGTTATCAGGAATTTCCGTGTCGACCTCTTCCGCTTGTGGCAACAGCAAAGCCTTACTCACGAGGTAGCGATAGAAATTAGTTTCCGTTTCAATAACACCTGCTGATTTTAAGCCACTTTTGGCATCGCCATCAGCCGCAGGGCGCCGAGACTTTTGCTCGGCACTACGTAACGATTTGTCTTCTTTTGACAACCAGTTTTTTAATCGACTCACTGTAACCCTTACTAACCCTAATTAACGGTGGCACCAATAATGATGCCACGATTCATTCTATTTCTTTAAATTTTCTTCAAATAATTTGAAGATGCGACGGTATTCATCTAACCAGCTCGATGGCTGTCTAAAGCCATGCGGCTCAACTGGGTAAATCGCCGTTTCAAAATCTTCTTTCTCAAGCTCAATTAAACGCTGAACTAAGCGCACGCTGTCTTGGAAGAATACATTGTCATCTAATACACCCGCCATGATTAACAGAGGCTTATTAAGGTTTTGCGCGTATTCAATCGGCGAGCTCTTGCGATAGGCAATATCATCGTCGTTTGGACGGTTTAAGATATTAGAAGTATAGCCGTCATTATAATGTGCCCAATCAGTTACGGGACGTAATGCTGCACCCGCTTGGAATAACTCAGGCTTGGTGAATAGCGCCATGAACGTCATAAAGCCACCGTACGAACCACCGTAAGTACCAACGCGGTTTTTATCAACCTGTAAGTACTTACTCATGTAATCGACCCCATCTTCCAAATCTTGAATTTCAGGTGTACCCATTTGACGATAAATCGCGGTACGCCAGTCGCGGCCATAACCTTTAGATGCACGATAATCCATGTCCATAACCACATAGCCTTGCTGCGCTAATAAGTTGTGGAACATAAACTCACGGAAGTAGCCTGAGAAACCGTAGTGTGAATTTTGCAGGTAGCCCGCGCCGTGGTTAAAGATAACCGCAGGGTAAGATTCAGCTTTTTTGCTATCAAAACCCGGTGGTAAATATATCTTGGCGTAAATTGGCTGATCATCGTGGCTTGATGGCACAGCAACAATCTTCGGTGCTTGCCAATCGTAGCTGGCGAACTCTTCACTAACCGTATCGGTTAAACGTTTAACTTCACCCTGTTTGGTAGCGCTAGCAACGTAAATGTCGTTGTGACGCAGTAACGATGAATGCGTTAATAACAATTTGTCTTCAGCTGGGCTAAGTTTGTAATCAGTCATACCGCCAAGTTTAGTCAACTGAGTTTGCTGCTTAGTGGCTAAATCAGTGCGATAGATTTCATATTTACCAGGGTGCGATTTGTTCGCTTTATAGAAAATAGTTTTGCCGTCGTCACTTAACGTCACGCTGCTAATTTCGTATTTACCACTGGTTACACGATCAATATTACCTTTTAGACCGACCGTATAAACTTGCGAGTAACCACTCTCTTCCGATAAGAAATACAGGCTTGCGTTGTCGTTTAACCAACCGAATTCGTTGAAGGTGTAGTTAACCCAAGCATCATCGTGTAAACGGTGCAGCGTTTTTAATTTGTTATTTGCAAAATCATAGCTAGTTAACCAACGATCTTTGTTATCGTTTGCTTCAAGCATAATCGCCAATGCCGAACCATCGTCGTTCCACGACATCGCGCTTTGACGCCATGTCCAATCAGGTAACAAGGTGATGTTACGCGGCGCTTTTTTACTCTCGTACTTTTTGCCTTGTTTGGCGTAATTTTCCGCTTTAACACTGGCTAGCACATCATCATCAAAACCCGGTAGCTGACTAAAATCCAATGTTTGTTGTTTGCGAGTAGCAACGTCAATGTACACCAAGGTATGAGCATTTGGTTTTGCTTCTGCAACACGTGCACGCGCGTCAACGGCTTCAACATAGCCTTGGCTACCTAGGTAGTTAGGCATAATGTCGTGCTTGCTGCGCCATGAAACGCTCTTGTCTTTAGTCGCCACAAGCAACTTGTCACCGCTCGGGCTTAGGCTCATTTCAACTAAACGATGTTTAGGATCTAAATAAAACGGCGCCGTAGCTAGTGTTTTATTTTGCGCTTTTAAGTCTTGCTTGTGCTTGTAACGCACTGCTTTGTTGTGCTGCTCTAACGCTACATACTTGATTAGGCGGTGCTGCTGCGCGCCAATGTAGGTGGTTGGAGTTTGCGGCGCTTTCGGCGCTTTGGCAAACTTAACTTCAACTAATAATACGTTGCTGTTTGAGGCTAAATCGATGGCGTAGAACGCATTACCTTGTTTATAAGCTAAGCGGCCGTCGGTTAAAAACTGTAGCTGCGAGCGGCGTGAAGAGTCACGAGTTAGCTGCTTGATGGTGCCAGAGCTTAGCTCTTTAATGAAAATATTACCTTGGTAAGTAAAGGCTTTTAGCGACTTATCGCTATTTAAAACACCATTAGCTTGCGCCGAAAGATGAGCGTCGCCCAAACCGAGCTTCTTAGCTTCACCGTCAATCGCCTGTACAAAGACATCGTACAATGGAGAGTCCGCTTGTTTTAAGGAATAGAAAATAGAATTGTCATCGCGCCATTGAGCGTTGGTAGGTGCAATGCCCATCCATGCAGGATCTGCCATGATTTGCTTCATGGTAAGCTGCTCACCTTTGAGCAATGGCTGAGCGGCTTGAATAACTTCAACAGGCTGATTGGCAACCGGCGCCGCAACTTTAGTTGCCGTTGTCGTACAGGCAGTTGCTCCTAATGCGAGGGATGCAATTAGTAATTTTTTCATCAAGAATCCTAATTTTATAATAATTATTATCGACGCCAAGCTATGATTTTTAGTCAATGTAGGCGGCTAAGCGCTCCTGCGATAGAAAATATACAAAAGCTAATGAGATGGCCCAATTGTAAGGAGATTCCGCCTAAATTACTACCGAAGATTACGCTTGATTTTGTTTACGATAATGGCCGGGAGAGCAGCCTAAATGCTGCTTAAACGCATAAATAAATGCCGAACTCGATTCATATCCCAACGTTGATGCGATTTCTTGAGTAGTCAGTCCGTCAGCGAGCAAATTTAACGACTGAATTATTCGCAGTTTTTGTTTCCACTGACTAAAGCCAAAACCAAAATATTGATTAAATAAGCGATTTAATGTGCGGCTCGATGCACCGACTTCACTAGCCCATTGCTCCAAGGTCTTTTTATTATCTGGTTGTGCGGTAATGGCTTCGATAATCGGCGTTAAGCGTTTGTCAGTAATTGAAGGCATAAAGAGCCCTGTTTTGGGCGCGGCTTTTAGAAGATCGATTAACACCGCAAGCAACCGCTCTCGCTCATCTGTCATCTCATAATCAAACGGCCATTGGCACATCGCTAAAATGACTTCACGCAATAACGGCTCAACGTTAAACGAATAAACCTTGTCTCCCAACACACCACACAACGATTCATCGATATGTAAGTTGCGAAAAGTAGCGCCAAAACGACTAGCCACTTGATGCTCAACATTAGACGGCAGCCACAACGCCTGCCCCGGCGGCACTATGTAATAACCCTCATCGGCAATAATTTGCATCACGCCTTGCGATGCATAAACCAATTGCCCCCAACTATGGCTGTGTTTTACCACTTGCACCATAGGCTCCATATCACGCCGCACGGGCATAATAGGATGAGTTAATGTGCGATGTTTCGAGCGCTGAGTAATAGTCCAACCATCACCTGTCACATTATCGATATCTTTTGTCATAATTCACACTATCGGCCAAAGTTAGTCCATCTTATAATCAATTATCTTTTTGGCAACCGTTAAATTGGCTCTTACTCATGCGTTCATTAATCCCTGAAAAATATCAAACTCCGTTCGTTTATTTGGCGTTGGCGACTATCACTATGTCGGTGACCTTCTCGGCTTGGCTTGCCATGCTCAACAATTTCTCAATTGAGAGCGCTAATTTCACCGGCGCAGAAATTGGCATGCTGCAATCACTGCGTGAAGTTCCAGGTTTTTTAGCCTTTACCGCAGTATTCATTTTACTCGTTCTTAAAGAGCAGACCTTTGCGATTGTCTCATTAGCGTTGTTATCCATTGGCGTTACTATCACGGGATTATTCCCCACAGTGTATGGACTCTATGCGACAACTATCCTGATGTCGGTGGGTTTTCACTATTATGAAACCATCAATCAGTCTCTCTCTTTGCAATGGTTTAATCACGATGAAGCGGCGGAAAAGCTCGGAAAACTGTTATCAATAAAATCAGCTTCAGCGTTATTGGCTTATGGCGCAGTTTGGGTAGCATTTAGTTTATTAGACGCTGACTATATGTGGGTTTATATGGCGTTAGGTGGAGTTGGTATTGTGCTCACTGCCATACTATTTCTCGCCATGCCTGAGTTTAATCACGGCGCGCCACAACACAAAAAGCTAATCTTAAAAAAGCGCTATAGCTTGTTCTATTTGTTGACCTTTTTATCCGGCGCTCGTCGTCAAATTTTTGTGGTATTCGCGGGATTCTTAATGGTAGAGAAATTCGGTTATTCAGTCGCCGAAGTTACCGCGCTCTACATTCTAAACCACGTGATTAACTTCTTTTTAGCGCCGAAAATCGGCGCATGGATCGGCCGTGTTGGTGAACACAGAGCACTGACGTTGGAATACATCGGATTAATCGCTGTGTTTACTGGCTATGCGCTCGTTGAATCGAGCACTGTGGCTGCTGGCCTTTATGTTATTGACCATCTATTTTTTGCAATGGCGATAGCCTTAAAAACCTACTTTAAAAAGATTGCCGACCCACAAGATTTGGCGGGAAGTGCCGGTGTGAGCTTTAGCATCAACCACATCGCGGCAGTGTTTATTCCTGCGCTATTTGGCTTGATTTGGTTAATCGACAACTCACTGGTCTTTTACGCAGGTGCAGCACTAGCGGCATGTTCACTCATCGCCAGTCAATGGGTACCAAAGCCACATCAGATGCCGCAGGCAACTTCTGCCTAACTACGAAAATTGTTTAATAAAATTACCGAGCAGCGCTAATCCCTGCTCGGTTAAAATTGATTCAGGGTGAAATTGCACACTCTCAATTGGCAAGGTTTTATGACGCATTGCCATAATTTCTTGGCCTTGCTCGCTAGCAACAGTTGCAGAAACTTCAAAACAATCTGGCAAGGTTGACGGTTCAACAACTAACGAGTGGTAGCGAGTAACTCGCAGCGGGTTTGGCAGGTCGGTGAAAACACCTTTACCGTCGTGATCGATTAATGAGGTTTTGCCATGCATTACTTTATGCGCCAGCACGACATCACCACCAAAAACTTGTGCCATCGCTTGATGGCCTAAGCACACTCCGAGAATTGGTAATTTACCGGCAAAGTATTCGATAGCTTCTAGTGAAACTCCCGCTTCGTTTGGCGTACACGGCCCCGGCGAAATCACAAGATAATCTGGCGTCATTGCTTCTATTTGTTCAAGCGACACTTCGTCGTTGCGCACAACCTCAACTTGATGACCAAGCTGCTGAAAATATTGGACTATGTTGTAAGTAAAAGAGTCATAGTTATCTAACACTAAAATCATGACTAACTGGTTTCTTCCGAAGTTCTAAATCGCTCGATGGCGAATACTACAACAGCAGAAGCAATACTGCACCCACAAAATCCCAATGTTAACGGCCATATTGAGCCATCAAATAACGAACCGATAAACAATGCAATAGACACCGCAGTTAAGGTTGATACAGCGCCGACGACAGCAGCGCCGAATCCTGCAAGGTGGCCAAGAGGCTCCATTGCCAGTGAGTTTAAATTACCAAAGAGCACGCCGACACTAGCAAAGGAAACCACGAAATAGAAAGTTACCCAACTAAGGGGCGGCGCATAATCTTGCCAAATTACCGTCGCCATGAAGATCACAGATGAAGCCACCAGCACGCTAAATGCGCGAAACACCATAAACTGCATGCCTTTGCGCACCACAAGTTTACCGTTAAAGAACGACGCTAAACCGTAAATCAATGCCAAACCTGAAAAGTACAACGCGAAGTACTCACCTAATTCATAAGTAACCCCGAAAACTTGCTGGGCACTGGCTAAATAAGAAATAAATGCGCCAGACAAAATCCCAGCAGCTAAGGTATAAGCCATAGATACTGGTGTGGTGAACACTTCCTTACAGGTATTCCACAACACGCTCGGTTTTAACGCTTTACGATTGTCATCAGCCAATGTTTCTGGCTGACGAATGGCGAACCAGATCAACGAGATAATGCCAAGTACTAACATCACTGCAAAAATCGCATGCCAGTCGGCGACCAACAAAATACCCTGTCCAATTAACGGCGCAATCATTGGCACTAAAATAAAGAACACCATAATAAACGACATCACTTGTGCCATAAGTGGCCCAGCGTATTTATCGCGAATTATCGCCATGGTAAGGACTCGCGGCGCAGCGAGGCCAAAGCCTTGAATAAAGCGTGCAATTAGCAAAGATTCATAGGTTGGTGCCCACATACACACCAAGGTTGCTACGAGAAATACGGCATAACCGGCATAAATAAGGGGTTTGCGGCCAAAGGTATCCGAGAGAGGACCAAACACCAGCTGGCCAATGCCTTGACCTAATAACACCAAGGAAATAACCAGTTGAATATCTTGTGATGGCGTAAGATTTAGCGACGACTCTATCATCGTCATTGCGGGCATTATCGCGTCAATAGACAAAGCAACTAACGACATCATAAAGGCCATTAGTGAGATAAATTCGATGTTAGGTTTTTGCTGTGGAACTGGCGCGTGCAAGATAGTGCTCTCAGGTGAGTTTTCGAGGCGTTATTCTATCAGAAATCCCACGCGCCATTGCCTGTTATTTAGAAATAATGTTTTGACTGAAGCTGTAAGTGACTTGTGCCACTAACTGCGTGCGGGTTCAAAGCCATCATAGCGCGGCAAGTCGGCATCTAAATCTTCCCAATTTGCTTTAGAAGAGACGAAATTATGGGATATAGGACGCGCATCTATATCGCTATCGATAATTCCTAATCGTAAACGATAGCGCGTAGGATCATCATCACTGGCGCTGTACACTGGCGAACCACAGTTTTCGCAAAAATAGCGATAACGTCGCGGCTTGAATGAAAATACACTCAAGCGCTCTTTGCCTTTCACCACTTTAAAATCAGCAGCATTAACAAAACCATTGGTGGCATATGCAGTACCGCTGTTTTTACGACACAACGAACAGTGGCAATGAATAATATCGCTAATATCGCCATTGAGTTCGATGTGAACTTCACCGCATAAACACTTGCCTGTAATCATGATTTTTCCTCACCAAATAGAGCGAGCATCATAACGCAATTACGGCGCATCGATAATGACTATTTCACTGTCAGACAAGGCGCGAATTGTTACAGATTTTTGCAAGGTGACCTCTGCCCCATCGCCCTTATTCATGGTCACTTCTTTGCCATTGCCTTTAAGCGCAAATTCGCCGCTGGACGCTAACACATAAGCTTGGTTATCGATCTTATGTTCAAACTCTGTACCTGCTGCCACTTTACCGCCATAAATACGAGCGTCTTGGTGGATAAACAGCGCATCCTTGTCTTCTTCAAATCCCGACACCAATAACGGTAATTTACTCGATTGCGTTGTCGGAAAGTTCTTAGTGCCCCATTGCGGCTTCACATTGCGCGATTTAGGCTCAATCCAAATTTGATACAGCGTTAGCTCTTCATCACTTAAATTATGCTCTTCGTGCACAATCCCCGTTCCGGCACTCATCACTTGCACCTGACCCGCCTTGGTAACACCTTGGTTTCCCATGCTGTCGCGATGAGATACGGCACCACTACGGACATAGGTAATGATTTCCATATTGTCGTGCGGATGAGCATCAAACCCAGTTTGGGCTGCAATGACATCGTCATTGATCACCCGCAACGCCCCAAAGCCCATACGCTGTGGATTGTAATAACGGGCAAAACTAAAGTGATGATTAGCATTCAACCAACCGTGGTTGGCCTTGCCTAATTGCGAAAAACTAATGTGATTAATCATAATACGTCTCCAATTTCGAATGATGAAACCATCATAAAGCTTGCGCACAAAGCGAATAACAGGGATATTAAATTCAATCTATTCAAAATTTTTGAACATTTATGACGATAAACTTTTCGCCGCCGATTACCTTAGAAGCCTTAGTTGTGTTAGACGCTATCGACAAGCAAGGAAGTTTTGCTAAAGCAGCCGAGCAATTAGACAAAGTGCCATCAGCACTGTCGTATATCGTGCAAAAACTAGAACAGCAGCTCGACGTTACCTTGTTTGTACGTCACGGACGGCGCAGTGTATTAACACCAGCGGCAAAGCACTTGTTAACTCAAGGGCGTATTATGCTCGATGCCGCCGATAAACTTGCGGTTCAAACCAAGACCATCGCCAATGGTTGGGAGCCGAAATTGCGCGTCGCCATCGATTCAATCGTCGACAGTAGCGATGTATTTATTCTATTGAAAGATTTTATCGTTCAACATCCAACCATCGAAATCGATGTTAGCGAGGAAGTGCTTAACGGCACATGGGAAGTGCTGATCGAAGATCGCGTTGATCTTGTCATTGGCGGCGCCTTGCCCATACCAACGCAGCAAGGCATTAGTGCGCGAGAATGGCGAACAGTGCAAAACATCTTTGTAGTACACCATTCCCATCCACTTAGCCGTTTACCACAACCTATCAGCGCATCTGAACTTGCCAATTTTCAAACCGTAGTCACTCACGATAGCGCAGTAAATTCAATTCAAAGAAACCTTGGCGTATTCGAGCAAAGTCGTCACTTTTTCGTGCCAACTATCGATTACAAATGCAATGCCATTAAAGCTGGCATCGGCGCTGGCTATCTACCACAATCACGGATTAAAAATGAGTTAGAGGCAGGAGAATTAATTGAACTGCAGCTAGAAGTGGTGAGTGAAGCAATGCCGCTACACATTGCTTGGAAAACCGCTAACCACGGCAAAGGCCTTTCCCGCTTAGTCGCGGCGTTGCTAGAAACGGCTAAAGCACATTAATGCGACTAGCGGATTGAGACTCGACACGCCCTTTCTCTAGCGCCGCACAGATGTTGCTAAACACCTTGCCCGGTTGCCCGTGTTGATCGGCTAGAAAGTATGAATGCCCTTTTGGCATATCGTATTGATTATTGAAATCATCACAATCAAAGGCATAAACATTGGTGGCTACCTTATCCATGTCTTCAGGCCCCGAGTGCCCTAAACGGCGCGAAGCTATTTTGTTTTTTAAGTTAGATATTTTGCTGGCACGCAGCGCTAAATCATCACTGGCATAATAAACACTAACATTACGAGAGGCTTGCGAAATCAGTGCTCCAGATTCAGTCTTTTCGAGTGATTCATTAACAACATCCGCCGCCACCATAAAGGTGTTACGAAACATCAGTGGCACGCCGTCCGCCATGTCGTATTTATCCCACCAACGCAGCGTTTCACGCAATACGCGATTGCCCATTGAATGAGCCAGCACATTAATACGTTTTAAGCATGGCGCATCTTCTGGTGCACTATCTCGCCACGCCATAAATTTCTGTAACACGCGGGCAAAAGCAGGCGCTGATGCATCGGCGGACTTCTGGTCATCCCAATAGTCCTTAATGATCCCCAAGTCGTTGTCACATGGCCAAATGAGCGGCACAACTTGCACTAGATTAGGCGACTGCTGATCAAAAAGCTCCTGCAGTGCTAATGCACGGGGGAAAATATCAGGCTCAGGTAAATTAGAAAAACCGTTGATCAGTAAAAGCACTTGCTGCGCCGAACTTTCTTTCAATAACGCCAACAAGTTCTGTGAGCCAATTTCTTCGTAATCATCTTCACAGTTACGCTTACAAAAATACACCGAATTAGCCGGCGCGTTATTGTCTAAATCAAATTCAAACGGCTGGTTAATTTTAGTATTAAAAGATCCTTTAGGCGCACGATTAGTAATAAACAGCATTATCAATTCTCCTTATCGAGTGGTTCCCCTAAAAATAGTTGCTAACGGTAATAGTTTCAAAAAGATTATAAATTACATCATAAAAAGTGCTATAACAGCTCCAATTAATGAATTTTACTCATAGGAAATGCAGTGATAGATCGCACTCACCTCGCCATTATTCGTCAAGTCGATCGCTCAGGTACGCTAACCCAAGCCGCCGACGAGCTCTTTTTAACCCAATCGGCGTTAAGTCATGCCATTAAAAAATTAGAATCTCAATTGGGCATCAAAGTGTGGGAAAAAGATGGCCGCCGCTTGCGATTAACTCAAGCGGGACAATCAATCCTATCACTCGCCAATCGCGTACTTCCGCAGATTGAATACACCGAACAACTAATGAGTCAATATGCCCACGGTCAACGAGGCACCTTGCGTATCGGCATGGAATGTCATCCGTGTTATCAATGGCTATTGCAAGTTGTATCGCCCTATCTCAACCAATGGCCAAATGTCGATGTTGACGTGAAACAAGAATTTCAATTTGGCGGCATGGGCGCTCTATTCAACTATGATATCGATGCACTAGTTACGCCAGATCCTTTGTACAAACGCGGCTTAGTCTACACACCGGTATTTGATTACGAATTGGTATTAGTGGTTAACAATGAGCATTCGTTAGCCAACGAAAAACACATCGAGCCGCCACAATTAAGTGATGAAATTCTTATCACCTACCCAGTGGAAGTCGAACGATTAGATATCTTTAGCCAGTTTTTAATGCCCGCTAAATGCAGCCCTCGTAAACACAAAACCATTGAAACCACAGATATCATCCTACAAATGGTGGCAAGTAATCGCGGTGTCGCCGCCATGCCCCGCTGGCTAGCCGAGCAATACCAAAGTCAGTTACCAATCACCGCTGTGCGATTAGGAAAAAGCGGCATCGACAAACAAATTTTCATCGGCGTACGCGAAAGCGATTTAGCCATCGACTATATTGATAGTTTTATGGAAATAGCAAAGTCAGCGAGTGACGTTTAATCCAAATCCTTATGACAGTGTGGGCATTTTTTATGATGAGTTTGTCGTTGCTGATTATGGGTATACAACAAACTCTGTGCTTCTTGTTCGGTGATCCCTAGTTCTCGGCGTAAGACATCTAATTGCTGTTTTTCATCGGCATCAATAACGCCATCTTGCAGCGATTCGATGAGTTTATGCCGGTAAAGGCTGCGATTTTTCTTTAATTGTGCCGAAAATCCAGATGCCAAAATACCTGCTGGCAGCGCAACCATTCCCATACCAACCACGGTAATTAAGCCGCCAAAGAGTTTACCAAGTGGTGTAATTGGTGTGACATCGCCATAGCCAACGGTGGTTAACGTCGCGGTTGCCCACCACATAGCCGCGGGAATTGAGCCGAATGCTTCCGGCTGAACATCGTGTTCTATCAAATAAATACCACTGGCAGCGGTGATTAGCACGATGCTCAAAATAGAAAATGCCGCAAAGAATGAGCTAGATTCTTCTCGCAGCACCCGCAGCAGCATGGTCATTGCGTTCGAATAACGCGTCAGTTTGAAGATTCTGAACACGCGGAATACACGAAGGAAACGCAAGTCAATAACGAAAAATAGACTCAAGAAGAAAGGCGCTATCGCAGCTAAATCAATTAGTGCGGGGATAGAGCGCATATACTTCAAGCGGCCTTTAAAATCATCGCTATACTTCCCCTCTTCAATATCGGGACACGACCAAACTCGCAACACATATTCGATGGTGAAGATGATGATGGAGACGATCTCAAATATCCAAAACTCTGTGCGATATTCTTCTTCGATTGAAACCACAGATTCAAGCATAATCGCAACGACATTGGCGATAAATACCATAGCAACATCAAACAATCGCGCTCGCGTGCTACTGCTTGCGTTAAATTCTAATAATTGTGATACATTACGTCGCTGTGAAGTAATATTCATATAATCGCTTTTCCTCAAGCTTGTCGGACTTTGATTATGATTCAAAATCAGCCACTTATTAGCCTATTATTATTCACTCTTCTCGCTGGGCTGGCAATGCCTGCTGGCGCTATTGCAGCTAATTTATCAAGCCGTTTTTTACATTGGCACACCAGTGAAATAAAACACGCCGTAATAGCTTTTGGTGGCGGCGCGTTATTATCGGCAGTCGCATTGATTTTGGTGCCAGAAGGTATTGAACTTCACAGCCCCCTATCCACCAGCCTTTTCTTTCTATCTGGCAGCATCGCTTTTATGGCAATTGATATTGCCCTTGATAAATTCAAGAGCACAGCTAGTCAATTAGTCGCTATGCTCAGTGATTTTATTCCAGAAGCTTTGGCACTTGGCACAGCTGTCGCTTTAGGCAGCCCCAGTGCATTCTTATTAGCTCTATTAATGACGCTGCAAAATCTACCAGAAGGATTCAATGCCTATAATGAGTTAAAACAAAGTTCACCATTAAGTTCGTCGAAAATCATCATAATTTTTGGACTAATGGCGTTAATCGGCCCAATGTCAGGCATCATTGGTTATTGGTGGCTTGCCGATCAACCATACGCCATTTCATCGATTATGTTATTTGCCGCAGGCGGTATTTTGTATTCGGTGTTTCAAGACATAGCGCCACAGGCTAAATTGGAACGCCATTGGCTGCCCACACTAGGTGCAACCTTGGGTTTTTTATTGGGGTTATTGGGGCATATGAGTGTTGTTGGTCAATGAGCAGAATTTAATTTTTCCAAAATTATCTGTACACACTTTTGTGGCTGAAACTGGGCAATAAAGTGCCCACCTTCTAATACTCGCATTTCAAATGATTGAAATGTTTCTTCAATATGGTTAACCGCATTTAATCCAACGAGATGCTCTTTACTTGGCCTAATGTAAGTCGCTGCCACGGGCAATTTTCGTGTGACTTTTCTCATGTTACTTATTTGGCGTAACCGCCATTTTAAGTTAGAAAATTCAGCCATCGATAGTGATTTAAAAACTGCATCTAGTTGCTCAGTACTACATAAGTTAGCAAAGCCCAAAAGTTTTAATATGAACCGATTGAACGACCTATCTTTCAGTGAGAAGGAAGGGAGGTATTGTGCAAACCTTGCAATACCAATCGGGCGCGATATAAAACTAGCAACAAAAATTAAATGCTTAACCTGCTGTGGGATTAGTAGCGCCAATTCATAAGCTAACCTGCCAGAAAACGATTCAGCCACTACTAATAACTCTTCAGAATTATCGTATCTGGTAGCTAACATGCGGGCATGTTCACTGATTGAATTACCAACTAATTCATCTAACACAATAACATCGCGAACGACATTATCAGGCATAAATGCCAATAATTCGTTAAATAGTAACCCAGTCCCATCCAAACCTGGCAGTAGTATTATTTTCATAACCTAGTAAGAGTTATATCCAATCTTGCGCCAACACCGCCATCATAACTTTGTCGTAAAACTGGCCATCGCGAAACCCCGCTTGGCGAAGGACACCTTCGTGTTGATAACCTGCTTTTTCATAGGCTTTAACTGCCGCAGGGTTCTCGGAAAAAGCGGTTAATTCAACGCGGTTTAATCCCAGCGTTTTAATGCCATACTCGGTGATTAACTTGGTGACTTCAGTGGCAATACCCTTGCCCCAATAACTCTTATCGCCAATTAAGATAAAGTATTCACCACAGCGGTTTAAAGCACTGATTGAAGTAATTCCAGCGTAGCCAATGAGCTTGTTGGACTGCGGGCAACAGATGCCCAGAGAAACGATTTTGTTGCTAGCATTAATACTTGCTAGCCATTTTGTAATATCTGACGGTGACTGCGGGTAAGCGTAGGATGAAATACTGTATTTAGTCACTTCGCGATCGAGTGACCATAAATAAAACTCTTGGGCGTCGTTTTCATTAAGTGGACGCAGTGTGACAAGGTCGGTTTGAATAAGCACAGTATTTCCTTATTTTTTAAGCATACTTTTAAGATCGGCAAAGGGATTATAGGTAGCTAAATCTTGATTATTATCGCCAGCATCAACGCGGGTCGGATGCTGCTCATATTCGGTATATTTTGCGTGTTCATTGTCGTGACAATAGAGACAGAGTAACTCCCAATTGCTGCCATCTTGCGGGTTATTGGTGTGATCGTGATCGATATGGTGAACGGTCAATTCCTGCAGACCAGAGTATTCAAATTCTCGGGCGCAGCGGCCGCATATCCAAGGAAATAGCTTTAATGCTTTATCGCGATAGCCTTGCTCTTCGCGTTTGTATTTGGCTGATGTGCCATATAAATCAGCAAACATAATTGACCTCAACATCGATGGTGAGGTCATTCTACGCCACTCATTGAATTTAGCTAGCGCTGTGTAGCTTAACTTATCTTGAAGAACATTGTTTAAACGACTATTAAACCACGACTTACCAAAGCAATTCATCTGGGCTATTATCGAAACACTCATTCATTAACTTTCAATTTTATGGAATCTTTCTGGCCGCTATTCAATCAATATCTTCCAGCCCTTGTCGTGGGAGCTTTAACTGGTTCAATCATCAGCTATCTATTTTTCCGACGAGCAGCGAGCAAGAGTTCATCAGCGCAACAAGCGATTTTTGACGCCCAACTCCAGCAATTACAGCAGCAACTAGATCACAGCGATGATGCTATCGACAAACTTCATGTCGATTGCGATAGCTACAAACAGCAAGCAGCGAGTTTAAACGAAGATAAATTGAACCTTGTTGCCAAAGTTAGCGAACTTAGCGCTACGCAGCAGCAACTTATCACTGCTCATGAACAGCAATTAGCGCTGATAAAAGCCAATGAAGAAGCGCTGAAAAATCAATTTTCTCACCTTGCTCAACAAACGTTGGAAAAGAAAAGCGAAGACTTTGCCAAAGCTAATCAACGTAACATAGATACTATTTTAGCCCCATTAAAAGCGCAGTTAGGCGACTTTAAGCAACAAGTTCAACACAGTCACGATGCGGAAACAAAACAGCGCCACGAGTTAACGCACGAAATACACAGCCTTAAGCAACTCAACCAACAAATGGCACAAGATGCCATTAACCTTACCAAAGCACTTAAAGGCGATAACAAACAACAAGGTAATTGGGGCGAAGTCATCCTAGAGCGTATTCTGCAAGAGTCGGGACTGCGTGATGGCCACGAATATCAAACACAAGGCCAGCATCGCAATGAAGATGGCAAAGCCTATCGACCCGACGTCATAGTGCATCTGCCTGATAATAAAGACATCATCATAGACTCAAAAGTATCGCTAACAGGCTACGAACGTTATTTTAATACAGACGATGATCTGGCCCAACAAGTCGCCCTCAAAGAGCATATTCAATCACTGCGTTCCCACATTAAGGAACTTGGGCAAAAAGACTATCATCAGCTTAAAGGGCTGCGTAGCCTTGATTATGTATTGTTATTTATCCCCATTGAACCCGCATTTTTATTGGCGATTGAACATGAGCCAAACCTCATAAGCTACGCGTTAGATAACAATATTATGCTAGTTAGCCCAACCAATCTGTTGGTGGCATTGCGCACTATTCACAACTTATGGCGTATCGACCAACAAAACAAAAATGCGCAACTTATCGCGCACAAAGCCAGTAAACTTTACGATAAAATCCGCTTATTTGGCGATGATCTCCTAAGCGTGTCGGCACATATTAATAAAGCAAATCACAGTGTAGAATCCGCCATCAAGAAGCTAAGCACTGGCAAAGGCAATATCATTGGTCAGGTACAAGGATTCGAGCAACTTGGCGTTGAGGTGAAAAAACCAATTAATTCACAATTGACAGAATACGCCGATGAACAGCTTGAACAAAATCTGAAACTTCCGACAAAAAGTCGTTAAAAATAAGAAAAAGACAAGAAATAACAATGAAAACTTTAGAATGGCAACCAATCTTTCAACAATTTGTTGAACAACAAATGGCGTTTGATCCCGCGCACGATCTCGCTCATATCAAAC
>JBMYWG010000057.1:0-17821 GCA_049607155.1 Psychrobium sp.
TAGCTTACTCAGCGCGTAACCGCAGTGCGTCAATCCGTATTCCAGTAGTACCATCACCAAAAGCACGTCGTATCGAAGTTCGCTTCCCAGATCCAACGGCTAACCCATACCTATCATTCGCAGCATTATTAATGGCTGGCCTTGACGGTATCAAAAACAAGATCCACCCTGGTGATGCAATGGATAAAGATTTATACGATCTACCAGCTGAAGAAGCGGCTGCTATCCCAACAGTTGCTGAGTCTCTTGCTGAAGCATTAGAAGCACTAAAAGCAGACAGCGATTTCTTAACGGAAGGCGGTGTATTCTCTAAAGAAGCTATCGACGCTTACATCGAGCTTAAATCTAAAGATGTAGAGCGCCTAAACCTAGCAGTAAGCCCAGTTGAATTTGAAATGTACTACAGCGTTTAATCGCTAATCCACATTTCATCAAAAGCCTGCAACTTTGCAGGCTTTTTTTTGCCAATTTGAAAAATATACAGTTAAGGCGCATTATTAGAGACAGTGTATAGTCAACAAAAACAGCCGTTATGTACAAATATCTCATCGCCATTATCTTGCTTAGCTTAGCGCTAACGGCATCGGCCTTTACGGTATATAAAAAGGTCAATAAAGACGGCACAGTAACCTATTCAGACAAGCCCTTTCCCGGTGCTAAAAAAGCCAAGCTGCCGCCAATAAACACTCGCGCTACTCAGCCTATCCCCAAACCCATCGAAGCCGAAAAGCCCAAGAAAAAAGAAGTTGCATCCATTGTCATTTTATCCCCCACTAACGGCGATTCCATTCGCAGCAATGGCGGTGAACTAACAGTTCGAATTGAGGCGACTCATAAACCGGATAAAGACTACGTTATTCAATTGATGCTCAATGATAAATCTCATGGTAAAGCCACTAAAAATGGGGAATTTAAACTCAAAGAACTCGACCGCGGCATCATTAAAATTAAAGCGTTATTACAAACGCGTCGTGGCAAAGTTCTTGCAACTTCTGATGAAACGGTTGTTTACATGCATAAAGCCTCAATAAATCGCGCTAGATAGCCCAAAATTGAGCAAGATGTTTGCAATCGACAATCTTTCGCACCAAAATGGTGCATTAATAGATTTCAATCATTGGAGCTCAAGGTGGCCAGCATTTACAAATCAATTTTTGATAATGTGGTATCGAGTATTTTATTACTCGACCAGCAGCTTTGCGTGCAACATAGCAATCAAGCCGCAGAGCAATTATTAAAAATTAGCACCAAACGCATGGCGGGAAGCCACCTCAATACTTTATTCCATCATCTAAGTTCAAGTACTCAGCTATTTTCACAAGTATTTGAAACCGACCAAGGTTTTACCGACAACCTTGCTACCTTGATTAGCGTCGATGGCCGCAGCGTCACTATCGATCTCAGTGTTAGTCCTCTGGACATTGAAGATGAACATTTTTTATTGGTGGAAATAAGGCAAGTCGACCAACAGCAGCGCATCTCTGAAGAGATGCAGCAACTTACCCAACAGCAACTCGCGAAAAACTTAGTTAAAGGCCTTGCCCACGAAATCAAAAATCCCCTCGGTGGGTTACGCGGCGCGGCGCAGTTATTACACCGCCAGCTCGATGAAGAAAACCGAGAATATACTCAGATGATTATGGAACAGGCGGATCGTCTCAACAATTTAGTTGAACGCCTACTAGGGCCAAATACTCACCATCAGCACAAACTACACAACATTCATCAGGTATTGGAGAAAATAATTAAACTAGTGTCCATTGAACTACCGATAGGCATTAGCATTGAGCGCGACTATGATCCCAGTATTCCCGATATTTCCATCGATGATGAGCAGATCCAGCAAGCATTATTGAACATCATTCAAAATGCCATTCAGGCAATGGGTAAAAGCGGTCACCTGACGATAATGAGCCGCGTCACCAACCAAGTTACCATCAATGGTCAGCGCCATCGGCTCGCCATCGAAATTAAGATTATCGATAACGGTCCCGGCATTGCACCACAATTGCACAACACCCTGTTCTACCCCATGGTAACAGGCCGCGCTGAAGGGACTGGCCTCGGTTTATCTATTGCGCAAACGCTAATTCAGCAACATCACGGTCGTATCGACTTTACCTCTCGCCCTGGTAAAACCGAATTCACCGTTTCACTACCAGTAATTAAGGAATCCTAATGACCGAACAAGTATGGGTACTGGACGACGACAGCTCAATTCGCTGGGTATTAGAAAAAGCACTTTCAAGCGCTAATATCAGCGTTGGCACCTTTGCCGCCGCTGAAAGCCTGTGGGAAGCCTTAGCGCACGAACAACCAAGCGTTATTGTCTCTGATGTGCGAATGCCTGATACCGACGGCATGGAATTACTAGGCCGCATACAAGAACATTTTCCAGAAATTCCGGTCATCATAATTACAGCGCATTCCGATCTCGATAGCGCGGTAAGTGCCTATCAAAGTGGCGCGTTTGAATACTTGCCCAAACCCTTTGATATCGATGACGCATTAGGGTTAATCAATCGCGCCATCGACCACAGTAATGAGCAAACTAAAAGCGCGAAAAAGTCAGCAAATAATCAGAATACAACGCCAGAAATCATCGGCGAAGCACCTGCAATGCAAGAGGTTTTCCGTGCCATTGGCCGCTTATCATCATCGAGCATAAGTGTGCTTATCAACGGCCAATCGGGAACGGGTAAAGAATTAGTCGCCAAGGCGCTGCACAAGCACAGCCCGCGTAAAGACAATAATTTCATTGCCCTTAATATGGCGGCTATTCCAAAGGATCTGATTGAATCTGAATTATTCGGTCATGAAAAAGGCGCGTTTACTGGCGCCAATACAGTGCGAGAAGGTCGCTTCGAACAAGCCAATGGCGGCACTTTATTTCTCGATGAAATCGGTGATATGCCACTAGAGGTACAAACGCGATTATTGCGTGTTTTAGCAGACGGACAATTTTATCGAGTTGGCGGCCACCAACCTGTGTCGGTAGACGTACGAATTATTGCGGCAACTCACCAAAACCTTGAGCAATTAGTCATTGACGGTGAATTTCGTGAGGATTTATTCCACCGTCTTAATGTAATTCGTATTCATATCCCAAGCCTCAACGAGCGCCGTGAAGATATTCCAACATTGGCCGATCATTTCCTCAATTTGGCGGCGAAAGAGCTCAAAGTTGAAGCGAAGAAAATGAGCAAAGAGGCGCAAACTTACATCACAACACTCGAATGGCCGGGTAATGTACGTCAGTTAGAAAATACCTGTCGCTGGCTAACCGTGATGGCATCTGGCCAAGAAATTTTAGTTAATGATCTTCCGCCTGAGCTCACTCAAGCCAAACCACAACAAGCACAGCATAGCGACTGGCAACAAGCGCTGCGCGCGTGGTGTATGGAGCAGCTCAACAGCGGAAACGAGGCAATTTTAAATCAAGCAGTGCCAGACTTTGAACGCACCGTTATCGATTGCGCTCTCACTAGCAGTGCGGGACACAAGCAATTAGCGGCTAAAAAGCTAGGTTGGGGACGTAATACACTGACCCGTAAGCTAAAAGAGCTTGATATAAAATAAGATATCAAGGGTTTTATCATTGCAATGATCTGTGCTTAGGCTAGTATCTAAGTATTAACACTTCTTTGTGAGAAACAGCCATGCAATACAATACTTCTGAACTTTGCGATATGTATCTAGACAGCGTCGATGTGGTTGAACCTATGTTTGCCAATTTCGGCGGCCGAAACTCATTTGGCGGCGAAGTAGTCACCGTGAAATGTCACGAAGCCTATGGATTAATTCGCGAAACCTTGACCCAAAGTGGTGCAGGCAAAGTGTTGGTCATTGATGGCGGCGGCTCGCTGCGTCGCGCCTTGGTTGATTTTGAACTGGCGGAGCTCGCGTTAGACAATGGCTGGGAAGGCATTATCGTTTACGGGTGTATTCGCGAAGTGGACTTAATTGACGAGCTAGACTTGGGCATCCAAGCCTTAGCGTCCATTCCTGTCTTAGCCAACGATAATCACGATGGTGAAACCGATATGCCGGTTAACTTTGGCGGTGTAACTTTCTTGCCAGAAGATCATGTATACGCCGATTCAACGGGCATTATCTTATCGCCAGATCCGCTAGATATTGAATAATCTACTCTCTATTTAGGCGCTTTGTGGTATAAAGGCGCCTAGATTTTCAACTGCACACCTTAACTATGACGACTCTACTCCACTTTGCCTCTGTAAATTCAATTTCTCATTTTATTAGCGATCGCCTTGGCGAGACTAAAATTGGTCAGCAACTTCTGTTGCCCAGCCGTAGCGATTTGAACAGTATTCTTGATGACTTTAAGGCCCGTGGTGCAAAGTTTGTTTTATTAGGTATTCCAGAGGATATCGGTCCGCGTGCGAATCTAGGTCGCGGCGGCAGCACCGATGGTTGGAATGCATTTTTATCGCGCTTTTTAAACTTGCAACAAAACGCCTTTATTCGCAGTGAAGAAATCGGCTTACTCGGCCACATTATTACCAATGATTTACAACAGCAGAGTGCCAATTTAGATTTAACCAACGAAGGCGATCTTGCGACAATACGCAATTTAGTGAGTCAGCTCGATGAGCGAGTGACAGCGGCTATTAAAGCGATAGGTGAACGGGGGTTAATGCCAGTCGTTATTGGTGGCGGTCATAACAATGCCTACGGCATTCTGCGAGGAATGAGTGAGGCAATCAACAAACCGATGGCGGCGATAAATCTTGATCCTCATACCGATTTTCGCAATCTCGAAGGTCGTCACAGCGGTAACGGATTTAGCTATGCCGCGTCAGAAAACTACCTGAGTCACTACTTCTCATTGGGCATGCACGAACTTAAGAACTCTGCTGCTAACATCAAAAGCCTAAATCAGCATCATTTTCCGTATGTGAGTTATCAACAAATTTACGTCAGACGAGAAATGACCTTTGCACAAGCCATTGATGATGCACTGTGTTATTTAGGCGATTGTCATGCGCCTGTCGGTATTGAGTTAGACGTTGATGCGATCTCCTTTATGCCAGCGAGTGCCTACACCAACGTTGGTGTTGAGCTAACTGATGCGCAATTCTATGTACACAGCATCGCGCAGCTACGACAAGCGAGCTATCTACACCTTGCCGAAGGCGCGCCTAGTCAGCACCCAGCAGGCATGGAAGCTGGAATTAGCGACGTTGGTCAAGGCACAGCAGCTTTGGTATGTAGCTTTATTCAATCAAAGCAAGATATTGGTGAATAGCGAAGTTTAACGCGCAATGATGTTCCACTGGCGTCTTATTTTCTCTAATTCGCCAGTGCGTTCCAAATAATTAAACGCCACTTGAAATCGGCTTACCAAATGTGGATTAGAGCCTCGACTAAAAGCAATACAAAGCTCTCTACTTAACGGCTCGACTTCCAACAATCTAATGACGTCCTCTTTTGCATAGCCAAGTTTTTCGACCCTGTTGTACAACAATCCTTCTGAGCTAAAAATAATATCGACACGCTCTTTAAACAACATACCGACATTTTGATCATTGCGCGCGGTATGCAACACGTTTTTAAAGTCATTCTCGACCAAGAAATGCGCCGTGCTATATCCCTTAGAGGTAACAATTTGATAGGGCTTCGCTTGGGAAATATCGCTAAATGACGTAGTAAATTTCTTCTTAAGACCCCACATATAGAAACGTTGAGTTTGTAGATCACCCACCCATTTAAATTTCTCTTCACGTTCTGACGTTCTGAGCATTGAATAAATCATCACATTAGGCTCATTTTGCGCCATTAAATAAGCACGCGCCCAAGGTAGTGGAATAATATCTGGCTGTTTACCCGTTAACTGAAATAAACGCTTAACTACTTGTGTAGCATAGCCGCCGACAGAGCCATCTTCATTTTTGGTTTGATAGGGAGGAATGATCTCTGTAACCACTGTAAGTGGTTTTGCCATAACTGAGGAACAAAACAAAACCACAATAACGCACAATGATTTAATAAAAAAGCTCAACACAATACTCAACTTTTCCGACGAAAAAGCTAAGTATAGTTCAATATTTCTAACGCTAGCCCACCATGTAAGTGCCGGTACCAAAAGCGATATGATCGCCTTTTTCGTTATGGAGTTCCATCCGTGCAACGGCCACCTTATTGCCCGTGCGAATTACCGTTGCGGTTGCAGTAAATTCTTCACCGCGGCCTGGACGTAAATAATCGATGCGTAAATCGATAGTACCGAGGTTTTGCAATCTCTTCATAACGGCTTCTTTACTGAGATCTTCCATGTTTTCGAGCACATCTGAAAACACAATCATGCCACCAGCAACATCGAGCATACTCGCCGTTACGCCGCCGTGTAGAATGCCGTGCATAATATTACCCACCAACTCAGGCTTCATGGCAATTTTAAGTTCGATTTTATTATTCTCGTAACACGAAATATTCAAGCCAATTAATTGGTGATACGGCATCTGTCGGTCGAAAATGTCCTTGATAATATCTCTAACTTCTTGGGTTTGTAATTGTTCGCTCATGGCGTGTTTCCCTTGGTTAATTGCTCACCAGAATAAATAATACAACTGATTTAAACAAGTATTTTAATAGGACAACAATGTGATAGTCGATTACACTACGTCTTCTGATTTTTAGATGCATAAAGAGACGCAGTGCAAACAACGCAGTCAACGCCGCAACAAGTTCTAAGCCAAGTTTTTGGTTACAGTGAATTTCGCGCCGGACAATTAGACATCATCGAGCAAACGCTAAATCATCGCGATTGCCTCGTTATTATGCCAACGGGTGGTGGTAAGTCGCTGTGTTTTCAAATTCCCGCGCTGTTGATGTCTGGCATCACCATAGTGATTTCACCACTGATTTCACTGATGAAAGATCAAGTCGACACTCTTAAAGCCAATGGCGTTGCCGCAGCTTACTTGAATTCAAGTCAAAGCCGCGAAGAGTCGATTGCGGTACTTAACGCCCTGCAATACGGTGAAATTAAATTAATTTACGTCGCACCAGAGCGCATTCTTCAGCCAAGTTTTTTAGAGCGCATTCAGCAGCTGCACATCTCGCTAATCGCCATCGATGAAGCACACTGTATTTCACAATGGGGACACGACTTTAGACCGGAATATACCAAGCTTGGTCAAATTAAGTCCGTATTACCAACGCCGCCAATTATGGCGCTCACAGCAACGGCAGATGATGCAACCCGTCAAGAAATCGCACAACGGCTTAATCTTAATAATCCGTTTTATCATCAGGCAAGTTTCGATCGCCCTAATATTCGCTACACCCTGTACGAAAAATTCAAACCTTTTCATCAACTGCTGCAATATCTAAAAACCCAAGGCGACAACTCCGGCATTATCTATTGCACCACCCGCAAACAGGTGGAAGAAACCACTGCTAAGTTACAGCAGCAACACCTTAGTGTGCTTGGTTACCACGGTGGCATGGAACACAGCGAGCGCATGAGTGTGCAAGAAAGCTTTATTCGAGGCGACACCGATATCGTTGTGGCAACAGTGGCCTTTGGCATGGGCATCGACAAACCCGATGTACGCTTTGTTATTCACTACAACATTCCGAAAAATATCGAGTCCTATTATCAAGAGACTGGCCGTGCTGGCCGTGATGGTATGAACGCCGAAGCGGTAATGCTATATGATCCAAGCGATACTGGACGCGTACGCTTTTTGATTGAGCAAGGCAATAATCAGGCTCAGCAACAGGTAGAACATCAAAAACTCAATGCGATGGCAGCCTTTGCCGAAGCGCAAACTTGTCGCCGGCAGGTACTTCTGCACTACTTCGGCGAATACGGCTCAGAAAAGTGTGGCAACTGCGATATTTGTTTAGATCCACCCAAGCATTTTGACGGTACAGTGGTCGCACAAAAAGCCCTGTCTTGTGTCTATCGAGTGCAACAAAACTTCGGTGTTGCTTATGTTATTGATGTACTACGCGGCTCTAAAAATCAGCGTATTTTAGACTATGGCCACGACAAGCTAACAACCTATGGTATCGGTGTTGAACACAGCACCGAATATTGGCTCAGTATCTTCCGCCAGCTCATTCACCTTGGCTATTTACGCCAAGACATCACTCGCAGCTCGGTATTGATGCTCAACCCAGAAGCGCGAGCGGTGCTTAAGGGAGAAAAGCGGGTTGAACTTGCGGTGCCACGTCTACAGGCCATTACCAAGGGCAGCAGCGCCAAAGGCCGCTCTCGCAAAGACGACTACGATTACGACGAAGTGCTATTCGCCAAACTCCGTACCTTGCGCAAAACCATCGCCGACGATCAAGGCGTGCCACCTTACGTTGTATTTAGCGACGCCAGCCTCGCAGAAATGGCAGAACAACAGCCACAAACCCCATTTGAATTATTACGGGTTAATGGCGTAGGTGAGCGAAAACTCGAAAAATTCGGCGATGATTTCTTAGCATTGATTAGGGAATATCAATTCGAGAACTAGTGCGCGGCTTTAACTAACTTTTGCAGCAATCGAATTAACTCAGCTGATTCTTCTTCAGAAAGATTCCCTAGAAACTCTTTATTTAAGCGCGCGGGAATTGGTAGAACCAGCTCTTTCATTGCTCGGCCTTCATCAGTTAAAAACACCAAGAATGAGCGGCGACTATTTGGGTCTGCTCGGCGTTCAACTAGACCTAAAGCTTCGAGTTTATCTAATGTGCGAGTGGTAGTTGAGTTTCTAACTTTGGCTTTTTCAGCCAACGTAGTTTGAGTTACGCCTTCTTCTTCCCACAAACACATCATTGTAGGCCAAAGCGCAATTGTCAGGCCGTGCTTATTGAGTTCAGCATCCAGAACTTTTGTACCATAATTGGATAATACAGCGATTAACCAACCAAAGCTCGATTCTCGATTAAAACCATTTGTCATTTTGTTACTATTCCTGTCCTTGCAACTGTTGCTATGGTAACAAATATCTAGTGAACGATCACGGCTAGTCCCTTGCGTAATATCAATAATCGCCGTGAAAGTTCACGGCGATTCATTAGCCCATTCACTAGTGTTGTGCTTGTTTCGACAAGAATTGTAGTGCAGCAAACAGAGCAACCGTAGAAATCACGATACGCGTCCAATGCCATATTTGCCACGAAACCAACGCTTGACTTGCTTCATCACTGGTCAATGTCATTGATTGGATCAATGCATTAGCATCTTTAAAGTAAAGCGGAAACGATAGCGAACTCAACAATGCCGTTACTGCTGCTATTGCAATTAGCACAAAATGGCGTGATCCCTGTTTATAAGCCATTATCGCCACAATAATTGTAATTAATGCCGTAGAAACACCTAATGGCACCATAAGCTTGCCCATATAGGCTGAGCTTGCGGAAAATATTTCCATAAACTCAATTGGGTTAACAGCGCTCCAATAGGGTGCAATCCCGACGGCAATTAATAACATCGCCCCCGTTGATACGCCCAATAGAGCAATGGCAATTTTTAATAAAGTATTCATAGTAATATTCTCACTGTTTAATTGTGTTAAGGGAGGTTTCAACAGCCATTACTCGATAGAACAAGCTATAAAGCACTGGCAGTAATAAAAGAGTGACAACTGAGGCGAAGCCCAGTCCGAAAATAATAGTGACGGCCATTGCCGAAAAGAATGCATCAAAGACTAACGGCAACATACCCAACATTGTCGTTAAAGCCGCCATCATAACCGGTCGAACACGACTGACTGATGCATCAAAGATAGCCTGATATGGCGTATAGTCCTGTGCTTCATAAAGACGGATTTGATCCACAAGTACGATACCGTTCTTGAGTAACATTCCGATTAGACTCAACAAGCCTAAAATAGCCATAAAGCCTAGTGATTCATCGGTGAGCAACAAGCCTGTTGCGGCACCCACCAGCGCTAACGGCACAGTCAGCCAGATTGCAATAGCAGGTCGCACGCTGTTAAATAGCAAAATGGTAATAATGAACATCGCCAACATGCCCATAGGCAATGAACTCACCAAACGCGATGATGCTTTAGTTGATGTTTCATATTCACCGCCCCATTCAATCTCGTATCCAGCTGGCAATTCAATCGCTTCTATCTCTGGGCGAATACGTTTTAAGATGCTATCGGCTGTTTCACCACTAAATAACAATGGTTCGGTCATTACCGAGATAGTACGTTTGCGATCGCGACGTGCAATAATTGATGATTCATTGCTAACATTAAATCCGGAAACAACTTGGGTAATCGGCACATAAATTTTATGCCGCTCGCTCCAAACTTGAACTTCATTGAGGCTATCAGCGTTAAGACTTTGCACATTAGGCGCTTTTAATACGATAGGTAATACAGAAGAATCTTCTCGATAGGTACCTAATTGCCTACCGTTAAACGTCGCTTGTATCGCTTTATCAATATCGCTTTTACTAATGCCAGCTCGACGCGCCGCATCCTCTTGTAGCTGAGGTCGCATCACATTAACTTTATTACGCAAGCTTGTCCGCACAATATCGGTAGCAAAATCACCCTCCATAATATCGGCGGCTTGACTTGCCAGCTGACGCAATACGTCATTGTCTTTACCGTAGATTCTCAACTCAACGGCCGCATTGGGCGATGGCCCATTAGGCATCGGCTTAACGCGTGTTTCACCTTGTGGATATTGCGAGCGTAACAATCTAGCTGCCTGCAACTGTGTTGATGCGAGTAACTCGCTATCATTAACCCCTACAATGAATTGCACATAGTTAACCGTTGCGCCTTCTGGTGCGTATGGAAGTACAAATCGCATACCGCCGCCACCAACAACAGTGGTTACTTGCTCAACACTATCAAACGCTAACAAATCGTTTTCAATTTCGCTGGCCACACTTTGCGTTGCTTTAACGCTATTGCCTTGCGACAGCCAATAATCAACCAAAAATATTGGCGTTGTCGATGGCGGAAAAAAGGTTTTTTTAACGTTTGAAAAGGCAAGTCCACCACCGACTAAAATAGCCAGAGTAGCGACCATGGTAAGCCAAGGATACTTTAAGCATAAACGCAATAAACTGCGGTACACTTCAAACACCACACCGCGATAAACATCTTCTTGTGTCGGTGCATTCTCGCCATCATTTTTACCGTCTTTAAAAAGCAAATTAAAAAACAACGGCGTTAATGTCATGGCGGTAACCCAACTCAAGGCCAGTGCAAATAACAATACCCAAAATAGCGACCCTGCAAATTCGCCTGTGGCACTTTGCGATAAACCAATAGGCGCAAACGCCGTGATAGCAATAACGGTTGCTCCCAACAAAGGCCACTGATTTTGGGTTACCACTTGTTTCGCAGCCTCAAGATTGCTCATCCCTTTGCGCGTTGCAACCAGCATACCCTCGGTGATCACTATGGCATTGTCCACTAACATGCCCAGCGCAATAATAAGTGCGCCTAATGAAATAGATTGCAGGTTAATGCCCTGTTGAGCCATCAAAATAAACGTACCTAAAATGGTAATTAATAAAATAATTCCCATTAATAAGCCGCTACGAAGCCCCATAAACAATAACAACACCACGAAAACAATGGCGACAGCCTCAGCCAAAGTAATTAAAAATGCTGAAATAGATTTGTCGACGACTGCCGCCTGATTATAGATAGGCGCGATATCGATGCCGACAGGACGTTCGCTATCTAGCGCGGCAATGCGCGCCTCAATCGCCCGACCAACATCAACAACATTGACCCCAGATTTAAAAGAAATACCGATAGATAATGCGGGGACGCCATTGCTGTGATAGATCTTAGTTGGGTTTTTCTCATAGCCAACGCTGATGTCAGCGATGTCTCCCAAGGTAGTTAAAGTTCCAGAATCACTTGCAATTACAAGCGATTCTAGCTCATCAATTGACTCAAACTCTCCAGTGGGGTTGATGCGAATTGCCAGGCCGTTTATATCCAATTCGCCAGCATTAGACACAGTATTTTGATTGACCAGTAATGCTTCAATACTCGATTGGCTAACACCTAAATTGGCCATTTTTTCTGTAGATATCTCAACAAAGATCTGTTCTTTGAATACGCCATCAAGGGTTACTTTTTTTACCCCTTCAATCAAAATTAACTCACGGCGCAGTGATTTGGCATAATCATGAAGGTCAGCCATCGAAAAGCCATCACCTGCGATTGAGTAATAAATACCATAAACATCACCAAAATCATCAAGCACAATCGATGTAAGCGCCCCCGATGGTAATTCTTTTTGAACGTCGGTAATCTTGCGGCGAAGTTCATCCCAGTGCTGAGTGTATTGCTCAGAAGCGATACCATCATCCATTTCGACAGTGACTTCTGAAAGACCTGCACTATTCACTGAAGTCACGTGATCGAGTCGCGCTAATTGCTGCACAGCATCTTCTAATTTTGAAGAAACTTCTTGCTCTACTTGCTCAGGAGATGCCCCTGGATAAAGCGTAATAATTTTCGCTTTATTAATGAGCTGACCTAACTAAAAGAACGAAACTATTCCTCCTATTGTTAGGATGATGGCAAACATCCAACTGATAGTTTTCTTTTCGATGGATAGTTGGGCAATATTCATAGTCCTTGCTCCACGACCCAAGGCTTCACTAATTGTCCGTCTTTGAGACGGTGAATGCCCGCACTAACAACAATATCTTCTGGCATCAATCCATCGATGATCTCGATACCATCGGCACCAATGGCGCCAAGACTGACATCAACAATTTTTACTTGACTTGTATTTGCATCATATCGCCATACATGGGCTTTATTAGTCGATTTATCATCGGGATAAACAATGGCCGAGACTGGAATTATCAACCGTTCTTTACGAGGTAAAACTGTGTTTAGTTTAGAGAAATCGATAGTCAATGATGCTGTCATACCCTGCTGTAATCTAAATCCCGTTGGTTTAGGCATAGTTGCAACAACGGTATAAGTTTGACTACCGGGAGTCGGGGTTAATGAGGCTTCTTTAAAACTTACTTCAAAGACCTTTCCAGGTAATGCTGGAAAAGTGACTTGTGACAAATAGCCATTAGGATTCGGATTTTCAGCTAAGTTAGCCACAAATTGCTCAGGTACTTCTACGCTTATATCAACATTATCGCGGCTTTCAAGCAGCATAATGAGATCCCGTGCCTTCACGTACTGATGGTTTTCAACACTCACATTTGCAATAACCCCATCAAAAGGCGCTTTCAACACTGCATAACTGAGTTGATCTCTAGCGGCAGATAGTGCTGCTTTTGCAGCACGCAATTGCGCTTGCATTTGATCGAGAATAGCCTTCGATACCAACCCTTTTTTAAACAAGATTTTATTTCTAGTGTGTTCTGCTACTGCCAAGTCATAAGCTGCTGCCCGTGATTCCAATTCATTCTTTGCATCAACATCATCGAGACGAGCCAACACATCACCCTGTTTTACTTTGGTACTCGCTAAATTTTTAAGCTCAGTCAAATTACCCGCGACTCTAAATGACATTTCAGCTGACTTTGACGCCACCACTTTCCCCGGAAATTGCCGGATCCAACTTTGTCGAGGATCTTCAACAGTGAACAATTTAACCGGACGAATAGTCTGTTTTTCTAACTGTTCCACCGCTGGACCACAGCCAGCCACAAACGTAATTAATGAGGCAAATACTGCCAATTTTAACGCTTTATCAATACTTAACATTCGATATCAAACCTTGTGTGATTAGGATTAACTAGCGGTCTAGCGACCGAACCAATTTAGCCATTAGGTTAATCAGTTGCTCTGCTTCACTCACTGATAACTGGCTTAAAAGTTTTTCATTAAATTGCTGAGGCATTGTCATCAACTCGTCTTTGAGCATGCCGCCCTCGTCAGTCAAATAAATGAGAAAAGAACGACGACAATCGGGGTTAATGCGACGCTCAATTAAATTAAGCTTCGCCAGTTTGTCGAGATTGCGAGTCGTTGTAGATCGCTTGACGTTTACATGTTCCGATAAAGACTGCTGGGTCACTCCTTCTCGCTCAAATAAACAATAAAGCGTTTGCCAAGAAGAAGTTGTTAAACCATGTTTGTTTAATACTTCTTCAAAACAATTTTCCGTATAGTTCGCCATAGTAGCGACTAGCCAACCCGCACTTGAAAGCCGTTCAAATTTCATGATGTTAACAATTCCAATCTTCTAACTAGACGAGAGAACAAGAACTGTCGTAACAATTAATGCACCAGCCAAAATAGCAATAGCTTTAACATTCGATGCAATGTTAATACTGTAATTGGGCTGCTTAATTGTCTTTTGCACCCCAGTAATCATCGCTAGCACTAGCGGTTTGGAACGCAATTTATAAATCAAAATCGCGATTAAATGCACAGCAACCATGAGTAACAACAAAAGCGCGCTTATACCGTGCATAATCCCCGCAATGTCAACTATTGAATCAGTAATCAATAAACTGAAAAAAGGGGCACGTGTGAGGATATCAGCCAAAATTAAACCGGTGATACATTGCGTTAGCAGCATTGCCAACATAAATACAACCATCCAGCCACCAGCGGGGTTATGACCGATACTGTGTTGATTTTTGCCTCGAAGATAATCAATAACGGCTTTTGGGGAACGAATAAAATTCTTAAAGCGACTTGTATCACTACCAACAACTCCCCAACACACACGCCATAGCAAAAGACTAAATAGTGCCAATCCAAAGTAGATATGCGGTCCATTGCCTTTAAATCCTGTACCAATTAAACCGATAAATAAAACAGCTTGTAACCAGTGATAAATTCGCGTTGGTAAATCCCATACGGTCATCGTTATCTTCTCCCACTACCAAAACAGATGCCGCACACTTTACATAACAACTGTTGCATGCGCAACAGTTGTTATGTAAAGTATTTATTCAATTCAATAACAAATGAGATAAAACACAATGAAAACAATGATTAGCGGTTTATTAATATTATTTTTGGCAAATAGTGCCTATGCCAAAAACATCGAAGAAATCGAAAAACGCCAATCTATGTTCAAGCAAATTGATAAAACAGCAGACTTAGTAGAAGAAGAACTCGATCAAAACAAAGTTAATTGGCCACGAGTTTTAAATGAAAGTAAATTGCTGGTTAAGCACTCAAGTAGTTTAAATAGCTTATTTACGACGGGAAATAATTCAAAAGGAAGAGCAAAATCAGCGATTTGGGAAGACCCAGAGAAATTCAATACGTTATTGAGTCAGCTCAACACAGGGTTTGATACATTACTGCACGCTAGTGAAAAAAAAGATCGTAAGCAAGCCTTAGCAGGCTTAGAAACCGCACAAGACACATGTCGTAGCTGCCATACATCTTACCGCTCTCTTTGGTAAAAAGATCAAAACCATATCGACAAAAAAGCCCAACAAAGTTGGGCTTTTCTTCATTCAGCAATAGTCAAAAAGCTAATCCCAGTGCAGGATTACTTTACCTGATTGACCAGAGCCCATCACATCGAAGCCCTTTTGGAATTCGTCGATCGGGAAATGGTGGGTGATAATTGGTGAAATATCTAAACCAGATTGAATCAAGCTCGCCATCTTGTACCAAGTTTCAAACATCTCACGCCCATAGATGCCTTTAATTACTAGGCCTTTGAAAATCACCTTGTCCCAGTCGATTGACATATCTGACGGTGGAATACCTAGCATAGCGATTCGACCACCGTGGTTCATGGCATCTAGCATGCTTTGGAAAGCCATAGGCACACCTGACATTTCCATGCCAACGTCAAATCCTTCTGTCATACCGAGATCTTTCATGACATCTTCGAGATTTTCTTCGGCAACGTTAACGGCGCGAGTCGCACCCATCTTTTCCGCTAATTCTAAGCGATATGGATTAACGTCAGTAATTACCACATGGCGTGCGCCAACGTGTTTACAGATAGCTACCGCCATGATGCCGATTGGGCCAGCACCGGTGATTAATACGTCTTCACCAACTAAGTCAAATGACAGCGCAGTGTGCACGGCATTGCCGAATGGATCGAATACTGCGGCTAACTCATCTGAGATATCGTCAGGTAGTTTAAAGGCGTTAAATGCAGGAATAACTAGGTATTCGGCAAATGAGCCTTCGCGATTCACACCAACACCTGTGGTATTACGACACAGGTGAGTACGGCCGCCGCGACAGTTACGACAATGACCACAGGTAATGTGACCTTCGCCAGATACGCGATCGCCTAGCTCGAAACCTTTTACTTCTTGGCCGATACCAACAACTTCACCCACGTACTCGTGACCAACAACCATTGGTACAGGAATGGTGCGTTGTGACCATTCATCCCAGTTGTAGATGTGCATGTCAGTACCACAAATAGCGGTTTTCTTAATTTTGATTAATAGATCGTTGTGGCCCATTTTCGGAGTAGGCGCATCAACCATCCAAATGCCTTTTTCGGCTTTTAATTTACTTAAGGCTTTCATAATTAGATAACCTCTAACTCTTTACCAACTTCGATAAAGGCAGCAATAGCGCTATCTAGCTGCTCTTTAGTGTGTGCTGCTGACATTTGAGTACGAATACGCGCTTGGCCTTTTGGCACAACAGGGAAAGAGAAACCGATAACGTAAATGCCTTTCTCTAGTAATTTGTCAGCCATAGTCGACGCTAGTTTTGCATCACCTAACATCACAGGAACGATAGCGTGATCGGCACCAGCCATAGTAAAACCAGCTGCGCCCATTTGCGTGCGGAAGTACTCGGCGTTGGCTTTTACTTGGTCACGTAGGTCTTGGCCATTTTTCAGCATATCTAATACTTTGATCGACGCTGAAACAATCGCTGGTGCTAGTGAGTTTGAGAATAAGTAAGGGCGTGAACGCTGACGCAACCAATCAACAATTTCTTTGCTTGCCGATGTGAAACCACCTGATGCGCCGCCTAATGCTTTACCTAGCGTACCAGTGATAATGTCTACGCGATCCATCACTTCACAGTATTCGTGCGTACCGCGACCTTCTTCGCCAACAAAACCAACGGCGTGAGAATCATCAACCATGACCATAGCATCGTATTTATCAGCTAAATCACACACACCTTTAAGGTTAGCGATAACGCCGTCCATCGAGAATACACCATCAGTAGCGATTAGCTTAAAGCGTGCACCCGCTTCTGTTGCCGCGATAAGCTGCTCTTCTAGTGCCGCCATGTCGTTGTTAGCGTAACGGAAGCGTTTTGCTTTACACAAACGAACACCGTCGATAATTGAAGCATGGTTTAGTGCATCTGAAATGATTGCATCTTCTGGGCCTAATAGGGTTTCGAATAAACCAGCGTTGGCATCGAAACAAGAAGAATAAAGAATAGTGTCTTCCATACCTAAGAAATCACTTAAGTCTTGTTCGAGCGTTTTGTGAATGTCTTGCGTGCCACAAATGAAACGTACAGACGCCATACCGAAACCGTTTTTATCAAGGCCAGCTTTTGCTGCGTCAATAAGATCAGGATGGTTAGCTAACCCTAGGTAGTTATTAGCACAAAAGTTAATTACGTCACCCTTGGCAACGGCGATATCAGTTTCTTGAGGAGACAACAAGAAACGCTCTTCCTTGTAGAGACCTTCGGCCTTAACTTGTTCTAGTTGCTCTGAAATGAATTGATTAAATACTTTAGACATAATGTCCCCTCGCGTTAATTTGTGACGACACCAACTCAAATAAAGCAAGTGCCCAAATATTGATAGGGTAAGTTTAATCGGATTAAAAAACTAAATCAGCTCTTTAGGTCGGATAATTAAGCACTATTAGAATATTTCATGGTAAAGATATCATTACGATATTAATACTTTGTTTTTAAAA
>JBMYWG010000058.1:0-17734 GCA_049607155.1 Psychrobium sp.
TGGTCACGCGTCCGCCGCGATAAAGCGCCCCAATTGCACAAGGCGCGTCAATAACCAATAATTTGTGGCGGTCATAAAACTCATCAACTAGCGCAATAAAACGCCGTGCGCAATCATCCAGATAGCCAATTTGCACGGCCGCAGCAGGCGTTAGCTTGTAATTAGTGTCCCCATCTTCAATGCCTTTAGCAACGGTTACCTCTTCAATCACGCCGCCCATTTGCAATACATCACTAAGTACAATAACGTCATAGTTATCGGCCAATATCATGTAATCATTTTGACTACGCGGTCCATCGCAAAGCGCCATAAAATCGAACCAAATGGTATTATCGTTCTCGCCAATCACTGATAAATCGCGACCGTAAATATTTACACTATGGTTGGTTTTCTCTAGCTTTAAGATATTGCAATACGCGCTAAAGCCATGGCTGTCGTTTTCAAAATAGACCGAATTAGTTGCAGTTTGTTGGGTGCGATAATCTAGCTCACCATCGAGGGAAAAAACTTCTAGGTGCTCTTTAATTAGATTAATTGCGGGTAAAAACCTGTCTCGCGCCAAACCGCCTTCATACAGCTTATCAGGCACCGTATTAGAGGTAGCAACAATCATAATATTGCGCTGGTGCAAAGCAGAAAACACACCGCCGAGTAACATCGCATCGGCAATATCAGCAACGAAAAATTCATCGAAACAAATAACATCAAACTGCGCTGCTAAATCATCAGCAACTAGTTCAAGTGGATTGATCTGACCTTGTAATTGATTGAGTTTGTGGTGAAGCTGCGCCATGAAATGATGAAAGTGTAAGCGCAATTTACGGTTTGATGGCAAGGTGTCGAAAAACATATCCATCACCATGGTTTTACCGCGACCAACCCGTCCATATAAATAGAGCCCGTTGATGGGAACTCTACAAGCTAGTGATTTTTGTCGTTCATCCAACGCCGTTACGGCAGAAAGTTGAATTGCATCGAATGAGAGTTGGTCTGCTTTAACAGCAGCTTGATAACGAGTTAGCACTAGAAACCATCATAACAAACTTAAAAGCGTCATATTACTTCTCTCATACAATTTTAACAAACATACCTATTGGCGAAATTTTGTTTATTTGTATAGTCAGTCACTTATCAAAAGTCTATCTTCGAGCTACAATTGCTTTTTTTTATGCACAGAGTCTTAATATGTCAATTCAATGGTTCCCCGGCCACATGCACAAAGCCCGTAAAGAGATGATGGAAGTCATGGGGCAAATCGATATTATTATCGAGGTGGTTGACGCGCGCATTCCTTACTCCAGTGAAAATCCGTTTGCCAATGAACTACGCGGCGACAAACCACTGATCAAAGTGCTCAATAAATGTGATTTGGCCAATGATGACGTGGTTAGCCAATGGCAAGAACACCTCAACAGCCAACAGGGTGTTTCATCGCTGGCGATTACTACTAATGAACCAACTCAAGTGGCAAAGGTTTTAGACTTGTGTCGCAAGCTGGTGCCCCAGCGCGATGAAATGGGCAAAGATATTCGCGCCATGATTATGGGTATTCCTAATGTTGGTAAGTCGACTATTATCAATATTCTCGCCGGTCGCATAATTGCTAAAACAGGTAATGAACCTGCGGTAACAAAACGCCAACAGCGTATAAATCTCAAAAATGGTATTGTGCTATGTGATACGCCTGGGATTTTATGGCCGAAAGTTCACAACGAGCACAGCGGCTATCGTTTAGCCATTACCGGTGCCATTAAAGATACAGCGTTTGAGTACGAGGATATCGCGTCTTACGCCGCAGAGTATTTTCTTAAAGATTACCCTAAGATGATCAAAGAGCGTTACAAGCTCGGTGAGTTACCACAAACAGATTGGGAACTCATCGAAGACATTGGCCACGCCCGTGGTTTTAAGCGTGCTGGCGGCCGAGTAGATATGCACAAAACCTGTGAGATCTTATTACACGAGTTTCGCTCTGGTACCATCGGTAAGATTTGTTTAGAAACACCAGAGATGGCAGTAGCCGAGCAAATCATCGTCGATGAAAAATTGGCACAAGAAGCCCTTGAAGGAAAAACTAAAAAGAAAAAGCCTAAGAAGAAACGCCGTAGATAACGGCGTTTAGCTAATCTGAGCTGAGGTTGAGTGAAACCGTTAGGCCAATTCCACTGAGCTATGAATGATTTCATCAATAGGAATTGGCTTTCCTAGGCCGTAACCTTGGCCGTAGTTAATTCCCATTTCTTCTAAGCGCTGCCTGATAGCGTCATTTTCAACGAACTCGGCAATGGTTTCCATTCCCATCACCTGCCCCACATCGTTAATAGATTTAACCATGGCTTCATCAATTGGATCATTAAGCATATCTTTGATAAACATACCGTCAATTTTTAACATATCCACTTTTAGATTCTTCAGGTAAGCGAAAGATGATAAACCGCTACCAAAATCATCGAGTGCAAATTTACAACCATAAGCATTTAAGGCACTAATAAAGAGCTTAGCGTGAGTTAAATTAGCAATGGCTGCTGTTTCCGTGATTTCGAAAGATAACTTAGACGCTTCAACTTTATTGGCCTTAATAGCGCTAATAATGTGTTGCAATAACATTTCATTACTGAGGGATAAACCAGAAAGGTTAATGGAAATATGGTCAATGTGATTAATGTCGTCGTGATGCTGACACAGCCATAAAAGCGTATTATCAATCACCCACTTATCTATTCGATGCGATAAATCAAAGCGCTCTGCCGCAGGTAAAAATAGCCCTGGCGGTATGAGATTTCCAGACTCATCAATCATCCGCACTAAGATTTCATAGCTAATTTTTTCGTGAGTTTGCAATGGCACTATTGGCTGGGCAAATAATGCTAAGCGATCATTTTCTAAAGCACCGTTAATCTTAGTAGCCCAATAAGTATCGTCCTTGCGCTGTGCTAATACCTTATCGTCTTCTTGATAAACGTGGTATCGATTACGCCCTGCGTCCTTTGCAGCATAACAGGCACTGTCAACCTGTTTTAATGCTTCAACATAATTGTTGTGATGTCGTGTGATTTCCGTAACACCAATACTAATACCGAGTTTAAAGACGTGTTCATTCCAGCGAAAACGAAAGTCCTCTACCAATTTAATGAGCATTTCACAAATTAGCTTTGCTTGGGAGACATCTGTTGCGATAAGCAGCAAAGCGAACTCATCTCCGCCAATACGGGCTAAGGTATCACTTGATGCACAATGTCGATTAAAAAGTACTGAGATTTGTCTAAGCAGTTCATCGCCTGCTACGTGGCCACAAGTATCATTGATGAGTTTGAATTGGTCGATATCGATAAAACACAATGCATGTGTTTCGTCACCCTGTTCATTATCCTCTACTGTTGTACGTAATATACTTTCAAACTCTTGCCGATTAATTAAGCCAGTTAAAGAATCATGCGCCGCTTGATAACTAAATTTCCGTGACATATTGCGAAACTGAGTCACATCATCTTGCATGGCTACATAATGGGTAATTACATTATTTCTGTCTATCAGCGGATAAATATGCTCGTTGGCCCAATATTTTTCACCGCCTTTCTTCAAATTACAACGTTCGCCAACCCATTCACGATGTTGTTCAAGCATGCGCCAAATATTCTCTTCTATAGATTCATTTGAGGACAAGCGACCAAGACTAAAATAGGGGCGACCTATACAGTCATAGCTTTCAAAATCGGTGATTTCGGAAAACTTTGGATTAACGTATTCAATAATACCTAAAGCATCGGTAATGACTACAGCACTGGGACTATGACGTACCGCTAATGAAAAAATAGATAATTCTTGCGTGCGATTGCGCAATAATTTCTCGCGATTTACAGAATCGGTAACATCTTGAACTTGAAATAGCGCATAACGCCGATTATCAAAACTAACGGATTTTACATAACAGGTTTGCTCCATCAACGTGTCTTTTTTATGAGATTTTGTATAAAGCGGAAATAACCTCGGATGCAGTGCACTAGAGAGAATAGATGACATGCCATATGATGTTGCATGTTCTATCGCCCTTTTTACTGTAATCTCATTATTTAATTCAAAACAATCAAATAAATTTGTACCGATGAGAGAGGACTCAGTTTTTTTAGAATGTTTAACAAACCATTGATTTACTTCAATAATAGAACCAGAAGCATCTATCACTAACAGTCCGCAGTTGGTGTTATCAAAAACAATATCTGAGAGTAACTTTTGCATAATCCGTTAGCTCCAGTTTACACGTAAAGCGTCGAAAACCGCTCTAGTTCAGTAATAAGGCGTTTTATGGACTCACTTGCCATAATAAGGCTCACCTGTCCCTTAACTTCTTTACTGGTTAAGCTAAATGACATTGATAGTGTTAAGACCATCGGTTCTTCGCCGATATGCATCCGATCCACATCAAATACATCGCCAATATCGCCAGAAATTAACTCAGGTACACTGCTAGTTAATTCACATTCGAGCACATCGGCAATACAGCCAAAACAGGCATTAAGAATAATATTCGAAACTTCTTTCAATGCTTCTTGTTCTAATTCTCCAAGCTCACTTCCCCAATTGCCCTCGCCTAAAATACAGCGAACTAATTCCAAGCTTGATTCATCGTTAAAAAACAAAAATGCATTTCCTGAAAACTGACCATCAAAACACTGTTCAACGGCATTGACATGGCCAGGAGAAATGCACTGAAACAGATCGAGTGCCGTACTAAAATCCACCGCCTTTAACGAAGGAACGGTAAGTAACACCTCATCCCCCATCAATTCGCTAAATGAAACGGCAGCCCGTCCCATCCCAATGTTAAAGAGTTCGCATAACGTATCGCAATAATCTTCCGTGAAAATATCTGATGTCATTATTGCCCCCCGCCCGCGGTGAACTTTAAGATCATTTCTTCGTTAATCGGCTTACCGTAGAAGGTGGCCCCTAAATCTTCAAAGCGCTGTTTTACCACCGCCTGAATGTTCGCGGTAAAAATACCAATATGCGCATTAGGTTGAGATTCGTTAATCTGGGGAAGAATGTCGTAACCGGTGCCATCCGGCATGTTGTGATCGAGGGAAATATAATCGAAGGTATCACCACTAATACGCTCTAGCGCTTCTGTGGCAGTGGCTGCTTCGCTAATCGACCAATCGCTATGATGAGTTTTGATCATCTTTACAATCATCATTCGGGTCAATCGACTATCATCGACAACTAATACAGATTTTGGCTTTGCCATTTCTCTCTCCTTTGAGACTCACATTTTGAATGAATCAGTCAAACATCGACTGACTTACTGCCTGTTCAAAACTAGTGGACTAGTTCCTCGAGCATGGTGTAGCTAACCCAATGTTGGGCAATTAATTAATATAATAGACAGACTTTTTTACTAAAAACAATACTAAATGTTGAGATTTATCTGCTTTTCGTGCTTCAATAGTTTAAAGGCTAACCAACCTGTAAATTACAACCGTCACGGAAACCAGTAGTATGAATATGGATACAAACCACAGCAATTGGATGCAATCGAATACTGAGCAGATCCTAACGTTCTCACTTAATGACGAAGAGTTTGGCGTCAACATATTAATGGTCAACGAGATTCGAGAATGGAGTAATATCACCACTATTCCTGGTATTGCGAATTACGTTAAAGGCGTACTTCATTTACGCGGTAACATTGTGCCAATTATCGATTTAAGAGAAAAATTCGGATTAGAGCCTATTCCCTATGGCCCTACAACCGTTGTTATCTTACTGAACATTGTCAGTGGCAATGAACAAAATGTGATTGGTATCGTGGTTGATTCGGTGTCTGATACCCATGCCGTGAATAATAGTGAAATCCGTGATAAACCGACAGTTGGCGGGTTTATTGATGTTGAATATATTCAGGGGTTAGTGGAGGTCGATGATCGCTTAGTATTATTACTCGACGTCAATAAGCTATTAACCGAAAATCAAATCAATCAACTTAAAGCCGCTATATAATCAGTTTATGCAACCTGCCACATAAAACTAAGCAAAAGCGATTAACTATTCCAAGTGTAAATCGCTTTTACTGCACTGCCGTCTTCGTGATAACTAAGTTTCTGACATAGCTCTGTCACCAATTTAATGCCGCGGCCACTAAAGTCATTCTTCACTAATTCGACATCGTCGTGCTCTTCAATCCAAGGGGTAAATTCGAACCCTGTACCTGAATCAATCATCATAATATCTAAGGTGCCACCTTGTTCAGTGGCGGTGTATTCTAGCTTGATTTTTATATAGCCTTTGCCTAAATCAGCTAAGCGCTGCTCTTTCTCCTGAAAATATTGTGCAAATCCCTCCGGTGAGCTTTTTAGACTGGAATCGAGATCTAATACCCCATGATCTAGTGCATTAACATAGAGCTCGGTGAGCACCGTATATAAGCCATGCCATTGATCCCCTGGCCCTTCCATCTCAGTGATCTGATTAATAATAATTGGGATGGGATTGACGGTAGCTAACTTCTCGCCTGTTAGCGCCATTTGCCACGACCAACTTCCCGTCTGTTCAGCTTCATAACCACTGTTTAAAATTGCTTCTTTGTCACTTTCAGACGGCAAATTTAACGTTTGGTAAACCGACACATCACAATTAATATCAACCAATGAAATATCATCATCTTGGGGTAAATCTTCGCAAAAGACCTCCAGTGCCGCAATAATATGTCCCTTGACGTCATTATCGACAAAGCCCTGTTTGGTCGCATCGATAAAACGCTTCTCACCAAAGAATTCGCCCTGCGCATTTCGCGCTTCAACGATACCATCACTATAAAGAATAATTCGGTCATCTTTGGTTAACGGAATAACTTCAGGTCTGATATCTAGCAGTAAGTTTGCCGAAATCCCAAGTGGCGGATGAAATGAACCAATACGTTGACGTAATTCACCTGTTTTAGAATCAAACACAAAGGAATCTTCCATTCCTGCATTCCAGATATAGGCAATTTGTTCATTCACCGACAAACTCACCATCGTCATCGCCAAAAACATATGGGTTGGCAATAACTGATGCATCTTTCGATTGATTTGTTTGATGATTTCTATTGGCGAGTAGCCTTTATCTGTCATCGCCCGAAAAGTATCAGCAAGTGGAATAGCGCCAATCGCCGAACTTAAACCATGGCCAGTAAAGTCACCTAGCAACACATTAATGTCGCCATTAGGGCATAACGCTGTTAATTGTACATCGCCACTGAAGGTTTCTGCCGAGCGTTTAAAGATGTTGATGTGCTCTTGGGCTACATTGCCCTTTTCAACAACCGTACTAAAAAGTTGTTCAGCAAGTTCTTCGTCATTTTGGCGCTCAGCAGTCAATGTATATAGTTTACTGTAGAGGCTTGCAATGCGAAACATCGCATAAATTTTTGAGCGTAAAATCGCTAACGAGAATGGACGGAACACAATATCATCAGCTCCCGCTTCAACGCAGGTGCTAATTTGCTCGTCATTTAGGTAAGTGGAAATCATCAAAACAGGCACGAAGACATTACTAGCAAGCGCTTTAATTTGGCGACATGTTTCGATCGCGCTCATGCCTTCGGCGTGAAAGTCTATTAAGACAAGGTCGGGTTTGTGCTGATAAAACTTAACCAATCCTTGCATGCCATTTTGGGCAGTAGAGACACTAAACCCTTCCTCGCTAATAATATGCGAGAGGCGCTCAACATTCTCTTGATTGGAGTCAATAATCAAGACGTCCCTGTTTTGAGATTGCATCATCATAGTCGCTTAGCGAACAATCTCCATCAAATGATGAAACTGAGCGATCTCTAATACTTTATTAATTGAATCATTGGGGCGTTCAATAATAATCTTGCCTTTAATCTTATCGGCGTGCTCTTTTAATAGAAGCAGCATACCCAACGCCGATGAATCCATGTAATTGGCACTGCTTAAATCTAAACGAAACTCAGTGCCTGGGGTGTTACATTCGCAATAGCTTTCTCTAAAAAGTTTGTATTGTGAGAAATCAAAACGATCCGATACCGTAATCAAAACATCTTTGCTATTTGATGATGTAGAACTAACAATTGGCATATTTACTCCTAAACTTGTGTTTGTTCCTAAAACAACTCTATTTCACCTTCGTCCATGGTCTCTTGTGACACGGTACGATGTTCACCAATACTGGTGGTATGTTCTCTAACTGATTGACAAACAGTATTTATTTTATCTACTTTTTCGTCAATTGACGCTCGACTGTTGCCGACCTCATGCAATTCTTGGCTCAATGCTTCAAATTGATCAATGTTGGTTGATATCGAAGCAAGCGCTTGCGAAGTCATATCTTCAAACTGAAGCGAACGAACCGCGTTACTCACCGCGACATCCATCTCCTCACTCATTGCGGCCAACTCAACGAGACTATCTTCCATGTTACGGCTAATCAGTCCCATTTTACCAGTCATTTCGTTAATTTTTGATTGTGTTTCAAAAGTTTGCGACATATCAGCCGAAGCCATCTCTTCGACACCACTGCGCAACGACTCTATCGTTACCTTAGCGCCACTAATCTTGCCGCGAATTTGTTCGTTTAGCTCTGATGAACTAATCGATAACGAACGAACTTCATCGGCAACTACCGCAAAACCGCGGCCAACTTCTCCAGCGCGCGCAGCTTCTATACTTGCGTTAAGCGCTAATAAGTTAGTGCGATTAGCTAGCCCTTCAACATTGTGTAACAAACTGAAAATACTATCTACTTGCTCAACCATATTGTCAATATGGCTTAAGGTTTTTAAGCTTTGTTTTGAGTTATTTACCACGACTTGCACAAATTCATTAGTTAACCTAGACGATTCATCAAGGAATTCATGCATCGATAATTCGCTGGGATCTTTAGCCGTTAAATCGACGGCAGCATCTTCTGGCTCGTTGTCATTTGGCTCTGTCTTACTATGAACCAGTGACGCGAGCAGTCCGTGTTGTCTATCACTAATATTTTTCATGTTGTGGAATGATTCACTCATGCCCACAACTGCCTCGCTTAGCAATGCCGATGTCCGTGTAATTTCATTGCCAATTACGTTGCGCTCACAAGAGAAGGTTTGCTCCAGCTCACCGAACATCTCACTGAGTTTACTGTCAACATGATGATGTTCTCGATCAGACGCATTTATCATGTCGATACTCTGTTTTTCGTTAACAGACATTTGCGATATGAGCGTTCGTAAAATGTTAAACTGCACACCACCCAACGCAACAACAGCAACTGCGCATACAATAATTAACCAGCTAGGGCCATTGAGAACCACTGTTACAATAACGCCTAGAACGCCAATTAACTGTGCTATAAGCAGATAATTATTATGTCGATTCATTCACTGCCCTCGTCTTTTTAAGTGGGTCAAACTGCTTAGCAGCTTTGCCCAACAAGGTGGAAGAAATATCAGAAATTGGTAAATCGTCGCAGTGGGCATCAATCAGGAAAGCAGCGCCTGGCATGCCCCAAATCATACTCGTTGCTTTATTTTGAATCGCCGTGTAATGACCATTGTCCTTTAACGCTTTCAGTCCTTGTGCGCCATCACTTCCCATGCCTGTTAACAACGCGGCATAAACATTAACAGTTGGCAGTTGGCAGTTGGCTAAGTGATTCAAACATAATGTCCACCGATGGTTTGTGCCTATTACAAGGCGCTGAATCATCTAAGCGACATCGATAATGATTGCTTACTTGTTCAATAACCAGATGGTGAGAACCAGGTGCAACATAAATATTGCCAGGCTCAATCAGTTGACCGTCTTTGGCCTCATGCACCTTCATTTTACAATATTCACCGAGTCGCGCCGCAAAGCGACTACTGAAACTGGCGGGAATGTGCTGGGTCACCACAACTGCAGGCGAATTACTTGGTAACATTGAAAGCACATCCCGAAGTGCTTCAGTGCCACCTGTAGATGCGCCTAGTGCAATGATTTGATGCTTAATATTAAGTGGATTTAATGAGCTCGTCAGCGTTGGTTTTGCTGTCTCAGTACTGCGCTGTTTAACGTTGACCTTAGCGGCGAGTTTAATTTTTTGATACAGCTCTTCACTAAAGGCAGTCAAATCATCAAGTAGCTCGCTCGAGCGCGGCTTTGAAATAAAATCAACGGCGCCGCAAGCGAGGGCATCTAGCGTGGTATCAGCGCCTTCTTGAGTCAATGTCGATAACATAACAACTGGCATCGGACGCAAGCGCATTAGATTTTTCAAGAAAGTAATGCCATCCATTTTCGGCATTTCAACATCTAATGTGAGTACATCTGGGTCTAGTTGTTTGATCATCGCACGCGCTTCATACGCATCTTTCGCTGCGCCAACAACCTCAACATCAGCAAAGCCAGTAATGACTTCACTCACTATTTCTCTCACCAGTTTTGAATCATCAACAATAAGTACTTTAATCACGTGCTATCGCCTTATTTAATCAAACAACTCAACGTCGTCATCTGTTTGCTTCTGTATACTGCGTTGACTTTCAAGCTCAAGTGCAACAGTACGTGCGTTGCTACCTTCTTTGAGTTTTTGAACCATCAACTGCCCTGTTTTTGCGATATATTGAATCCTTCTAGCTTGGTTACCGCCAACATCCATCGCTTTAACTACTAATCCTTCAGTTTCTAAGAACTGCTGAACAAAAGCGATATTGCGCTGCCCAATATCATTTACACCCGTCATCATGTTGCCACCACCGACAATTTTTATTTCGAAATTCTCACGGCGCCCACCGTATTTAATAATGGCATTTATCAACTGCTCCATCGCAAATACACCATAGCGGTTTGATGACGATAAAATGTCGCAATCACTATCTGGCAGTAAAAAGTGATTAATGCCACCAATGCCAGTCTGGGTATCTCGAATACATGTTGAGACACAAGAGCCGAGCACAGTGCAAATTACTTCATCTTGCTCGGTAACATAGTAGTCACCCGCGACAACTTTGACCGCGACGCGTCGACGTTTTGGCATCCAAAACTGACGAATATGCCGAAATTCTGGGTATTGTGGTAACGAGTGTATTGGCGTTACCTCTTTGGGCTCAGTTACATGTGTTGTCATAATTAGCGCTTCTGATACATGGTTCTACCGAGCAATTGATAATCCTTCATCGACCTCGCAGGGGATTCAGAATGACCAATAAACAACATGCCACCGGGTTTAAGTAAATTCGTCATGCGATCAAGTAATCGCGTCTGTGTATCTTTATCGAAATAAATCATCACATTACGGCAGAAGATTACATCGAGCTTTTCTTGTATGTGCCAGCTCTCCATTAAATTACAATAATCAAAAGCCATCATTGCTTTGAGTGCAGGTTTCACCATCACCTTGTCACTATGGTCACCTTTTCCACGGAGAAAACCGAGCTTCTTTCGTGCTAACGAGAGTCCATCGACACGATCAATGTTATAGAGACCTTCTTTTGCCGTCGCCAAAACATCCGTATCGATATCGGTTGCGTAAATCTTGATATCCCAAACATTTGGATCGATACCTGCCTCTAGCAGACTAATGGCAATACTATAAGGCTCTTCACCGATAGAGCAGGCAGACGACCAAATTCGCAGCTGCCGCTGACCACTTTTTGCGAGAGACGGAATATAGGTATCACTCAAGTATTCAAAATGATGCGACTCTCGATAAAATGACGTTAGATTAGTAGTCATCGCATTAACAAACTGCGACATTTCTGAAGGCGCGCTATCAAGGTATTGCAGATAACTTTTAAATGAATCCAGTTTCAAGGTGCGCAGGCGCCGAACAAGACGATTGTATACCAAGTCTTTTTTATGATCTGCGAGCGAGATACCCGCGTGGTTGTATATCTTTTGACGAACTTGCTCAAAGTCCGCCTGATGATATGGAAACTCCCGCTCGCGATCTGTATCGCGATAAGTGGAAAGTCCGTTTCCTTGCCCAAGTTCAACTGGATCCATAATTTATCCCTAAAACTCTTCCCATTCCATGTCAGACTCGCTGACAGATGGCGCGGCTTTGTGCGTCACATGAGTCTCCCTTGGTGTCGGGATGACTTGCTCCTGTGGAGCAGGCTTGGCGACTGGTGCAGTTGACGTTGATGTTTTATTGTCACCAACGGCAAAGAATCGCACGAGTTGTCGTAGTTGTACTGCTTGCTCTTCCATCCCTTCCGATGCAGCTGCAACCTCTTCTACTAACGCAGCATTTTGCTGAGTTCCCTCATCCATATCATTGATAGCAACATTCACTTGATCAATCCCAGTTGCTTGCTCTTTACTCGCCATCGCGATTTCATTAACAATGCTTGATACTTCATGAATTGCAGTAACGATTTCAGTCAATGCCTTACCAGACTCATCAACAAAGCGTCCACCCTCTTCCACTTTAGAAACACTATCACTGATAAGTCCCTTAATTTCTTTTGCGGCACTAGCACTTCGCTGTGCTAGGTTTCGAACTTCAGCGGCAACCACCGCGAAACCGCGACCTTGTTCACCAGCTCGTGCAGCTTCAACTGCGGCATTTAGCGCCAATAGATTAGTTTGGAATGCAATTTCATCAATTACGCCAATGATTTCAGAGATTTGCGTACTAGAACTGCTAATTTCGCTCATCGAGTGGACAACTTTCTCTGAAATCTCGCCGCCTTTTTCGGCGAGTATTTTAGCATTTTCCGCCAGAGAATTGGCTTGCGATGCATTATCAGCATTTTGTTTCACCGTTGCTGTCATCTCTTCCATACTCGCTGCAGTTTCTTCGAGGCTAGCTGCTTGCGCTTCGGTACGCGTGCTCAGCGTCGTATTTCCTTTAGATATTTCTTCAGCACCGGCAGCAATAGAACCTGAATTAGTGCGAATTTCACCAACGATTTGCTCCAACTTCACCATAGCCACTTGGAGTGAGTTATCTAGCTCGCTAAACTCCCCTTTGAAATCCCCTTCCATTCGTGAATTGAGATTACCTTTCGATAAATCTGATACTACGCGTTTTACTTCACCAATTGGCTCAACAATAGCATCAAGCATTTCATTCATGCCGCGAGCAACATTACCAATAAAGCCGCTGTAACGTTCGGTATTTAAACGAGAGTCTAAAATACCGATTGAAGCGTCTTGAATAATTTTTTCTACATCTGCTTGAGCTGATAATTCCTGTGTCACATCGCTCCACTCTACCACTGAGCCAAGGCGTGTTCCGTCATCCTCAACAACTGGCGCGGCAATCAAATTAAAGCGGCGATTGCCAATAGCAAGTTGAGAATTAAATGGATGATTAAGGGCTTCAATCAGTGTTTTATTATGACCTTGTTCTATATCGAACTTAGCAATATTTTGACCAAGCAGCATTGATGCATCAAAGTCAGCGAGTTGGCTTCGAATATCATCCTGCGCGTCTCTAAACATGTCGATTACGGCATCATTCACGTAAATAATATTGCCGCTATTATCCGCCATCATCACACTCGACGTTACATTGTCTAACGCCACTTTGACACGTTCTGCACGCTGTGCTTTTTGTTTAGCGTCGTTAACTTCAAAACCCAGTTTGATTTGAATTGATTTAACCATTCGCATCAATTCACCGGCTTCCCCCTCTTGGGTAACAGGAATTTCACGCGAATAATCTCCTTCGGTGATTTTACGCAACTCTTCAATCGAGTTATTGATCCCCGGCAGCACAGACTCTCTGAATACTTTGTTAGCGCCAAACGCCAAGATGCCCATACCGACTAAAGGCCCGATAAAATCAAGCGCAGCAACAGAAGTAAAGAACAGCGGAACACTAATTAACGCAGAGACAAATAAACTACCATATAGCCATTTGTTAAATGTCGATTTAAATACGCTAGAACGTATTGTCCCAGGATCTGGCAGGCTTGCCTCATTGCGGTTCAACTGCGAATACAAACGCTCCGCTTCTGAAATTTCCTGCTCTGACGGATTTGAACGTACAGACATGTACTCTTCAACTCGGCCTCCCTTAGACAGTGGCGTAACATTCGCCTTAACCCAATAGTAATCACCATTTTTACAACGATTTTTTACCATCCCGACCCAAGGTCGTCCCATTTCCAAAGTCGACCACATATTCTTGAATGCAGCCTGTGGCATATCAGGGTGACGAACGATGTTGTGGTGCTCACCGACGAGTTCTTGCTCGGTAAATCCACTAATTTCAATGAAAGCAGGGTTAACGTAGGTAATACGACCTTGTAGGTCCGTCTTCGTAACTAAATCTTGACCTGGTACCAGTGGTACTCGGCGGTCTGTTACAGGAGTATTATTCCTCATTACTGTTCTCCTCGAACAAGGTGTCCATTAAGCAACGTTTTCGTTATTCGTTGGGGTTAATTCATTTGACGTCAGTAGCTCGTCAACATCTAACAGAATCAGCATTTTCTCGTCGGCAGTTGCAAGGCCGAGGATAAATTCATCGTCAATGACACTGATTTTACTTGGCGCAGTTTTGATGTCGTTATCGCTGATGTCGTAGGTTTCCGCGAATGCATCAACCAACAAGCCCATTAAGCGTGAGCGGTGGCCATCATCAATTTTCAAAACGATGACTATCCGGTTCTTTAGACTATCGCCATTTGGCAATGAGAAACGTGTTCTCAAGTTAATAATAGGGATTATTTGTCCGCGCAAATTAGTCACTCCTTCGACGTAGTCAGGGCTATTTGGTACCAGTGTCGCTTGTGTCCAATCGCGGATTTCTTGCACTTTTAAAATATCTGTCGCGTATTCTTCATCAGCCAAAATAAATGACAAAAATTGGCGATTATTAGTTACCGTGTCAAGCTGTTGGTTGTCGATCATGCAACACTCTCCACGTTGTGGCTTATTGGATGTGACAATTCACATGACATCTGCTGTTTAAGCACGTTCAGTCCTTTTATATCTACAATCAAGGCCACGCCACCATCACCTAAGATAGTGGCCCCAGATATGCCTTCAACCGCCATATAGTTCGAGTCCAAACTCTTTAGAACCACTTGCTGTTGGTCGAGCAAGTCATCCACCAGTAATGCCTATTTATGTCCATTGCTTTCAACAATAATGACCATTGTCTCATCGAGTGGTGACTGACCTAGCGGTAAGCCAAATAACTGTCTAATGGAATAAATCGGGATATATTCATCGCGAAATAGATAAAGACTTGGATTGCCAGCAACGGCTTTAACATTATTGTGATTGATTTGCGCCGATTCGATAATGGATACCAGCGGTACAATATAGGTTTCACTGGCAACTCTGATCAGTTGCCCATCTAGAATTGCCAGCGTAAGCGGCAGACTCACTGAAAATGTTGAGCCTTCTCCCGGCGTTGAGGTCAATGCAACATGACCTCCTAGGGATTCAATATTACGGCGCACTACATCCATACCTACGCCACGACCAGAGAGATCGCTGACCTGCTCTGCAGTTGAAAATCCAGGGGCAAAGATTAGTTCATTGATTTCTTGATCAGTTAAATTCTGATCTGGCGTAATCAGGCCTTTTTCCAAGGCTTTATCTTTGATGCGCGCAGTATTTAGTCCGCGGCCATCATCCATAATATCAATGACGATATAACCGCCTTGATGATACGCATGTAAGTGCACCGTGCCTGTTTCGTCTTTACCTGCAGCTACACGCTCCTCAGGCATTTCCAAACCGTGGTCAAGCGAATTTCGTACTAGATGGACTAGCGGATCGCCAATTTTTTCCATCACTGTTTTATCAAGCTCTGTTTGCTCACCAGAAAGCTTTAATTCTATTTTCTTGCCGAGCTTACTACTGATGTCGTACACCATACGGGGGAAACGATTAAACACGAAACTAATCGGTAGCATGCGAATGCGCATAACGTCTTCTTGCAAGTCTCTGGTATTCCCTTCAAGCTGTACTAAACCTTCAAGTAATTTTTCTACTAGTTCATTGCTGTTTTGGCTAAGCTCATTACCCACTTGTTTGAGCATCGCTTGGGTAATGACTAATTCACCAACGCGATTAATTAATGCATCAACCTTATCAATGCCAACACGAATAGAACCGCCATCAGGGCTACTTGCTTTAGTTTTGACCGCTGAGACTTGTGGTGCACTTGCAGTTTGTTTTGTCGGTGTAGCTTGGGCTATTTCTTGAGCTTCTGTTTGCGGCTCTTGTGTGCTTTTCTCAACAGGCTCATCACAAGCCATATTTTCTATATCTGAAACAATGTCATCGAGCTGATTGACACTTTGCTCAATAATCAAATCACACTCGTCTTCAACCCACTCAAAGACTTCGTCGATTTCATCTTTGCCGCAGTTAGATTCGAGGGTAATTTGCCAAGAGAGATAACATTCTTCAGGGTGCAATGAGTCTAACGGCGGAATATTTTGACATTCCACCACTTGAGTGACAGGACCTAACTCTGCGAGGGCATTAATAATATGCAGCACATCATTACCGGTTTGCAGCATTTCGTGATGTGGGATAAAGCTGATTTTCCAGATCGGCGTACCGGTACTAGCTGCGTATACTTCTTCAACAGCTGACGTATCTTCTACGGTATCTACTTTATTAAGGGTTTGCGCAAGCCCTTTATGTACTTGTTCAATTCTCTCATCGGTGCAATCGATACCATCACGCGCAGCCTCGACCAATAAACGAATACAATCGACGCTTCGCAACAGCAGATCAACATCGGTTTGCTCGATCTTACGACGACCATCGCGCATCTCATCTAGCAGCGTTTCAACATCGTGCGTAAAGTCTGTCACGCGGTTAAAGCCAAAGGTTCCAGCACCGCCTTTAATTGAATGCGCAGCGCGGAAAATCGCATTAATAGTATCTACATCACCCTGCTCAAGATTGAGCAAACTCGATTCCATCAGCTCTAGTCCTTCGAAGCTTTCTTCAAGAAACGTAGGGATGAATTGTGAGAGATCGATACTCATCGTATATCGCTACCTTATGACACGTTTAATGGTCGATAACAGCTTTTCTGGGTTAAAAGGTTTTACAAGCCAACCTGTAGCGCCAGCTGCTTTACCGCGCTGCTTCATCTCGGCTGAACTCTCCGTTGTTAACATCAATACCGGAGTAAACTTAAATGCTGGTAATTGTCGCAACTCCCCACAGAGTGAAATTCCATCCATTACTGGCATATTGACATCCGTAATGACTAAATCGAACCGCTCTGTCTTTGCTTTCTCCAGACCTTCTTTACCATCACAGGCTTCAACAGTGTCATATTGCTGTTGTTTCAATGTGAAAGAAACCATATTTCTGATTGAAGCAGAGTCATCAACTACTAAGATCTTTGCCATGTTTTTGTCCTATAAATTCAGGGGTTAGTTTAATTTTAGAAGGTGGTTTAAGCCCAGACGCGATGCGCAGTCTCGCAGCTCGTCATTGACGTTTTGCCATGAAAAATCGATGCTTTGGCGATTGATATCAATAATCAACGCCGTTAATAACTGTAAGCCAGCGGTATCGATACGCGATAACTCGCCAGCATCAATGTTAACTTGATTAATATCTTGGGTGGATTGAAGTTGCTCTAACATCATCTGCTGGGTGTCGTTTACCACTGAGATATCTAATGATTGAGGTAAATTGAATGTAATCGCTTCCATGCAATGTCCTTAGACTGTATTCGTTTTAGCAAACTTATTTTATTAATTGATCTAAATCAATTTATTACTGTTTGCTGGATATAAACCTAGCATATCCATAATTTTGTATTAGAGTCAAGC
>JBMYWG010000059.1:0-16565 GCA_049607155.1 Psychrobium sp.
TGGCTATATCCCAACTGTAAATGGTGCGGGAAGAGAGACTTGAACTCTCACACCCGAAGATACTAGAACCTAAATCTAGCGCGTCTACCAATTCCGCCACTCCCGCACTGACTTGAGATTAAACATTCTATTTTCACTTCTGAAAAAGAAACTGCGTTGTCCTCATCAAGTGCGGCGTATTATGCTGATGGAGGACGAAACCGTCAATACTTTTTTGTCAGTTTTTTTACTCTTTTTATCTGCATGAGCATTTAATAGACATAACGCACACTATTTCATCCAGATTTGACGAATTCCCTTTAGTTCAGTGAAAAATTACAAGCCCATGGCGTACTTCATCACCTGTTTTTTCCCCCAAGCAGAACGCTGCGCAGCTTTTAATGCTGTGTTGCGCAATAGCTTTAACGGCGGCGAATCATTGCTAAAGGTTAGATAAAATACATCCATTGCCGATTGCATCAATAAGTTATCAGGACGGCGCTTAAACTCATACTCTTGCAGCACTTGCTTATGCCACCATGATTCGTCACGGGAAACTGCATTACAAATAACACTCGATAAGGCTGCCACATCTTTAAATCCAAGATTAACGCCCTGTCCTGCTAATGGATTAATCGTATGTGCCGCATCCCCAAGAATACACAGATGATCTTTGACGTACTGCTGTGCATGTCGCCGCGTTAATGGAAAAGCACCAGCATTATCGACATCAAACTCACCGAGTCGATTCGGGAAATGCTCTACTATCTCATTCTTTAGTTGAGATAACGGCAATTGAGACAGCGCCTTAATTCGAGATGGCGAGTCATACCAAACTAATGACGCATGATTTTCTGATAGTGGCAGTAAAGCCCTAGGGCCTGATGGATAAAATTGCTGCCAAGTTATATCTTGCTGAGGCTGCTCAGTTGTAATATTAATCAACATTGCGTGTTGGGCGTAATCCCACGAAGTAACACCAATATTGGCCGCACTGCGCACCAGCGAGTTTGCACCATCTGCCCCTACGAGCAATTTACAATGAACAACATCATCACCGATGCTCAGCTGATAACCACTTTCTACTCGCGTGATTTGACTGATAGTCGCGCCACTTAATAACTCTATATTGTCGTGCGTTTGTATCTGTTGCCACAAAGCTAATTGGATCAGGCGATTTTCAATAATATGCCCTAATTGAGGATGCCCCATCTGCTGACTATCAAACAACAAATTAGAATTTGGTCCTTCCCAAGTTTCAAGATAGCGATAAGGACAACTACGCATCGCCAATATTGCATCCCACGCATTTAGCTCTTTAAGCAAATCTGCAGAGGCTGCGCTGATTGCTGATACACGAAGGTCCATCGGTTGCTCTTTAGAAAAAGGTTTCGGCTCCGCTTTTTCAATCACCGCAATGGATAAATTACTCGACGATAGCGCACAGGCTAACGCGCCACCGACCATACCACCGCCAACGATAGCGATATCATATTGTTGCATGGGAAAATCCAACTATTAAGTTGTCGTCGATTTTATGAATTTGGCGAGATAAAAGCTACAATTTATCTATCGCTAGCCAACTAATTTTGATTTAAGGCAAATCCAGTTGATTATTTGCTAGCACCACCCTGTTAGATAACGGATAATGACGCGCTATTAACGCCTCCTATTTAGGTTGATTCATCCTTATGAACAACAAGCCACTTATTATTGGCATCTTATTAGTTCTTGCATCAGAACTCACCTTTGCGCTGGTTGGCGCACAAATTAAATATCTCAGCCAAGATGTTTCAGCTGTGCAAATTGTATTTTTTCGCAATTTATTCGCGTTAATTCCCCTTGCACCTTGGTTACTTAACAATAGAAAAACTCTATTTAAAACACCAAATATGCCATTTCATTTACTACGCGCCTTTACTGGCATATTGGCGATGTTTATCTATACCTATGCATTGAGCCATTCGACATTGGTTAATGGCGCAATGACGTTAATGCTGGCACCATTCTTTATTCCGTTAATCGCCTACTTTTGGCTCGGCCAGCCTCAATCTAAATTAACAATCAGCTGCATTATATTGGGCTTTATCGGAGCAACCATATGCTTAACGACTAAATCAAAAGCAGACGGCCCTGAACTGCAAATAGGTCTAGCCGCTCTTATTTTGTTTGGTGCTGTACTCATTGCCATTAGTAAAACTACGATCAGTCGCATGATCAAAACTGAGCCTAGCAAAGCAATCGTGGCCTATTTTTCATTGATTAGCATTGTAGTTTGCGGCGCTATGCTGCCATTTAGTTGGCACGAATTATCGCTGCCGACCTTTGCGTTGTTAGTGAGTTTGGGGATCAGTTCATCATTGGGGCAATTAATGATGACTAAGGCATTTACTAAAGCTGGTGCCAGCACTATCGGGATGTTTAGTTATAGTTCAATTTTATTCGCGGCATTGTTAGGTGCACTATGGTGGCAAGAATATCCAACGTTATTGTGGTATTTGGGTGCATCTATTGTTTTGTTAGCTGGCTACTTAGCAATAAAATACAACCGCACGCCCTACCGAGTTCAACATTAATTTGTTATTGTTGTTAGTTAATTACCTCGTTTAACTAAGGGTCATCATTTACCATGGGTAGCGCCTTACTTCGCACAGCACTAATAGCACTTATGCTCTTCGTTTCACCAAAGGTATTTAGCTTTGCCCTGTCTAAGCAATGCATCGAAGCACCGAAACGAAAATATGCCTGCGACAACATGATTTACACCAGTATAAAACGCGGCGAATCTAAAGCTCTCGTTTGTGTCTGTAAAACAGATAAAGAGGCTATCTTTTCACTATTAGCAAAGAACAACATTGCAACTCAACGGTTCGAGATCCGCAAACTGCTAGCTAAGCACCAAATGACTAAAGCACAGCTCATTGATGTCCTAAATCAAATAAACTAACCCATGTCACACAAAGTGTTATATTCGCTTCACAATTAGCGTATAAAACGTACACTTGTCTGGAATAAAAATAAATGCCGCACAGCGGCCAACAACAAAGATAACAACATGAACAAACTATTATCGACATTTCTAACCACTACAGTCGTAATGACCACTGCAGTAGGTTGTACCTCTACTACTCCAAAACAAACTTCCGGCCCTAAAAACATCATCATGGTGGTTGGTGACGGAATGGGACCTGCTTATACGTCTGCTTATCGCGTTTACAAAGACAATCCAAACACACCAGCGGTAGAAACAACTGTATTTGACGATATTCTCATTGGTCGTTCAACGACTTATCCTGCCAAAGTAAGTGGTGTTGTAACAGACAGTGCGGCATCTGCAACGGCATTAGCAACAGGGCATAAATCTTACAACGGCGCTATCGGTGTTGATGTCGATGTTAAGCCTGTTGAAACTGTGATGGAATATGCCAAAAGCATCGGTAAATCAACTGGCCTAGTTGTTACATCACAAATTAACCACGCTACGCCTGCAAGTTATGCTGCCCATGTAAAGCAGCGCAAAATGTACAATGACATTGCCGACCAATTCTTCGATAACCGTGTCAACGGCGCACATACCGTAGACGTTATGCTTGGCGGTGGCACTAAATACTTCAAGCGTGATGACCGCGATATCACCAAGCAATTTAACGATGCAGGCTATCAATACATTGACCAATACAGCCAGCTATCAACGGTAAATAACGATAAAGTACTCGGTTTATTTGCACCAGTCGGCTTGCCATGGGCGCTAGACGACAGCAACAAGCATCGTTTAAAAGCAATGACTAAGGTCGCTTTAGATCGTTTAGACAACAACGAAAACGGCTTCTTCTTACTGGTTGAAGGTTCACAAGTAGACTGGGCAGGTCACTCAAATGACATCGCAGCGGCAATGGCTGAAATGGATGATTTGGCGGCGACTATTGCTTATTTAAAAGATTACGTAAAAACGAACCCTGACACTCTTGTGGTAATCACAGCAGATCACTCAACGGGTGGTTTTACCATTGGCGCTAACGGCGATTACGCGTGGAAACCTCAAATCCTTCACAAGTTATCAGCATCACCTGAAGCGATGGCTAAAGCACAAACCGCTGAAACATTAGATGTTGCAATGCTTAACGATAAACTTGGCTTTGAATTAACCCAAGACGAAATCGACAACCTAGCCGCGGCGCACAAGCAAGGCGGTAAGGCATTGTACAAAGCAATCAAGAAAATGTTAGATATTCGGACCAACACTGGCTGGACGACTAGTGGCCACACTGGTGTTGACGTGCCTGTATTCGCTTTTGGTCCACATAAAAGCAACTTCAAAGGTCAGGTAGACAACACTGACATTGCTAAGAAGATCTTTACTTTATTAGGTAAGTAAGACCTCAAGTACTACAATAGCGCCGCGTAGTTTTGTCTGCGCGGCGCTTTTCATTTACCATACCCATTTTTGTGCTGGAAACTCCATGTCTACTCTCGCTAACCCAAGCCAAGTCATTGCTCGCAACTTCGAGCTATTTGAAGATCAACGCGTTATAGTCGCAGGCTTTCTCGACGATAACCTGCCTCAACAACTGTGTGAGCACGGCGCTAAAGAGGTACTCGCTTGGGGATTGGACTTCCATAATCACAAGGTAGTAAGTCGCTTTAGTCAGCCTGACAATCTAACGCTCCAATTTGCGCCTTATTTTACTAATCCGAGCGATGAAAAGTGGCAACAGGTTATTCTGTACTGGCCAAAAGCAAAAGAGCGAGCGATTTACTTCTTGGCTAATGTGCTTCCACATCTTAGCGACAATGCCGAAATCTATTTGGTGGGCGACAATAAAGGTGGCGTTAAATCGGCAGCGAAACAAGTTAAAGACTACTGCGACAAGCCAGTCAAAGTAGACTCTGCACGTCATTGCACGCTATTTCGCGCTAATTACAACAACACAGCACCTGACTTTGCTAAAGAAGACTGGATCAAGCGCTATCAAGTATCTGTCGAAGACGAAACTATTAATATTGTTTCACTACCCGGCGTCTTTAGTCACGGCGAACTCGATTTAGGAACCCAACTTCTACTGCAAAACTTGGGACACATAAAAATGAAGCGCACCCTCGATTTTGGCTGTGGCTGCGGCATTATCGGTACCTTTATCGGCCTTAAACGCCCACAAATACCACTGGAGCTCATTGATATTGACGCATTGGCGATCGAATCAGCTACGATGACGTTAGCTGCGAACAATGTTGAAGGAAAAGTATACCCAAGTGACGGACTCGCAGATTTACATGGAAAATTTGCCACTATCGTTTCTAACCCACCGTTCCACACGGGATTAAAAACAGACTATAAAGTGCCTGAGCAATTCATTAGCGGCGCGCCCAATCATTTAATGGATGGTGGACAGCTACGTATTGTTGCCAATAACTTCCTCAAGTACGAACCTTTTATGGCAGCGCATTTTGCTAAGCACGAGCAGGTTATTAGCGACAATAAGTTTAAAATCTTATCGGCTAAAACGTAAAACGAGAGTTTTAAAGGCGCGAGTTAACAATAATTATCATTATGGCTTGTGGTTTATTGTTAAAGTTTACTAAAGGGTTTACAATCACGCCCTAAAATATCAGCGCAATCACTTTACCAGCGGTAATATTGATTCGAATTAGATAAAAATAGTGTTGCTCGAAAAAGCTTTTAGTATTTTTCTCAATGGCAAGCGAACTTATTCGCCAGAACACGCTCTATAACTGAGCCTACTCAACTTTCTGGCACACCTTTGTTCTTCGCAGGCTCAAGCCCATACTCGAGTAACATTTTGATAACAATTTTTCATCATAAATCTTACATAAGAAAGGTTTATGACATAGACTTAAATTTAAGTGAACTAATACTAGGTAACTACTATTATGCAAAGCCCGCACATTCTAATCGTTGAAGATGAACTAGTAACGCGTAATACCCTGCGTTCTATTTTCGAAGCTGAAGGTTATCACGTTCACGAAGCCAATAATGGCGATGAAATGAATCGCTTGCTTAAGCAAGAGCCAATTTCTTTAATCATCATGGACATCAACCTACCTGGTAAAAACGGCTTGTTATTAGCACGTGAAGTTCGTGAGAAAGACGATATTGCACTAATCTTCTTAACGGGGCGCGATAACGAAGTTGATAAAATTCTTGGCTTAGAAATTGGTGCCGATGATTACATCACTAAACCATTCAATCCGCGTGAATTAACTATTCGTGCCCGCAACTTACTAAGCCGTATTAAGAGCGCAAACAGCGAAGATAAATCAGCAAACGTTGTTGAACGTTATAAGTTCAGCGGTTGGGTGCTAGATGTAAACTCTCGCTCGCTAATTAGTCCGACTGAAGAGCAATTCAAATTACCGCGTAGCGAATTTAGAGCGATGATTGAATTTCTAGAAAATCCAGGCAAGATTTTAACTCGTAGTGACTTATTAATGAAAATGACTGGCCGTGAATTAAAGCCACATGATCGTACAGTTGACGTGACTATCCGCCGCATTAGAAAACATTTCGAAAGCCACCCTGGTAGCAGTGAAATCATTGCAACTATTCACGGTGAGGGTTACCGTTTCTGCTCTGAGCACGAAACAGAGTAGCAATAGAACTAATTATAAAAAAGGCGCTAACAATCACTTGTTAGCGCCTTTTTTAATGATAAGAGATAAAAAACTAACAGCTGCTTAAGTAAGTTCGTAACTTCTCAATGTCACTTACATAATGGCTCTCTAAGCACTCAATCAACTTAGGTGCATTATCAAGCCATGCTTCATCTTCGCGGTTTTGCAGCATTTGAGCCCATTGACTCAACCTAGCCAAACCAATTGCGCCTGCTGCGCCTTTCATCTTATGTCCGTGTTCTGCGGTTAACTTGTAATCAGCAGCCGCGTACGCCGCCTTTAACTCGTCGAGGTATTCAGGATATTGTCCAGCAAACAAATCAACGCTGCCAAGCAGTGCTTGCCCACCAATGGCTTGGGTATATTGCTCTAGGATATCAAGTTCTAACACTTGATCTAAATCGATTGGGCTTTCTACAGACATAATAGTGACTCTTTAAACTAGCTGTGCGAACCATACCATTATGTCTGTATAAAAACTACGACTGAGGTACTAATTTCAATTAATTGCGAGATAAGGACAAGGAAAGTGCATTAATAGAGCAATAAAACTCATAACCGTCTTTCACTTTCACACCGCCCATATGCAATTGACTATCCGCTGTTTTGGCCAACTTAACCATAAACTGCTTGTTGCGCCCTGCCAGACCTTGCCATGATTTGTCGTCAATAACACAGGCTTGCTCAGCAAATCGATTAAAATTATCGCCATAAAACAAATTGTTGTATGTCGCTAATTGCGCCTGTGGATCTTTGGCGATAGTTTTCCATTCTGGATATGCTACTGAAATCGCGCCTGCGTTATTTGTGACCTGGTCACCAGGTGTAAAATAGTGATAATTAATTTTTTCTAAAGACGACTGTTGAGTTTGATACGACAAGTAGATAACGCCGCCTTGTCCTATTACTTCAAAATCGACTTTCGAACCGCGTTGATTGAGTAAAACAGCAGTACCCTTGTCAATAGCCATACTTTGCTGTAACCCAGTATCAAACCCAACACGTGCCAGCCTTGCTATATTACCGTGTGACGAAACTTGAGTATCGATAATCGGGAATTTCAGTAGTCCTAAACCACCATATTGATAAGTAACGCTATTGTAATCACTGTCACAGCTACCATAACTGTCGCAGGCTAAACGCTTTTGCACCAAACTAGAGGTACCATTTAACAAGGCATATTCACTATTGCCACTTAAGATCACTGCACCACTATTTCCTCGACTCACGACTCCTTTAACCATTTCTCCTGCGGCAACTAGGGTTAATTTTTTCGCATCGATTCGCTGCTTGATTAATCTAAGTAGTGCTGTCGCTTCACCGTTATTCAAAAAGGTTTGGTTAAGCAGTTGTGGTTTATCTCCCACTAATACAATGGCATTGGCGCCTTTGATCGCGTCATTAAATAGCTTTGGATTAGCACAGTACTGCTGCTGAGTTGTCACGAGATCTTTGTAAATTCGATTGCGATCATAGCTCTTTAAAACATCTGCGCGATGTCGTTCGAGTGTACGACAGGATTCTTTCGCATGCATCAATTGGGCAAGCGACGCATCAATTGGCAGCCAGCTAGCGTCACCACCGAGTTGATTAAATAAGGAAACATAAGCATCAACTTCTGAATAACCGTCACGATAGCCAACAGTTGCCACTAAGATTTTAGGCTTAGCCTCTACTTTTTTAGCAACCTCTACAACCTTTTGAGCAAAATTAATCGAGATAGAAGGCTCTTTGTTATCGACAATAACTGCATCTTTTAAACGGCGTCCAGCGTGATCAAGTTGAGCATATTCAAGATGATCTAAGATCATCGACAGCTCAGATTCTGTCATTGACAAAAACAGTGAATGACCGCTTAAGGCTTTACCATCACGACGAATGGACATCGACTTCCATGCACTTAGCAATTGAGCATAAGAAAGAATGCGCGTACCAGCGCGCTTTGCTGTTGCATTAAACAATAAATGAAGATCATAACGCAGGGCTTGACGATCCGGTGACCAGCGATCGACGTGCATCATTTTTTCAATTTGGGAAATGGCTAACTTATATTGCTTTGCAGTTCGATTATTGCCATTGCGAAAGGCGGACACATCTTTTGCCTTACAAAATTGAGTTTCACTACTTCGACACAGCTCAAAATCGCTACCGATTAGCATCATTTCATAAGACGTTGACTGTGCGTTCGCTTCATTGTGAAATTGCACACTTAGCGACAACAACGCAAACAGCATCCCAGCAAACTTTTGCATGTTATTTTCCCTAGTACTAAATGGATATGACGAATTAATATAGTAAAAAGTCATCATTTTTACCTAACTTACCATTAATTACTGCAACACTCATCATTATTGTTATTAACGTCAGAAAAATATGCAACGGTCATAATTTAGATAAAAATAGTTGTCATTTTGGTTTCACTGACATAGTAGAAAAGGATAATAGCGTGCTACAATTCGTCGCTTATTGCCCGAGCTAACGATTAATTTTTTGCAACGGGCTCAACTCGGATTCTAGCACTGCGACAAGCCATCTGCTGAAGACGTACTATTGATTAACCTGTTGGAGTTGTAATTTAATGCCCCACCAAATGCCAGATATTGCCAGCAATTCACCTGCTCAAACCGAAGGCAACATAAATTGGGTTGGAATGAGTGAAATCGAAATGCCGATGTTACTCGACTCACTTGACGAAGCACCGCAACGCGTTAGTGCCAAAGTGGAGGCGTTTGTAAATGTTATCGTACCATCAGCGAAAGGCATTCACATGTCACGCTTATTCTTACGACTCGACGAATTATCAACAGAAGAGTCTTTATCTCCTTCTACTATAAGCAGTGCGCTAAACGACTTTGTTTCTTCACATGATGACATTAGCGATGAAGCACAACTGTCATTCAAATTCGATTACCATCTAAGACGCGCTTCTTTATTAAGTGGAAAAAAAGGTTGGAAAGCTTATCCGACAACAATCACCGCGACTAATACACCAACGGGTATCACTATTGACCTTGGAATCGAAGTGCCATACTCATCAACTTGTCCGTGTTCAGCAGCATTATCGCGTCAGCTAATTCAAAAAGCTTTTATCGAACAATTTAGCGATAAAACATTAGAGCAAGAACAAATAGTAGAATGGCTGGGTAGCACCGAAGGTATTGTTGCTACGCCGCATAGCCAACGAAGCGTTGCACAAATAAAAGTGCGTCTAAGTACAACGGACGATTTTCCAATCAAGCAATTAGTTGATTTAATCGAAGACGCCGTTCAAACTCCTGTTCAAGCAGCGGTAAAACGTGAAGACGAGCAAGAATTTGCGCGCCTAAACGCCAGCAACCTAATGTTTTGTGAAGATGCAGTGCGCCGTGTAACCCACGCATTAAATAGTGAAAGCCACCTTGATTATTGGGTTCGCATAAATCATTACGAATCTCTGCATGCTCACAATGCGGTAGCAATAGCGGTAAAAGGCGTACAAAACGGTTTTACAGCTTAAACACCTTTACTTCCTATTAAAAAAGTCGCGTTTAGCGACTTTTTTTTCATCCACCATTTACTCTCCAGAACAACAGTTCTCAGTCAGCATACCAGTATTTAGCATTTTTATTCACAAAATTACGACTAACTATTTAAACCACCGTTTGATTACGTGTTAAAAACGACTTATCTAACAGCTACATAAATTTAACATTACGCCAACGTAAAGCTATTTTTGTAATTTAATTACAAAATTTCATTCTATTCGACTTTAGTTTACGTCGGCGTAACCCTTGTGAAAACGAGAACTATTAACATCAAAAAAGCAACATAAAAAACCAAAAACCAATAACTTAGTTAAAACACCATCCGATGTTATAGATTAGACTTTTCGCAGATTGACTTTAGTAATCTTTCACGATAACTTACAAATCAATTGTAAATTTATTAGCTATCCTCAGCAGTTTCACAAACGCCCCTGCTTGCATAACATTTGCATAAAAGTTTTAAAGTTTAGAGATTATTACTATGGCATTAACTAACCCAGCTTTTGAAAAAGACAATTGTGGTTTTGGTCTTATCGCCCAAATGGACGGCGAACAAAGCCACAAAATAATACGTACCGCGATCGAGGCTTTAGATCGCATGCAACACCGCGGTGGTATTTCTGCTGATGGCACCACAGGCGATGGCTGTGGCCTGCTGATGCAATCACCGGAAGTATTATTTCAAGCGATTGCAAAAGAAAATAATTGGTCGCTGAGTAAAAAATATGCCGTGGGTATGTGTTTCTTAAATACCGATCCTATGCTTGCGCAAATTAGCCGCGACGTACTTCAGCAAGAGCTTGAAAAAGAGACGATGGCCGTAGTGGGTTGGCGTGAAGTTCCGGTCAATAAAGACATATTAGGGCCAATTGCATTAGCCGAATTACCTGTTATCGAACAAGTATTCATTAACGCGCCAGCTGGTTGGTTAAATCGCGATATTGAGCGCCGTTTATACATGGCCCGTCGCCGCGCCGAAAAGCGCCTTGCTGAAGATAGCGTTTTCTACATTGCTAGCCTTTCTTCAATGGTGACGATTTACAAAGGATTAGTTAAGCCAGTCGATTTACCAAATTTCTATCTCGACTTAGCAGATTTGCGCACGCAAAGTTCGATCTGTCTGTTTCACCAGCGTTTCTCAACAAATACGTCCCCGAAATGGCCATTAGCACAACCATTTAGATTCTTAGCCCACAATGGTGAAATCAATACCATTAAAGGCAACCGTCAGTGGGCGAAAGCGCGCTCATACAAATTCCAAACACCGTTGTTGCCTGATTTACAAGATGCAGCGCCATTTGTCAGTGAAAGTGGCTCTGACTCGTCGTCACTCGACAACATGCTAGAGCTACTGCTCATGGGCGGAATGGATTTATACCGCTCGATGCGTATGCTAATTCCACCTGCCTGGCAATCCAATCCAATTATGGATGACGATTTACGTGCATTTTACGACTTTAACTCAATGCACATGGAGCCGTGGGACGGCCCTGCTGGTGTAGTAATGACCAATGGTCGTCATGCGGCCTGCGCAGTAGATCGCAATGGTCTGCGCCCAGCTCGTTATGTAGTGACTAAAGATCGTATTCTAACGCTGGCTTCAGAAGTTGGCATTTGGGACTACCAGCCCGATGAAGTTGCGGAAAAAGGCCGTGTTGGACCGGGAGAATTGCTCGTTATAGATACTTATTCTGGCAAGCTAACATCGACGTTCGATATCGATAACGAACTTAAGAATCGCCACCCATATAAAAAATGGTTGGCGAACAATTCACGCCGTTTAGTGCCTTTTAATAAGCGAGAAGAATCAAATTCTGGTAACCGCAGTCTCACTGACGCAGAGCATGCGGTGTACCTCAAGCAGTTCAATTATTCGAAAGAAGAAATTCACGATGTCATCAATGTGATGGCAGGTTGTGGTCAAGAAGTCACTGCGTCTATGGGTGATGACGCGCCTATGGCTGTGCTGTCTCAAAAACAACGTAGCGTCTTTGATTACTTCCGTCAGCAGTTTGCGCAAGTTACCAACCCGCCTATCGACCCACTGCGCGAAGCACACACCATGTCGCTAGCGACTTGTATCGGTAGTGAACAAAATTTATTTAAAGAAACATTAGGCCATGCCGATCGCATTTTGTTTGACTCGCCGGTCTTAGTTTATAGCGATTTAGAACAGCTTAAAGCGCTCGACGAAGCTCACTATAAAATGGTCGAGCTGTCGATGAATTACGCCACTAACGTAACTCTAAAAGACGCGATTGTTGCCCTGTGTGACAAAGCAGAACAAGCCTCTAAAGATGGGGCAGTAATTATCTTATTAACTGATAGAGACATCAGTAAAGAAACACTGCCAATTCCTGCTGCCATGGCTGCAGGCGCTGTGCAACAACGTTTAGTAAACAACAACCTTCGCTGTGAAACCAACTTAGTAGTAGAATCTGGTGCGGTTCGCGATCCACATCATTTTGCCGTGCTATTTGGTTTCGGTGTAACGGCGGTATACCCGTACCTTGCTTATGAATCAATTCTTGAGCAAATCCAGCAAGGTAAAATCACTCATTCACCAAAAGAAGCAGTGATTAATTATCGTAAAGGTATCAATAAAGGCTTGATGAAAATCATGTCTAAGATGGGAATATCTACCATCGCCAGTTATCGTTGTTCGCAATTATTTGAAGCAGTTGGTTTTGCCGATGAAGTGGCAGAGCTGTGTTTCAATGGCGTGACAAACCGTATTAAAGGCGCTGATTTTAGTGATTTCGAACTAGACCAAGCTATCTTACGCGATAAAGCCTATCGCAAACGCGAGCAAGTTGAACATGGCGGTTTATTAAAATTTGATTTCCGCGGTGAATACCACTGTTATAACCCTGATGTGGTTCAGCTTTTACAAAAGTCCGTAAAGTCGGGGGAATACAGCGATTATCAAGCCTTCGCCAAAGCTGTTAATGAGCGTCCAGTGGCGACTATTCGCGACTTATTCAAGCTAGATACCTCGCGTGGCGCAATCGACATTAATGAGGTTGAACCAGCGAGCGAACTATTTCCGCGCTTTGATAGTGCCGCAATGTCTATCGGCGCACTTAGCCCTGAGGCGCATGAGGCGCTGGCTGTTGCTATGAACCGTTTAGGCGGTCAATCTAATTCTGGTGAAGGCGGCGAAGATCCAGCCCGTTTTGGCAATGAGCGTAACTCAAAAATCAAACAAGTTGCTTCTGGCCGTTTCGGTGTCACTGCCCATTACCTAATGAATGCAGAGGTTATTCAAATCAAGGTGGCGCAAGGGGCCAAACCAGGTGAAGGTGGACAGTTACCGGGTGATAAAGTCTCTGCAGAAATCGCTGGTTTGCGTTATTCAACGCCTGGCGTAACGCTAATTTCACCACCGCCACATCACGATATTTATTCGATTGAAGATTTAGCGCAGCTGATTTTCGATCTCAAACAAATCAATAGTAAGGCGTTAATTTCAGTGAAATTAGTGTCTGAACCAGGCATCGGCACCATCGCAACAGGTGTTGCAAAAGCCTATGCCGATCTCATTACCGTATCAGGCTATGACGGCGGCACGGGTGCTAGCCCGTTAACCTCTGTTAAATATGCTGGCAGCCCGTGGGAACTTGGTCTTGCCGAAGTGCAACAAGCACTGGTTGAAAATGGCTTACGCCATAAAGTACGCCTACAAGTAGATGGTGGCTTAAAAACAGGTCTTGATGTTATTAAAGGCGCTATTTTAGGTGCTGAAAGCTTTGGTTTTGGTACTGCGCCTATGGTTGCTTTGGGTTGTAAATACCTACGTATTTGTCACCTTAATAACTGTGCAACTGGTGTCGCAACGCAAAACAAAGAACTGCGTGATAAGCACTTTAGAGGCTTACCAGAAATGGTAGCCAACTATTTTGAAGCACTAGCACAAGATATTCGCGAGATCCTTGCAGGTCTTGGAATCAACAAGCTAACGGATCTTATTGGCCGTACCGATCTTCTGCACGTTATCGAAGGGCAAACAGCCCGTCAGGCGAAATTGGATCTTAGCGATATTCTTTATCGCCCAATCCCGAAAGACGGCGCGGCAGTATCTTGGACCGATAGCAATCCTCCATATGACGAAGGTTTGAAGAATAAGGAATTGGTTGAAGTAACTAGCGAAGCTATTAAATCTAAACAGGGCGGTGATTTTGCATTGAGCGTTCGCAATACCGATCGCTCTGTGGGAGCTACGATCAGTGGTTTGATCGCCCAGCATCACGGCAATCAAGGGATGAGCGATTCACCGATTAATATCGAATTCACCGGCACAGCAGGGCAGAGCTTCGGCGTTTGGAATGCTGGCGGCTTAAATATGACAGTGATTGGCGATGCTAATGACTACGTTGGTAAAGGCATGACAGGGGGACGTTTAGTTATCCGTCCACCACAAGGCGTCGCTTTCAATAGCCAAGACGCGAGTATTATCGGTAATACTTGTCTATATGGTGCGACGGGCGGCGAATTATACGCTGCAGGCCAAGCTGGTGAACGCTTTGGTGTGCGTAACTCTGGCGCTACTACCGTCATTGAAGGCATGGGTGATAATGGTTGTGAGTACATGACTGGCGGCGTTGTGGTTTGTTTAGGCCCGACTGGCGTTAACTTCGCTGCGGGTATGACAGGTGGGTTCGCTTATCTCCTTGATGAAGAACAAACCATTGAAAAGCGCATGAACCACGAGTGTGCAGAGGCGCTGCCGATCGAGCTACCAGCTTATCAGCATCACCTAAAATCACTAATTCAAGCGCATTTTGATGCGACAGCCAGTGAACGTGCTAGAGAAATCTTGGATAACTTTGAGCAATGGTTACCAAAATTCTTATTAGTAAAACCAACGGCAAGCGACATTAAAACAATGCTGCCAAATGCCACTAACGTTCTTAAATTAGCCGTAAACGCAGGATAGTCGCCATGTCGAAATACCAGAAAATTATCTCAAATGTCGTTCCGAACGATTTTCAATATATCGAAGTTGGCAGACAGGATCCTAATAAAAAAGAAATAGAAAAACGTAAAACAGAGTTTATCGAAATCTACAATTTATTTGACCAACCGCAGGTTGAAGAGCAAGCAGACCGCTGTTTAGATTGTGGTAACCCATATTGTCAGTGGAAGTGTCCACTTCATAACTACATTCCAGATTGGCTAGAGCTGGCAAAGCAAGGTCGCATAATGGAAGCAGCGGATTTGTGTCATCAAACCAATACATTACCTGAAGTCTGTGGCCGTGTGTGTCCACAAGACAGATTATGTGAAGGCGCTTGTACCCTCAACGATGGCTTTGAAGCTGTGACTATAGGTAATGTTGAGAAATACATTACCGACAAAGCGTTAGAACAAGGTTGGACGCCAGATCTCAGCGCCGTCGCCAATACCGGTAAAAAAGTTGCAGTGATCGGTGCCGGACCTGCTGGCCTCGGCTGTGCCGATATTTTAATTCGCAACGGTGTTACGCCTGTGGTGTTTGATAAAAATCCAGAAATTGGTGGCCTGTTAACTTTCGGCATTCCTGCATTTAAGCTCGAAAAATCGGTAATGAGTAAGCGTCGTGAATACTTCGAATCTCTTGGCGTTGAGTTCAAACTCAATACCACAGTTGGAAAAGATGTTGATTTTAGTCAGCTGCAACAAGAATACGATGCAGTGTTCTTAGGTATGGGAACCTACACCTATATCCGCGGTGGCTTTGCCAATGAAAGTGCCGATGGTGTACTAGATGCCCTACCCTATTTGATTGGTAACACTAATCACCTGATGGGTTATGAAGATGCACAAAACCCATACATCAATTTAACGGGTAAACGCGTCGCCGTGCTAGGTGGTGGTGATACCGCGATGGACTGTGTCAGAACCGCGGTACGTCAAGGTGCTAAAGAAGTACGCTGTGTGTATCGTCGTGATGAAGCCAACATGCCAGGCTCAGTACGTGAAGTTCAAAACGCTAAAGAAGAAGGCGTAAAATTCCTTTACAACCGCCAACCGTTAGATGTCGTTGAAAAAGACGGAAAAGTAGTAGGCGTAGAACTAATTGAAACAGCGATGGGCAAACCCGATGAAAATGGTCGTCAACGCGCCGAGACAGTTGCCGGTTCAGAACATGTCCTAGACGTAGATGTGGTAATCATGGCCTTTGGATTTAAGCCTAATCCACAACCATGGTTTAAAGATTATGGCATCGAAGTTGATGAGTGGGACCGTGTGATCGCTAATTCATCTCAAGTTCCATTCCAAACTACCAACGAAAAAATATTTGCCGGTGGCGATATGGTTCGCGGTTCAGATCTCGTTGTTACCGCTATAGCAGAGGGTCGCGATGCCGCAGAAGGTATTTTGCAATACTTAGATGTGTAATTAACCTCAGATCTGCATAAGAATTAAAGCCGAGTCACTTTTATACTCGGC
>JBMYWG010000060.1:0-16315 GCA_049607155.1 Psychrobium sp.
TCAATTAAAATTTGATTTTTTACGTTCGTTAGAACGACTCAATGAATTTACTGTCTTCTATGAAGACATTCAGTCATTAAGTAATTTGATACTTAACTCCAAATGCCCACACAGTTTATTTGAATACTAATTTTTAAAGAACATTTGACTTAACTTCATAAGTCAGGGCTGCGTATGTTACACCCCATATTAATTAAGTCAATAAGTAATTTATTAAACTTAATTATTTTTGTGACTCAGTGATAATTAGTTATCGCTGCCGTCTCAGTGGTTGCGCATTATAGGGATTTGGATTGCGCTTGCAACCCCTTTTTCAAGGATTTTTTTAAATAACTTATCAAGTGAATAAAAAACACCCCAATTGTATCTAAAAGAGACAATTGGGGTGTTTTAGCAGCTAGATTTCGTTGAAGAACTTGGTTTCTTGTGTCACCGAAACCTTGTCTCCGTTTTGAAGAGTAGCCTGCACTGTAAAATCAACAGACACTATTTTCTTTTTCAAGTTATATGGATCGGTGGATATGCTCATTGGTAATGTAAATACTTCACCAGCTTTTACGAAGACTTCATTAGCTCCCTGCCATTCATAATCTTCTAATCCATTAAAAGAAAGTTGATAGGTGAGATCTTCCTCGGTCTTATTTAATACTTTTAAGGTGTAAACATTTTCGAGCATACCTTCACTACTGACTCGGTATAGCTGATTACGGTCTCGAATAATATCGAGTTTTACTGGCTGAATTGCCATTAAGAAGTAGATGAAGACAATGGACATTACAGCTAGCACAGAACCATAACCGACAAGCTTACTTCTTAATATATGTGTCTTTTTACCTTCGAGTTGATTTTCAGTGGTGTAACTGATGAGTTTCTTTTCATACCCCATCTTTTCCATGACATCATCACAGGCATCAATACATGCGCCACAATTTATGCATTCATATTGCAAGCCATCACGGATATCTATACCAGTAGGACAGACTTGGACACACAGATTACAGTCAATACAGTCTCCTAAACCTAGTTCTTTAGGATCTTTTTTACGTGAACGCGGGCCTCTGCTTTCACCACGTGCTGCATCATAAGCGACAGAGAATGTGTCTTTATCGAACATTGCTGACTGGAATCTAGCATATGGACACATATGTAAACACATGATCTCTCGCATCCAGCCTGCATTACCATAGGTACAGAAAGTAAAAAACAATGTCCAAAAGTAAATTAATCCACTGGCTTCTAGGGTGAAGAAATCAACATAGAGTTCTTTCGCTGGTACGAAAAAAGCCATGAAGGTTAATGATGTAATGAGAGATATCAGCAGCCATATGCTATGTTTGATGCCTTTCTTGGAAATTTTGTCCCAGTTATTGGCCTGCTGATCGAGCTTTTTCCGTTTGTTAAATTTGCCTTCTATTTTTTCTTCTACCCATATGAAGATAAAAGTCCATATTGTTTGTGGGCAGGTAAAACCACACCATACCCGACCGACAAAGGTAGTCACTAAAAATAAGGCATATGCAGCAATCATTAGAAAGGCAGCTAGTAGCACTAGATCTTGAGGCCATATAATCAAGCCGAAGATATGAAACTTTTGCTCGGCCAAGTCGAATATTACCGCTTGCCTTTCACCATAGGGAATCCAAGGTAGAAGGAAGAAGCCTAACATTAGTATCCAATTTAATTTCTGCCGTATCGCTGTGAACACGCCGTTAATGGATCTTACGTAAATTTTGCCTTCTTTATATTCGGTATCTTTGACTTTCGTACGATGTTTGATGTCATCGTGCTTTGAAGTGTCAATGATCTTTACGTCTATTTTATCGCTCATTGAATTTCCTTTGCTTGCTCACAAGGTATTTATTATATTTAAAAGTAATTATAAGAATTTTGACTATGATTAATTGACTGCCAATTAAATTCATTATGGCAGCCTATTTATTTCGATTGATAGTACGCCACATGAAAAAGTTTTTATTGTTATTTTACTCGCGGTAGAGTTTAGAGACCACCCAACCTTAAAACCTTATACCGATAAAATTGCCGGAATGGTAACTTCAGAAGCCAAAAGAAAGGCTGGCGTTAGCGAATTGCCCGCGCTAATCAACGAGCTTGAGCGACTAGAGAACACTCTTTCCTTACATGAATTTAGTTTTATTCAACGAGAGTTAACAAGCTTTGACAAGGCAAGAAAATTTCAGCAGAAACAGTGCCACGATACTGAATTAGCTCATTCAGCGCTAACTAGTTATGCGATTAAAAAAGTTTGTGGGATTTTGGAGAAACATTTACCAACTGCGAATTAGTCACAGTTGGTAAAATGATTTAGAAGCTATTCTACGGTTACTGATTTAGCTAAGTTACGAGGCTGATCGACATCAGTGCCTTTAATAATAGCTACGTAGTAAGACAGCAGTTGTAATGGGATGGTGTATAGAATCGGTGCAACTATTTCATCAACAGCAGGCACATCAATAACACGCATGGTTTCATCGCTTTCAAATTGACTATTCGCATCAGCAAATACGTATAGAATACCCCCGCGCGCACGTACTTCTTCGATATTAGAGTGCAGTTTTTCTAGTAGTTCGTTGTTTGGTGCTACAACGATAATTGGAATTTCTGCATCAATTAATGCTAGAGGGCCATGCTTTAATTCACCCGCAGCGTAAGCTTCAGCGTGAATGTAAGAGATTTCTTTTAGCTTTAAGGCACCTTCCATTGCGATTGGGTACTGATCACCACGACCTAAAAATAGTGAATGGTGCTTATCAGCAAATTCAGGTGCTAAGGCTTCAATTGCATCATTAAGCGATAAACTCTCTTCTAGTTTTGCTGGAAGCGAATTCAGGGCGTTGGCAATAGCTTGTTGAGTTTCAATAGCCATGCCGCGTTTTTGGCCAATAGCTAACACCATCATCAATAGACCAACTAACTGTGTAGTAAAGGCTTTAGTCGACGCAACTCCAATTTCTGCACCAGCTCTAGTCATAAAGGCTAAATCAGATTCACGAACTAATGATGAGCCATCAACATTACACAATACTAGTGACGACATGTAGCCGATTTCTTTAGCAAGACGCAATGCAGCTAAGGTATCAGCGGTTTCACCTGATTGTGAAATAGTTACTAACAAGCTATTTGGGTGAACAAATGATTTGCGATATCTAAATTCTGATGCAATTTCTACATTACATGAGATATTAGCAAGATCTTCTAACCAATATTTGGCAACCATAGCGGCGTGATAACTTGTACCACAGGCAATGATTTGAATATGTTGTACTTTTTCAAATATGTTTGATGAACCAGCGCCAAAAACATCCTCGGCAACTTTGCCATCGACCAGTCTGTTGGCAAGTGTATTACGAACAGCTAATGGCTGCTCGTGAATTTCCTTCATCATGTAATGACGGTATTCACCTTTGCCATCTGATTCTGCTGTGATATCAGTATCTTTTGCTTCACGCTCTACGCTATTGCCTTCACTATCATAAACTTCAACAGTTTGGCGCGTTACCTTGGCAACATCACCTTCTTCTAGATACATAAAAGTATGAGTAACAGGAAGTAGTGCACGTAGATCAGAGGCAATAAAGTTTTCACCGATACCACAGCCAATAACTAACGGGCTACCAGAGCGAGCAACAACCACTTGTTCTGGATCATTAACCGCCATAATCACCATGCCATACGCACCGCGAACCATTTTTGTCGTTTGTTGAACAGCCGCTAATAATGATTCTGCCGATTTATAGTTATCAGCAATTAAGTGAGTTAATACTTCAGTATCGGTATCAGACGAAAACACATAGCCTTTAACTTTAAGCTCCTGACGTAGCTCGCTGTGATTTTCAATAATACCGTTGTGGACTACAACAATATCATTATTTGATGCATGTGGATGGGCATTTTCTTCTGTCACACCACCGTGAGTTGCCCAGCGGGTATGAGCAATACCTGTACCACCGGCTAAATCAAAATCTACTGTTTTATCCGCAAGATTTTGTACTTTACCTACCGCACGCACGCGTTCAAACGAACCTGCATCTTTAATTACTGCTAGACCAGCTGAGTCATAACCACGGTATTCAAGGCGTCTTAAACCCTCAATTAAAATATCTTTTACGTCGCGCTGCGCCACGCCACCTACAATTCCGCACATTTTAAATTAGTCCTTATTTTGTATTCTTTCGTGGACGAGCCCAATTTTCGACATGACGCTGTTTGACTCGGGTAAGTACGAGTTCACCATCACCGACTTCTTTTGTGATGGTTGCACCAGCAGCCACTGTAGCTCCCTTACCTACTTTAACAGGAGCAACTAACTGGGTATCTGAGCCAATAAACGCATCATCGTCGATTTCAGTGAGATGCTTGTTTGCGCCGTCGTAATTACAAGTGATGGTACCAGCACCGATATTAACGTTACGGCCGATAATCGAATCACCCAAATAAGCTAAATGGCCTGCTTTTGAGCCTTGGCCTAATTTAACTTTCTTCATTTCAACAAAGTTGCCGACATGAGAATCGTCTAACATCTCTGAATTTGGCCTTAATCGAGCGAAAGGACCAACTGAGCAATGACTACCCACGGTTGAAGACTCAACAATTGAGTTAGGCTTAATTTCAGTATTATCGCCTATAACACAGTCGGTTAGGATACAGTTCGCGCCAATCTTAACGTTATTTCCTAAAACAACCTTGCCTTCGATAATAACGTTGATATCGATTTCGACATCTTGACCAATTTCAATCTCGCCGCGAATATCTAATCGAGCAGGATCAGATAGCGTAGCGCCAGCAACCATTAACTCGTGTGCTTGTTGTAATTGATATGCACGCTCTAATTGCGCTAACTGTAATTTGTTATTCACGCCTTCAACTTCAGCAGTAGATTCAGGATGAGCAGCGACAATGCTACGCCCTTCTTTATGCGCCATTTCAATAATATCGGTGAGATAGTATTCACCCTGAGCATTATCGTTACTCAAATTTGCTAACCAGCGTTTAAGATCTACTGCGTCAGCAACTAAAATACCCGTATTGACTTCATTAATAGCTAACTGTTGTGGATTAGCGTCTTTTTGTTCAACAATACCAACAACGGTATCGTTTTCTTTAACAATTCGGCCATAACCAGTTGGATTATCAAGCTCGACAGTCAATAAACCGATCCCACCTTGTGGTTGCGAGGCACGTAAACGCTCAAGCGTCGAGGTTGTAATTAATGGGACATCGCCGTAGAGAATTAATACTTTACCGTCATCGTTAAGATTAGGCATGGCTTGCGCTACAGCATGACCAGTTCCTAACTGCTCAGCTTGCAAAGCCCAATTAACATCTCGGTGAGATAACGCTTCCTGCATTAAATCGCCACCATGACCATAAACAAGCTGAGTAGATGTAGCATTTTCAAGAGAAGAAGCAGCATCAATAACGTGTTCTACCATAGATTTGGCGGCAATTTTGTGAAGCACTTTTGGCAGCGCAGAACGCATACGAGTTCCTTTGCCTGCGGCCAAAATAACGAGATGTAATTCCATAAGATTGTTAGATAAAATTTTGAGGAAACTGCATTCTAATCAAATTAGCACGGCATATCTAGGTAACCGCGAAATATTGTGGGATTTGTCACCGCTAATTTGATTAAACCTAGACTAGGGTTAATTAAGCTTCCCGTTTAATCATTAGCTGACCATTGGTGCGCTGAAATACTTCATCGATAAAGCTATCAATGACTCGTACATCTAACAAAATGTCATACGCTATTTCAGCGCCATAATTAGCACTAACGATAGTTGCGTCATGCTGTTTCAATAACATTTCAATAGTATTGCTGAGCTGATAATCACAATTAAACTGCAGAGATTCCTCCACCGCTCTTTCTTTGGTTTGCGCTTGCTCTAAAACAGCACTGACCGCGGCACCATAAGCGCGAGCCATGCCACCTGTTCCCAGTTTAGTGCCGCCAAAGTATCGAGTTACCACCACAGTGATCTCACCGATACCGCTGCCCTGCAGAACATTAAGCATTGGCTTACCTGCACAACCAGACGGTTCACCATCATCGGAATAACCAATATCAACAGAATTTTCAGGGCGGCCAGCGACAAAAGCCCAACAATTGTGATTAGCATCAGAATGCTTTGCTTTTATTTCATTAACAAAAGCTTTTGCAGCATCGACACCAGCTGTTGGAGCAATATAAGCAAGAAACTTACTGCGCTTAACCTCTGTCTGCACCATTAACGGTGCAGACAATACGCGATAGGGTTTGCTATTAATCAAAAGAATCAGCTCAAGTAATTTAGTTAAGACCCAAGTCACGCGTCATATTCTCGATATGATTGCGATGAACTATAATATTATCTTCGATGCGAATACCGCCAAATGGCTTAAATTCTTCAACCTTTTCCCAGTTTATGAACTCACCATTGTCAGTGCCTTTCAACTCATCCAACAAACTATCGATAAAGTATAATCCCGGCTCAATCGTCATAACCTGACGAGGTTCGATCATGCGCGTACAACGCAAGAATGGATGATTATCTGGCGCAGCGACATGTGCACCTGATTCATCCGCCATAAAACCACCCATATCGTGAACCTGTAACCCTAAGAAATGCCCTAAACCATGCGGGAAGAAAGTGCTGGTAATACCCTTTTCGACAATTTGCTGCGGCGCCAATTTCACAATATCGAATTCATTTAACAGCTCAGCAATCATTTGATGCATTTGTAGATGTAAATCCACATAGCTCACGTCAGGCTTAATGCCATCGATTAGCTCTAGCTGCTTAGCATCTAATGCCTTAATTAACGAATTGAATTCATTGTCTTCAAACGCATAAGTACGGGTAATATCTGAAGCATAACCACGACAATTTGCGCCAGCATCGATTAAAAACGAATTAAATTGTTCCGGCTTTTCTTGCTCAAGAATGGTGTAATGCAAAATAGCCGCATTTTCATTAAGCGCAATGATATTGCCATAAGGCACTTCATTTTCAGTGTGTTTAATAGCCTGTAAATAATCCATCTGAATATCGTACTCAGATTTTTGCGCCATAAACGCCGCCTTAGCTGCTTTGTGCCCTTTTACCGCTAAACGATTAGCTTCACGCAAACACTCAAGCTCATAATCTGTTTTGTAAGCACGATGATAATGAAAATAAGACACTAACTCTTCAGGGTTGCGAAGACCGGTGTTTAGTACATCAGCAACATCAATATGCTCACCTAAATAGGCAGCACGTGATAAATCTTGCGGTAAATGCTCGGCAATATGCTCAGCTTTCTTAATTAATACAATGTTAAAAGCGTCTGTCCAAAAATCGTTTGGCGCATCAGGTACCTTGTGCCAAAAATCAACAGGCCGATAGAAAACTAACGTCGGTTTTGATTCACCATCGACAATTACCCAACAGTTTGGATTATCAATTACAGGTACCCAATGTTTGAAATGAGGATTTACTTTAAATGGATAGTCCATATCATCTAAAAACTGACGATGAGGTTGACCAGAATGAACGATCAAAGAGCTGACATTTTCGCGTGCCATAATAGTTTTAGCACGTGCATTTAACTCATCGATGTGTTGTACGAATAACTGTTGTAGTTGTTCCATAAGTAATTCCAAAAGCAAAGTTTGACGCATTATATCAATCATCTTTCTCGAATGCTCTTTAAAGCACTATTTAAGAAAAAGCACAGTGAGATAACAGCTGTAAGCTGAGTTATTTTTACCGCTAACCAATTGTAAAACAATAACAAAACACCCACTTCAAACAAATGTTTGAATTAATCGTTGATATTTGTTTTGTAACGAGCGAAACTTGAGCGTCGCTGTAAACAATAAACTAGAAAATCAGCTAACTGAATTGCAAAGTTCAACGAGGGAAAAACAACATGATTTATGAGTCTAGCACCCTCTCTGTAAGCTACATCAAAGATGGCATTGCAGAGTTAAAATTCGACGCCAAAGACGGCTCTGTTAACAAATTCGATAAAAACACACTGGAATCTTTTGAAGAAGCAGTAAAAGCGTTACATGCGCTAACTGATTTAAAAGGTGTAGTAATGACCAGTGGAAAGTCAGCCTTTATCGTCGGCGCAGATATCACAGAATTCACAACTCACTTCGACGCTCCTTCAGAGCAACTTTCACAATGGTTAAGTGACGTAAACGACACATTTAACGCCTTCGAAGATCTTCCATGTCCGACGATTGCCGCAGTAAATGGTTTTGCGCTTGGTGGTGGTTGTGAAGCAATTTTAATTGCCGATTACCGTGTAGCTGACACTACAGCTGTTGTTGGCTTACCAGAAACTAAATTAGGCATCATGCCTGGTTGGGGTGGCAGTGTACGCCTACCTCGCCTAATTGGTTGTGACAATGCCCTACTTTGGATCACTGGTGGCGGCAATAACAAAGCAGACAAAGCTCTAAAAGTTGGCGCCGTTGATGCAGTAGTAGCGCCTGAGAAATTACGCGAAGCCGCTGTAGAAATGTTAGAAGATGCCATTGCTGGTAAATTCGACTGGCAAGCACGTCGCGAAGAAAAGAAAACGCCATTAGCCTTGTCACCAATCGAAAGCATGATGTCATTTGGCACAGCTACAGGTATGGTTGCCGCTAAAGCGGGTAAACATTACCCTGCACCAATGACAGCATTAAAATGCATTGAGAAAAGCGCCTCAATGAATCGCGCTGAAGCCTTAGCAGTAGAAAACAAAGGTTTCGTTAAGCTTGCTAAAACTGATGTTGCTCGTTCACTAGTTAATATCTTCCTTAACGACCAACAAATTAAAGGCAACGCTAAAGCCGCAGCTAAAACCGCACAAAGTGTAGATAAAGCTGCCGTATTAGGTGCAGGTATCATGGGTGGCGGCATCGCTTACCAATCTGCAAGCAAAGGCACGCCAATCGTCATGAAAGACATCGCTCAATCGGCGTTAGATCTTGGCTTAGACGAAGCATCTAAAATACTAAACAAGCAACTTAAGCGCGGCCGTATCGACGGTAAAAAAATGGCTAAGGTGCTTAACAACATCACACCAACACTAAACTACGAATCAGTAAAAGATGCCGACGTTGTTGTTGAAGCTGTTGTAGAAAATCCAAAAGTAAAAGCTAGTGTACTCGCTGAAGTTGAAAGCTGTTTAAGTGAAGAGGCTGTACTAACTTCTAACACCTCAACTATCTCGATTAACGAATTGGCAAAAAGCGTAAAACGCCCAGAAAAATTCTGTGGTATGCACTTCTTTAACCCAGTACATCGCATGCCATTAGTCGAAATTATTCGCGGCAAAAACACCTCAGATGAAACTATCGCCACAGTAGTTGCTTACGCAGCGAAAATGGGTAAATCACCTATCGTTGTTAACGACTGCCCGGGCTTTTTCGTTAACCGCGTATTATTCCCATACTTCGGTGGCTTCTCTAAGCTAATCGACGACGGCGCAGACTTCGCCCAAGTTGATAAAGTGATGGAAAAAGAATTTGGTTGGCCAATGGGCCCTGCCTACCTACTTGACGTAGTTGGTATGGATACAGCACATCACGCACAAGAAGTGATGGCACAAGGTTTCCCAACGCGCATGGCTAAAGATAAGCCAGATATTATTGACGCGATGTTTGAAGCACAACGTTTCGGTCAAAAGAATGCGAAAGGTTTCTACAACCACAGCGTTGACCGTCGTGGTAAGCCTAAGAAAGACATTGCGCCTGAAGCACTAGAATTAGTGGCAGGCGTGAATAACGGTGCTAAAGAATTCACTAGCGAAGAGATCATCGCTCGCACCATGATCCCAATGGTTATCGAAACAGTCCGCTGTTTAGAAGAAGGTATCATTGCGACACCAAACGAAGCAGACATGGGCTTAGTATTCGGTTTAGGCTTCCCTCCATTTAGAGGCGGTGTATTCCAATACGTAGACACTATGGGTGCTGCGGCATTTGTCGAGTTAGCAGACAGCTACGCTCACCTAGGCGAAATGTACCAAGTAACAGATGGCATGCGCGCGAAAGCAGCAGCTGGCGAAACTTACTACAAGGCTTAGGTTATTCACCCGCTGGATTTAAACGTCCAGCGCTGAAGAAGAATTTGGAGAAAAAATTATGAAAGACGTAGTTGTTATCGATTGTATCCGCACCCCAATGGGTCGTTCAAAAAACGGGGTATTTCGCAACATTCGCGCAGAAGAACTATCAGCACACCTAATGAAGGGCCTACTAGAGCGCAACCCTGATGTTAACCCAGAAGAAATTGAAGACGTGATCTGGGGTTGTGTGCAACAAACACTTGAGCAAGGTTTTAATATTGCTCGTAACGCCGCTATTTTAGCAGGCCTACCTAAATCTATCGGTGGTAATACGGTTAACCGTTTATGTGGCTCATCAATGCAAGCCATTCACGATGCTACGCGCGCTATTCAAGTTGGCGACGGCGATATCTTTATCGTTGGTGGTGTTGAACACATGGGTCATGTACCTATGAATCACGGTGTTGATTTCCACCCTGCAATGGCAAAGAAAATTGCCTCAGCTGCAGGCATGATGGGTCTAACCGCTGAAATGCTGGGCAAAATGCACGGTATTACACGTGAGCAGCAAGATGAATTTGGTGCTCGTTCACATCGCTTAGCTCACGAAGCAACGGTTGAAGGTCGCTTTAAATCTGAAATTTTACCAATCCACGGTCACGACGCCGACGGTAAAATGATTCTTGTTGAAACTGATGAAGTTATTCGCCCAGAAACAACAGCTGAATCACTAAGCACATTACGCCCTGCTTTCGATCCAGCAAACGGCACAGTAACAGCAGGCACATCTTCTGCACTATCAGACGGCGCTTCTGCAATGCTGTTAATGTCGGCAGAAAAAGCTGCTGAATTAGGTTTAACACCACGTGCTAAAGTTCGCTCAATGGCTATTGCTGGTTGCGATCCATCAATCATGGGCTACGGTCCTGTTCCTGCAACACAAAAAGCACTAAAACGCGCTGGTGTGACTATGGACGATATCGACATTGTTGAATTAAACGAAGCCTTTGCCGCACAGTCTCTCCCTTGCGTTAAAGATCTTGGTTTAATGGACAGCGTTGAAGAGCGCGTTAACCTAAATGGTGGCGCTATTGCGCTAGGCCATCCACTAGGTTGTTCAGGTACTCGTATTTCGACATCACTCATCAATATCATGGAAAGCAAAGACGCTAAATTAGGTCTAGCCACTATGTGTATCGGCTTAGGTCAAGGTATCGCAACGGTATTCGAACGTCCTTAGTCACCTTTATTGATGTGATAAAAGCCAGCGAGCTGGCTTTTTTATCGATTAATTTCTAACTTTTAAACATTGCCAATTGGCAATACCCACCACAATCGCTAAAATCCTCTGCCATTATTACGATCATCGTTGAGATTAAATTTATGAGTTTTTCAGCAGCAAATCACCAACTAGACGCTATCGGTTTACGTTGTCCAGAACCAGTAATGATGGTGCGTAAAAAAATGCGTGATATTGCCAGTGGTGAAACCTTACTCATAATTGCCGATGATCCATCAACCACTCGCGACGTTCCTAGCTTTTGCCGCTTTATGGATCACGAACTCATCGCTCAAGAAGTATCAGAAAGTCCATTTCGCTACCTGATTAAAAAAGGATAACCACAGGCTCCAAATAGTTACATTTTTCTTGTTTAATTCTCCCCCTAATTAACGTTATGATGCGTGGGATAATAACAACAAGGAAATGCTATGACTTCCCGTCTAAAACCGCTTGTTGTTGCCCTGTCTGTCGCTACAGCCATGGCTGCAACTTCCTATACTGCTCATGCAGAATCTAAATCCGAAGACAAAAAAAAATGGGATGTAAACGCACCACAAGGTGAGTTTAAGGACATCGCAATTAATGTATCCGAAGGTACATGGATGAATGTCGATGTTAGCCCAGATGGCAAAACTATTGTTTTCGATATGCTTGGTGATATCTACTCAATGCCGATTGACGGCGGCGAAGCCAAACCGCTTATCAAAGGTATTGCATGGCACATGCAACCTACTTTTAGCCCTGACGGCAAGCACATAGCCTTTACTTCAGATCAAGGTGGCGGTGACAACATCTGGGTGATGAATAGCGATGGTTCTAACCCACGTGCGGTCACCAAAGAAACTTTCCGCTTATTAAACAGCCCTGCATGGAGCCCAGATGGCGACTATATCGTTGCCCGTAAGCACTTCACAGCATCGCGCTCACTTGGTGCAGGTGAAGTTTGGATGTACCACAAAACCGGTGGCAGCGGCGTAAAACTCACTACTCGCCAAAATGATCAGAAAGACTTAGGCGAACCAGCATTCTCACCTGATGGCAAATACGTGTACTTTAGCCATGATGCCACACCGGGTAAAACCTTCCATTACAGCAAAGATTCGGTAAAAGGTATTTATAAAATTAAACGCCTTGACCGCGAGTCAGGAAAAATTGAAACCATCATTAGCGGCATGGGTGGCGCCATTCGTCCAACCCCAAGTCCAGACGGTAAAAAACTTGCCTACATAGCACGAGATGACTTCAAGTCATCACTTTATATCTATGATTTAAACTCAGGTGAATCAACGCAGGTTTACAACAATTTAGATCGTGACATGCAGGAAACATGGGCTATTCACGGTGTTTATCCAACAATTGACTGGACGCCAGATGGTAAAGCTATTGTATTTTGGGCCGGTGGTAAAATTAATAAGCTGACGCTTAACAATAACAAAGTTGCACCGATTTCTTTCTCTGTAGAAACCACCAAAAAAGTACAAAACGCCCTGCGCTTTAAGCAACCTATTGAACAAGATGAGTTCAAAGTTAAGATGCTGCGTAATGCACAAGTATCTCCAGGCGGTAAAAAAGTTGTTTATGAAGCCCTTGGCAAACTGTGGGTTAAGAAATTACCTGATGGAAAACCAAAACGTTTAACGCGTGATAAGTCTAATTTCGAATTATTCCCGCAGTGGTCACGTGATGGTAAGAAGATTGTTTACACCACTTGGAATGACCAAAAACAAGGTAGCGTGCGCGTAGTATCTAGCCGCTCAGGTAAAGGAAAAACAGTAACGGCTGAGCCTGGAAAATATGTAGAAGCAACTTTCTCACCTAATGGCAAAACAGTTGTTTATCGTAAAGTTGGTTCTGGAAGCATCCTTCCCAAAAAATGGTCGTTACACACAGGTATCTATCAAGTGCCGAGTAAAGGTGGTGAAACTGAGCTAATTACTAAGTACGGCTCGCATCCTCAATTTGGTAAAGACAACGATCGCGTATTTTACATGGGCTACGGCAGCAAGCAGAGCTTCAATAGTGTTCGTTTAGATGGCGAGCAAGCGCGTAAGCATTATGAAAGCAAACTAGCGACTGAGTTTAAAATTAGTCCAGACGGTGAACGCCTAGCCTTTGCTGAACGCTTTAAAGTGTTTATCACGCCATTCTCATTAACGGGCAACACAGTTTCAATCGCACCATCTGCTACTAATTTACCAGTGAAACAAATCTCGCAACGCGCGGGTGAAAACATCAGCTGGACTAAAAATGGTAATGCTGTTTATTGGACGCTTGGACCTGAGTTGTACCACGCCGATGTAGCTAATTTATTCGAATTATCTGACAATAAAGAAGATACTTTCGAGAAGGTAGAAAACGGTTTAGACATTAGTTTCACGAAAAAAACAGATGTTCCACGTGGAACAATGGCATTAACCAACGCTAAAGTTATCACTATGAATGGCGACAAAGTTATCGAGAACGGTACTGTCATCATCAAAGATAACAAGATTTCTTGGGTTGGTAAGACAGCTGATGCTCAATTAAATGACATTAATAAAACTATTAACTTAGACGGTAAAACGTTAATGCCAGGTCTAATCGATGTGCATCACCATGGCAGCCAAGGTGTCGCTGAAATTATTCCACAACAGAATTGGGAAGATTACGCAGCACTCACATATGGTGTAACGACCATTCATGATCCATCTAACGACACCACAGAAATTTTCACCGCAAGTGAACTACAAAAAGCAGGTAAGATTGTATCACCTCGTACTTACTCGACCGGTACCATTTTATATGGCGCCCATGGCGCAGGTTATACATCGCACGTTGATAGCTTAGAAGACGCTAAATTCCACTTACAGCGCCTTAAGAAAGTGGGCGCTTTTAGTGTTAAGAGTTATAACCAACCACGTCGTAATCAACGTCAACAAGTCGTACAAGCGGGTCGTGAGTTAGAAATGATGGTAGTGCCGGAAGGTGGCTCGTTATTACAACACAACCTAACGATGGTGGCCGACGGTCATACCGGTATTGAGCACTCTATTCCAGCAGCGAAAATCTACGATGATATTAAGCAATTCTGGAGTCAAACTGATGTTGGTTATACGCCAACTCTAGTTGTTGGCTACGGTGGTATCTGGGGTGAAAACTACTGGTATGATAAAACTGACGTTTGGACAGATAAGAAATTAAATGCCTTTGTACCAGCAGAAATCTTTAAACCACGCGCTATGCGCCGCGACAAAGCACCAGACCACCACTATAACCACATTAGCAATGCAAAAGTGGCGAAAGAGTTACGAGATTTAGGTGTTAAAGCCAACATCGGTGGCCATGGTCAACGTGAAGGCTTAGGTGCTCATTGGGAGATTTGGAGCTTCGCGCAAGGTGGCATGACACCATTAGAAGCATTACGCACTGCGACATTAGATCCCGCACATTACCTAGGATTAGACCATGCTATTGGTTCTATCGAGCAAGGTAAACTAGCAGATTTAATCGTTATTGACGGCGACCCAACCAAAGACATTCGCGATACGCGCAAAGTAAAATACACCATGATCAATGGTCGTTTATACGATGCAGATACAATGAATGAAATTGGTAATCACCCGAAAAAACGCAAGCCTTTCTTCTTCGAAAAGAAATAGCTAAAGCCAATTTATCAGTGAGATAAGACAAAGCCCAATCAATTGATTGGGCTTTTTATTACGATGATATTAATTCCAAATTAGGATGTTCGATAAAGCATTGAATTAATAACTCTTGGCTACTAAAGGCAATTTCAAATGCTGAATACCGCTCCCCTTCATAACTGAACTGGTGAATTGATAATATCTTAATTTCAGCCTGTTCAATACTTTCATCAAACTCAGTAATTAAGAGCTCATCAGTGCTACTAAAATAAATAAAATCGTCTATAGATACATGAGTAATAACCCCTCTTTCATGTCTAAACCAACACCAATGCTTTTTTACGACTTCAGCTTTTAGCTTTGATAAGCATTTAGATATTGCCAAGTGTGGGGATTGAGAGGATATTTTTATCAAACAATTAGAAGGCAAATGCAACGCAGAAGCTATGTAATTAGTTTTGTTTTTTATGATTCCTATATCTATCATGACTGACCTATTTAACGCATTCTTTATGCACATCACAGCTAATTAAATGGTTATTAAACATGCCTACTGCTTCCATAAAGGCGTAGCAAATAGTTGGTCCGACAAAAGTAAATCCTCTCTTCTTTAACGCTTTAGACATCGCCAGAGATTGCTCATTTTGGGTTGGTACTTCGCCTTGCACAACATAGTTATTTTGAATAGGTTCTCCACCCACAAATGACCATAAGAATTCACTAAAGTTAATGCCTTCTTTCTCCATGGCTATAAAACCCTTAGCATTTTTAATAATAGAATTAACCTTGAGTTTGTTGCGAATGATGCGCGGATTATCGAGTAAATCTAACACGTCCATTTCAGTCATTTTTACAATTTTATGAGGATCAAAATTATAAAACGCATCGTGGTAACCCTGCTTCTTCTTGAGAATAGTAATCCAAGATAAGCCAGCTTGTTGACCATCGAGACACAACTTTTCAAATAGTTCTCGGCTATCATAAACAGGGCGCCCCCATTCATCATCATGATAAGCAACATAAACAGGGTCAGTCAGTGTTACCCATGGACATATAGACCGTTCTTCTTGATTCATTACACATAATCCAACTTTATCAATTATTGCTTAAAATACCCTAATATAAGCGTCTTTTCGAGTGCATACCCGCAGCCGATGAGAAGCCTGAAGATTAGAACGAGGATAAATTGTTATATGCAAGGCGTTCGATTGATTAATAGCCCGCTATTAAGATTGAGAACAACGCAGCAGATACCGATTTAGACCGTTATAAATCCTGTATTTTCATTGGTTGCGGGTATATAATCGTTTGCATTTTTCCACCATCGGCAAGAGTTATAAGTAATATTATGCCTAAATACGATACA
>JBMYWG010000061.1:0-16271 GCA_049607155.1 Psychrobium sp.
GCCATTAACTGGAATGATCACCGCATCAACATCGTAGATACTCCTGGGCACGCCGATTTCGGTGGTGAAGTAGAGCGTATCATGTCGATGGTAGACTCGGTATTGCTATTAGTAGACGCAGTAGATGGTCCAATGCCACAAACGCGTTTCGTAACGCAAAAAGCGTTCGCACAAGGCTTAAAACCTATTGTTGTTATTAACAAAATCGACCGTCCTGGTGCACGTCCTGATTGGGTTATGGATCAAATCTTCGATTTATTCGACAACCTAGGTGCAACCGACGAGCAGCTAGACTTCACTACTGTTTATGCGTCAGCATTAAACGGCTGGGCAACAATGGATGCAGATGAAACGACAGACAACATGAATGCGTTGTTTGATGCGATTATCGATAATGTATCTGCACCAGATGCTGATCCTGCTGGCGATTTCCAAATGCAAATCTCTCAGCTAGATTACAACTCTTACGTAGGTGTAATTGGTGTTGGTCGTATCAAACGCGGTGTTGTTAAGCCTAACCAACAAGTTGTTGTTTCTATGGCTGATGGTTCTACCCGTAAAGGTAAAGTTGGTACGGTAATGGGTTACTTAGGCCTTGACCGTATGGACGTCGATGAAGCACACGCTGGTAACATCGTTGCAATTACTGGTCTGGGCGAGTTAAAAATCTCTGACACTATTTGTTCAGTAGATAATGTTGAGCCATTACCAGCGCTAACTGTTGATGAGCCAACAGTAACCATGACTTTCCAAGTAAACAACTCTCCGTTTGCTGGTAAAGAAGGTAAGTTTGTAACTTCTCGTAATATTCACGAGCGTTTAGAGCAAGAACTAATTCACAATGTAGCATTACGTGTTGAAGATGGTGACGACCCTGATAAATTCCGCGTATCAGGACGTGGTGAGCTGCACTTAGGCGTATTAATCGAAAACATGCGTCGTGAAGGTTTCGAGCTTGCAATTTCTCGTCCTGAAGTAATTATCAAAGACGTTGATGGCGTGAAAATGGAGCCAATGGAAAAAGTTACCGTTGATATCGAAGAAGAGCATCAAGGTTCGGTAATGGAGAAGTTAGGTCTGCGTAAAGCGGTAATGACTAACATGCAACTTGACGGTAAAGGCCGTGTGCGTATCGACTTCGATATGCCATCACGTGGTCTAATCGGTTTCCAAACTGAATTTATGTCGTTAACTTCTGGTTCTGGCTTGCTGTACCACACGTTTGAAGAATACGCAGAGCATAAAGGCGGCGACATCGGTCAACGTCAAAATGGCGTATTGATCTCAAATGCTACAGGTAAAGCACTGACCTATGCATTATTTAACCTGCAACAACGTGGTCGTTTATTCACTAACCACGGTGACGAGATTTATGAAGGTCAAATCTTAGGTATTCACAGCCGTGACAACGATCTAACAGTTAATGCGCTTAAAGGTAAGCAGCTAACTAACGTTCGTGCTTCTGGTACTGATGACGCGCAAGTATTGTCACCACCAATCGTTTACACACTAGAGCAAGCGCTAGAGTTTATCGATGACGACGAGCTAGTAGAAGTTACACCAGAAAGCATCCGTATTCGTAAGAAGCTATTAACGGAAAGTGATCGTAAGCGCGCAAGCCGCGGTTAATCGCTAGCTAAATAAAAGAGGCCGACATTATGTCGGCCTTTTTGTTTTTGTAGTGTCGATGCTGTGAGAGATTAATTCACTTGTGGCATATCGCAATCTTCGAGATGCTCAGCCCATTCGATGGCTGCTTGATAATGTTTGTTAACGGTTTCAATAGGAACGCGCAACTTCATGGCTTCGCGCTCAGACTGATGCCAGCTGCCGCGCTCTAAATATTTTATGGTCCTAAGGGCCATACTAATTGGCGATTGGGAAATGTCGTCTTCGTCATGTAGCGTTTCACAAATCGCATCATCTAATGATAGGCGTTCGGTAACATCGCGCATCGGAATATCGAGAATGGCGTCGATCAGTGAAAACATTCCAACCATAAATGCTTGATCGCAAAATTTAGGCGCGATTTCATTAATAATGCTCTCGCAGAATTTGGCACGAGTCGCACAAATTTGAATGAGTTCGGGCGGCTTTTCTTGCGCTAGTACAGCCGTGAAAAACAGTGAAATAAGCTCTTTGAGCTGTAGTTCACCCATATAGGTGATGGCTTGTTTTACTGAAGTGATTTTCCCCTTGATTGGGAAGATGCCGGAGTTGACATAGCACAACAGTTTATAAACTAAATTACAGTCACGCTCCAATAACTCTATGACTTTTTTATGGTTGATATTCGGCTTGCTGACTTCATTAAATAGCATTACCAATAGCATTTGTGTCGATTCAATCTCTTGGCTTTGCTTCATTTCTGGCTGGCAAAAGTAGTAGCCTTGGAACAAATGAAATCCCATATCAACGGCTTGTTGATATTCTTCTTGTGTTTCGACTTTTTCAGCCAGTAGCTTTATCTTGGTTTTGGCGAGTAATTCTGTCACCAACGGCTCAATTACTTCGAGTGAAGTATGTTGAATATCAAATTTGATGACGCGGACAACGGTTAAAAATCGCTTCCATTCTGGCTTGTAGACAAAATCATCAAGCGCAATAGAGTAGCCGGATTTAACGAGTTCTTTGCACATATTAAACACGTCATCACTTGGGCGAACATCTTCCAGAATTTCAATCAAGATTTCGTTTTTTGGTAATAAAAAAGGTAGGCGTTTTAACAGGGATTCTTCAGAAAAGTTAATCAATGCCCGTTTGCCGCAAGTAAAAGGGCGAATTCCCTTGTTGAAGTAGGTACGACCAATGAGCTTAGAGGTGGCTTCGTGATGATCAATATTTTCTGGGTATGCGTTTCTGGGCCCTTCTCGAAAGAAGAGCTCATAAGCAGAAACTTGTTGCTTTCTGTTTAAGATAGCTTGCCGTGCAATGAAAACGTCCATAACCAAACCGAAATTAAGGTGAATTTACAACCTAAGATAATTATTTAGTATTGTAAACCGTAAGTACCTAAATCAATGGTCTAATCAGCCGATGAGTGGCTATTCGACAAATATCGCCATTTCCTCACCGATTTGCTTGCGCATTTCCATTAGCTTGATTGCTGTGGCGTGCTGTTTCTTGTCTTCGTCACTTTCTGGCGTCCAAGTAGGCACTTGAATTGACTCTCCGTGCTCGTCGACTGCTACCATTATTACGATACAGTGAGTCGTGAGTCGTTTATTCAGTGACTTGGGATCACAGGCATTTACTTCTAGTGCAATGTGCATGGAAGACTTTCCGGTGTAAATCACCTTGCCTGTCACCTCAACTAAGCTACCGACGTGAATTGGTGATACAAATCGAATGCCACCGGCATAAGCCGTTATACAATAGCGGCCACTCCAACCAGCAGCCGTTGCGTAGGCCGCCAAGTCAATCCATTTCATTACCGCACCGCCGTGTACCTTGCCGCCAAAATTAACGTCTTGAGGCTCGGCTAAAAAGCGCAATGTAAGTTCGCGTTGTGGTTTATTCATGGAGTTTCCTTGAACTGTCGGATAAGCATATTTAAATAATCTTATGATCTAATGGGGGAATTTACTAGTAGCGGCTTACAGTGAAACAAAGCCTTCAGACCAGTGAGTCTTATCTAATGGATACTCATCAATATAAAAGCCACTTTTTCCGATGTCCTCATCACTTGTGATAAGTTGTGGGTGATCTACGAACCCACTTGCTGTGATGAGCTGATTAATGGCTTCATTGGCCTTTTCTCGAGAGTGATAGACGCCGATAATTTTCACGTCTTCAGTATGACTATCAACTACATGGAGATGCTGCAGGATAAATACGTTATTCATTAGTTGCTACGTTTTTATTAAAGAAGCTATTTAACCATAACGAAAAGAGAATGATTGCACCGCCAACGGCAAGACGAGTTAGGTCCTCATCGCGATTCCAAATCAGAATATTAACCACTAACCCAGCTGGAACTAGCGCGTTATTCATGACCGCTAAGGTGCCAGAACTGACGAGGGTGGCTCCCTTATTCCACGCGAAATAACCAAGGCCTGAGGCGATAACACCAAGGTAAATTAAAATGCCCCATTGAGTATTGGTGGTCGGCAGTTTTTCTGTATTGCCAAATAAGGCGAATAAAATCAGCGCGACAATAAAAGCGCCAATGTAAAATAAGCCAAATACGGTGGATTGCTTAATATCATTAGGTTGTGATTCCATCAATCGCTTATACGCTACTTGGCCTAAGGCGAAGCTAATGTTAGCTCCTTGCACTATGGCAAATCCCAGTAAGAAACCTTCGTTAACGCCTTGATATTTTATGGTCATCGCACCAATAACTGCGGTAATAGCGCTGACTAAAAAGCCGAATGAAAAGCGCTTCTGACTAATGTCATAAAACAAGGTGACGTAGATTGGCGTAAGCACGGTAAACAGCAGAACCTCTGGTACCGACAAATACAAAAAGGATTGATAGTAAAAACAATACATCAAACCGAGCTGCACACCGCCTATGACCATAATTTTTAAGGCCAGTGGTTTGGCAATATTGCGCAGCTTAAGCAGCGGTAGAAATAACACCATAGCCAACGCAATTCGGATTAATGCAGAAAACCAAGCATCAACTTGGCCGGCGAGATAAACGCCAATTAAACTAAATGAAAAGGCCCAAAGGATGGTGGTGGCTACGAGATAGTTCATGGCGTTTTAATCTGTTATTCGACAATGAGTTGGTCGATTTTATTAGGAACGCCATTAACTTTATCGGCATCTGGCAGTGGCGAAATTACATCGGTTATCTTTGGCCACACTTCACTGAGCTCTGCATTTAATTCTTTAAATTGCTCTTGACCTGCTGGTAGTTCATCTTCTTGAAAAATGGCATCAGCAGGGCACTCAGGCGCACATAAATCACAATCGATGCAATCAATTGGATTAATCGCGAGAAAGTTAGGCCCTTCGTGAAAAGCATCAGCAGGACACACGGCAACACAGTCTGTGTATTTACAAGCAATACAGTTGTCGGTGACTACAAAGGCCATGAGTGACTCCTAAATTGATAAGTGTGGAAATTTTTAGGGATCATACTGGCTCGGTGGTTAATTTCAATGTTCCAAGCCGCAAAATTGCACAGTAGATCGACATTTATTCGAGCGCATCAATGAGCAATCCAATATAATACCCGCCAAATTTTTACTATAGCCAAGTAACATATCAGGATAGCTCGATGATTCGATTAACCAATCTCAAACTCAATTTAGATCACAGTGAAGACGATCTAAAAAACCTTGTTTTATTTACTTTAAAAATCCCTGCGGAAAAGCTAGTAGATTTTACCGTGTTTCGCCGTGGTATCGATGCGCGTAAAAAGCGTCATATTACCTTGCTGTACACCATCGATGTTGAAACTACCGACAATGAAGTAATTCTTGCCAAGTTTGAAAAAGATCAGTCGATCCGCGAAACCCCTGATATGGAATATAAGTTTGTGGCACAGGCGCCAACAGATTTAGGCGACCGTCCTGTGGTTGTTGGTTTTGGTCCTTGTGGGATTTTCGTAGGCTTAGTGCTGGCACAAATGGGTTACCGTCCGATTATTCTCGATCGCGGTAAGGAGGTACGTGAGCGTACTAAAGATACTTTTGGATTTTGGCGTAAGCGTACTTTAAACACCGAATCTAACGTGCAATACGGTGAGGGCGGCGCTGGTACCTTCTCTGACGGTAAGCTTTATAGCCAAGTCAAAGATCGCAAACACTACGGTCGTAAGGTGCTTAATGAGTTTGTTGATGCTGGCGCGCCTGAAGAAATCCTTTATGTAAGTAAGCCACACATAGGTACTTTTAAACTAGTAACTATGGTTGAGAAGATGCGCGCTAAGATTATTGAGCTTGGTGGCGAAATTCGTTTTAGTGCCCGTGTTGATGATTTAGATATTGAAGACGGCAAGGTGACGGGTTTAACGCTCGCTGATGGCGAACACATTAAATCAAACCACATTGCGCTAGCCGTTGGTCATAGTGCCCGTGATACTTTCCAAATGATTCACGATAAAGGTATCTACGTTGAAGCTAAGCCATTTTCAGTGGGCTTTCGTATCGAGCATCGCCAGTCGGTTATCGATGAAGCACGCTGGGGTAAAAATGCAGGCCACCCAATTTTAGGCGCGGCAGATTACAAGTTAGTTCACCATTGTAAAAATGGCCGCAGTGTATACAGCTTCTGTATGTGTCCTGGTGGTACCGTGGTTGCGGCAACCTCTGAAGAAAACCGCGTTGTTACTAATGGTATGAGTCAGTACTCGCGTAACGAGCGCAACGCCAACAGTGCGATTGTGGTGGGGATAGATCCTAGTGATTATCCTGGTGGTCCGTTAGCGGGTATCGATTTCCAGCGTGAACTGGAAAGTGCTGCCTTTAAACTTGGTGGTGAAACCTATGATGCGCCGATGCAGCGCGTAGGTGATTTCTTAAAAGGCAATAGCACTGAGGAAACAGGTGAGGTTGAGCCATCTTACAAGCCGGGCGTTAAGTTTACAGACTTATCTGGTTTATTACCTGAGTATTGTAATGAAGCGCTACGTGAAGCCATTCCAGCATTTAACCGTAAAATTCACGGTTTTGCGATGGACGATGCAACCTTAACTGCGGTTGAAACACGTACATCGTCGCCAGTGTGTGTTAAGCGTGATGAAACGATGCAGAGTATTAATACTAAAGGTTTATACCCTGCAGGTGAGGGTGCTGGTTATGCCGGTGGTATTTTATCGGCGGCTATCGATGGTATTAAAATCGCCGAAGCCATGGCATTGGCGATTAATTCACAGCACGAGGAAAGCTAGAACTCTAGTCTTTCTTCGTTGGTGTATATGCATAAGGGGCCTTTTTAGGTCCCTTTTTCGTTGGCTTTTTTCCAAAGCTGCTAGGCTTACTTAGTGAGCCTCTTAGACGTGGTTGGTGGCCGCTTTTAGTCTGCGAGCGCTTCGGTTTACTATCACTCGTTTTCGCTTTTGGTGCGTCGTAACCCGGTGCTGTTTTACTAGAATCGGCAATGAGATTATTTAACTCGCGCATCTCGTGCTTTTTCAAATGACGCCATTCACCAGCTTTGATGTTATCTAGTGTCAGGTTCATGATACGCATACGCTTTAGCTTTCTTACGCGATAGCCAAAGTGTTCACACATGCGGCGGATTTGGCGGTTTAAGCCTTGGGTTAAAATAATGGTAAAGCTGTAAGGGCCAGTTTGGGTGACTTTACATTTGTTGGTCACGGTATCCAAAATTGGTACGCCGTTACTCATGCCAAAGATAAAATCGCTATCGATCTTCTTATCGACGGTAACTACATATTCTTTTTCGTGGTTGTTACCCGCGCGCAGGATTTTATTGACGATGTCGCCATCGTTAGTGAGTAAAATTAAACCTTCTGACGGTTTATCAAGACGGCCAATTGGGAAAATACGCTCAGAGTAATTCACGTAATCGACGATATTACCTTCGATACTTTGATCAGTGGTACAGGTGATACCGCGTGGTTTATTGAGCGCGATATATACAGGCTCTGGTTTGGTAGTAATTAGCTCACCTTTAACTCGCACTTCATCGCCCTGTTGCACTTTGGTGCCCATTTCGACGCGTTTGCCATTGATGGTGATTAAGCCAGAATCGAGTAACTTGTCAGCTTCGCGGCGTGAACAATAACCTGCTTCACTTAAGAATTTATTAACGCGAACACCAGTTTGAGCTTGATCTGACATAATTTTCAAAGGCTGTATAGAAATAGAAGTGGCGCAATTCTATCACTCTTTGCTGGTGGCGAGAAATATAGAAGATAACGAAAAACGGGATGGTTGAGCGCCATCCCGTTATTTTTTTTCATTTAAGAAATTATGCTTGACGGCGGTCGCGCACAGCTGCCGCTAACTGGCGTAACACTGCTTCGGTGTCGTCCCAGCCGATACAGGCGTCAGTTACGCTTTGGCCGTAGGTTGCAGCTTCGCCGTTGACAATATCTTGGCGACCTTCAACAAGGTGACTTTCAATCATGACGCCAAACAGCGACTTATCACCTGCGGCAATTTGACCACATACATCTGTCGCTACATCCATTTGGCGTTTGAATTGCTTTGAGCTGTTGGCGTGACTAAAGTCCACCATGATGTTATTTGGTAACTTAGCGGCTGTTAGCTGCTCGTTCACTGCATCGACATGGGCCTTGCTGTAATTTGGTTCTTTACCACCGCGCAAGATGATATGACAGTCTTCGTTACCACGGGTTTGTACGATAGCTGAGTGACCGTATTTCGTTACCGATAAGAAGTTATGCGGCGCACTCGCAGCGCCAATGGCGTCGATTGCTACTTTAATGGTGCCGTCGGTACCGTTTTTAAAACCAATTGGACATGACATACCTGAAGCCAGCTCACGGTGTACTTGTGATTCGGTAGTACGCGCACCAATCGCCCCCCAACTCATAAGGTCGGCGATGTATTGCGGCGTAATCATATCTAAAAACTCACCAGCTGTTGGTAGGCCAAGATCATTAACATTGAGCAGTAATTCACGTGCCATGCGTAGGCCATCGTTTAGCTTACAGCTGTTGTCCATGTACGGATCGTTGATCATCCCTTTCCAGCCAACAGTGGTGCGGGGTTTTTCGAAATAAACGCGCATCACTACTTCGAGATCTGCGTTAAGTTCTTCACGTAGTTTAACTAAGCGATTAGCGTATTCAATTGCCGCCTTAGGATCGTGAATAGAACACGGACCAATGACTACCAATAAACGGTCGTCTTTTCCCGTTAATATTTGGTGGGTCGCCTGACGCGCATCAAATACTGTTTTTGAAGCCTTAGTGCTTAATGGAAATCGCTCTAATAGGGCAACAGGGGGTAACAGCTCTTTGATTTTTTCAATGTTGATGTCGTCAGTTTGGTAGTACATTAAGGTTCCTTAGTTTTTGCTCATTGTTTACTAATAATTGCGGATAGAACCCACACGGTAACTAAGGGAATCGACTTTGGCAATAACAGATTTGGCTAATCTAGCGTATTTGGGAATTTAGGATGGTTTTTGTTGATATTTGCCACTTTAAGTTGGCAAATATCAACGAATTGTTAGGCATTAGGCTGGAACGTCAAATGATTTTAACGATTCACACTCCTTATTGATTGCTTCACGCAGACGATCTTCTTCACGAGCGCGTTTAACATCAAAACGCATACGCTCTTGACGAGGTAGGGCTTTGTAGCCTTCATGCGTTGGGTAGTCTGCTAAAAAGCCATCGAGTTCATGTAACGCTGGGTATTGCGTCGGAAAATTTGCATCAACAGTTACATGGATTTTTTCTAATAGACGGCAGATTCTGATGGCACCTTCAGATGGCTCGCACTGTTCTTCGCCAATCGCTTTGGCGATTAATCGAATGCTCTCGACTAATTTTTGGTTGTGCGCGGCTATCTTTTGTTGCTGCTCTGCAATCGCAGCTTGTTGCTTTGCTTCTTGTTCACGTACTTTAGCGAGCAGCTTGCCAGCGTAAAACGCTAAGCCACTAATAATCAGTAAAGCGACAACAATTAGAACGATATGTAATGTGGTCATTTTGATTTAAACTCATCAAACTCAGAACTATCGATTTGTTCCCACGCTTCTTTCTTTTCTTCTGGTTCATCGTTGTCGTCAACGAGTGCCATTAGTTTTTGGTGGGCAGCTGTTTGGTGATCGATATAAGCCTGATCTTTCGCGGAAATCTCAATACCATCATCTAACTTATCTAATAGACCGTTTAGACGCTCATCGTTTTCAATGTTCGAAAGTTGTTGCTCAACAGAAAGTTTAGGTTCTGGCTTACGTTTTTTAACTGCAATTTTCTTAGGCTCAAGTGGTTTGCTTACCGCTTGAGGTACAAGCTCAATCGCCTTTTTGCTGCCGACGCGAGCATCTTGTGTTTTGGCGTTGCCACCTTTGCTCGGCGATTTCTTTACTTTGACGCCATCGATATTTGCTTTAGCACCCGCTGGTCGGCCTTTGCTTTTTTTCTTTTTGGTGTCTTTTAAGCGTTCGGTTAACTTTTCTAATGGCTTTTTACCTGCGCCAATAGATTGTTCCTTACGGGTCTTTTTCTTACGGGTCATAGCGATAGCTTCATTGAATTTAATTAGCGCGTGTTATACCAGAAATTGGCGATAATTTCAGTAGAGGAGGGGAAATTTGTGCTGAGACACAAATAAAAAAACGGCAGATAAATCTGCCGTCATCAAGTGAATACACACTACTTTTATATTTGAGCTCTCCTTCAAATATAAAAGAAAGGTTGTTTCCTAGTTTCACATCCTATTTTTATTCAACCTTCCATGATTACTGGTGAATAGTAGGTAATGTATTTTATTATTATAAGCTTCGCTAAATCATCAACATAAAAAGGCATGTTCAAATGTTTTAGCTACAAGCTAATCTACTAACCGTAGATAATCTCTCATAATTAAGAGACAAAGGAGACAAGGTCTCAAATGCCGCAATGGCTTTTTATTATTTTCCTAACAACTAAATCAGTTGTTGAGGTAGCTTAAACCTAAGCTAATAATCGCACTTAATTTAATACTGCAAAGTACATTGGTACAAAGTACCTAATTTCTTATTCTTAAAGCCAAATCTTGGCTTGAGTCAAACACTTATAATTATGTAATTTTTATTATTATTTAGTCGGTGCGTTTAACTGGGGGTTACTTTACTGATGTGAAAACGCATCACAAGCGATTTTCTCCACTTTTTTTACATGGGTACAAATGTAAACTAGGTAAGGTTATGATTGTTAATTGAAATTAAAATATCTTACGTTTACGTAATGGCTAATGTCGCACAAACATTGTGGTTGATGTCTCACGTATAAATTGGTTTATATCGCAGTGTATTGCTGTTTTTGTAACGTGTTGTTATAAAGAAGTTAATGCATAAAGTCGCATAAAAAAATCAACTAGCGCAAAAAAGAAGCTAACAAGCGTTTGAATTTTAAGGCTCGATTAAGCTTTTTTGTATACATTCTGCATCCCTAAATTTGGTAATTTAAATGATGACTTTTTGTCATTTTTTTCAAAATTCACCCATATCACGTAATATTCATCTACTTATTCCGCTAGGAATGCCGAAGAATACGCTTGAAATTAATCAACATGGAATTAAAAAATGACTTTAGGACAACGTATTAAGCAATTGCGCGTAGATAAAGAGCTGAATCAACCAGAGTTGGCAAATGCCATGGGAATTGAACAATCTTACTTATCGAAACTTGAAAATGATAAGGCGTTCCCATCGGATGAGATGTTCGAAAAATTGCTGACGGCACTAAAGATGACGGTAGATGATTTCATTAAAGGATTCGATCGGAATTTTATTACTAATCAACTCACTAAATTGACGGCAATAAAACAGCATACGAGCACCTTGAATAAGTCAGCGGCGCGCTATCTGATGAAATGGCTGCTATGTAGCGCTTTAATGATAGCAGTGGGGGCGACAGTGTTCGCAGCGGGCTATAAAAATTGGTTAACGCCGAGTCAAAAAATCTTTTCATATACCTCTATGGGTGTCGTAAAGGAGGGGGAGTCTTTAATGCTTTTTGAAAACTCGCCGCGGCGTATGAAAAATGATGTACTTAAACGAGTTGTTCCGCATTCAATTGAATTACCCTATCTCGACGGGGACTATTTTGTGAAATCTGTTGAGGGTGGTACTCGGTATTACGATTATTCCGGATCTCGATTTGAGCGAAATAGAGCTGCTAGTCACTGGATGCAAATTATTGGATTATTTTGCTTATTGTTAGGTGTTGTAGGGCTAATGATAGAACCTAAGATTAGGCGTTTGCGTTCTTGGGCTTAGGTGCTAAGCTAGCCGCGATTTAACTGATTATGAGTGACTTATGTTATCTGACACTTTAAAAATCGTGGTTGGCTCCCACAACCCAGTAAAAGTTAATGCAATTAAAACGGCTTTTGAAACCTACTTTCCGCAAAGTGAAATTGAATGTATTGGTATGCATGCACCGTCTTTAGTTGCCGAACAGCCAATGACGGCTAAAGAAACCCGAGATGGTGCTGTCAATCGATTACGTTATTGCCAACAACATGCCCAAGCAGATTTTTATGCGGCAATTGAAGGTGGCGTTGACTTGTTTGAAGATGGCCCTGCCACTTTTGCTTATATTGCCATAGCAAATGACAGCGATATGTCGTTAGGGCGTGGTGCCAATCTGCCATTACCAATGAGTGTTTATCAGCGATTGCAAAATGGTGATGAGTTAGGTCCTTTGATGGATGAATTGTTTAACACCAATAATATTAAGCAAAAAGGCGGCGCTATTGGTTTGCTTACTAATGGCCATGCAACCCGTGAAGCAAATTATACTCATGCGGCCATATTGGCGATGGCTCGTTTTGCTCATGCGGAGTTTTACGCATAAATCGCCAGATAAAAAAATGCCACTCGTTGAGTGGCATCTTAGTTTGAATTCGCTTTGCCTTAATTAGAACAGGCGATTTAGTCCATTCATCGCAGCAACGCGATAGGCTTCTGCCATTGTTGGGTAGTTAAAGGTGGTATTAACAAAATACTCAATATTATTACCTTCGCCTTTTTGTTCCATAATTGCTTGGCCGATGTGTACGATCTCCGAGCTGCGCTCACCAAAACAGTGAATGCCTAATAGCTCTTTGGTCTCTCGATGGAATAGTAATTTCAAGAATCCGACATTGATACCACCAATTTGGGCGCGAGCTAGGTGCTTAAACTGCGCACGACCAACTTCGTAAGGCACTTTGTTCTCTGTGAGCTCTTGCTCGGTTTTACCCACAGAGCTGATTTCTGGAATGGTATAGATACCTGTTGGGATATCGTGAATTAATTCCCCTTCATTATTACCGCTAATCATTGCTTTAGCCGCAATACGCCCTTGATCATAAGCAGCACTTGCCAGTGACGGATAGCCGATAACATCACCAACCGCATAGACGTTTTCAACTGCTGTTTGGTAGTGTTCATTCACCTTTAATTGGCCACGAGAATCAGTTTCAATACCTATCTTATCTAAGCCTAAATCGTGCGTATTACCGGTTCTACCGTTAGCGAATAGTAAGCAATCGGCGCGCATCTTTTTACCAGACTCTAAATGCAGAACAACGCCGTTGTCTGTCTCTTCGATTTTTTCGTAAGACTCACTGTGGCGAATAACCACGCCGCTGTTCCAAAAGTGATAAGACAGTGATTCACTCACTTCGGTATCGAGGAATGAGAGTAAACGGTCACGCGTGTTAATAAGGTCAACACGAACGCCTAACCCGCGGAAAATCGAGGCGTATTCTGAGCCGATAACGCCCGCGCCATAGATGATGATGCTTTTTGGATCTTTATCGAGTGAAAGAATGGTGTCGCTATCAAAAATATAAGGGCTGTTAAAATCGACATCGGCTGGACGGTAAGGTCGCGAACCGGTAGCGATAACGATTTTTTCTGCGCTTAAGTATTCTTTCTCACCGCCTTCTTTTGTTATTTCAATAACATTAGCTGTCATAAATTGCGCGTGGCCAGTGTAGATAGGGCAGTCGTTACGCATGTAAAAACCCTGACGCAACTGCACCTGATCGTTAATTACGCGTTCGGTGTGTTTTAAAATCGACTTAAACGAAAATTGCTTACTAAAGTCACCTTCAACGTCATAGCCACTGCGACGAAATTCAACAATGCGCGAAACAGAGTGACGTAGTGCTTTTGAGGGAATAGTTCCCCAGTGAGTACAGCCGCCGCCAACACGTGGCGCACGCTCTATCACTGCAACAGTCTTGCCTTGTTTGGCTAAGCCCATAGCGGCACCTTCTCCGCCAGGTCCGGTACCTATTACGATGGCGTCGTAATGATTAGAAATATTAAATTGCTCGCTCTTGGCTATTGGCGACGATTTCTTGGCTTTCGGCACGTGTCGATCCTTATTATTAGAGTATTTGGCTACAAATATTAACGTTTGTAGATACAAATCGCTACGCCTAAAGCTGGCTCTTTAGTCGAACGTTAGTTCGCATCAGGCGGAATAAGCGCTTGACATCATCGCGTGATGTTATAACATCTTATGCGTTATGTTGTAACGTTACAATTTTGGAAACCACAATGAATACTAAAAAAACGCTACTCGCGACACTCATCTGTATGTCGTGTGTACCTGCTTATGCTAACGAGAAAGCTCCGCAAAAGTCTGATAAAAAAGAAAAAGTTGAAAAAATCACTGTCCGTGGTGATATTCACTTATTGCGTAGTGACCTTGATTCGTTAATTTCTTCAACCTTAATTGAGCGCGAGCAGCTTGATATGATGCAGGGAAGCAGTTTGGGTGAAACATTAAAGTTTACACCGGGTATTCACGCCAACTATTACGGACCGAGCTCTTCACGTCCTGTTATCCGCGGCTTAGATGGTCCTCGTGTTAAAATTCTTCAAAATGGTTTATCGGCAGGCGATGCGTCTGCTAGTGCGCCGGATCATCAAGTAAGTAGCGAAGTGAGCACGGCTAGCCAAATCGAAATTTTACGTGGCCCAGCGACATTGCTTCATGGTAGTGGTGCAATCGGTGGCGTTGTTAACGTGATTGACGAGCGCATTCCTAGCAAACTATCTGATGAAATCTCTGGTGAGGTTGTTGGCGCGTTTTCGACAGTCGACGACGCAAAAGATGCTGCTTTCTCGGTAACGGGTTCTAAAGGCAATTGGGCGTTCTATGCCGATGGTTTTGCTAAAGATGCCAATGAAACCAATATTCCAGTGTACGCCATGCATGATGATCACGACGAACATGAAGAAGAGCATGAGGAGCACGAAGAGGAAGGCCATGAAGAAGGACACGAGGAAGAAGGCCACGACGAGCACGAAGCCTCTAAGCGTAAAGTGATTGAAAATAGCCAAAATCGCAGTGATGGCTTCACCCTTGGTACTAGTTATATTACTGATAGTTTTATGATGGGTATCGCTTATGGCTCTACTAGCTCGAAATACGGCTTAGTTGGTCACTCTCATGAAGCGCATGGCGAACATGAAGGTGAAGAGCACGAGGAGCATGAAGAAGAAGGTCATGATGAAGAACACGAAGAGCATGCACATGAAGCTATGCCTTTCGTTCTAACAGAGCAAGACCGCACTCAGTTTAATGCCAAGTGGTTTGATTTAGGTAACGGCATAGACACCATTTCCCTCAAAGCAGTGCATGTTGATTACAAATTGCAAGAAGTTGAAGAAGGCGCTGTTGGTACGCAAATCACCAATAAAACTGATGAAGTTAAACTTCAGCTACACCACAATTGGATTGAACAATGGCAAGGCATTGTTGGTGTTCATGTGCAAAATGACTCGACTACGCCTGTAGGTGCGGAAGCTAATTCGCCAGCGACTAAAACAGATGCAACGGCAATTTATGCAACGCAACGCCGTCAAACAGGCAATGCCGAGTGGCACTTAGGTGCGCGCATCGAAAAAGTTAAAATCAATCCAACGCTAACGCAAAATAATGCGTTATCTAGCATCGATTTTACCCCTGTGAGCTGGGCAGCTGGTGTAGATTGGAAAGTGAGTGATAATCAGCAACTATTATTGAATTTGAGCCACAGTCAACGCGCGTTGAGTGCAAGTGAATTATTTGCCTTTGGTGAGCACTTGGGCACGCAGACGTTTGATGTTGGCGCTTATTTCAATATGGAAGTTGTCGATGGTAAAGCAACTCATCAACCTTCAGCACAGTTCAATAAATTAGAGACTGAAGATGCCAATACGTTGGATATCGGCTGGCGCGTTGAAGGTAACGATTATGTATTCGCTGCGTCGGCGTTTTATAGCCGTGTGAACAATTACGCTTATCGCGAGCGCGTTGTTGAAGATAGCGGTGAACTACCGGTTTACCAATACCGTCAAAACGATGCCAAATTATACGGTGGTGAAGTGCAATTGAGTTACTTCATTAACGATCAGCTGACGTTTAGCTCTTTTGTTGATTACTCACGCGTTCAATTGACTTCTGGCGAAGATCTGCCACGTATTCCGCCCTTGCGTATTAAAAACACGCTTAACTGGGAGCACATGGACTGGCATTACAACCTAGGTGTTACTACTTACGCTAAGCAAGATAAAGTGGGTCAGTTTGAAGAAGAAACTGATGGTTACACATTGGTAGATGTTGGTGTTTACAAACACCAGAAAGTGTCATTTGGCGATATTAAATATTTCTTAAAAGTGAATAA
>JBMYWG010000062.1:0-15099 GCA_049607155.1 Psychrobium sp.
GGCCTGGAAATGTCAGGGAATTAGAACACTTTATAAACCGCGCCACCTTAAAAGCAAAAGCGCAAAGCAAGCCGCCATTTGCAATAAAACTCAATGCGTTAGACGCTGGTGAACTTGTCAATGAACCTATGGTTAGCACTGAAGTTCAAACTAATACGCAGACAACGTCTGTGACAGATTTGAAACTCGCGACTAATCAATTTCAGCGTAAAATTATCCAAGGAGTGCTCACACAGCACGCAGGTAATTGGGCTGCCAGCGCACGTGCGTTAAATACAGATAGATCCAACCTTATGCGCTTGGCCAAACGCCTAGGAATAAGCGTTGAAAAGACAGTAATAAAAGGCAAGTAAAACCATCACCTAAGCGGTAGCCGCGACACTGCAATTACGCCCCTGCCCCTTGGCCTGATAAAGCGCTCGGTCGGCTTGCTTAAATAATTGATGGAAGTCATTAGCATTTGCAAGCTCTGCGACTCCTATCGAAATCGAAAGTTGAGGCAACTCAGGGAATTCTTTGGCGGACAACACACTAAATTGCTGCCTGATCCACTCCGCTTTGGCAAAACCGCTGTCGATATCAGTGTTAGGCAAGGCAATTAAGAATTCCTCACCGCCATAACGGCTGACTAAGTCTCCAACACGGCAGGCGTTTTTCATCACCTTGGCTAAGAATTTTAAAACTTCATCACCTACCTGATGGCCAAAATCGTCGTTAATGCGTTTAAAGTTATCGACGTCTAAAATCAATAACGACAGCGCGCCAGTGTCGCGCTGTGCCATTAACACTTCGATTGACTGCTCAAAGTGACGACGGTTGTGTAATCCAGTTAGTACATCCATTGCTGCTTGCTTTTGCAGCTCGTCTTTAAGCGAGGTAATTTCAGCAACTTTCTCATTGAGTGAAACATTCAAATTAATTAAATCGTATTCCAACTCTTTTTGCTCGGTAATATCGGTGGAAATACCAATAAAGCGATCTATTTCTCCCGCTTCATTCTTTAGCGGTATTTTAACTGTCCAATAATACAAAGTAGTATCTGGCAACTCGAAGGTTTCGATACAAGTAACCTTTTTGGCAGTTGCAAAGACTTGGCGATCGGTGCGCATGAATTCCTCGCCCTGCTTTTCGCCGAGGAGCTCGATATTATTTTTACCAAGGATTTCTTCTTCAGGCTTCTGAAACAAGTCACTAGTGCGCTTGTTAATGTACTTAAAGCGATAATCACGATCTTTAATAAAGATATAAGCACCCGCATTATCCAAGATAGTTGCGAGTTTTTGCTCATTGTCGAATATCTGTTTTTCTAAACGTTTTTGCTCGGTAATATCTAATGAAATACCCAGTAGGCCATTGATAACACCATTCGAATCGTATTGCGGCTTTTTAATCGACAGGTAATAACGGTGCTCGTGTAAATGAGGTAAATAATTACACTCTTCTTGTTTAATAACCTCACCATTTTCTATGACGTCATGATCGTAAATTTCACGCAGGCGTTTTCCCGACTCCTCGCCAAATAAATCACAATCCGTCTTGCCAGTAATTTCGTCGGAAGTTAGTCCGAAAAGCTGGCAAACCTGCTGATTTGCATAGGTGTATTGATAGTCACTATTTTTGCAATATACGTAAGCACCTAGGTTATCTAACAAACTATAGAAATAATCGACACAATGAACTGACTCTTCTTCTAACTCAAGGGCCACAGCTAGCACAGGACGATCACCAATATCGACGTGTGACAGCTCTGTTTTTATACTGTGATTGTTAAATAAAATACTGGACTGCGATTCAATCGCTGGAAGAAAATGAGAACACCAGTCATCACTGCTTACTTCAGGCTGACTTAGCCCCAACAGAGCTTGCGCGGCCGGATTTGCATACAACAGCGTCAATTCCTTTTGACAAACAATTAGATAGGCTTGCTTTAATTGCGCAAATATCTCCATAGAATTTCCATCCCAACGGTAAGAAGTCAAAGATCTCAATCAACATAAGCTGTCGATGAATTACCAGCATGAAATAAAAAACGACTAATTACAAATGTTAAATCAGTCGTTTTCACTAGTAGCGACTGTCGATTTATACCACCCTCTTAGTGAAATCCCCACATACATCGCACCAAGTAACAAGCAATAACTCATAATTAACAAAAGCGTAGAACTAGTTACATTAAGGAAATAGTACATCATGAGTCCTGTGAAACTATCGATAATCAAGGAGGCAATAACAACTAAAAATCCGTGAAGATAGGGACGACCATTAAATCTAGACGCGATAACAATAAACACGATAGTGCTAACGATGAACTGCGCCGCATATTGGAGTATTGCATTTTCTATACTTGCTAACGCCGCGACGCCATATCCCACTGTAATTAGCACAGATATCAGGGTGTTTAAGATAAACAACGATATAGCAGTGATCAAAATAACACTAAATTTCATAATTAATTTTAACGAAATAGACGAAGCATCGAGTCTAACCGATGCTTTGCCTAGAACCCAATCTATTACTAGAAATTAATCGTAATCCCCACTGATGGCAATGGCATATCGGGGAATTGATAATCTTTTTCAAAGTTGCTGTAATCCTTAGTATATTCAAGCTCCTGTACAGTACGAGAGGCATACACATTCAGCACTTCAAAATAGACATTTGCGTCAAAACCAAACACCTGTGTTTGATAATCGGCACGAATATCTAAGCGGTGATACAGGCTCCACTGCTGCGCGTTGTAGTTGCCATAATGAGGAATATAGAAAAGCGGTTCGTTGCTACCTTCATCAAAGTAGGGAGTGGCGCTTTCAACAGCTGTGTATCGTCTTCCCGATTGTGCTCGCCATTTCACACCAATTTGCCATTGCTCATTCCACTTGTAATCAACGACCACATTAGCAATCCACGGCAAATCAAACTCCGAGTTAAAGTTTCGCTGAGTGAGGTCATTGCGACGTTCAGCATCGCTATAAGCCAGACTGGCCCAACCAAACCAGTCGTCTGCCAACTGTTTATTAACTAGCAGTTCTATTCCGCGAACTCGGCCATTACCATCGTTTTCGAACCTGTTTTCACCAGTTATAACGTCATCAACACTGCGCTTTTGCGCTAAAGGGTTTGCTACAACAAGTCCTTTCAATTCCTTGTAAAACAACTCTGCTTTAACGCCATAGCCATTATCAAGCTGCCAATCAAATGCTAATGACGCATGGTCTGACGTTGATGCCGTTAAATGATTATTGCCATACTCAGGTATGATGTATTGATAGTCTTCGATGAATGTATGGTGACGTCCTAAACTAAGTGAAAACGCGATATCGTCATCAAACTTGTAACCTAAGCGCAATCGTGGCTCGGCGTATTGTTGATCGTTGTGATCGGATGCAACTAGCGCTATCCCCGCCTGATAACTAACAGCAGTACCCAACTCACCTTTAGCCCAAACATAGGCATTACTATCTGTGATTGTCAGTGAATTATCCGCGCTAAAACGCTCACTAAAATAACTTGGCGGACACACTTCAAACTCGGTCTGACAAGGGAGTAAACGGCCACTAGCACGATATTCAACGTCAGTACGACGTAAATCAATGCCAGCCCCCAGCGTCAAACCTTCTAATTGATAAGTGGTATCAATTTTAACGATAAGCTTGTCGATATCAGCATCCCAACGAAAAACATCGCCCTCTCGCTCTTGCTGATTTTGCGTTAAGAAATTCAAACTGGTATTCGCTTCAAAATCGCCGTTAATATGTTGCCAGCTTATAGCTTGCGAATGAAAGTAGGTCTGAAAGCGCTCACCGGACGCTAAGTCTGGATTTTTGCCAATATCACGACCGTCTTCATCAAACGCTATTTCAATATAATCTTTTGCGCCACTAGCAAGAAATCGCAACACATTATCATCGTCAATATCCCAAATGAATTTAGCTTGATAATCGCGATTACGCGGCGGCACCGCAAATGAAAAGTCTTCATCCTCAATAAAGTTATCGACATAGGTGTGTACTAGGCTCTCGCGAAAAGAGAGGTAAAATGCCGCATCGTCACCAAGGGCATTTTCGTAAAGAAATCCACTGCGGAAAAAACTCAAATCCAACACCTTCATCGGATCATCACCATCAGGGTCGCGCAGTTGCGTTAAGATAACACCACCATTGGCATTGGCATATTGACTGCTCCAAGCTCCTGTTTTTAGCTCAAAGCTGTCAATCAGCAATGGATTATAGATACTCAATCCATCGTTGTGAAAAATGTATCCCATTTCTAAGCCATCGGTTAGATACAGATTATCGCTCGCCGAACTGCCGCGAATTGCAGGTTTTGCAACAGGGCCGCCTGAACTTGGTGTCGCCAATACAACACCGGGCAAGGCCTCTAGTCCTTTCATGGGATCGTTGCCCGTACCAGGTAAAGTGAGTAATTTATTTGAGCTTATTTTTATACCTTCCGGCTTCGAAGCAACGACGGTCACTCGTTCAATTGAATCTTTACTTTCTTCGGCATACGCCACATGAGAACAAGCCGTCATGATAGCTATTGTCAGCATGTTTTTTGTGTATTTATTTTTCATAATTCATCCAAGTTGTGTGTGTAATCGATGCATATATTTACGTCCTTTGATGAATTTGGTTTAATTAACTCCTTGATTTTGAATGAATGGGCAGTTTTTTGTATGAATGGGCAGTTTCCGCTTGGAAAAATTAATCCATGGCATTATTTTCTTACCCTCGCCGCAGTTTTAGTGGTGTTGTTTACACTGCTCGATGACTCAAGTAACCGCTCAATAGTGTCAATTTTTATTCAATGGTTTGCCCAAATATTTAGTGGATTAGCAATTTTTGTTGCGACGCATTTGCTCCTCTCTAAACCTTTTTCTAAGTTGCCGCCAGCTATCCATTTACTTGTAGCCGCTTTCTTCGCCACGACTTTATTTACCCCTTTAGCTTTAGGATTCGATATTTATTGGCAACAAGAGTCGACGTTTAACTTGGCTACGCTATGGCACGAATGGAAAAACATGACACCAATTGCCATGTTTAGCTGGCTAATAATTAATTTACCTTGGGTGATTGGCGTTAGAATTGAGATGCATGGTTCGACTGAGGACGACAGAGCAAAGGAACAAATAACCGAAGAAAACAACAAGCACTCACTAGCCAACTCGCCGAGCCAAATCAGCGTATCAAATGAACTCAAACACTTTATTGAACTAGCGAAGATAAACTCATTACAGGACTTAATTTATTTAAAAGCAGAGCTGCACTATTTGCGTGTTGTAACAACGACCCAAGATCATCTGATCCTGTTCAACCTCAAAGATGCCGTTCAAATATTAAGTGAAGACAACCCTCAATATGCCACAGGTGTTACCCATAGAAGCTTTTGGATAAATCCGTTGCGTCCCGCTACGTTGAAAAAGCAAGGACGAGAAGGCGTATTACTCACTGAAAACAATCACAAAGTGCTGGTGAGCCGCAGCAATATAAAAAAAGTCATGGAAATCTATAGCAGGTAACGTGGATTATTGGTTTTTCAAAAGTGGCTGCTAATTTGATTGGCAGGAGGGGAGCCAGTATTTGCAAAAGTCGAACTCACAACATCACTGCTTACAAATTCCATACTCCCGAAAACAAAAAAGCCGAACTCACAACATCACTCCCTATAAATTTCATACTTAAAAAATCAAAAAAGCCGGCAATCTTTCGAATGTCGGCTTTCTATAAATCTTTTTGCAAGGGTGGAGCCGATGTTTGAGACAGTCGAACTCACAACATCTATAAACTCATCCGCACCAGAAAACAAAAAAGCCGAAACTTAACAGTTTCGGCTTTTTCGTGGAATTTGATTGGCAGGGGTGGAGAGATTCGAACTCACAACATCCGGTTTTGGAGACCGGCGCTCTACCAATTGGAGCTACACCCCTGCGAACGAGGTGAATTATACATAAGCACAGATGAAGGTAAAGGGCTTTTTTTTAAATATCTTTCAAGCGACTAGTTTTCACGCAAAACGCTGTTAATTCCACCGAACTAGGCACTACGTGCCTGATCGTAGCTTGATTCTTCCATAATTGGCTCAGATGCGACGACTTCATCATTAAGCCCCTGATCCTCAGACGACTGATCTGAGTCATTATCTTTATCAACTAATGCTTCTTCTGGAATCATCAAAAGGTGATTAAGTGTTGTCAGACTATTTTGATAAAAACCCGCGTTATAACCACGAGGTTGTGTTGGAAGGTTATCGACAAAGAGTTCTATGCGCTCATGCACAGTTTCTAAATCATCGTACTCATTAAAGTGATGTAATAAATCGGCAAAGCTCTTTGACAATTTGCTCGTCGCTATTTCAAAGATGGCAACATTGTCTTCATTAATACTTTGATAAACAAAAAAGTTATTAGCAATCGTATAGAGTTTATCACGAACCGTTTTCGGTAAACTCGCTTCTTCACAAAATCGCTCGACATCGATTTTATAACTATTTTTACTATCACTAACTCGTGAATTTAACGCTTGTTTCGCTGCAGCTATGCGCTTTTTTCGATTGTTATCAAAAATAAAAAACGCAACAAATAACAATAATAATAATGGAATAGTAATAGCGGCTATACTACTTAACATCTTGACCTCAACTGCCTATTCACCGACTTAAATTTCGGTTTTATAATTCTCGCGGTCACGATAACAACTAATAAACACAGGTTCAATTACAAAGTGCCCCCTAAAGATGACATTGATCATTTTCGTGAACTAATGTGGAAACGCTTATGCTGCAATGCCCAATATGCAATCAATCTAATGCCTGCCAAGTAGACACACCACAGCAATGTTGGTGCATGAACACAGGTATTCCAAAAAAACTACAGCTATTAGTTAGTTCGAAAGGTGCTAATCAATGTTGTATTTGTCAACGATGTGTCATGCTTTTTAAACAAAACCCTGAGATAATATACAATATACTCATTACCTCTCCACCAATTGACCAAGGATAACAGTGAAAACCACGCTTATCTCGCTAATCTCACTCTTTGTGAGCTGCTTTATTCTGTTTTTTGCCAACGGACTCATTAACGTATTACTGCCTGTACGCATGGGACTCGATGGTGTGAATACCGACACTATAGGTATGGTGCTATCGCTGTATTTCGTCGGCCTTATCATCGGGGCGATTTACAGTAAAAACTTAATTAAAAAGTCTGGCCATATTCGAATGTTCGCAGGCTGTGTCGCGTTAAGTGCAGTGAGTATTTTGGTGTGCAGTCTATACACAGATCCTGTGTTATGGGGCTTAATGCGGGTGTTACTTGGTTTTTGTAATGCCTGTGCGTTTACCGCGATGGAAAGCTGGCTTAGCGATAGCGCGACTGAAGAAAATCGCGGTAAGCTCCTATCGGTTTATCACGGCACCGCACTATTTGGGTTATTCGCAGGTCAATTTTTAATGAACGCCGCCGATCCTCAAGAAAGTGTGCTCTTTGTTTTAGCGGGGATTTTCTTATGTATGGCAGTGACACCTGTAGTTCTGAGCCGACATAAAGGACCCCAAGTCGAAGATGTTGCCTCCATGTCCATTAAACGGCTAGTGCAAATATCGCCGCTTGGCATGATGACTTGTTTTATTTCAGGCATTGTCTACGCCTCGATGTTTAATTTATTGCCAGTTTTTGCAAAATCCTCAAATATCATCGCCTTTGATTTATCCCTATACATGGGTTTTGCTATTTTTGGCGCCTTTATAATGCAGTTCCCAGTGGGATATTTATCCGATAAATACGACCGTCGTACCGTATTATTAGGCATGATTAGCCTGTCGTTATTAACTGCTTTCTTAGTGACGGTGTCCTCAGGCAATGGATTATCGAGCATGCTTGTTCTTGCCACCTTAATTACTGGTGGCACCCTTGCTTGTCTTTATCCGCTTAGCGTTTCCGAAACACTAGATAAACTCAAGCAGAGTGAGATGGTCGCGGCAATGGGCACCATGATTTTAGTGCAATCAATCGGTGGTGTTATTGGCCCTTACACCAGCTCGCTAATCATGAAATCAATCGGTGCAAATTCCCTGTTTTATTTCATTATCTTAATCGAGCTGTTCTTGGCGGGCTTTGTACTTTATCGTATGAGTGTGCGTAAAGCGTTGCCAGTGGAAGAGCAAGAGGCCTTTGTTATGCAAAGCGCCGTAGTTGCAGCCACAGCCTCTCCTGCTCTCGATCCGCGAACTCAATTTGTTGAGCCAGAGCCGAGATTATCTCGCCAAGCTAAAACCGCTAAAGATCTTGCCGAGCTCGATCCCGCTGCTGCCGTGAAAATGGCCCGTGCTATTGCACTAGACAACCCAGAATCGGGTGTTGAAATTGCCCGTGCTATTGCTACCGTTGGCGGCATTGATGTATTGCGTTTTTACGAAGTAATGCAAGAGGCAGCGCCATTCCAAATGCCTGAAATCACCCAAGCATTAGTCACAACAAATCCTGATCACGCTTATGACTTAGTGTCTAAGCTTGCACAGTGGCATCCAACACAAGTGGTTAATGTGGCGCAGCAAATCTCTGAATCATTACCAGAGCTGCGCAGCGAAATGGCCAAAGTGGCCGTTGAGCACGCACCTGAATCTGCGATTCAAGTTGCGCAATATTACGCGCAGGTCATTAGTGACGAACAACAAGCGCTACGTCCAGCAGATCGCGAAGATGATACTAGTGAAGAAGACGCGCTAGAAATTGCTTCTCAAATTTGGGAGTCAGCACCAGAGCAAGCGGTGGACGTTGCGGTTGCTATTGCTGATAACTTGCCAGAATCAGCAGTCGATATTGCTAGCGAGCTGGCAACAAACTTCCATGAGCCAGATTCACCTATTATCGATAGCGCGCAGCAAGAAAACGAATCAGAGTTAGCGGTAGAATTAGTGCAGCGTCTTGCAGAAGTCACGCCTGAAAACGCCGCCGAAGTTGCTGGTGCTGTGGTAGATGTGGTGCCTGAAGTGGCCTCTGACATTGTTGAAGCCATTAGTGAAGGCGATAAACCTAAAGAAGGTGAATGGGTGGATTTAATCGACGATGGCAGTGCACAATCTAAAGAAAGAGATTAGCTCTCAAACTCAGCTATCAAACTCAGCCATCAAACTCGGCTCTCCAGTCTTGCCACTGCGCCTCAAACGTCGTCATTTGTCGATGACGTTTTGAGGCAAAATGGGCTTGCCAATCCAGTTCAGTGTCAATCGGTCCAACCCGGCACATAGCGCAGTAGTTTTGTTGGGTACAATAATCTGGTAGTTCAAGATTTAATTGCGCGTGAGCTCTATCGCTAAATACATAACTATAACCTTGCGTGTCTTTAACAAACTTATCGCGATCGACATTGCGCACCTGATAGCCGTCAAACTTAGTGATATCAAACTCACAGCGCCCCAGATAGTTAATATCTAGCTCGTGACAAAGGCTGGTTTCAATATTCCACTGACGATAGGGTTTTACATCTTTTGAAGTAATTACGGCAAGGCGCGCTCCTGTTGGCGACAAAAAATTCTTAAAACAATGCTTGAGAAAAGATCGAAGTAACCAGCGATTTAAGGTATTGGTGGAGCCGATTTGCAACAACTTCGCAAATTCGCTAGCAGAAAAATCACTTGGGATCAGGGGGAATTGAAATATCACCACGTCATATTGGCCAAGCTCAATACCATCCCATGTATCGGGGTTTAAGACATCAACAGACACTTGCACATTAACGCCCTTTTCTGTGAGGCGCTTAAAATGAGTCAAGCCGTATTTATTGGCTAAAACGGATTTATTATCATAGACAGTAGCAGTTAGCTGCGATGGCGCTATTTGCCCAGATAACGCAGCTGAGAACGACAAGTCGCCATCGCCTATGGTTAGTATTTTCCACTCTGGATTTAGCACTATCATTAGTGGCGAATTTGCTCGTCAATCCACTGCCTTACCTCGGCAAATGGATAGGCTTCTAGCGCAGAAAAATGGGTCATTGATCGCGCCTTGAGCTTGGTAAAAATAGGCGTTGTTAAACCACACAAAAAACGCGCCAGTAAACTCACGCTAATAGCTAACTCGGTGTGCTCGCGATACTTGAGGGTAATTTCACTGGTCAGTTGCCCGTAATCGAAACTCGCTAATGGTGTTAATGCTTTAGGCTGTGGCATTACCGCTACTTGACCAGCACACACGCTGCAATGACCACAGACTTGGGTTAGGCTGTGATCCGAAAAATAACCGGACAGCGATTGCGACAAACAAAGATCGCTTTCAAAAAATGCCATCAGCTGCTCAATGCGCTTAATTTCACTCGCTTCTTTGTCTTCAAACTTGGTGCAAAGTTTCTCCACCAGCGCCTCGCCATCAAACACTTTAGGATTTATTTGAAAGACTTGCGTCATTTGCGCTGTTTGCAACTCAATAGCCCGCTGCTCTTGCAAATATTCTAACGCCGCAATAACTCGCGAGCGCTCACTAGCGTATTGCTGATAGAGGGCATCAAAATCTAATACCGACCACACACGGGCGTGTTTAGAGGCATCAAATATCGCCTGAATAAAGCGAGCTCGCTCGCCGTCAAAACGACCAGTGATGTCACTTTGCGAAGACAGTATCTTGTATTTGTACTGCGCAAAATAGCTGTAGCTCGGTTTGATAACATTAAGCAATTCTAAATACACCAAGAGTGTTTTTAAGGTCAGCGGACGAATGTTGGCGTCACTGGATAATGCGTTCTCTATGACTTCCCATTGACCGCTAGCTTGGTACTGACGGATTTGATCCAGTACCACCTTAATCGCTTCACGCGAAGGAGTATCGGCGTAAACAAAGTTTTGTAACACATTGAGGTTGTCGCGATTTGCCAATACCAAACAATCACTCGCCATGCCATCACGTCCCGCACGGCCAATTTCTTGGGCATAGTTTTCAATCGATTTTGGCATATCAAAGTGGGCAACAAAGCGAATATCGCTTTTATCAATGCCCATCCCAAAGGCAATTGTGGCAACGATTATTTGATTAGTGGAGTTCATAAAATCGCTAACAATACGCGCGCGCTCATCGCTATCCATGCCAGCGTGATAAGCCACAGCATTAAAGCCTTGTGCCGCTAAATCAGCCGCCAATGTTTGCGCTGTTTTTTGCAAGGTTACATACACGACACCACATTGCTGACGGCGCGGTGTTAGCCATTGGCTAAGTGTTAATAATCGCTTATCAGACTCACAACCCACCACATTTAAATTGAGGTTAGAGCGATAAAAACCGGTAAGCGTAATATTTTGCTCAGGGATAGCAAACTTGCGCCCCATATCCGCCACCACTTTTTCAGTAGCGGTTGCCGTTAACAGCAAGACTTGAGGGATATTAAATTGCCGTTGATAACGGGGTAGCTTTAAGTAATCCGGCCTAAAATTATGACCCCATTCTGAAATACAGTGGGCCTCATCAATCACCAACAATGAAATAGGTACGCTAGATAAAAACTGCCTGAAACGCTCGTTGTTAAGACGCTCGACTGAGACCATTAGAATCTTACAGCGCCCTTCACGCACATCGCTCATTACCTGTTGCGACTGTTGCGGCGTTTGCGTGGAATCGATTGTCCCTGCTGCAATGCCTTTGCTATGCAAAAACGTTAACTGATCTTGCATCAAAGCCAATAACGGCGAGATAACGAGCGTTAAATGAGGGAGTTGAGTCGCTGGAAACTGATAACACAGGGATTTTCCCGAGCCAGTTGGGAAAATAGCAGCAGCACTTTCGCCGCGTAAAATAGCTTCAACCACCGGCTGCTGACCAATGCGAAACTGATCAAAACCAAAGGTTTGCGATAATTGTTGTTCTAACATAATGAATTTTAGAAAAAGCTACCACCAGCTATCAGACAAATCGTCCTTACACTTGGCATATTGCCCTGCGTAGCGCTTAGCGCGTGCTTGTACCTTTTTCGACACCTTCTTCAGCCACGGTTTTTTATTATAGCTCTTGCGCTTATAACCGCCCCAACCTTCGTGATAATTAAGGTATTGGCCATAGGCATCCCACTTAGAAACACCATTGATTTTATGCGTTTTATAAATAAACCAGCCCATAAAATCTATTGCATCGGCAAAGTCATTACGATCGCCCCAGCTATTGCCGGTTTCACGCACATAATCATCCCAGGTCATGGTTTTAGCTTGTGCATAACCATAAGCAGAGCTCGCTCGTCCATAAGGAATAAAGCCGAGGAAATAGCGCATCGGCGGGCGAGCATCACTCTTAAAAGAACTCTCTTGGTACATCATGGCGATAGGCACATGAACAGGTACGCCCCATTTGGTTTTAGTGTCTAAAGCGGCTTCATGCCAATGGTCGTGCTCTTTAAAAATCGCACAAATATTTTCTGGATTAGCAGGCGGTGAGGTGGCGCAACCACTACTGATTAGCACCACAAAAGCCAAACATATTTTAAGGGGTAACAAGCGTGACAATCTTTGTTTCATCAATATGCTTTCCTTGGCTAATTAATTGGTTATTTAGTAAAATAATTTGCTAGATACTCATCGATTGATTGGGTATCTGCCGCTTCAATCTCCGCTTGTTCACGCAAGGATTCCTCCGCGCGTTGACGCAAGATCTCTGGCGACAATTTTTGATAGTCACGTTCACTAAACTGCTGCTTAAATTTCTGAGCCTGCGCCACACCAAATGGCGTGTTATCAAGCTCATTCTCTTTGAGTAATGCCATTAACTTACCTGACAAGGTTGCTTCAGGGTCACTTACCATAGGGCGTAGCTCTTCTAAACAAGCACGGTATTCGTTGCCGCCGTTGTGGTGATCAAATAACTCAGCGATGCTTCCTAGTGCATCAAATAAGCGTGCCATCCAATCTTGTAATGAAATCTCGTCATCACCTTCTTCAAGCATTAAGCCAGGCTGACGGCCATTTAAAATCACGTTATTTAAGTTGCGAACCTTTTGTTGGCGACGCTCTTGGCTCATCGGTTTGTCTTGCCATAACATGCAGTGCATCAAGAACATATCAAGGAATTTGATTTGCGTTTTGTCGATACCAACATTAACAAATGGATTAACGTCTAGAGAACGAACTTCGATATATTCAACGCCACCTTCTTTTAGTGCTTCTGACGGCTTTTGGCCAGAGCGAGCTACGCGCTTAGGTCTAATTGGTGCATAGAGCTCATTCTCAATTTGCAGTACGTTCGAGTTGAGCTGTTTGTATGCGCCATTTTCTTTGATACCGATCTTTTCAAACTTTTCAGATGGCATAGAAATAGCGTTATTAACTGAGTTTACGTAGTTTTCGATATCGTTATAACAGATAGATAAATTGTCTTGCTCGCTATTGGTGTAGCCTAAATCGCTTAAGCGAAGACTAGTGCCGTATGGCAGGTAATAAGTACCATTGCCGAGTTTTTCAAAATCATACGGCATGCCATTCTTGATAAATGAACCACACAGTGCAGGCGATGCGCCAAACATATATGGAATGACCCAACCTAAACGGTGGAAGTTGCGAATTAACGAGAAGTAGCGAGTAGAGCGAAAATCTTGTAACTGATTGTCATCTTTGAAGAACTGTTGCAGTACAGGCCACGCATCATCACCTAATGAATAGTTAAAATGCAGTCCAGAAATCACCTGCATCAAACTGCCATAACGGTTCTTTAAGCCTTGACGATAAATGTGCTTCATTTGACCAACGTTTGATGTGCCGTAATTGGCTAGCTCAATGTCACCTTCATTGGCGACCATACACGGCATACTCATCGGCCATAACAATTCATCATCGATATTATCTAAGGTGTAACGATGCAAATCAGCCAAATAGTCCACCAATTCATCAATATCGTTGTGAACAGGGGTAATGAATTCCAGTAGAGTTTCGGCATAATCTGTAGTGATGTCGCCGTGCGTTAATGCAGAGCCCAGCGCCTTTGCGTGTGGCTTATCCGACAGCTCAGCTTTGTCGTTCATTCGTAGGGCTTCACGCTCGATGCCACGTTGTATTTGCGTAAAAATTGGCGCGAATTTAGGATCTTTTAATTGGGAGAGTTTGTCTTTATAACAATTTATCAAAATTTTTCTCTACTTATATTCAACGTCGCAGACACGACTCTATCATTGCCAGTTTAGTGCAACAAGCGACTTGTGTAACAAAAGACATCAAGCGGCGAAATATAAAGTGGCAACAATGCAATAGCGTGTCGTTTTACCGATAGCAATAAACAAAATACTACGCCACAGTGGCAACTTAAACAGGCCAGCAGCAATGCAAATCACATCACCCACCAGCGGTAGCCAACTGAGTAACAATGAATAAACGCCATAGCGTTTAACCCACATTGCCGCCTTAGAATTTAGCTGTTTTTCACTCAGTTTCTTGGCGCCAATAGCACCTAAACCATAACTGGTTACGCTACCTAGCGTATTACCAATACTCGCCATAACAACGAGCCATATCACCAGATCTGGTCGTTGATTTAGATTAACCAACAATAACGCTTCTGAGCCGCCGGGCAATATTGTGGCCGCCAAGAAGCTCGCTACGAACAGCGTGATTAACATTAGTTAGTCGTCAACACGATTTTGCCACCAGCAGCGCCTAACTCAGCGAATTGATGTGCAGCGCTCGCTTGCGCTAACGGCATGTACTTGGCGATATTGAGACTCAGCTCATTATTTTCAACCGCGCGCACCAATTTAGTCAGCTGTTGTTTATCGTTTTTCACTAACATGCCCTGTGCGCTAGTCGCCTTGCCTAATACACTGTCACAGACAAAATCTTTACTCACTGTTGGCACTGTGACTAAACGCTCTAGCTCGTTAGCTGCAGTAAGTTGCAATATAGCAGGCTCACCACCAATCAAATCAAACCACAAGTCGATTGCTGGCAGCGTTTCAAATACGCTCGCATCACTGTAATCGATCAGCGTAACATCACCCAAGGCTAGTAATTTCTCACCGCTTGCTTTACTGGCTACCGCAATAACCTTAGCCCCCGCATTAAGGGCTAATTGCACTGCCAAATAACCAACACCACCGCTAGCTCCGCTGATTAAGACCGTCTCACCCGCTTTTAATTTCCCGTGTT
>JBMYWG010000063.1:0-14782 GCA_049607155.1 Psychrobium sp.
TTGGCAATGTCGCCATTTATCGACTGACTAACATGTGGACTGCCTTTAAGATCAGGCTTTGGATGAGCACCGCCTAACTCTGGCCCCCAAACCGTTGCCAGCGCGAGCACAGCAATCAGTAACCAAGCTAGCCAGAAGTAACGAGCACGTTGCGGTTTCTGATATATAGAACGCTTTAGTTTCATTGCAGCTTGTAACCTTTAACTCGTTACTTTCTTAGGCTTTTTAAAAATCCCAATCCAAAAGGCAACTTCTAATACCAAGCCAAGGGCAACTAGGGCGTAAGTTCCTGTCGCAAAGCCAATTTGATAACAAGTGATGGCCAAAGCGATAATTAACACCATCAGTAAAAAACGTAACATTCTATCCATAATTCCTCCTACTTCTTTTATTAGGGTGATACCAAAAAAATCAATCGCCAAGGCGCTATTATTATTTCCATAGCTCACACGCGGTTGAAAATAACTATCATTTAGATTTAAAAATTAGGAATAAATCTCTACAATGCGTCCTCAATTATTTATCATTTTTCAAGGACAACAATGAGTCTAAAACATTTTTGTTTATCAATTGCTTTAATCTTAGCTGTTACTGGTTGTGACTATCTTCCGAAAACGGCGCAACTAGCACTCAACGATGAGCAAAAAAGCCAACTTGCTACACAACTTCAACCATCAATTCAGGTTGTTAATAAAGCATTTAAAACCAAACAATTCGTCGCACTTGGGGATGCACACTATTATCCGGGTTACATGTCTGAAATTACTAAAATTGTAACGTCGAACAAAATCACTCCTCATGTGAACAAAATTGTTGTTGAATTTGGTAATCAAAAATCCCAAGTATGGATAGATGACTACATAGCAGGTAAAGACGTTGATGAAACTCATTTGAAACACGTGTTACGAGAAACCATTTACTTTACCGCGTGGCTAAACGACGACTACCTTAATTTTTTCAAAGCGATTCGCACAGAGAATCAATCTAGAGCGAAAGACAATAAAATAAACGTCATCCTTGCTGAATCTCATTTTGATTGGAACAAAAACGTCACTTCTCAGCAGTGGGAAAGTGCGGCACAGAATAAAGTTGAAGGGTTTTATCAGCAGATTGAGCCGCTAATAAACTCCAACGAAAAAGCATTTCTAATTTTTGGTGGCTTTCACTTACTATCGAGTGAGTCGCAACAACATTCATTAGTCGACCGTATTAACAAAGCGAAACCTAACGCTACATTTACTGTTTGGCCGATGATTCAAAAAGTTTTGCAACACCCATTCGAGCAACAGGAAAATGGCATCATTTCGACTAGCGAAACCACACTAGCGCCAATCCACTTTCAAGACATTATGCCTAAAGCACGCTTCACTTTATCTAAGATGGATATGTCCGACGCTAACCTGCAAGATCTCGTCGATGGCTTTCTTTACGTTGGTTCGAATGAGCGCTCTTTGAAACTGCCTGAGTCAATTAGCAAGGACAAACTTTGGAAGGACGAAATGCAGCGCCGAGTCAAGATCATCGGCGGAAAATTAGAGGACAGATTCAATCAAATCCTCAATCAGCAGTAATTCAACAATTTGCGAGGTTATTTGATAATCCTCGCCTACCTTCCCGTCTATCAAATAAACAAAAATATTGCATCACCGAAAAAACAACTGTATAAATAAACATATCTGTACAAAACCACTGTATAAAAATATACGGTTTAGCCAATTTACACAGGTGACGACAATGCTAACTCAATTAACTGTAAATGATTTTGCCATCGTAGACGCGCTCGATATCGAGTTTGGAGAAGGAATGACCACTATTACCGGTGAAACAGGTGCCGGTAAATCGATAGCTATCGACGCTATTTCACTGTGTTTAGGTGCTAGAGGCGAAGGCGCAATGGTTCGTCCTGGTGGTAAGCGCGCCGATATTAGTGCCACCTTCAGTGTTGAGGGCAATAAGCCCGCATTAAAGTTTCTTCGTCACCACGAATTAGACAATGATGAGCAATGTATTATTCGCCGTGTTATTTCAAAAGAAGGACGCTCGAAAGGCTATATCAATGGTAAGCCAGTGCCGATTAGTCAGCTGAAAGAAATTGGCGTATTTCTCCTCAATATTCATGGCCAACATGCCCACCAAGGCTTGCTCGATAGTGCACTTCAATTATCGTTATTAGATCAATACGCCAATCACCAAAAGCTCAATGCTCAGGTGGCCTTGAGCCATCAAAATTACAGCCAAATCAATGCGGAATTGAAAGAGTTACAAGTTGCCCAACAACAAGCGCAAGCTAAGGTACAATTGCTTGAATACCAAGTCGAAGAGCTAGATGCGTTTGCACTATTGGAAGGCGAGTTTGACGAAATTGAACAAGAACATCAGCGCCTGTCTAACAGCGAATCAATTCAATTGAGCTGTCACCGACTGCTTCATCAACTCACCGAAGATGATAGCTTCAACATAGAATCAGCGCTCAACAGTGCTCTTGCTACCTTAGACGAGCTTATAGAACAAGACAGCAGTGTAGAGCCGTTAATTGAAATGCTCAATGGTGCACTGATTCAAGTCCAAGAAAGCGCACAAGAACTAACAAGCTATCAAGAAAGTGTTGAACAAAATCCAGAGCGTTTAGCCGAGCTTGATGAACGTTTGAGTAAAGCAATGCAGCTAGCGCGTAAACATCAAGTAACACCGCAGGAATTACCAGCACTTCATCAAAGTATTCACAGTGAATTACAAGCAATTAATCACGATGATGCGCGTATTGGCGAACTAGAATTACAACTTGAACAAATTGCAGCACAATACTACGAGCAAGCACAGCAACTATCACAAAGCCGCCAAAAGTATGCGTCTAAATTAGAAAAACTCGTTACCAAGTCGATGAAACGATTAAGTATGGAGCATGGCAAGTTCGCAATCGATGTAACATTTAATGAAAGTGGCAACATCAACAAGCACGGTTTAGACAGTGTTGCGTTTTTGGTATCAACTAACCCTGGGCAACCACTAGATGCGCTCAATAAAGTGGTATCAGGCGGTGAGTTATCGCGTATCAGCCTTGCCATTTCGGTGATTACCGCCAATAAGGTTGCCACACCAACACTGATTTTCGATGAAGTTGACGTAGGTATTAGTGGCCCAACAGCGGCAACTGTCGGTGAAATGCTAAGGGAGTTAGGTCAATCAACACAAATTGCTTGTGTGACTCACTTGCCACAGGTTGCTGGCTGTGGCCACCATCAAATGCGCGTCGTAAAACACACCGATGGACGAACCACGCACACCACCATGGTACCGTTATCTGAATCAGAACGTGTGCAAGAGCTTGCTCGCCTACTTGGCGGAAATAGCATTAGCGACAACACGCTAGCAAATGCCCAAGAACTGCTTAGAGTTAATGAATAGACGTCTATTACAACAGGTTATTGATAAACGACGGCCAACTTTGTGACTTTGTTGGCCAAATAACTACATCCAACGCTGTTAGCTCAAACAATTGAATGGTAGAATACGCCACTTTATTTTTGACACACACAATAGGTATTCCCTTGCAAGGCACTCAATTAGTAGAGTTCATTACTGAACAACTTGAAGATATGAAAGCTAAAGACATCGTAGTTTTAGACGTTGCCAAACTTTCTCCTATGGCAGACAACATCATTGTTTGTACTGGTACTTCTGCTCGTCACTGTCGCGCTGTGGCAAACAACCTATTAGTAGAAGCAAAGAAAGCTGAAATGCCTCCTTTAGGTATTGAAGGCTTAAAAGAAGGTGGCTGGGTGCTACTTGATATGAATGATGTGATTGTTCACGTTATGGATCAAGAACACCGCGATTTGTTCCGCCTAGAGCAACTTTGGGGTGGCGACTCTAAGCACCTTAACAACTAAATGAAAATTCAATTAGTTGCCGTTGGCACCAAAATGCCAGCTTGGGTAGAAAGTGGTGTGCAGGAATATGTACGCCGTTTTCCCAAAGATTGCAGTTTAGAAATCCTAGAAATTCCAGCGGGTAAACGCGGAAAAAATGCCGATATCAAACGCATTCTAGAAAAAGAAGGTGAACTCACCTTAGCTGCTATTCCCAAGGGCAATCGCATTGTTACCCTAGAAGTCGAAGGTAAACCTTGGTCAACGCCTACCTTGGCTAAAAATCTAGAGAAATGGCAGCTAGACGGTCGTAATGTCAGCTTACTCATCGGCGGCCCAGAAGGCTTAGCTCCTTCTTGTATCGCTGCATCTGAGCAAAAATGGTCACTGTCAGCATTGACACTGCCGCACCCAATGGTTCGAGTGATTGTTGCCGAAGCACTTTATCGCGCTTGGAGCATCAATAACAATCACCCTTATCACCGCGAATAATCGAACTATTTGCCTAAACACCTGTCTGAGACAGGTGTTTTTATATTATCCCCTTGTTTTGCTATAGAGTATTTACCCGATCTGTGGTCAAATGTGCGGATATTTTCCCATATTGATTGTTCATGTTTTTAAAGAATCGTACTCCAATCAGAAATCAAGCCCTCGAAAACGCCCTTTTCACACGGCGAGCTATTATTGCGTTCGCTGGCGTTATCGTTTTGATTTTCGTTTTATTATCAAACCTTTATAACATTCAAGTTAATTCATACGACAAATATCAGACTCAAGCGAATGGCAACCGCATTAAAGTGATTCCCATTGCGCCTAACCGAGGTTTAATTTACGACCGAAACGGCGTTATCCTCGCCGAGAATAAGCCCAGTCACAGTTTAGAAATCATTCCTGATTTGACAAGAAACCTTACCCAAACCATTGATGATTTAGCAACAATCATTGAAATTACTGATGAAGAGCGAGAACGTTTTTTAAAATCAGCCAAAAGACAGCGCCGCAACAGCTTTAAAAGTGTTGCGATTAAAAACCGCCTAACGCAGAAACAAGTGGCAAGACTCAGTGTTGCTCTTCATAAGATTCCTGCAGCGCGAATTGAAGCACGCCTAAAGCGCCATTACCCGTATGGTGAAATACTCACTCATGCCCTTGGCTATGTCGCTAAACTCAATAAAAAAGACCAAGCGAGAATTATCGCCGACGGCGAAGAAGCTACCTACGCTGCAACACGTGATATTGGTCGCCTAGGAATTGAAAAGTTTTATCAAAAACTATTACATGGACAACCTGGTTATCGAGAAATCGAAGTAAACAATCGTGGGCGTATAGTCCGAGTGCTTAATGAAACTGCGCCAGAACACGGCCAAGATCTGTACCTCAATATTGATATCAATTTGCAGAAAAAAGCCTTTGAAGAGTTAGCGGGTCGTCGAGGTTCAGTGGTGGCAATAGATCCTAATAACGGTGCGGTCTTAGCATTGGTAAGCAGCCCAAGTTACGATCCAAATTTATTTGTACACGGTATTTCAGGCGAGGAATATCGTAAATTGCTCTCAGCCGATAAGCCATTAATCAATCGTGCGACACAAGGTACTTACCCACCCGCATCGACTATTAAGCAATTAATGTCACTATTAGCACTGGAAGAAAACATCATTACCGAGCAGACATCAATTACTGATCCAGGTTGGTTTAAATTACCCAATGTCGAACGTCGCTTTCGCGATCACTTAGCCTGGGGGCACGGCAAAGTAGATGTGTTTAAAGCGATGATTAAATCCTGTGATACTTTCTATTACGATGTTGCAAATCGATTGGGAATCGATCGCATTAGTCCATTTATGGATAGGTTCGGCTTTGGCGTTAAATCTGGCGTAGATATCTATGAAGAGAAAAGCGCCATTATGCCATCGCGAGCATGGAAACGCGGTCGTCACAATCAACCTTGGTATCCGGGAGACACGATTTCCTTAGGTATCGGCCAAAGTTATTGGACAGCAACGCCAATTCAGCTAGCCAACTCAACGGCAATTGTTGCAGCTAGCGGTAAATTCTTTACGCCACAAATACTAGGCGCTAGCCAAGGTGAAAACGGCTTATTGCAATTACCAGCCGACGAACGTCCTCCGATCACACTCAAAGACAATTACAACTGGAAGATAGCGCAAAAAGGCATGTGGGGAGTAGTTAATGATATCGGTGGCACCGCTTATAACGTCTTTAAAGGAGCCCCCTATGTTTCTGCTGGAAAAACCGGTACAGCGCAGCTGATTAGTATCGCGGAAGATGAAGAATACGATGCGGAAAAAATCGCTGAGCGCCATCGCGATAACGCAATGTATGTCGGCTATGCACCATACGAAAAGCCAGAAATAGCTGTCACTGTAGTCGTTGAAAACGCCGGTGGTGGCGGAAGTAGCGCAGCACCAATTGCCCGTAAACTGTTTGATGTCTATCTTGCAAAACAAAGCATAGCCCCATCGCTAGTGGCCAATAACTCCTCACGTTTTAGTACAGAAAACGCCCACAATGATGCAGGACACAGTCATTAATGAACGATAATAAAGCAGGCTTTGCCAAACCAGCACCATTGAGCCATAAAATCCATATTGATTTTCCGCTGCTAGCGGGAATATTAACACTGTTTTGCATCTCTTTAGTGGTCATTTACAGTGCAGGCGGTGAAAGCGTTGCCATGGTAAAACGCCAAGCCATCAACATGGGCGCTTCAATTACTGCTATGGTCATCGCTGCGCAATTTCCACCAACCTTTTTAAGACGTTGGGCTATACCGCTATTTTTAGTTGGTGTCGGACTTCTCGTGGCCACATTACTCTTTGGCCACGTTGGTAAAGGTGCGCAACGTTGGATTGATTTTGGTGTAGCGAAGTTTCAACCATCTGAAGCAATGAAACTCATATTGCCGATTATGATTGCTCACTACATTACTCGCTATGCCTTGCCAGTTAACATTAAGCACGCGCTTATCGCAGCGTTCTTAATTGCTGTCCCGGTATTTTTAATCTACAAACAACCGGATTTAGGTACCTCGATTTTGGTTGCTAGCTCAGGTGTTTTCGCCCTGTTTTTAGCGGGTATGAGCTGGCGCGTAATTGGATCTCTTGGCATTGCCGCAGTGCCGTTTGGATTTATGATGTGGACCTTTTTCTTACACGACTATCAAAAGCGCCGCGTGTTAACCTTTCTTAATCCCGAAACGGATCCACTAGGAAACGGCTATCACATCATTCAATCAAAAATTGCCATTGGCTCTGGTGGTCTCGAAGGCAAAGGCTGGCTCAACGGTACGCAATCTCAATTAGAATTTTTGCCTGAGCGTCATACCGACTTTATTTTCTCGGTGTTTAGTGAAGAATTTGGTTTATACGGCGTCGCAGGACTGTTGTGCGTCTATCTATTTATAATCGCTCGCTGTTTATTTATCGCTAATAACGCGCAAGAGCCATTTTCTAAGATTCTCGCTGGTGCAATCACCCTAACCTTCTTTGTTTATTTATTTGTAAACATCGGTATGGTTTCCGGATTATTGCCAGTAGTTGGTGTTCCGCTACCGCTTGTGAGTTGGGGCGGTACCTCTATGATTACCCTGATGAGTGGTTTTGGCATCATTATGGCCATTCACACCCATCGCAAATTTAATCGATAATTTATGCTAGTTCATTCCATTAAGCGTTTAATAATAGGCGCGACTATTTTGTCTCTAGGAGCCTGTACGCTAATGCCGAGTCAGTCGCGTTATGATATCGAGCAAGATCACGCTCCGAGTCGTTTGCCAACCGCCGAAGAAATTGCCGATATCGAGCCGCAATATCTGCCGCCATCGCGATGGGCGAATAATGATTACCAAGTGCGTGGTAAAAACTATCAAGTACTCAAAGATGCTGCTGGCTATAAAGCTCAGGGCATTGCCTCATGGTATGGCCAGAAATTCCATGGTCACGACACCTCAAACGGTGAAGTGTTTAATATGTATGGTTTATCAGCGGCACATAAAACCCTGCCAATCCCAAGCTTTGTCAAAGTCACCAACTTAGAAAATAACCTAAGTACTATCGTCAGAGTTAACGATCGTGGGCCATTTCATCCCGATAGAATCATTGATTTGTCTTATGGCGCAGCTTATAAACTTGGGGTCTTAAAACACGGAACAGCCCACGTTGCCATTGAAGTGGTTTCGCCTCAAAAACCAAAACAGTTCCAATATCCAGCATGCTTTATACAGTTAGCAGCCAATTCCGATAAGCAACGAGCGACGGATATATTAACTGCAGAGTCGAAAACACACCAAGTGCCCTATACGATTGAATCCGTTGGGAAAATTAATCGACTTTTATTGGGACCTATAGTGAACTTAACTCACTGTGAATCTGTCCTAAAAAAAGTGCAAATTAATTTCCCAAAAGCATTTATCAAAATGCCTTAATTAGTTAGTATTGCTGCTTTATTTATTCGCAAGCTTATTCGTAAACTGCGCGTTTTTTCATTTATTACGGTTACATTTTTATGTTTACATTTTCTCGCCGCCTAAAACAGGCAACGACAGTGGCTCTTATGCTAATTTCAGCAAACACTGTTGCAGCAACGACCATTATCCCAAATCAACCGACAGTCGCAGCCAAAAGCTATATCCTAGTTGATCAAACAACGGGGAAAGTGCTAGCCGCTGAAAATGAACATGACCTATTAGCCCCTGCAAGCTTAACTAAATTAATGACCAGCTTTATCATCGGTCGTGAGCTTAAGAGCGGCAACTTAAAAAATAGTGATTTGGTAACAATCAGCGAAAATGCATGGGCCAAAAATTTCCCAGACTCATCGAAGATGTTTATCGAAGTTGGCAAAGAGATTTCTGTTGCTGATTTAAATCGTGGCATCGTAATTCAATCTGGTAATGACGCTTGTGTCGCTATGGCTGAACACATTGCTGGTACAGAAGACGGTTTTGCCGACATTATGAATAACGTGGCAACTGAACTTGGCATGACCAACAGTTTCTTTGAAAACAGCCATGGTTTAGACAGCACACAGCACAAAACAACCGCTTTTGACATGGCATTATTAGCCCGCGCTATCATTAGCGAAACACCAGAAGAATACGCCCTTTACAAAGAAAAGTTCTTTACCTACAACAACATCAAACAAGCTAATCGCAACAGCCTGCTGTGGGATAAGAGCATGAACGTAGATGGCATGAAGACTGGCCACACCTCAAAAGCTGGTTTCAGTTTGGTTTCTTCAGCGACTAAAGACAATATGCGTTTGATAGCTGTTGTAATGGGTGCCAAGAGTGCCCGTGCTCGCGCAAGCGAAAGTAAGAAAATCTTAAACTATGGCTTTCGCTTTTTTGAAACTGTCATCCCATACCAAGCGGGTCATGAATTTGCCAGCCAGCGCGTATGGTACGGCGCCACCGATGAAGTAAAACTTGGCATCACTGAGTCAACGCCATTAACTATTCGTCGTGGTCAAAGTAAAAACCTCAAAGCAAGCTTCGAGCTTTCTAAAGAATTAGAAGCACCGATTGCTAAAGGTGAGCAAGTAGGTACAGTATTTATCCAACTTGACGGTAAAGACATCGCTAGCTATCCGCTAGTAACATTAAACGAAGTTGAACAAGGTGGCTGGTTTAAGCGCACTATGGATTACTTCAAGCAAATGATTAACGGCTGGTTTAGCTAAAAAACGCTAATACATATCCTTATCTAGGCCGCATTTAGCGGCCTTTTTATTGGAATAGAAACCTATATGTTATAGCAATTTCAATCATCGGATCAGGCGAACTGTATCCAAGTTTTCGCTCATAGTGCTAGCCCCAACATAGATGATCAGTTAAGATAGCCCGAATTTTTTGGGCGCTGCCCAAAATACCGACGAATAGATGGCCATTAGTAAACTTAGCTACCATCGCCGACCGTCGTGTATTAACCTATCAATAAAAACAAGCGCAGCTTGTTAGCCAAACAGTGTTGGAGATTACAATGGACACTAAATTTGATGAAATCCTAGATTTCCCATGTGAGTTCGGATTTCGCATTATGGGCGACGCAGTTGATGAACTGCCGACTAAAGTTGAAGTCGTATTAGACGAATTGACACCGAATGCCTATAAGCGCCTACCAGGTGTTAGAACGAGCAGTACAGGCAAGTACCACTCAATTTCATATTCACTCACAGTGACCAGTAAAGAGCACATTGAAACCCTTTACAAATCATTATCAGGTATCGATATCGTACGTTACGTACTTTAATATTGTTGAGGTTTTATGACTGAGCAATCACCGCAAACACAACAGCCCATTGTCTATCGCTATTTAGGCGAGCGCGATTACGAACGCGTTTGGCATGCCATGCAAGCCTATACTGACAATCGTCACGCTAATTCAAAAGACGAGATTTGGTTTGTTGAACATCCGCCTGTGTTTACCCAAGGCCAAGCAGGCAAGGAAGAACACATGCTGTTTGCCGGTGACATTCCCGTTGTTAAAGTCGACCGCGGCGGTCAGGTAACCTATCACGGACCTGGTCAATTAGTGGCTTATTTCCTCCTTGATATCAAACGTTTAAAAATTGGCGTTCGAGAGTTAGTGACCCGTATTGAACAATCTCTCGTACAGGTACTAGATAAATACGATATTAGTGCCTATCCGAAAAAAGATGCACCGGGTGTTTATGTTGACGAAAAGAAAATTGCCTCATTAGGGCTACGCATTCGCAAAGGATGTTCTTTTCACGGCCTTGCCCTAAACGTCAATATGGACTTATCGCCATTTAAACAAATTAATCCATGTGGTTACGCAGGACTAGAAATGATTCAAGTCAGCGACTATAGCAATATCGACAGTGTCGGACGCGTGCAGCGTGACCTCATGCCAATTATTACCCAGCTGTTAGGTTACAGCGAGGTTGAAGAAATTACAGGATTTATTAATGACGAAGGTTAAACAATCTACGCTAGTTGCAGGTGAAAAACTGCGTGATGCAGACAAGCTCGCTTACATCCCTGTTAAAATCGTTGAGCAAGAAAAGAAAGAAGTGCTGCGCAAGCCAAAATGGTTACGCGTAAAACTACCAAGCAGCTCTGCCCGTATTGATGAAATTAAAGGCGCGATGCGCAAGCACAACCTTAACTCAGTATGTGAAGAAGCCTCTTGTCCTAACCTCTCTGAGTGTTTTAATCACGGTACAGCGACCTTTATGATTTTAGGTGCGATTTGTACGCGTCGTTGTCCGTTCTGTGACGTTGCTCATGGCCGTCCGCTGCCAGTTAGCGCTGAAGAGCCAACTAAACTTGCAGCAACCATTAAAGACATGAAGTTAAAATACGTGGTAATTACTTCAGTAGACCGCGATGACTTGCGCGATGGCGGTGCTCAGCACTTCGCCGACTGTGTTCGCGAAATTCGTGCCGCTGTACCAGACATTAAAATCGAAATTCTCGTACCAGATTTTAAAGGCCGTATGGACAAAGCACTCGATATCTTGGCGACTGAGCCACCTGATGTACTTAACCACAACCTAGAGACTGCGCCGCGTCTTTATCGCGAAGTTCGTCCAGGTGCTCACTACAAGAATTCGTTATTACTTCTGAAACGCTTTAAAGAAATACACCCACAAGTGACCACTAAGTCTGGCTTAATGATGGGCTTGGGTGAAACAAACGAAGAAATTGTTGAAGTACTTAAAGATTTACGTGAACACAATGTAGAAATGCTTACTTTAGGGCAATACCTACAACCGAGTAAACATCACCTTCCTGTTGTGCGCTATGTGCCACCAGCTGAATTTGATGAGCTAGGTGAAATTGCCAACGAGCTTGGTTTCACCCATGCAGCGTGTGGCCCTATGGTACGCTCTAGCTACCACGCTGACCTTCAAGCACAAGGTAAAGAAGTAAAATAATCAAGTATAAGAAAGGCAACGCAAGTTGCCTTTCTTATATCCGGCTCAACTAAAAAATTCTCAAATATTCCCGTCCGACCAGCTAACAGCTACTATCAAATGCCACGAATTACAGCTATTATATCCACCGTCATGACATTTTATGTCACATTATAACAATTCACCCGTTTACTGATCAGAAAGAGAGTTTCATGAAATTTCTACCAAACTTATTTGCCAACAATGTGCAGTGGGCTCAACAAGTTGAAGAACAAGAGCCTGGTTTCTTTAAATCACTCAGCGAACAACAAAATCCAGACTACCTATGGATTGGTTGTGCAGACTCACGTGTTCCAGCCAATGAAATTGTCGGTTTAAAACCGGGGGAACTCTTCGTACATCGCAATGTTGCAAACTGTGTTGTTCACACCGATCTAAACTGTCTTTCAGTGATTCAATATGCCGTTGAAGTACTTAAAGTAAAACACATTATTGTGACAGGCCATTACAATTGTGGCGGCATTAACTCAGCGATGAACAACGCCAAGTTTGGTCTGGTAGACAATTGGTTACGCCATATCAAAGACGTACAACACAAGCACAGTGAACACCTAAATACCTTTACCGACGCTGGTGCTAAACAAGATCGAATGACTGAGCTACACGTTATTGAGCAGGTTATGAATGTTGCCCACACTTCAATTGTTCAAGACGCTTGGGCTCGTGGCCAAGAACTTCGCCTACATGGCTGGGTTTACCACTTAAGCGATGGCAAACTACGCGATCTAGACACTTGTATTGCTAGCGCGGAAGAAGCAGCACCTATGTATAAGCGCGCAATTGAAAAATTAACAAACGCGTAACAAAAAAGGTATACAATTTATAAATAGTTGTTAGACTGTAAGAAATTGATTCAGGGAGTGAATCAATGCAGTTCATTTTTCACCCCGCTTAATTGGAACATGGATGATGCAACCCAAAACACAGCTCATATTTATTTACATCACTCTCATCTGCTTACTATTGACCTTAGGGTTGTTATATCAAAAGCAATTAATGTGGCTGGCATTACCTTTTGTATTGATCGTTGCCCACTCAAGCATTGAAATCTGGTTTCCCAAATCTTCGTTAGCATCAAAAGCACCTGAAGTGATTGAGATCCCTGACGAAGAATCACCTATTTACCACCTCGACGATACGGCGTCAGAAAGTACCCAACAATACTCTCAAAGCTCAATCCCAAGCTTTGAAAACTACCAACACATTAAAAAAGCCCTCGAATCACATCAAGAAAGATTCCCTCACGCCGAAGTACATCCCAATAAATCCCTCAAAGAAGAAGCGTAAATCACTTTTCCTTTTTATATTTCATTGCAAATTGCAAAATCAGCGTTAAAGAATTGCTAAAAAACCTATAAGAAATTCAATAACCTATTGTATTAATTAGCTATTCAAAAATTGGAACACAACCTGCTCTATTAAGTTACGCTTAAATGGATGGAGCAATGCTTATGTTTACACCAGTCATCGTTATCGATAGTTTACACGCCTCAAATGCCAATAAACTTATTGCCAATGTGATGGATATTGTGGGCCCATTAGGATGCCAACGCCCAATTATTGTATGCCCTCAAACATGGCAAGCCAGTATAGAACTGTATTTAACGCAAGCAAACATCAAGGCACTAATACTTGCAACGCCTTGTGAAAAAGGCACCACACCAGCACTTACAAGTGCCGCTTTAATTAGTCTGTTAGAGCAAACAAACGCAATCTTAGCGGTATTTCATCATCCACAAGTTATCGACGATTACGATGCTTTTGAGCACAGCCTATGTCTAGCTGCGCAAGTGGCTCAAGAAGATTATCTAGTAACCCTCGACAACACAACCAACATTGCCTTAGCTGCAAATCAACTAGTTAATCCTTGGTTAATGAACGCTAACACGCTATTAGACATCATCGAAGATAACCACAGCCCGCTGCTGGAATATTGCCAACGTGCAATTGCACTAAACGACATTAATGCGCATAGCCAAATCGTCAATCTCGATAATGGCTTTTATAGTCAGTGCAAAATTAGTGAAGTCGACAGCGCGATTTTCGCCTTTGCTAAGCAATCAATCGCAATTCCCCTTCAAAGTCACTGGCCGACTGTTGTTCCTCAAGAACAGCTAAAAGCACTTATGCCAGCTTACTGTGTCATCAATAATCGCCACTTAAACTAGGAGAACTAGTCATGGAAACACTTACTTGCTTTCACCAATCAGAAATCAATGGCGTCGTTAACAAAGATATTAATGAGCAGATCGCTTATCGACTAGGTGCTGCAGTTGCAGAGCAATTAGACGCACATTGCTTAGTGGTGGGCGGTGATAATCGCATCTCTACGCCAACATTAAAACAGGCGCTAATCAAAGGTATTAAAAACACTGGTTGTAACGTGATTGATATTGGTTTGTGTGGCAGTGAAGAGTTGTGTTTCGCCAATACTGTAAGTCAATCTGATGGTGGCGTTATGATAACGGGTGGCGCACAACCAAAAGTCATTAATGGTTTTAAAATTATCGATGCGAAAAATCAGATACTTTGCAGCAAACAGCAGTTTGCGATGCTCCAACAAGCCATTATCAATCATGAACCACCAATGCCTAAAAGCGCAGGAAGGTTGGTCTATCAAAATTACACCAAGGCCTACATTCAACAAATTCTGAGTTTTATTGATGTAAGTGCGATCAAGCCTTTACGGATTGTCGTTAATGCAGGTAATGGAATGGCAGGTAATGTCATTAACGCCTTAGAAACAGCGTTTCTAGGACAACAAGTGCCGATTCAGCTTATCAAACTTAACAACCAACCAAACGGTGAATTTCCCCACGGTGCGCCAGATCCACAGTTATCACATCATCAACGTAAAACGAGTGATGCTGTAAAACGCCATCGCGCCGATTTAGGATTAGCATGGGACGGTGATTTCAGTCGTTGTTTCTTTTTCGATGCGCAAGGTAATG
>JBMYWG010000064.1:0-14353 GCA_049607155.1 Psychrobium sp.
ACTTATCTGATAACGGCATTGTTGGTATTGCTGATATCGATACACGTCGTTTGACGCGTGTGTTACGTGAGAAGGGTGCACAAGCTGGCTGTATTATGGCGGGCGATGTTGATGAAGCTAAAGCGTTAGAAATGGCAAAAGGTTTTGCTGGCCTTAAAGGCATGGACTTAGCAAAAGAAGTAACAACTAAGGAGTCTTACAGCTTTGCTAAGAAAACTTGGTCATTAGTGGGCGGTTTACCGTCAGAGACGCCAAGCGAAGAATTACCGCACCATGTTGTTGCTTATGATTTCGGTATCAAAGACAACATTATGCGCATGTTAGTGGACCGCGGTTGTCGTTTAACTGTTGTGCCAGCACAAACCAGTGCCGAAGAAGTATTAGCGTTAAATCCTGATGGCATCTTCTTATCAAATGGCCCTGGCGACCCTGAGCCATGTACTTACGCAATCGATGCAATCAAAGCCTTCTTAGAAACTGACATTCCACAGTTTGGTATTTGTTTAGGTCATCAGCTTCTTGCATTAGCAAGCGGTGCAAAAACCGTAAAAATGAAGTTTGGTCATCACGGTGCCAACCACCCAGTACAAGAGCTAGAGTCTGGCCGCGTAATGATTACCGCGCAAAACCATGGTTTCGCTGCCGATGAAGAAACACTGCCAAGCAACGTAAAAGCAACGCATAAATCATTATTTGACGGTTCATTGCAAGGTATTCATTTAACAGACAAGCCAGCGTTTAGCTTCCAAGGTCACCCAGAAGCTAGCCCCGGTCCGCACGATGCTGCGCCGCTGTTCGATCATTTCATCGAGCTAATCGAAAGCTACAAAGCAAACAAATAACGCCTAAAACGAGATAGGAATTACAAATTATGCCAAAACGCAACGACATAAAAAGCATTCTAATTTTAGGCGCTGGCCCAATTGTTATTGGTCAGGCTTGTGAGTTTGACTACTCAGGCGCACAAGCGTGTAAAGCGTTAAAAGAAGAAGGCTACCGAGTTATCCTGGTTAACTCTAACCCTGCAACTATCATGACTGATCCTGAGATGGCGGATGCGACATACATCGAGCCAATTCACTGGGAAGTTGTTGAAAAAATTATTGAAAAAGAGCGTCCATGTGCGGTATTACCGACCATGGGTGGTCAAACAGCCCTTAACTGTGCACTAGAGCTAGAAAGCAAAGGTGTATTAGAAAAGTACAATGTTGAGATGATTGGCGCGACAGCTGACGCTATCGATAAAGCGGAAGATCGTAAACGCTTTGATATCGCCATGAAATCTATCGGTCTTGAGACGCCAAAAGCTGGCATCGCTCACACAATGGAAGAAGCACACGCCGTTCAAAAAGAAGTAGGCTTCCCATGTATCATTCGTCCTTCCTTCACCATGGGTGGTACAGGTGGCGGTATCGCATACAACGTTGAAGAGTTCGTAGAAATCTGTACTCGCGGTCTTGATTTGTCACCAACTAACGAACTACTTATTGATGAGTCGTTAATCGGTTGGAAAGAGTACGAGATGGAAGTGGTTCGTGATAAAAACGACAACTGTATTATCGTTTGTGCCATTGAAAACTTCGACCCTATGGGGATTCACACCGGTGACTCAATCACGGTTGCTCCAGCGCAAACACTTACCGATAAAGAATACCAAATCATGCGTAACGCCTCGATGGCTGTTCTGCGTGAAATCGGCGTAGAAACGGGTGGTTCAAACGTACAGTTCGGTCAATGTCCAAACACTGGCCGTATGGTAATCATCGAGATGAACCCGCGTGTATCGCGTTCATCAGCACTAGCGTCTAAAGCAACTGGTTTCCCAATTGCGAAAATCGCGGCGAAATTGGCTATCGGTTATACGCTTGATGAGTTATCAAACGATATCACTGGCGGCGCGACACCAGCATCATTCGAACCGTCAATCGATTACGTCGTTACTAAGATCCCACGTTTTAACTTCGAGAAATTCGCAGGCTCTGAAGATCGCTTAACCACTCAGATGAAATCTGTAGGCGAGGTAATGGCGATTGGTCGTAACCAGCAAGAATCAATGCAAAAAGCATTGCGCGGCCTCGAAGTTGGCGTAAACGGCTTTGACCCAATTGTTGACGCCGACGACACTGAAGCGCTAAACAAAATCAAACACGAACTAACGAACGCTGGCGCAGATCGCATCTGGTATATCGCCGATGCATTCCGTTTTGGCATGACGCTTGATGAAGTATTTAACATCACTCGCGTTGACCGTTGGTTCCTAGTACAAATCCAAGACATCGTTAACGAAGAGTACAACGTTGCTGAAGGTGGCATGGCTAACCTAACAGCTGATTACTTACGCTCGCTAAAACGCAAAGGTTTCGCCGATGCACGTTTAGCTGATGTATTAGGTGTTGCTGAATCTGAATTACGCAAATTGCGTGATCGTCACGAAATTCATCCGGTTTACAAGCGTGTAGATACCTGTGCCGCAGAATTTAAATCAGACACGGCTTACATGTACTCAACGTATGATGAAGAGTGTGAAGCCAACGTTTCTGATAAAGAAAAAATCATGATTATTGGCGGTGGTCCTAACCGTATCGGTCAAGGTATCGAGTTCGATTACTGTTGTGTACACGCGGCATTAGCTATGCGTGAAGAAGGTTACGAGACAATCATGGTTAACTGTAACCCTGAAACAGTTTCTACTGATTACGACACCTCAGATCGTCTGTACTTTGAATCAATTACCTTTGAAGATGTTATCGAAATCGTGCGCATCGAAAAGCCTAAAGGGGTTATCGTGCAATACGGTGGTCAAACGCCACTGAAATTAGCACGTGCGCTAGAAGCAGCTGGTGTACCAATCATCGGTACTTCACCAGATGCCATCGACCGCGCTGAAGATCGTGAGCGTTTCCAGCAAATGATTGAGCGTTTAGGCATCCAGCAACCGACTAATAACACGGTAAGCAGCACTGAAGAAGCGATTGCAGAATCTGCAAACATCGGCTTCCCATTAGTTGTTCGTCCATCTTACGTACTGGGTGGTCGTGCAATGGAAATCGTATATGACGAGCAAGATTTGCGTCGCTACATGAGCGCTGCGGTAAGTGTGTCTAACGATTCACCAATCCTACTTGACCGTTTCCTTGATAACGCAACTGAAGTTGACGTTGACGCGGTATGTGACGGCACTGACGTTGTTGTTGGCGGCATCATGGAGCACATCGAAGAAGCGGGTGTTCACTCAGGTGACTCAGGCTGTTCATTGCCGCCATACACGCTATCGCAAGACATTCAAGACAAGCTACGCGAATACGTTCGTAACCTAGCGCTTGAATTAGGCGTTATCGGTCTAATGAATACCCAATTTGCAGTTAAAGATGGCGTTATCTACATGATTGAAGTTAACCCTCGTGCTGCACGTACTGTTCCTTTCGTATCGAAAGCAACGGGTGTACCACTAGCGAAAATTGCCGCTAAGGTTATGGCTGGCAAGTCACTGAAAGAGCTTGGCTTTACTAAAGAAGTTGTACCGCCATACTATTCAGTAAAAGAAGTAGTACTACCGTTTAACAAGTTCCATGGTGCTGACCCAATCTTAGGCCCAGAAATGCGCTCAACGGGTGAAGTTATGGGTGTTGGTGAAACCTTTGCTGAGGCTTACGCTAAAGCACAGCTAGGCGCTAAATCTAATGTACCTAAGAAAGGCCGTGCGCTTATCTCTGTTCGTCAAAGCGATAAAGGCCGCGTAGCTCAACTAGCACAGAAATTGTTAGATTTAGGCTACGAGCTAGATGCAACACACGGTACTTGTGTGATTCTAGGCGAAGCTGGCATCAATCCACGCTTAGTTAATAAAGTGAGCGAAGGTCGTCCGCACATCCTTGATCGCATTACAAACGGTGAGTACGAGTACATCGTAAATACCACTGAAGGTCGTCAAGCGATTGAAGACTCACGTAAACTACGTGCAGGTGCATTACGTTACAAAGTGGCTTACACTACAACGATGAATGCGGCACTAGCGACTTGTGATTCTATCCTAGCCGACGATCGCGCATCGGTAAGCTCGGTACAAGAACTGCACGCTAAGGTTTAATTTCACTAGATTCTTAAGCGCTTAAATAAAAATCCAGTTAAGGTAACTTAGCTGGATTTTTTTATTTGTGTTCTCAACGCATTAAGTAAGCTATTCTAGCGAATATTGAATCTAGATAAGAGATAACGGTTATGCAATCATGGAAGAACTTATCGATGTGGCAAAAGGGACTTATCAGCATTTTAGTGTTATGTGCAGTTGTGTTGATGCCTGAGCTTATGCCATTAATTGATATCGGTGGCATCGAGCTGATTTTCGGCTTTATTGTCTTAAATTATAAAAATGCTGTGCATTGGTTTAATGAAAAGTGTAATCAGCTTAAAGCGCTAGTTGATACAGTGACCGGCGCGCTGCTAACTAGTGCTATCTGTCGCCCTAAGAATTTCATCATTCATGGCGCAGCTTGTTCATTAGCGTTATTTGTCACAGGCTCTTTGCTATTTTCGACCTCGCTGTTACTTCCCATCATGATGATGAATGGAAGCTTCGTGTAGGGCAGCGTTATAATATTTGTCTTACATCCACCAATAAATCCCATATCCCACAAGCAGCGCTGGAATGGCAGAATACAGCGTTGCAACCATCGCCGCTTTTGGTGCTAATGCAATCGCAGGGAAGAGGGCATCACCATCGTTGGAAATTGCATTGGCGGCCAACACACTAAAGGGCACTATGCCGTTAATATACAGCGTTGTAACAAGGATTTGTGGGCCACAACCCGGCAGTAAACCGATAATGACACCAACAAGCGGCGCTAAGACTGCGTAATGAGAAAACCAAGTTTTTAAGTCCAGTTCAAACTGTGCTACTAGAACCTCATAAAGCACAAAGGCGGCAATAACCCACGCCGTTACAAAGTGAGTATCTTGCATGACTTTGTAGATTTTAGAGTAGGGCTTGTTTGGATCATCTTCACTGGTTACGTCTTGATAGCTTTTACCCGACGACGATAGTGCCCATAGCACTAAGACAACTAAAGCACCTACTGCACCTACATAGGTAATGACGGTTTCGCTGCCGACAATCGCAGCTTCAAAATCGAATTGGCCCGCTAATAATAAACTAATAATTAAACAGGGAACAAAGGCAACTAACCAAAAACGTCGACCGATACGCTGAGTGATTTGAGGCGCTTGCTGGTGGCAACATTGCGCTTGTGATGACACATCAGGTTTTAAATAATTGTCATCGTGAATGGCATTGACAATATAACCACTTAGGGTGCCAACCGCCAAACCCATTGATAAATAACAAGGCCTTCCAGTGGTTTGGTGGCAAGTAATAAGAATGCTGCATCCCCCATAGTTGCTGTAAGCACAGCGACCACGCTGCCAAAACTCGCTTGGCCTTTTGTGAATTGCGTAACAACGATAATAGCGCCACCACAGCCGGGCAATGCCCCCAGAAATGCTGCCAGTGGTGTTTCTAGCGTGGGATAATGTTGTCTAACGTAACTAAGTTCTAATTGTGGGAAGCGCTCTAATAGAAAGTAGTAGACACAAAGAGTCGCGGCAACGAAAATAGTCACTTGCAAAAACGCATCCGCCAGAGAACCTAGAATGATTTCGTGTAATGAAGGTACCGTAAGTAATGCGCATATAATTGCTGGCAGAAAAAGGCGTTTATATTTGACACTGGCGGAATACATCGCTGTGTGCAGTTGAGTTGAGTTTTCCATGGTGCGATGACCCTTTACGATCGACACATAATCCAATTGTGATTATATAAATAAAAATAATTATCATTAATGTTATTTGCTGTTTTATAAAAGTGCAATAGCCTTTGTGTTAGATCGTGTTAATTTCCCCATATTTTTTAAGCCATTAGGGATTAGTTTTGAACCAAGAGTCTAAAAGTTATTCAATTGTCGCGGATTTAGCGTCATTTTTAGTCATCAATAAAGCGGCTAATGTCGACTTTCACAGTAGTGGCAATCAGGCTGGAATCGTCGCACAGGTGAGTCAGGATCGCGGAGGTGAACCATTATTTCCCGTGCATCGATTGGATAAAATGACCAGTGGCTTATTGATTTTGGCGAAATCGAGCGAAGTGGCAGCACAGTTTGGTGAACTCTTTGCAACACGCCAAATAGAAAAGTACTATCTCGCGGTGTCTGATAAAAAACCTAAAAAGAAGCAGGGTCTTATTAAAGGCGATATGAAAAAAGGTCGTAATGGCAGTTACTTGTTATTAAAGTCGAATGACAACCCAGCAGTGACGCAGTTTTTTAGTTACAGTATTGCACCAGGCGTTCGTGGCTACCTGTTAAAACCCCATACGGGAAAAACTCACCAGTTACGTGTCGCTATGAAAAGCATCGGCTCGCCAATACTTGGTGACGATCGTTATTATCCAAATAATCAACAGAGCATTGGAATGTTACATGCGTGGCAATTAACGTTTAAGTTAGCTGGCGAATTTTATCACTTTACGGCTGAGCCGGATTGGGAAATTGATGGAATGTCGAACTGGTTGAAAGATATGGCGTCAATAAAACAGTGGAACTGGCCAAAGTTGTAATCATCATAGGAAAGTGTTACGTTCAAATAGTTATAAAAATTAATGAGTTATTGGTTTCTATATAGCTTTTTGAACGGAGGAATTGATTTGAAGACAATTATGTTACTCGCTGTACTAATGATGTCAGGCACTTGTATTGCACAAGATAATAAGGTGATAAATGCCGTTAAGACCCAACCTGATATAGCTGCATATATTAAACAAGCTCTTGCAATACCGACTAATCAAGTGAGATTTCATCAGATGCCGCTCGATAGTTTGTGTGGATTTGCTGGCTGTGAAAGCCGGGTATTAGTAAACGTAATGGTCAGTTCTAATTCGAGCAACGCTCCTGTAACGAGTAAACTAGTTATTGTATCCTATATGGATCTCAACGATGATTTAGTCCCTAAAGTACAGCTCACTTTTCTCAAATAATTGATTTGACCACTCTCTTTTGGGGGGGCTATGGTCATTCTTTGATTTATTTAAGCACCCCCAAAATACTTTCTTAAGCCTCCATATCTTATATTTAACAAATTTTCAAGTAGCTCACTTTTTTTACATTTTCTTAAATATTTTTGAAAATAAATCGCATTCTCCTTAATACTACTGTTAATCCCAACTACAACGCTTTTTTATTGTTGTGCATTTTGTATACAATATTGTGTGTGATGGATTTTAACTATTTGAAATATAATAAATCGAACTTAATGAATAGTATTTTATAACTAAATTTTAAATTAAATGGTACTTAAGTGCTGGTTTGTGCTTAGGTCAATCAGAGTAACTACGTATGTTCATCTAGTCTATATATGATGTTGTCCTATTTATATACTTAATATCAAAAGGTTATATAGATGTTTTATTTGTGTAACAAATGTATCATTTTGTTACATAATAACTTGTATGTGCTTGAAAAGGTGATAATTTGTGGCCGTCGCCAAGGGTAATAACAATTATAGCGACAAACTACATTTACTATCTTTTAAAGGACATCTAATGAATAAAGATAAATTTATGGTAAAAACTGCGATTGCAGGCGCATTATTTGCAGCCATGTCAACGACAACTTTCGCAACTGAAACCATTATCACTGAAAGTGAAACTGGCATCGTGCAATTTGCACAGGGTAACTTTGGCAAAGTTGATAAAAAAACAGCCAAACAAGCACTCAAACGCTTTATCAAACAACAGACCGCGTATCAAGCGCAGGGGAACGAAGAGTTTGTCGTTCGACGTCACTGGAAAGATGCACTCGGTAAAACTCACACGCAACTATCACAACAGTTAAATAATCTTCCTGTTTATGGTGCGAGTATGACAATTCACTCTGACAATGATTTTTCAGGTGTCAGACTAACTGGTGAAAATGACGAGGGTACAATTTACGCTGTAAGCGGTAACCTCGCTACTCAAACTGAGTTTGATGATGAGTCATATATTGAAGAAGAGTCTGAATTTAAAACACTGACCCAAAAACAAGCTAAGAAGGTAAAGCCTCGTGGACTAAAGCGTGCGTTAAAACGCGCTGAGCTCGTTGGAGATATCGTCGGCGAGCCAGAGCTTGCCTATGTTTATTTACCTGAACGTGGAAAAACAAAGCTGGCATGGAAAGTTGAAGTGACATACACACAAGACGATCACTTTGAACATGATTGGATCTTCTATAACGTGAAGAATGGTCGTGAATTGATTCGTCACCCGCAGGTTATGCATGTTAAAACTATTCATACTTATGACATGGAAAATCGCGACCCTGAGCGCACTAATACCTCGGGGCGTTTGTTGTGTACTACCAACCAACAATGTGGTGACGCTTCAGCGCAACGTGCTCATGATGGTGCGTCAACAGTGTATGATTATTTTAAGGCTGTCCACAATCGCAATGGTATCAATAATAATGATATGACTATGGTTTCTAGTGTGCACGCCAATCATAACTGGAACAACGCTGCTTGGTATAAAAACCAAATGTTTTACGGTGATGGTGACGGAAATCAATTTGGGGATTTGACTCAGTCATTGGACATCGTCGGTCACGAGCTAACTCATGGTGTTGTTCAATTCACAGCAAATTTAACCTATTTGAATGAATCTGGTGCTCTTAATGAAGCAATGGCTGATATTTTTGGTGTCGCTGCTGATGCATGGCATCGTGGGTCTTCACAGCCTTCGTGGTTGCTAGCGCAAGAAGCTTATACTCCCAATATTGCTGGTGATGCGATGCGTTATATGAATAACCCAACGCTAGATAATCAATCTCGCGACTACTACCCGGAACGTTATACAGGTACCGGTGACCGTGGTGGTGTTCACTTGAATTCGGGTATTGGTAATCTTGCATTTGTGTTATTGGTTGATGGCGGGACTCATCCTCGTAATAAAACGTCTGTGGTTGTGCCTAAACTTGGTTTAGACCAATCTCAAAAGATTTTCTATCGAGCACTAACGACGTATTTCAATGAATCGACTAACTTTGCACAAGCACGGGTGGGAAGTGCCCAAGCTGCGCAAGACCTTTATGGTGAAGACGCGAAAGTAGCTGTCGAAAAAGCGTGGTGTGCAGTAGGTGTAGGCAGTTGTCCAACTGCGCCATCTGAAATTCCAACGCTAACTAAAGGTCAATCTGTCACAGGTTTATCTGCATCAACGCGTAATACGTTAACCTACAAGATGGAAGTCCCAAGTGGCGCTTCAAACATTAATTTCTCTATCGCTGGCTCAAACGGTGATGCGGATCTTTACGTATCTCGCGGCTCTATTCCAACTACAACCACTTACGATTGTCGTTCTGAGTCATCAAGCTCAAACGAGTCTTGTGATATGACTGGTGGTGCAGGAACATACTATGTTCTAGTGAGTGCCTACTCAGCATTTAACAACCTTAGCTTAACAGGTAACTACGATATGAGCGGTGGGGGTACGCCATCATTAGAGCCAATTAATGAATCGGCTGATAATATTTCAGTTTCTCGTGGTGGTTGGGCACGGTACACGCGTACATTACCATCTGGTTATTCGAAAATTACGGTTACGATCGATGGTGGTTCTGGTGATGCTGATCTCTATGTGACGCATGGCAAAGAATCAACTCGAACGAGCTATGGGTGTCGCTCAAATGGAAGCAACAATAGTGAGATATGTACTTTTGATGCTCCTGAATCAGGCGTTTGGTACCTAGACATTTATGGTTATTCGAATTCATCAGGTATTACATTGCGTTTAACCGGGACGCCGTAATATCTAGATGTATATATTATCTCTCGACAAAGTGATCAACCTCGGTTGATCACTTTTTTTATATCTCCAATTATTTTTACTTACATAATTCTCTCTTGTTGATTTCGGGTTTTACTTTAGTATTCAGCGGATTGTTTATATTTACATAAATTTTATTTAGGGTGTTTTATGTTGCTACGAATTGTTGCGGGCGTTTGTGCATTGGCTTTATGTACGGTGACGTATGGGTTAACGAAAGGGTCTGCTGAGGATGTTTCCAAGTATTCTGATGGACCCTATTTGATTGACGATCATGAGAAAAAGTCATTAATACAACATAATATTGTCGAAGGAGATCATATTAAAGCGAGCTATCAGGGTCCAATTTCCCCTGATTTTATATATCCAGTTAATCGAAATGACACGTTTAACAATGTGAGTAAAATTGCGGCTATTAGCGATATTCACGGTCAATTTGATATTTTCAAGCAATTATTAAATGAGAACGGTGTTATCGACGATGAACTTAACTGGTCATTTGGTGATGGCCACTTAGTGATTACGGGAGATATTTTCGATCGTGGTGATACGGTGACAGAAGCGTTGTGGCTCGTTTATAAACTTGAGGAGCAAGCCAATACGGCTGGTGGCAAGGTCCATTATTTATTGGGTAACCACGAGTATATGGTGCTTCGCGGTGATGAACGCTATATTCATGACAAATATAAGTACACGCTTAATGCCATGAATATCGATTTAAAAACTCTTTTTAACGAGAATACGGTATTGGGACGTTGGCTACGCAGTAAATCGACGGTCATTAATATTAATGGGCATGTATTTTTACATGGCGGTATTCACAGTGATTTCACCGATTTAGATATTTCGCTAGAGCAGGCAAATAACACATTTCGTCAAGCCATTGGCCAAACGCGCAATTCGTTAAAAGAGCAGCCATTAACCAAAACACTTTTTGGTCGCACTGGACCGATTTGGTATCGCGGCTACTTTCTCGACCCTTTATTAAGCCAAAGTGACGTCGAAACAGTCCTGAATAAACTTCAAGCTAAGCGCATTGTGGTGGGACATACATCGATGGATAAGGTTGAAACACGCCATAATGACAAAGTCATCGCCATTGATACCTCGATTAAAAAGGGCAAGCAAGGTGAAATACTTTTAATTGACTTTCAACAGTCAGCTCCGTCATACACTCGTGGTGACATGAATGGAAAACAATATATGTTGATGAACTAGGGTATTTATTTACCAATTGGTGCTCAGCTAATTTGAATTGTCGTCAGTTATCTCACTCTAGCACTAGCTGTTTTTGGTTAGTGCAGGCTATAATGGCGGCAATTTTTTGAAATGCTATTTATACGGTTTATTTTCCTATGTTTGAAAACCTCACCGATCGCCTCTCCGCCACGCTGAAAAATATCAGTGGCCGTGGCCGTTTAACCGAAGACAATATTAAAGAAACGCTGCGCGAAGTGCGCATGGCGTTATTAGAAGCTGATGTGGCACTGCCTGTTGTTCGCGAATTTATCAAAAAAGTTAAAGAGCGTGCTGTTGGTGTTGAAGTCTCTAAGAGTCTTAGCCCGGGTCAGATGTTTGTTAAAATTGTACAAACTGAACTTGAAGCAGCAATGGGTGAAGTTAATGAAGCCCTTAATTTAGCAGCGCAACCGCCTGCGGTTATCATGATGGCTGGTTTACAAGGTGCAGGTAAAACCACCTCTGTTGGTAAACTGTCTAAATTCCTGCGCGAGCGCGAAAAGAAATCTGTATTGGTAGTAAGTGCCGACGTATACCGTCCAGCAGCTATCAAGCAGCTAGAAACGCTAGCTGGGGAAGTTGAAGTTGAATTTTTCCCATCAGATATTTCGCAAAAGCCAGTTGATATTGCCAGTGCTGCTATCGCACACGCGAAAAAGAAATTTATCGATGTAGTGATTGTTGATACCGCGGGCCGTTTGCACGTTGATAGCGAGATGATGGACGAAATCATTGACTTACACGGCGCTATTAACCCGGTAGAGACACTATTCGTGGTTGATGCCATGACTGGTCAAGATGCAGCGAATACAGCGAAGGCGTTTAATGATGCGCTACCGTTAACAGGTGTAATCTTAACTAAGACCGATGGTGATGCGCGTGGTGGTGCAGCGTTATCTATTCGTCACATTACCGGTAAGCCAATTAAATTCTTAGGTGTTGGTGAGAAAACTGATGCATTAGAACCTTTCCATCCCGATCGCGTTGCATCGCGTATCTTAGGAATGGGCGATGTTCTTTCGCTTATTGAAGATATTCAACAAAAAGTCGATGTCGACAAAGCCAAGAAACTTGAAAAGAAAATCAAGAAAGGCAAGGGCTTTGACTTAGAAGATTTTCGCGATCAACTCGCTCAAATGAAAAACATGGGCGGCATGATGGGCATGATGGACAAATTACCTGGTATGGGTAATGTGCCTGATGCGGTTAAGAATCAAATGAACGACAAGATGACCGATCAAATGGAAGCGATTATCTCGTCGATGACACCTAAAGAGCGCGAGCGACCTGAAATCATCAAAGGCTCCCGCAAGCGCCGCATTGCTGCAGGTTCTGGTACACAAATTCAAGACGTGAACAAATTATTAAAACAGTTTACGCAAATGCAGAAAATGATGAAGAAGATGTCTGGAAAAGGCGGCATGCAGAAAATGATGCGTGGTATGAAGGGCATGTTACCACCTGGTATGGGCGGTGGCGGCTTCGGTGGTATGCCACCAAGATAATTGCTACCCATAACTATAATTCAAATTTAAGCCGCTGAATCAAGCGGCTTTTTTATGCGTGCGCTCTGATTAATGTGATCAACATGACTTGCGCTCAAGTACTATTCGCGTATAATTTGCGAGCTTTCTAATCTGGGGTGCGTTCTATTTAGCCTTATTTTTATGCAAAACGTTTGTTCGTTGCGCAATGAGAGTGAGGTTGAGAAAACATTCAGATTAACACTTTTGATGTTAGGTCAACTTTTAAAAGACTTAATTTCAAACACTTTAGAGGAATATTTACCTATGGTAACCATTCGTTTGACACGTGGTGGCGCTAAGAAGCGTCCTTTCTACCAGGTAGTAGTAGCTGACAGTCGTTGCGCACGTGACGGCCGTTACATTGAGAAAGTTGGTTTCTTTAACCCATTAGCACGTGGCCAAGAAGAGACTTTACGTCTTGACTTAGACCGCATTGCACACTGGGTTGGCCAAGGCGCTCAAGCTTCAGACCGTGTAGCAAAATTAATTAAAGACGCTAAAAAAGCGGCTTAAGGGTAACTAGTGAGTAGTCAAGCCGAAAAAGTATTATTAGGTTGCGTAGGCGCACCTTATGGTATTAAAGGTTGGGTGAAAATTACTACCTACACTGAAACTCCAGAGAGTATTTTTGATTACTCGCCTTGGCAACTTGTTGCTAATGGAAAGGTTCAAGACGTAGAAGTGGCGCAATGGCGCCAACATGGCAAGGGTGTGATAGCACGCTTTAAAGACATAGATGACCGTGATGACGCAGCGCGTTTAACCGGCCAAGAAATCTATGTTAATGAAGATCAGCTAGCAGATCTTGGTGATGATGACTTTTACTGGCGTGAACTGATTGGCATGGAAGTTAAGAACATTAAAGGCTACCACTTTGGGCATGTAGATGCCTTGATGGAAACTGGTTCTAACGACGTGCTGCAAGTAAAAGCGAATGCTCGCGACGGTTTTGGTAAAAAAGAAAGATTAATCCCTTTAGTAGATGGCGATGTGATTAAGCATATTGATCGCGAAAACCGTTTAATTGAAGTGGACTGGGATCCTGACTTCTAACTTGGTGGGACAATAATATGTGGATAGGCGTTGTTACGTTATTTCCAGACATGTTTAAAGCCATTACCGAGCAAGGAGTGACAGGACGAGCTGTTAAAAACGGCTTAATACAAGTGCAGTGTTGGAATCCTCGTGATTTCACCCATGATAAACATCGCACTGTGGATGACAGACCTTATGGTGGTGGTCCCGGCATGTTAATGATGGTTCAACCATTGCGCGATGCTATCTTAGCGGCTAAGGCTGTTGCAGGTGGCGACGCTAAAGTTATTTATTTATCGCCGCAAGGACGTCGTTTCGACCAAACTGGGGCACTCGAACTAAGCAGTAATGAGAAGTTAATTCTGATTTGTGGACGTTACGAAGGAATAGATGAACGGATTATTACATCACTTGTTGATGAAGAATGGTCCATTGGTGATTATGTATTAAGTGGTGGTGAACTACCGGCCATGACATTGATTGATGCTGTGTCTAGGTTAGTTCCCGGAGTATTGGGCAAGATGGCCTCTGCTGAACAAGATTCGTTTAGCGATGGTTTGTTAGATTGTCCACATTATACTCGACCTGAATGTTTAGACGGCGAGTCAGTACCTTCAATACTACTAAGTGGTAATCATGAAAAAATAAAACGTTGGCGCGCCGAGCAATCGTTAATTCGAACTTGGCAACGTCGACCCGATTTAAT
>JBMYWG010000065.1:0-13354 GCA_049607155.1 Psychrobium sp.
AGGTAAACTAGGCGTCGCTCCTCATGCCTTGCGAAACAGCCTTGTCAATTGCACAAAATTCATCCTCTAAAGATCAACAGGCCCTAATCACAAAAACGACATAAATCTGGAACACTTTCGTCACATTCGCTTTTTACAGTTAGGGCATTGAAATAGCTTTAGCTGGTAGGGAGCGAATTGTGTTTTCAGTCGACCAAGTTATCAAACAAAATTATCCGCAATTAGAGCCAAGCTCGATGCGGGCTTCAATTACCCGTTTTGTGTTGCGGGATTTACTCCACGAAAAAGACTTTGTCGATTTCTCTCAGCGTTATCCGCATCTCACCGGCCTCGATTTTGTCGAGCAGGTTTTACAATACTTCGATTTTACTTACTCGGTTCGCGACAGCGAGTTAGAGCGCATTCCTGCAACGGGGCGTTGTGTGATTGTTGCTAATCACCCGATTGGTACACTGGATGGTCTTGCGCTTATAAAATTGGTCAGTGAGGTGCGTAAAGATTTTAAAGTAGTGGCTAACCAGTTGTTGATGACACTTGAGCCGCTGCATGAATTGCTTATTCCGGTGAATAATATGCAAGGCGGCACGGCGAAAGAGAATATTAATCGCATGCACAAGGTGCTCAGCGACGAAGGGGTAGTGATTATGTTTCCCTGCGGTGAAGTATCGCGCCTGCGCCCCAACGGTGTGAAAGATGGCAAATGGCACAGTGGCTTTTTGCGTTTGGCAACGTCGATGAAAGCGCCTGTACTGCCGGTATATGTCGATGGTAAAAACTCGCCGCTGTTTTACAGTTTGTCGATGATTTACAAGCCGCTATCGACGCTGTTTTTAGTCAAAGAGATGTTTAAGCAGCGTTCGAAAAACTTGCCGATGCGTATTGGTAATTTGATCCCGTTTGAAAGCTATGGCGGTTTGCCCATCAATCTCAAAGAAAAAGTGCGCTTGTTCCGTCGTCACTTATATCAAATTGATAAAAACAAGAAACCTCTGTTCAAGACGCAGAGTGCTATTGCCCATCCCGAACCAAAAGTGGAACTGAAAAAAGCCATTACTAGTTGTCAGCATATTGGAAAAACTCAAGACGGCAAACAGATTTATCTCTATCAACATAATGGCAGCTCGCCAATCATGAGAGAGATCGGGCGCTTGCGAGAGGTAGCATTTCGCGCGGTGGGTGAAGGCAGCGGCAATAGACGTGATGTCGATCCCTATGATCGCTATTATGAGCATTTGATCTTGTGGGATGAAGATGATTTAGAAATTGTCGGGGCCTACCGTCTTGGCAATACAAAACGCATCTTGGATGCTGGGCAATCTCTCTATAGCGAATCACTCTTTGATTACAGCGAACAAATGACGCCGTATTTCGAGCGTGGTTTGGAGCTTGGTCGCAGTTTCGTGCAGCCAAAATATTGGGGCAAACGCAGCCTTGATTATCTGTGGTACGGCATTGGTGCTTATCTCAATAAACATCCCGAGATACGCTACTTGTTTGGGCCTGTTACTTTGAGTAATGCGATGCCTAAAGCGGCTAAAGATCTACTGGTATTCTTCTATAAACTGCATTTCTCAAATGAGAGTATGCAATTGGTAAACTCGAAAATGCCATATCATTTACCACAAGATTTTTGCGATGCGGTGCAGCTGCAAATTACTGGCGAGGATTACAAAGCTGACTTTGTTATCGTTAAAAACATGTTGGCTAATATGGAATGTCAGATCCCAACCTTATACAAACAATACAGTGAGCTGTGTGAACCAGGCGGGGCACAGTTCTTAGATTTTAACATCGACCCTGACTTTTCCGATTGTGTTGATGGTTTGGTGCTGGTGGATACACAGCTAATAAAAGCGAAGAAGCGCCAGCGTTATTTGAATGGCAATAAAATCAATGTCAATACATAACTAATCGCTCTTTCTGCAACCCTCTTTTAAGAGTACTTTTGCAAACCGCGATTCGTATTGAATCGCGGTTTTCTTCTTTGGATGAGGGTACGTTACTGCCAAACTAGTTTATCCCACTTGGCATTTCCCCAATCGGTAGTGTTTTCAATCACGATTTTCACACTGGCAACTTCCGCTTTGACGGTAGAAAGGTCGACGTTGTCGTCTGACAAATCAACGCCTTTCTCATCAATGGTATCGACGATTTGCTCGGCGGTATTGCTAACTGCGGCTAATAGTTCATCGGCACTTAGTTGCTGCGCCTCAGGGGATTGCACAGTCCGCACTACATCTTCTAGTAGGTTTTCGACGACATTGTCGGATATGCTTTCGATCTCGGATTGAGAGAGAGCTTCTTGTTTCACCGCTGCGCTTTCAATGATGTCTAGAATGCCTGCTGCGGTTGCGGCTTTTTGTTCATCGTTTAAGCCTTGGGTTTGACTCACTTGTTCGATCACAGCTTCAGCTGTTTGTTGAAACACATTAACATCGGCAAGTTGATCGGTGACTTCGCTAGGCGTTTCATTGGCGTTAAAGACATCAGCCAAGTTGACATCATCGCCGTTAATCATCGCAATGTTACTGGCTACCGAAACAACAAATTCAGGCGATGATAGTAAGGTCGATTCTGAATTGACGGTTTCTTCAATCAGACTCGCAATGTCTTGGCCAACCGCTGCTTCGGCAATGCTATCGAGCAAGACATCCGCGGCTGATGCTGTCGTGGCAAAGTCACTCGCTGACGTTTTAGCAACAAATTCTTGGGTTGCAAAAGCATCGTAATCTGCGCCTTCACCCAGCAACGATTCGACGACTGTTTGCCCTGCATTGTCGATGTCATCATTTGATAGCTGGTCGAGAGCGTTGTCAGCCAGCAAAGATTGAGCGACATAATCAGTAATGGGGTTTATATTGGCGACGGTTGTCTCACTATCTGTGATCACCGTAGTGAGTTTATTGCCCTCATTATCGGTGATCACCAGTTGAATTGGCACCGGAATTTCACCATTAAATTCAACCACGAAATTACCCGATTCATTCGTGGTTGCTGTGGCATCAAACTTGTTGCCACTACCATCGAACACTTCAATAGTCCCTTCATCGATGCCGACACCCGTTGCTGCGGTACCTGCTAATTTAACGATTGGCGCAGGGCAAGTTGATGAGGCCTCACAACTGAGTTTTTCCTTGCGTTCTTCATCGTTGTGACAGCCTAACAATACAATCGTTAACCCCGAAAATAGCAATAATCTAAAGGTGTTCATATTATTCTCCAGGGAAGTTAGTTGTTAAGTGATGCTCAATTAGTGAACTCCAAACACCGTTATCAACGCAGTTTGTAGAATGGTCAACTACTGGTGTTTCACCGCTGTAATCAACTTTATTCCAGCCGTTCATATCGAGCGATGATATGCCACTACAGTTGAACTTTGAGGGGGAAATAGTGCTGTTGCCTTCAGCTTTCGAGTTAAATAAGTTAATACCGTTTGCAACGCTAAGTTCACTGTCATAGATACTTAAGCTCGAGTGACCCAATTCGATGAGGTCTGTCACATTGGAATTACTTAGGACCAAGTATGAATTTTGAAAGGCTTTTACTGTTTGGCCTGTCGAATTATTTAATTCGACGAGTGAAGATAGTCCAGTTTCAATGATGTCAAAGTCGATACTATTAAAGTTCAACTGTGAACGATAAAGTTGGGTGGCATTGATAAATGCTGAACTACTTTCATCTTTCCCTAAGTTTATCGCTGATTCGTATACGGAGAGTTTTGATGTGTTGAGGTTATGTAAATTTCCTGCGCTGTTACCGCCGAATGCTATTTCTATCGAAAAATCGGCAGAGTTCCAAATCTCGACATTTGATTGATGAGTATTAAATTGTGAGCCAGTGATATTTTTTGCATTCAAATCACTTTGCGATATGTAAATGTTGCCACCGATGTCAGCTGTTTCATAAATCTTTAATTGACCGCTGTTGATGTTTAGCTCGTCAGTCGTCGTAAGATTCATAATCTCCATTGACGCGTTATGTTCAATTTGCACTTTGCCTGTTGCGGTTATATCGCTATAACCTTGCCAGCTGGAACCGCTACTTATTGTTATCGCATTATTATTGCCTTGAACTATGAGGTTACTTTGATCCCTCACTGAAGAACCTATAGTTACAAGTATTCCGGTTTCAGCACCTTGAATGTTGTTCTCACCTAACAGTCTTACCACGCCGTTACTTCTAGCCACAATACCGTAGTTGGCTCCTTCATTAACCGTGACGTTGCTGATGTAGGCTTGAGATCCTTCTTGTACTGTGATGGCTGTAATCGCGTTGGCGCTTATATTAACGTTGGTTAGTCCGCCATGGCTATTTCGGCTAAATAAAACTGTGAAACTATTGTCGCCGTTAGAATCAATATCTAGATCCCATAAATATAATCCACCACTAAAACCGCTGTATAACGATGATTTATTTGTTACATCGTTGGTAATTATTGCCGCTCTATTCTCAGGATCTTTTGAGTAAATGCTCATGACTTGTCCGCCGATGATAACGCTCCCGTCCTCTTCCTTTCCTCTTACGGGTTGAATGTCGCCATAACACCTGCCACTTAGTTCAAAGCTGACATTACTGTAAATCAGGTTGGCGTGATAAGCGCTAATTAGCGCTGCGGGATCGTTATTGCAGTCAACATCTACTGTTACGATGCCTTTGTCTACATTGTATAACGGAGATGGTTGATAGTTAGATTCGATATCAGCAATCCCTTCGAGGGCAGTAGAAAGATCGGCTGCTGAGGGAAGCTCTGCAACATTCTTAACTAAGGTCGTCACACTTGCGGCGACCCCGTTGAATTCTAACGCTAGAGTAGCTAGGGCAGTGGTGTTTTGACTTATTGCACTCTCATTGGCGGAAATGCTTTCAGCGTTTCCTTGTATCGCTGTAGTATTCGCGGCAGCGGCATTATTAAATGTCACTATCGATTCAAAGTTAGTTTTTGCTTGAGCGAGTGCATCTTCAATTGAAGTGATGTTTGAAGCGATGGCTGTTTGATTCTCTTCTGCCAATAAATCGTTTGCCGTGATTAACGGCTTTAATGATTCGATAGATGCTGCGTTTGCGTCTGCTTTAGCTTCTGTGTGTGCAAAATTTTCGTTTACCTGTGCTGCTTTAGCAGCGGCTCCAGTCACAAATTTATTAGGAACTTCTGCCAGAGCAAGTGCCGGTAAGAGTGCTAGAAAAATTAGATTGTATTTCATACGTCCTCACTTATTTTGTATACACAGCACAAGTTTTTGGCTGCATTTAACCAACAGTGCGTTATGGGGAAGAAATCTCTCAGACGCCAAAAATAAAAGTGATCCAGCAGGCAAAACTTAGTGTTTTGGTATTTCACTTTCAAACCAACTACGTTATTATTTGCCCATTCGTGACCATTGGTCACAGTTTGACTGTTGGTCTTGTTGTGACTTTGGGTCTTAAGCTGAAATGAAGAGTTTATTTATGCCTGAATCGAGAAAAGAGCGGGAATTTAGATTACGCGAGCAAGAGATTTTAGATGCAGCTGTCACTTTATTTGAAGAGAAAGGCTTAGATAATGTCACTGTCGCTGATATTGCCAAAACAACTGATATTGGCAAAGGGACTATCTACAAGCACTTTGTAAGTAAAGACGCAATCATGGCTCGTTTGTCTTATCAGTTCTCAAAGAGTGTACTTGCCCAAGTTAATGCACTAGACAAATCACTATCGTGCGAGCGCCAAATGCGTGAATTATTCGAAGTGTGTTTTTACGCTCACATTAAAATGCCACTCATGAGTGAGATGTGCAGCCGTTATCATCAAACAACTTATTGCGAACGCCTGCAAGAAGAAGATCAACAACGCTTTAATGAAGTCGAGAATGAATATTTTGTCATTCTAAGTCGGATCTTAGGGCAAGGCGTTGAAGAAAATACTATTCCTAACGTTTCTATCGATGAGCTACTAATTGGTGCTCATGCGACGTTTATCGGCGCGCTAGAAATGCTGCGAAGTAAGCAATTTAGCTGCTTTAGCGAATCGCCGCAATTATCTCAAAAACGTTTTATCGAAAATATTATCAACTACACAATGACAGGTATCTTTGGTCGTCGCATGGACGCGTCAGATACTGTGTCGGGAGAATCACATGAATAAATCCGTTGTTATGGCGTCGGCCTTAACTGGTCTACTACTCGTTTGGATGTTCTCTGGCAGCAGTGAAGCGCCAGTTGAACAAACTGACAACGATAGCGCGCAAGCCAGCAAGCTGATGAGCGTGGTGGTTAAGCCATCTGAAGCTAAGTTGGTAGCGAAGAAAATTACGGTTCAGGGGCAAGTGGAGCCTAATCGTGTACTGTCGCTAAAAACCGAAGTAGACGGTAAGGTTATCGATTTACCTGTTGAATTGGGTAGCCGTGTGACAACAGGCGATGTGCTGGCTAAAGTCTCACTAAAAACGCGTTTAGCGCAGCGTGAGCAAGCTATTGCTAATGTTGAATATCAAGAGAAAGAGCTTGCAGCGACGAAAAAACTCTTCGATCGCAAGCTCGAATCAGGCAGCCGTTTAAGCTTGCAGCAAGCCAATTTAGCTGCCGCTAAAGCGTCTCTACAGCAAATTGAATACGATATTGAAAACTCAACCATTTCAGCTCCTTTCGACGGCGTGTTTGACCGTCGTTATGTAGAACTTGGCGATTACTTAGATCGCGGACAGCAAGTGGTGTCATTGGTGGATGATTTAAAACTAAAAATCACTGCCATGGTGCCGCAGCAACAAGTGGATAGCTTGGTGCTTGGTCAAGACGTAACAGCAAGTCTGATTAACGGCGAAACGATTGTGGGCGCATTGTCATTCATTTCTGCTACTGCCGATGAAAATACGCGGAGTTACCGCATTGAAGTGTTAGTTGATAATCCTGAGCACCGCCGTTTAGTGGGTATGACAGCGTCACTGAATATTCCGGTACGCGAAGTAGAAGGCCATTTGGTGAGTGCATCTTCGATTAGTCTTGATAATCAAGGTCGTTTACAAGTTAAAGCGGTTGACGAAAACAATCAAGTAATCGCTTACCCAGTAACTATCGTCCGTACTGATACTGACAAAGTGTGGTTGACTGGACTACCGTCGCAGATTTCACTAATAACTTTGGGGCAAGATTTTGTCATTGCCGGTCAAACTGTCGACGTGAGTCAAGGCTAGGGGAAGCACATGATTAATGCACTCATTAATGCCGCCGTTGATCGCGCAAGAACTACCATGATGATTTTGGTGTTTTTGTTCATCAGTGGATTGGTGGCGTTTAATACTATTCCAAAAGAATCTCAGCCAGATGTTGCTATTCCAATTATCTATGTGTCGATGACTTATGACGGTATATCTCCTGAAGATGGTGAGCGCTTACTAGTGCGGCCAATGGAGAAAGAGCTGAAGTCTATCGAAGGCATTAAAGAAATGCGCGCCGTTTCTGGCGAAGGTCATGCCTCGGTAACGCTTGAGTTTGATGCGGGTTTTGACGCTGATAAAGCACTGCTTGATGTACGTGAAAAAGTAGATGCGGCGAAAAGTAAATTACCCGCTGAAACCGACGAACCACAAATTCACGAAGTAAACGTTGCGTTATTTCCAGTGTTAAGTTTAGCGCTTTCAGGTGATGTACCTGAGCGTGTAGTGCGCCGCATCGCTCGTGATTTAAAAGACAATATCGAAGGCCTTTCTGGGGTACTAGAAGTTGATATTGGTGGTGATCGTGAAGAGTTAATGGAAGTGATTGTCGATCCACAAGCGCTCGAAAGCTACAACATTGATTACTATGAATTGCTGCGCACTATCGATTTTAACAACCGCCTTGTTGCGGCTGGTGCTATTGATACTGATAACGGTCGTCAGGTATTAAAAGTACCGGGCGTTATCGACAACGTTGAAGACATGCTTAACATGCCAGTGAAAGTCGTTGGCGATCAGGTAGTAACTTTCCAAGACATCGCTAGTGTACATTCGACCTTTAAAGATCCAGAAGGCTTTGCCCGTGTTGGTGGCAAACCAGCGATGGTATTAGAAGTTAAAAAGAAAGTAGGCGCTAACATCATTCAAACGATTGAAGAAGTTCAAGCGCTAGTGACTGAGCATCAAAAATTGTGGCCGCAGGGCTTAAAGCACAGCTATATCATGGATCAGTCAACGCAGGTTAAAACCATGCTTGATGATCTACTTAACAACGTAATGACAGGCATAGTGCTGGTAATGATTATTATCCTTGGCGCTATGGGTCTGCGTTCATCGTTATTAGTTGGTTTGGCTATTCCGGGTTCATTCCTTGCGGGTATCTTAGTACTGAATATGATTGGTTACACGCTTAACATCGTTGTGTTATTCAGTCTAATTCTCGTAGTAGGTATGCTGGTAGACGGCGCTATTGTTGTTATCGAGCTTGCCGACCGTCGTATGAAACAGGGCATAGCACCGAAAGAATCGTTCGCTTATGCGGCGCGTCGCATGGCGTGGCCTGTAATAGCAGCAACGCTAACCACACTTGTCGTATTCATGCCGCTAGTATTCTGGCCGGGCGTTGTTGGTCAGTTTATGAAGTATCTGCCAATTACTGTATTGTTCTGTCTGACGGCTTCACTACTGATGGCATTAGTATTTATGCCTGTGCTTGGTGGTGTGATCAGTCGCAGCAAAGGCGTGCAGTCAGTAGCCGATGAAGATGAGTTGCCAGATACAGAGTTCAATAAAAAATACCGTTCAATTTTAGCAACCTTGTTGCGTTATCCAGTAGTGACTTTAGTGGCTGCACTGATGTTTATTGTTGGTACTTACATAGCCTACTTCCAGCTGAGTCACGGTGTCGAATTTTTCCCTGATACAGAGCCTGAATCAGCACTGGTAAATATTCACGCCCGTGGTGATTTATCTATCGCCGAGAAAGATGCGTTGTTGTTCCAAGTAGAGCGCCGTTTATTGAATTTTAAAGAGCTGAAATCTGTGTATGGTCGCAGCTTTAACAAAGCGGGTGGCGAGACTGCAGAAGATGTCATAGCAACCATTCAATTCCAGTTTGTTGATTGGGAGCAGCGTCGTCCTGCACAAGAGATTTTGCAGAACATGCGCGAAGTGACCAAGGACATCGCTGGTGTGCAGCTTGAGTTTAAGAAAGCCGATGATGGTCCTGTACAAGGAAAGCCATTCAAGCTACTTGTTAGTGGTTTGGACAACAAAAACATTTATGCCACGGTAGCGAAAATTCGCAACATGATGGATGACATGGGCGGCTTTGAAGCCGTTGAAGATAACCGTCCATTGCCGGGTATCGAGTGGCGTTTAAAAGTAGATCGTCAAGAAGCGGGTCGTTATGGCGCTAATATCAGTGTCATTGGCAACGCGGTTCAAATGGTGACTAACGGTATTAAAGCCGCTGAATTCCGTCCCGATTCGTCAGACGATGAAGTTGATATTCGTATTCGCTTCCCACGTGAACAGCGCAGCTTAGATCAGCTGTTACAGCTTAAGATCAATACAGTACAAGGTTTAGTGCCGCTGTCGAATTTCGTGACGCTTGAGCCAGCGAATAAGACTAGTACGGTTAACCGCGTTGATAGTCGCCGTGTTGTAACTATTCAAGCAGAGCCAGCACCGGGCTTCTTGTTAAACGACTTAGTACTGCAAATGGGGGAAAAGCTGAAAACAGAGCAGTTCCCGTTAGATATTCGCTTTAAATTTAAAGGTGAACAAGAGCAACAAGAAGAGACAGGCGCATTCTTAGGCTCTGCGTTCTTGATTGCAATCTTCTTGATGGCGCTTATTTTGGTGACCCAGTTTAACAGCTTCTACCAAACAGCCTTGGTATTGTCGGCGATTGTCTTCTCGACTGCTGGCGTATTATTAGGCTTGTTGGTGACGGGACAAACCTTTGGTATCGTAATGGTGGGCGTAGGTATTATCGCACTGGCAGGTATCGTGGTGAATAACAACATCGTCTTGATTGATTGTTACAACGATCTGCGCCAAAAGGGTCACAAACCATATGATGCAGCGTTAATTACCGGTAGCTTGCGTTTGCGTCCAGTATTGCTAACTGCCGTAACAACTGTACTTGGTTTAATGCCGATGGTATTGGCGATGAATATCGATTTAATCGGTCGCAGCATTAGTTTTGGCGCGCCATCGACTCAATGGTGGACACAATTATCGAGTGCTATTGCTGGTGGTTTAAGCTTCGCCACTTTACTAACCTTGTTCTTAACACCGTGTCTCTTGATCATTGGTGACAAGCTCGGTGGTAGTCGTCGTTACCAATCTGTTGCTCAAAATAGCAGCAGTCAGATGTTCAGTGACAAAAAAGTTGATGCAACTGTTGTTACGGGCATAGCAAAGTAATAAAGGTGCTAAATGTCTTGAAATGACATTGATTTATCGTGAAAAAGCGGCCAATAGGCCGCTTTTTTTATGTTCTTAAATAGTCGAAATATTAAAGGATATCGCCAGTTGTAATAAGGTTGTTAATGAGAATAATTTGCATTAGTTGTAAAGAAACGTAAAATGCCGCCCAAATTTAATCTCTCTTAATTAAACCATGGCTGGTCTTATGAAACTTAGTTATCTCTCTCTAGCAGTTTCTGCTGCGCTTTTACCGTTATCTGCGATGGCTGCTGACAAGGCGCCTGAAAAGAAAAAATCTGATATGGAAGTTATTCAAGTAAAGGGTACTTACTTCAATAACTACAAAGTAGACAATGCATCGGGCGCAATGCGTTCAAACATGTCGCTAATGGAAACGCCGCAAGCCGTTACTGTTATTCCTGAGACTATTATTGATGAGCAGCTTGCGACAACGCTTGGTGAAGTACTTAACAACGATGCAAGTTTGTCACCGGGTTCTAAGCAGCGTAACCGTGAAGTATTTAGCTCACGTGGTTTCACGCTAAGCTCGTCTAACGGCTACTTACGCGATGGTCACCAGCACTGGTCTCATTACCAACAGCCAATTGAAACACTTGAGCGCGTAGAAGTGATCAAAGGCCCATCAAGCATCCTATACGGACAATCAGCACCGGGCGGCTTAGTGAACATGGTTACAAAAAAGCCAACGTCAAAACGTTTAATTGATTTAAGCTTCGATACCGATCAAAACGGCTCTACGCGTTTTATGGGCGACTTTGGTGGTCAAATCGTAGATGATTTAACATTCCGCAGTGTGTTAGTAAAACAAGATGTTAAGTACGATCGCGAATACCAAAATGGTGAAGAGCGCGAGCGTGACCGTTTCCTAGGTTCAGTATCTTTCGATTACGCAGCGACCGAAGATTTAATCTTTAACGTTTACTACGATCGCACTAACGATAAAGCTGGCCTAGACACTGGTGCTTGGTTAGATGCAGATGGTGAAGTAATTGGCGATAAGAAGAAAATTTACGATTTCTCTTGGGCATTTACTGACATCACAGTAAATAACGTTGGCGCTAAAGCAACTTACTACATCAACGATGCATGGACAGTAAAAGTTGGTTACAACGAGCAAACATTCGAGCGTCAACGCTTTGAATCTGCACCTAAAAAGCCAAGTGATTACGTTGCTGGTCAAGAGTACAGCTCTAGCCCATACGATCGTTTCGACGACTGGCAGTTCAAAACCGCATTCGTTGATTTAACGGGTCAATTCAAGCTAGGTAGCACTGAGCACAACGTATTATTCGGTGCTAACAAGTTAGATTACTACTACGGTCAACTGCGCACTAAATCAAGCAGCATCAAGCACACGCCAGGCCAAACTGAGCCAGCACGTCCTGACGTTAGCTACAAGACAGATGACACGCTATACACCAGTGAATACGACTACTACGGTTTCTACTTCCAAGACTTAGTAACCTTCAACGACGAGTGGCAAGTTGCATTTGGTGGTCGTTTCGACCAGCAAAACCGCGAAGGTGCTGACAGCGATTCATTCGTACCTAAGTTTGGTGTGCTATACCACCCACAAGACGACATGACTGTTTACGTGAACTACTCAGAAGGTTTTGAGCCACAACGTAGCGAAACACTAAACAACGAAACCGATCTTAACCACGGCATGGCATTAGATGCAGTTGAGTCTAAGCAAGTTGAAATCGGTGGTAAATGGCAGGTTTCAGAGCGTCTATTAGTAGAAACGGCAATTTTTGATATCGAAAAGAGCGGTACACTAATCTCTGCGCCAGTGTTAGACAACCCTAACTTTGACTCAATCACTACGCAATCTGGTTTACAACGTCACAAAGGTTTTGAGTTATCGGCACAAGGTGCGGTAACTGATCGTTTATTCCTAATGGCATCAACGATGTACCTAAACGCTAAGTACGAGCGCGACGCAAAATACCAAGGAAAAACGCCTGCTGATGCACCAAAATGGTCGGCAGCGGTTTGGTCTCGTTACGAGTTAAACGAAGCAATCGCCTTCAACGCTGGTGTGTTCTATCAAGGTAAACGCTTTGCAGATAGTGCCAACACTGTTGAAAAAGACGGCTACGCACGTGTTAACTTAGGTGCGACTTACAGTACTGAGTTCTCTGGCCAAGCTGTTGATTTTAGATTAAATATTGAAAATCTATTCGACACAGATTATGTTGCAGGCGGTGGTTTAAATAACGTAACTGTTGGCAACGGCACTATGGCGCGTTTAGAAGTTAAAACATCTTTCTAATTCAATAAAAATAATATAAGAATTAGATAGTTAGCCAAATACTAAACCAGCACTCTACGGGGTGCTGGTTTTTTGGGTTTCTACAGCCTTAAAAACTTATGTAATAAAATAAGCAATAAAAAGAGCAATAGCATGAGCATTAGAAAAATACTATTTTGGTTTCACCTTATCATTGGGTGTAGTGCCGCGATTTTCATCTTCTTGATGTCTATTACTGGCGGTCTACTCACCTACGAGCGTCAAATGATTAACGCAGGCAAACGCGCCGACTATCCAGTGGTTGCCGCCGATGCCAAGCATTTGTCGATGGCACAAGTCACAGACATCGCCAGCGCCTATCCAGTGGAGCGCAGCTTATCGATCATTTTAAGCAATGAGCATAACGCGCCGATTATGGTGCGCGATGGCCGTAAAACGCTGGCCTACTTACATCCTGTCACAGGTGAAAAATTGGAAGAGCCGGGTAAGGAATCAACACTGTTTTGGCGTAAAGTTCGCGCCTTCCACCGCTGGTTAACGCTAGATGGTAAATTCAGCACCAATGGCCGCTGGGTCAATGGCGTATCAAACGCTATTTTCGTGCTACTTGCGTTAACAGGTATTTACCTGTGGCTACCAAAACGCTTTAACCGCCGCGCCTTTAAGAAGCAATTAACCTTGCCGGGCAACTACACCAGCACTAAAGCGCGTGATTATCAATGGCACAATGTATT
>JBMYWG010000066.1:0-12222 GCA_049607155.1 Psychrobium sp.
TAACGTTAATGACGCGCCAGTGCTAAGTGGTACGCCAGCAGTGACAGTTGCGCAGGGCGCAAGCTATAGCTTTACACCAAGCTTAGTTGATATCGATGTGGGTGATAGTGCCACTTTTAGTATTACTAACAAGCCAACGTGGGCAAGCTTTAGTACGGTAACAGGTGCGCTTTCGGGGACGCCAAGTAATGATGAACTCGGCACTACAAACGCTATCGTGATTACTGTGGTGGACGGCAGCGGTGCGAGCGATAGTCTAACGGCCTTTAACCTTGAAGTGACCAATGTAAATGACGCGCCAACAATTATTGGCACGCCAATCACTAGTATTTCACAAGGTGATAATTACAGCTTTGCGCCAGTGATTAATGACATCGATAGTGGTGATACCTACAGTGTTGCCGCCACAGGGCTGCCAACCTGGTTAACCATTGATACGGCAACTGGTGTTATTTCTGGTACGCCAGCCAACGGTGACGTTGGTGCAACGGCTTCTATTGTTATTACGGTAACGGATGCGGCGGGTGCGAGTACCTCATTAACTGGCTTTGTGATTACCGTCGGTAATGTTAACGACGCACCAGTGATTTCTGGCACGCCTGCAACCTCGGTTGATCAAGATGCGAGTTACAGCTTTACGCCAGTTGTGGTTGATGTTGATACTGGCGATAGCAAAGTATTTAGTATCACCAATAAACCAACTTGGGCGACTTTTGATACTGCTACAGGGGCACTAACGGGTACACCTGATAATAGCCATGTAGGATTAACATCAGCCATCGTTATTACTGTGACAGACGGTGCGGGAGAGAGCGATTCCCTAACAGCCTTTGATATTACGGTTAATAATGTTAACGACGCACCAACAATCTCAGGAACGCCGAATACATCGATAGCGCAAGATGCTGCTTATAGCTTTACGCCAAGCGTTAATGATATCGATCTTAATGATACGCTGAACTTTAGCATTGCTAATCCGCCAAGTTGGGCGAGTTTCGATGTGGCAACTGGCGCGCTAACAGGTACGCCGTCAAATAGCGATGTTGGCAGCTACGCTGGCATTGTTATTACCGTGACAGATGCGGCGAATGCACAAGCATTATTGCCTGCGTTTACTATTAGCGTTAGCAACGTTAACGATGCGCCTGTGATTACAGGCTCTCCAGCGACGACAGTAGACGAAGATGCAAGTTATAGCTTCGTGCCAAGCGCGAGCGATGTTGATACGAATGATAGCACCGTATTTAGTATCACTAATCAGCCAAGTTGGGCTAGCTTTGATACGGCGACAGGTGCCTTAACAGGTACGCCAGATAACAGTCATGTTGGTGTAACTAGCGGCATCGTTATTACGGTAACTGATAGCGCGGGTGCATCGGATTCACTCACTGCGTTTAATATTACGGTCAATAATATCAATGACGAGCCAACGATTAGCGGCGCGCCTGCAACGACCATTGCACAAGGCGCAAGTTATAGCTTTGTGCCTGTGGTTACCGATCCTGATGTTGGTGATAGCAAATCCTTTAGCATCACTAACGCGCCAAGCTGGTTAAGCTTTAACAGTAGCACTGGCGCGCTCAGTGGTACGCCGAGTAATGATGATATAGGAACAGCGGTAGGTATTGTTATTAGTGTAACCGATGGTGGCGGCGCTATAGCGAGTCTAGCGGCCTTTAATCTTACGGTAACTAATACCAATGATGCACCTGTGATTTCTGGTACGCCAGCGACCTCAGTGCTTGAAGGCAATGTTTATAGCTTTGCGCCTGTTGCGAGCGATATCGATGCTGGGGACAGCTTAACATTTGCTATCACCAACAAGCCCGATTGGGCGAGTTTTGATACGGCAACAGGGCAACTTTCAGGCACGCCAACCAATGGTGATGTTGGTACGACTTCCGCCATCGTCATTAGTGTTAGCGATAGCGACAATGTAACGGCGTCACTTGCTGCCTTTAACCTTGAAGTAGTTAATGTTAACCAAGCGCCTGCGCTGGCCAATGCAACCTTTAGCATCGATGAAAATAGTGTAGCTAATACACCTGTTGGTACACCGCTGGTGGTGGTTGATCCTGATGCAGCGAGCACCTTTAGTTTTGCGATTTCTAATGGTGATCTTAATAACGCTTTCGCCATCAGTAACAGTGGCCAGTTAAGTGTACAAACGGCGAGTGAATTAGATTTTGAAGCTAAAACAAGCTACGCCTTAACCATCACAGTTACTGATGATGGTGGCTTAACGGATACCGCCAATGTGGTGGTTAACATTAACGATGTGACCGAGGTTGTTAACTTTACTATTGGCGGCGTAGTGTCTGCTAATGTTAATGAAAATAGTGAGTTCCAATCGCCTGTGGCGACGCTTTCGCAAACACCAATCGGTGTTGCGAGCTACAGTATTAGCGGTGCTGATGCGGGATTATTCACAATCGATAGCGCAACAGGGCAGTTAACCTTAGCGGCTAAAGATTATGAGTTGCCGCAAGATAGCAATACCAATAATAGCTATGTGGTTGATTTAACCGCTGTCGATAGTGATGGCAATACCGATACCAAAGCGATAACTATCAGTGTTCAGAATGTTAACGTCGCGCCAACGCTTAGCTCAACAGAGCTGGTGGATATGACGCAAGCAGAAGACTTTGGCACCGTTAATCTTGGCTTTATGGTAGATGATGCCGATAAAGATGACGTGACCCTTTCGGTGATTAACAGCGATACCTCTTTGGTGACGGCAACTGTCGATCCGACAACGCTGCAAGAGTATGCCGATTATAACGGTGCTACTTTCAATTTAGCGCTAGACTCTATCGCGAATCAGTTTGGTAGCGCCAATATTCAATTGGTAGCGACTGATATGTACGGCGTTAAAGATGTCATGAGCTTTAATTTAGCAGTGCCTGCAGTATTGGACTTCCCATCGATTAATAATGACAACATCAGTCTTAATGAAGACTTTGGTGAGTACGAGATTACCTTAACTGGACTAGATTTTAATGGTGAGTCTTCACTTACTATAGATATTGCGTATGACACGCCAAATGTTGTTACACCATTTAGCCAAGTGACGGTTAATTCGCCGCAAACAACACAAGTGATTAAACTAACGGCCTTGGCGGATGCTAATGGTAGCGCTATTGGTACCATTACCGTAACAGCAGGTGCTTCAACGGTCTCTAAAACTATTAATATCACAGTCAATGCGATAAATGATGCGCCAATAATTTCTGGCACGCCGCCAGCTATTAACGAGGGCGTTGTCTTTAATTGGACGCCGACTTTTGATGACATTGATAATGACAATAATCTACTGACGTTTAGTGCTAGCAATCTGCCAACATGGCTCACTCTCGATACTGATACTGGTGCTATTATTGGTACGCCGAGTTTTAACGATGGCGGCGTATATAACGATATTACGTTGAGTGTCAGTGATGGTGATTTATCTTCGAGTCTTACCGTAAGTATTAGCGTGAATGAAGTAAATCAAGCGCCGATGATCATTGGCAATAATTTTAGCTTAAATGAGCTAACGGCTAATGGTCAGCTGCTGGGAATTATTAGTGCGCAAGATAACGATGGCGATAACTTAAGCTTTAGTATCACTAATGGTAATACAGACGGTGCTTTTGCTATCGACAATAATGGTAGATTGAGTGTCAGTGATTCAACGAAGATCGATTACGAGGAGCAAAGTAATTATGCCTTGACGGTGGAGGTCAGCGATCCTGATCTGCTAAGGGATTCAACATTAGTCTTTATCGATATCACTAATGTCAATGAAACCCCGTCGATTTCAGGTACGCCGACGACTAGTATCGATCAAGGTGATAGCTACAATTTCACACCAGTAGCAAGCGATCCTGATGCGGGCGATGAGCTGAGCTTTAGTATCACCAACAAACCTGATTGGCTCAGTTTCGATGAGCAGACGGGGCAATTATCTGGTGTTTCTACTAATGGTGATGTCGGCATTGTTAACTCAATAATTATCAGTGTGACAGATAGTGCGGGTGCCCATAGCGAGCTGCCATCCTTTAGTATCACGGTAAATAATGTCAATGACGCGCCGCAGATCAGTGGCAGTATGGCAAATGTGGCTAATGAAGATGCGTTGTTTGACTTTACGCCCGCCGCTACAGATATCGATGTGGGTGATAGCTTGATCTTTAGCATTGTTAACAAACCAAGCTGGGCGAGCTTTGATACCCAAACTGGTCGTCTAAGTGGTACGCCACTGCAGCCGGACATTGGTGTGACTCACAATGTGATTATTAGCGTTGAAGACAGCGTTGGTGAGAACGCATCGCTAGCGCCAGTGGATATCGTGGTGGTTAACACTAACAATGCGCCTGTGGTTAGCGGTGTTCCAAAAGCGACAGTGGCACAAGGTGCTAACTACAGCTTTATTCCGACGGTAACTGACGAAGATATCGGCGATACTATGACCTTTAGCGTCAGTAATATGCCAAGCTGGGTAAGCTTTAACACCGCTACTGGTGAGTTATCTGGTACACCGAGTAATGATGATGTTGGCAATTACAGCAATATTTCTATTAGCGTCACCGATGCTGGTGGTTTGAGCGCAGCCCTCAATAGTTTTGTAATTACTGTGACTAATGTTAATGATGCGCCGACTATTGCCGGCATACCAGCAATCTCGGTCAATCAAGGAGTGCTATATAGCTTTACACCAAGTGCTGGTGATATTGATGCTGGCGATAGCAAAGTCTTTAGCATTAAGAACATGCCGAACTGGGCAAGTTTTAATACCGTAACAGGGCAGTTAAGTGGCACGCCAGCCAATGAGCATGTTGACAGCTATTCAAATATTGTAATTAGCGTTAAGGATAGCGGTGAATTAACGGCGTCATTAGCTCCATTTACTATTAATGTGGTTAATGTCAATGACGCGCCGACTCTCGAAGATGCAGCTATTAGCGTTGCTGAAGATACTGCAATTGGCAGTAATATTGGTCACCCGTTGGTAGCAAATGATATCGACGATGCCACTACGTTAACCTTTAGTATTATCGACGGCAACGATGCCGGTAAGTTTAACATTACCAATGCGGGTCAGTTACAACTGGTGAGTGCGTTAGATTTTGAAACAACTACTAGTTATCAATTAACCGCTCGCGTCAGTGATGGTGAGCTCCATGCTAATGCCACTGTTACTATTACGGTAACTGAAGTACTCGATGGCGATGATAAACACATTAGCGATATTACTGATGCAGTAAATAGCGGTGATACCTCTAAGTTGACTATCGATGTATACACTGGATTAGGTATTACTGGTGTAACAGCAGAGATTATCGAAGCAATAAACGCGCGGATCGCGACAGTATCTCCTGCTGACCTGCCACTGACGACTGAGCAAATCCAGGCCATTGTCGATGAAGTGATTAGTTTACGAGCGATTAACACGTTAGTAACCACGGGTGAAGATCTTGCTACGTTAACGATTACTGACTTTGAAAATCTTGGTGTTACAGGTGTGACTGTTGATAATCTTGCTGCGGTACTGGCATTGATTTCTGAACAAACGGCAGAATTGACTATTGAGCAAATTCAAACGTTAGTTAATCAAGTCATAGCATTCGACGTTATTAATGATTTTATCAGTAACCCTGATGACGCCACTGAGCCAAGTGTTAGTGACTTTGAGACCTTGAACATTACTGGTGTTACCAATGACAACATTGCGCAAGTCTTAGCGATGTTAGGCAATCAGACTGGAGAGTTAACAGTTGAAGAGATTCAAGCGCTGATTGATGAAATGCTGGCACTGGCCAAGATAAATCAGTTCTCAACGTCACAAGGCACTAGTGATGAGCCAATCCTAAGTGATTTTGCTGCTATTTCGATTCACTCATTATCGGATGACACTTATGCGCAATTGTTAGATGCACTTAGAGACAATCCTGCGATTCGTTCAATCGATGACATCAAAGCGCTAATTGCTACCTTGGCACAGGGCGATAGTGACGGTGATGGTTTATCTAATGAGCTAGAAGCGACAATAGGTTCAAATCCAAACGATGCCAATTCTCCATTTGTTAATGGTAATAAGGATGCGGACAATGACGGCGTTTCTAATGCAATTGAAGGTCATTTAGAAAACCTCGGCGGGGCAACTGCTCCGCAAACGACAATGGCGACAGATACTGATAGTGATGGCTTACCGGATGTACTTGAACTTGCGAAAGGATTTGATCCTATCGATGTCAATAACCCTACGAATAATGGTGATGAAGTAGCTAGTAACGGAATTACTAATGCCGTTAACGCCTACCTCACTTCACTAGGATTAGCGGTGAATGGTGAGATTTCTAAGGCTAATGATTATGATCGCGACGGTTATAACGATGCGCTAGAAATTGTATTAGGCAGTGATCCGCAATCAAGTGGCGACAATGATGTTGATCTCGACGGTGTGCCTGATGTAGTTGAGGCCTATTTAACGGCGACTATCGATGATGGTATTGACACTAAAACGCTAGATTTAAACAGCAATGGTTTGTCCGATGCTTATGAAGTGCGTCAAGCTGCAACATTAAGCGAGTTACGTCAGCTGTTAGCGGCGCAAGAAAAGGTGGATAGCGATGGCGATGGTATAAGTGATGCAGTGGAAGCCTTCATCACAGGCGATGACAATGACTTGTCGGTAACACCAACCAGTGATGCTGATAATGACGGTATTGCCGATGTGGATGAGATATTGGCTGGTAGTGATCCATTGCGTAACGATATTCCAGTGTTGTGGATTGAAAACACCATGCTCAATGATACGACGTTAATGCTCGACACCTACTTTGGCGGCTTGCCGTCAAGTAAAGTGAATTACGCTTGGCAGTTAAATAGCTTAACTGAAGTAGGAATGTCTGTGTCGGCGACTGACGTTAAACAACCGCAAGTGACTAATCTCGTCGGTGGCTTGTATTTAGTATCTGTCACGGTAACTCGTGATATTAACGGTGAGCAACTAAGTTCGACAGCGACGCACGTTGTTAATATTGACAGCGTAGGTGACTTAGCTGTGAACGATAGTGATGGTGATGGGGTCGCAGACAGTGTTGACACTGACAACGGCAACACTGGTTCAGAAGAAACCATTCCAACAAAGATCGAAGCCAATGATACCTTTAAGATGGTGACAGACAATGGCGTTAAATTACGCTTGGGTGTTGTCGCTATTCTCAGCGGCCAAAATGGCAGTGAAGTGTCAGAGGAAAACATTGAAAAGTTTGGTAATGGACAGGGAGAATCGGTCAGTGCCGATCTTGCTAATGATGATGGTTTTGACCATGTAGATACCTTTGACTATGAAGCGGTTAACTTGCCACACGCTGGCGCGAGTATAAACGTATTCATCCCGTTGTCAGAGCCTATTCCAGCTCAGGCAAGTCTGCGTAAGTTTAATCCTGTAGATGGTTGGAAGCCATATGACACTAGCGGTGGCGATTCTTTCGCAACGGCGCCAGCGGTTTCAAACGGTGTTTGTTCAAGCAATGTATCAGATTACAGCGCCGAATTGACCGAGGGTGATATGTGTTTATTACTCGTGATCAGTGATGGGGGAAACAATGACGCTGATGGTGAAATCAACGGTATGATCCAAGATCCTATAGCTGTATCTGCGCCTGAGAAAACAGATCCTGTGACACCACCGCCGCCTAAACCGCCTGTTGAGCCACCAGCGCCAGAATACAAAACTGGCACCAAAGGTGGTAGCACTTCGTTAATCGTGTTACTTGGATTGACGCTCTTAATGTTAGCAAGGCGTCGCCGTTACTATTAAGAAATAGAATTAAAGTTGGAAAGGCTGCAATCGCAGCCTTTTTTATTTCTTGGTCGATGTATGGTGATAGACATTAGTGCAGCGGAAATTTACACTAAGCCAAAATAACAAATACGGTGATTTAATGGTTTCACGTAATGAATTGATGGCGTTTTTAGATAAGACGTTAGAGCCACACAAAATTAAAGATTATTGCCCAAACGGCTTACAGGTTGAAGGGACAACAGACATTAAGAAGATTGTCACAGGTGTTACAGCCTCTCAGGCAATGATTGATGCAGCAATTGCGGCTGGTGCTGACGCGCTCTTAGTTCATCATGGCTATTTTTGGAAGGGCGAGAGCCAAACCATTACGTCGTTAAAGAAAAAACGTATTAAAAGCCTGTTGATGGCTGATATTAACTTGATTGCATATCACCTTCCCCTCGATATTCACCCAGCCCTTGGCAACAATGCGCAATTGGCGCAGCGTTTTGGCATTAGTAATCTTCAAGGATTAGAGCCGGGGAATCCTGTCAGTGTTGCGGTTAAAGGTGATTTTGCAACGCCGATTACCGTGGCTGAATTAAAGCGGCGCATTGGTCAATCTTTAGCACGCGATGTGTTAGTCGAAGGACAACCTGATAAAGAGATTCGCACTGTGGCGTGGTGTAGTGGTGGCGGTCAAAGTTTTATCGAAATGGCTGGGGAGCAGGGCATTGATGCCTTTATTAGTGGTGAAGTTTCTGAGCAAACTATTCATTTGGCGCGCGAATATGACATTGCGTTTTTTGCTGCTGGTCATCACGCTACCGAGCGTTACGGCGCAAAAGCGCTAGGGGAGTTTGTTGCCGATAGTTTGGATGTCGACGTCGAGTTCATCGATATCGACAATCCTGCGTAATTTAATTATCCCGAGCTTAGGTTAATTAACTACACGTTCAAATGAGTCACAAAATTACAAGGTTTGTGGCTCGCATCTAATTGCTCTTTAATGAGTTTTTGCCAACCGGTACGACAAGCATTGGTTGAGCCTGGAAGGCAGAAAATAGCCGTTTTATTGGCCATGCCGCCTAATGCTCTCGATTGCACCGTAGATGTGCCTATTTCGCCATAGGATATGTGTCTAAATAACTCACCAAATCCTTCGATATCTTTATCAAACAATACTGACATAGCCTCAGGTGTGTTATCACGAGGGGTAAATCCTGTGCCACCAGTAGTGACAATGGCGTGGACATTATCATCGGCAATCCATTTAGACGCGATGGCGCGAATATCGTAAATAGAATCTTTGACAATGGCTTTTTCTACGATGTGATGGCCTGTTTCATTAATCTCTTTAACTAACAGTCCTCCTGATGTGTCGGTTGACTCATCTCTTGTATCTGAAATGGTTAGTACACAGATGTTTAATGGGATAAAACCATTGGTAGTAGACATTTTATGATCCTTGTATCAATAAGCTGGCGGCATCATAGCAAAGAGTGAGTAAAGAGGGGAAACAAAAACGCCATCAAAAATGATGGCGTTTTTATTGGGGATTACTATTACACTGTTTCGGCACTTTTGTGCTGACTCGCCTTGGAGTGATTAGATTGGGTTTGTACTTGGAAGAAACTTATCAGTTGTTTAAGCTCCTGTGCATGGCAAGTTAGGTTGGTACTCGATTTCGCTGCCAAGGACACCAATTCAGAGTTTTTAACGGTAATGTTCTCTAGGTGTTTGGTGGTCTGATTAATTTCTTCCATTGACGAAGATTGTGAGGTCGAGGCATTATCGATGTTAGCCACAACAGCAGATACTTCACTCACACTGTCGATAATATTTTGTAGGGTATCACCGGTATCTGTCACCAGCACTGAGCCATCACTCACCTTCGTTTGCGCATCGCTAATTAGATTTTTAATATCTTTGGCAGCAGATGCGCTTCGTCCTGCTAGATTTCTCACTTCACCAGCGACAACAGCAAAGCCACGGCCTTGTTCGCCTGCTCGTGCCGCTTCTACTGCTGCGTTAAGTGCAAGTAGATTTGTTTGGAAGGCAATGTTATCAATCAAGCTAATGATTTCGGAAATGTTGCTGGTGGAGTGATTGATGTTCTCCATTGCACCCATTGCTTTCTGAACAACATCACCGCCTTGTTCGGCAAACTGACGTGCTTTTAGGGCTAATACATTGGCTTTTGAAGCATAGGTTGAGTTGTCTTCAACTGTTTTGGTTACTTCGTTTAACGCAACATTGGTTTCTTCAAGGCTTGCTGATTGCTCAACGGTGCGTTTGTGTAAGTCTTCATTGCCGCCAGCTAATTGCTGCGCTTCATTGTTGACACTGTTTGCCGATTGTTGAATACGAGAAACAATGGCTGTCAGTTGTTCAACGGTAGAGTTGGCATCGATTTTTAGTTGCTCGAACTGACCGTGATATTCAGCGGTGATAGTTTGGGTGAGGTCGCCTTTAGCCAGCGCGCTAAAAATGCGCAGAGCGTCATTGGTCACCTGATCTGATACATCAATTAATTGATTGATACTAGTAGAGAAAGATCTAAAGAAGCCTGTTTTATCGTCTAGAGATATGCGATCGCTAAAGTTGCCGAGCAACGCGTTGTCTACCACTTGCTGAATTTCGTTTTGTGTTTTTACCTCTGGTGTGCGATCAACAATCTCTACCACAGTGCCTAGTTGTTCTCCTGTCACATTGAAAACAGGATTAGCGGTAAAGTGCAGCGTAACACCGTTGATAATACTTTCTTTTACTTGTTGTTGACTAACTCCCACTAGCGCTGATGATTCCACATTCATGGCGTTAAAGATTGACGTGGCGGGGGAGCCACCAATGTTATCAGTTGGCAGTTTAAACACATCGGCATATTGGCTAAGTAATTTGAGTAGCGCGTTATTGGTGTAAACCACCTTATGGCCTTTGTTGAGCACCATAATATTGCCGCTAACATTGTCCAATGCTTGTTTGATTCTGGTGTTAATACCAAGTTCACGCTCAGTGGCTTTAGTGCGTTCATTAAGGTTGTCTTGCATGTCACCAAGGGCGAATAACAGTTGGCCAATCTCATTATTATTGTTGCGATTGATGTCGTTATCTAACTTACCGCCAGCGATTGATTTAGCCACCTTAATAGCTTCAATAAGAGGGTCAGTAAGGCCACGAGAGAAGGTCACAGCACAGCCTATTAGAACAGCGATAGTAATGACGGCAATAATTACTGTTTCCCAAATTAGCGTGGTAATGGCCGCAAAAGCTTCGCTTTCATCGAGCTCAGCGACAATACCCCAGTTGAGATCGGTAACCTTTAATGGTGCGAATGCTGATAATACACTGTGATCTAAATGATTGGTGATGGTTTCACTACCGGTGATTTTATTGGCGATGTTAGCCGTCGCTTGAGTGTCGACTGTTGTCCGTAATATTGTGTTGTTATCACTAAATCTTGATTGAGAACGCATTAGCTTGTCGCTACCAACCAAGAATGTCTCACCAGTTTCACCTAACCCATCACTGGTTTGCATAATGCCATTGATAACGCCAATTGGCATTTGAAATACTAAGACGCCAATGCGCTCACCAGCGTCAAAAATTGGCGCTGCGATAAACGATGCAGGTTCACCGTAAGAGGGCGTATACATTGAAAAATCGATGAGTTTTGCTTTATCCTTTACATCGATATTGAGTGCGGCTTTAAAAGCACTTGCTAAGGCTGAGTTTTTATAAGGGCCATCAATGACACTGGTGCCATAGTCCACTTCTTTAAAGACACTGTAAACAATATGGCCTTGGTCAGGCTCAATAAGAAAGATATCGTAGTAGCCGAACTTGTTGAGGTAGTTGCGAAATTTCGGATGATATTTGGCGTGACTGTTATGATAACTCGAGTCTGTATCGCCGCGTAGCATTGCATCTTTATTCCCTAAAGGATGTTCGTTATTGGCAATATAAGCAAATTGTGCGCTTAGTGCTGGCTCTTGAGCTGGAATAAGCTCATCAACATTGGGTAGTTGATTGGTGACTTTGTGCTTTTTAAATTCCGCTAAGAAATCGCCTTGGTAGTAGTTAGTTAACGCAGTGAGTTTTTCCTCCTCGGTTTGAGGTAATTGCACTGATAAGTCGTAGAGGTTATTTGTAAACTCTTGCATCGCGTTAACAGTCATTTCGCTATCGGCGAGTGTGGTGACTTGACTTCTAATCTGTGAGAAATAGGCTTCAATTTGTGATTTTTTTGCGCCTTTTAGTGACTCAAGTTGATTACGGGCGCTGTCGTGAAGGGCAAAAGAGGTGGATACGGTATTGATAATGCCGGCGATTAATAAAGGGATTAATCCGGCGAAAGTCATCGCGAGCATCAATTTACGTTTAAGGGTCATGTTGCTCGAAGTACTTGTCATTCCAATCATAAAATAGTCTACATTCCATTAATTAACTAA
>JBMYWG010000067.1:0-11695 GCA_049607155.1 Psychrobium sp.
CCTACTTGTTGCTTTAACAGATACGAGGTGAAATCTTGCTCAGATAGTGGACGACTGTAATAGTACCCTTGAATCGTTTCACAATTTAATTGCTTAAGGGCTGCAATTTGATCGGCCTCCTCAACCCCTTCAGCAACAACAGATACGTCCATGTTATGGGCGATTGAAATAATAGATGCCACCATATGACGATCACTTCGCTCACTACTTAAATCGTCAATAAAGGCCTTATCAATTTTTAATGTGTGAATTGGGAAGCGACGTAAGTAACTCAGTGAAGAATAGCCTGTACCAAAATCATCAAGCGCTAAATGAATGCCTTTATCAACAAGCTTTTGCATCGTAGTGATCGCCAGCTCAGGATCTTCAATAACTGTACCCTCGGTAATTTCTAGCTCGAGATTAGCCAGTGGAAGCTGAGTGCATTCCAATATGTGGTCAATTCGTTGTAAAAGATCTTCTTGAGAGAACTGCTTAGCAGCTAGATTGACTGCCACCCTACCATTAAAGAGACCACTTTTACGCCATTGCTGCGTGGCATAACAAGCTTTATCTAATACTTTTTCACCAATTGCGATGACAAGACCGGTATCCTCGGCAATAGGAATGAACTCTGATGGGCTTATCATGCCTAGTTCTGGATGAACTAAACGCACTAACGCCTCCATTCCCATAATTGTTTCGGTTTCTAAATCAATCTTCGGCTGATAATAAACTTCGAACCAATCATTCTTGAGCGCCTGCCTTATCATGCCTTCTATTTGCAGGCGCCTAACCGCAGACTCATTCATTGAAGAGTTAAATAATTGATAGCTAAATCCTGATTCGGATTTAGCGTGATACATTGCCGTATCAGCACTTTGCAACATACTTTCTGTGGTCTCGCCATCATTTGGATAGATAGCAACACCGATACTGCAGTTCATCACCAAGCTTTCACCATTTAACTCAAATGGGTTTTGCATGACCCCTTCGATGTCATAAAGTACTTGGGTAATCATGCTAATATCGTTGATGTCCTCAAGTAACAGTGCAAACTCATCGCCACCTAATCGACACAGTAAATGCTGACAATTAATCTGTGTATCGATACGCTCACTGATCATACACAGTAATTTATCGCCTTCATCATGTCCCATCGAATCATTGATCTTCTTAAAGTTATCAACATCCATCGTCAATAAAGCATGAGGCTCTTTGCGACGAATAAGATTGCGATGAGCATATTGAAAATATGAACGATTCGGCAATTGCGTTAGCGGATCGATGTTGGATAGATCACGTAATTCTTGCTCGGTCTGTTTACGCTGTGTGATATCAGAGAACGCAGCCACATAATGACTTATTTCATTGTCATTATCACGCATCGGATTGAGGTGTAATTCGATTGAATAAACTTCACCATTAGGCTTGGTTGCTTTAGCTTCCCCATTCCACGCCAAGCCTTTTGTTAGCTGCGCTTTAATTACCGCTGCAATACCGCCGTGATAAGTCGCAAAGATACGTTGATTATTCAGTACTTGTTGCGGGCTTAACCCTGTGATCTGCTCAAAGGCATCGTTAACATCGACAATATTGAAATTCAAATCCATAACGTAAATGGCGTCGGAAATGGTCGACATTACGTTGGCCTGCATATTGAGGCGCGCTTCGGCATTTTTGAGAAGGTTGATATCGCGAATATTTCCCGACATGCGCAATGGCTTGCCATCTGGCGAGCGCTCAACGACTTTAGCACGGTCGACAATCCACACCCACGCATCTTCATTGTGACGCTTGATTCGGTAACTTGCCTCGAAAAACTCCGATTCATCGGCCAAGTGTGCAGCAAGGCGAGCAGACACTTTTTCACGATCTTTAGGATGAATCTTAGCGAGATCTTTCTCTGCCAAACCAGGGTAATCAAACTGTTGCCAGTGCTCACTGTGATAAACGTGGTTGTTAACAATATCCCAGTCCCACATTAAGTCACCACTTCCCCACAGTGATAATTCAAGTCGCTTCGCTGCATGCTGGATTTCTCTCGCAGCGCGTTTACGTTGGTTAATGATATTTAACGCTGTTATTACTAATGCAAACCCCATTAAGCCATAAAGTGCTAATGCAAATGGCGACAACCAAAATGGAGGTAGAACAATCACTTTAAGACTATTTGTTGCTAGCACTTCATTCGTGCTTGCATCAAGTGCTCTTACGACAAACTGATAAGTTCCAGATTCGAGACTGGTATAGGTAGAAGTTCGGCTCTTTTTACCCTTGAGCCAGGCGTCATCGATGTCGATAAGTTTATATTGGTATTTTACTTTTTGCGGCTGTGGGTAATTGATTAGATTATAAGTAATCTCAAAGGGATAATCAGAATATTCAAGGGAAACTTTATCTGTAGTTAGAATAGAACGTTGAAGTTTGATATTTCCTTCAATTTCTTCACCTATTTCTACAGGGTTGTTAAACACAGTAAAATCGGTAAACAACAACTGAGCACGAGCGATTTCTTCGTCACTTCGTTTATTTGTATCGAAGTAACTGACACCTTTTGAGCCGCCAAATAAAACAACACCCGACGTCGTTTTCAAGGCACTATTATCATTAAAATCCACTCCACCTATGCCATCCGAAACATCGTATTGATAAACCGCTAACTGCTTATTAAGCTTAAGCACACCTTTATCAGTCGACATCCATACGTTGCCATTTGCACCCTTGAATGCCGAATATATCGTTCTATTAAGCAGTTTCTCGTATGAGTAATGGGCTATAATCTTACTTAAACCATAGTCAAACTTATAGACACCACTATCGCCCGTACTCACATATACTTCATTACCACTTTCAGACACATAACTGATCCGCATTCCTGAAAGTTCAACGACTTCTCGTGATAGACCACTCTTTAAGTCAAACACATAAAAGCCGTTCAATGTCCCGACATACAGCCTGCTGCCTACTCTCTTTAACGTTGTAATATACGGCAAGACATCTTTGCCAAATGACATGCTTTCCACGGCGGCAGAGTTGACTTCGCCTGTGACATCGATTCTAAATAACCCCTTGCCCCAAGACGAAGCGTAAACATAGTCGGCATCACTCGCTAGATAGGCAACTTCAATATCCAGTAACTGCTCTTGCCTATGTAGCGTATCGTTATCGTTTACGGTATAACGATAAAGTCCTTCGTTAGAACCAATAAATAGAGAGTTATTTGTGTAGGAAAGCGATTTAATACCGTCAATACCTGATTCGTAGAACTTGGCAGTATTAGCTTTAAAATCAAAACGTGAAAGTAGTGATGCATTACTAGCAACCCATACGTTCGCTAGCTCATCTTCCACAATGGACCAAACAACGTCGTCACTCAACATATTTTTCGCTAAAGAAAGATGACTAAAAAGCTGATTTTTCTTTAAATAATGTCCCAAGCCACTTTGTAAAGTACCAAACCATAAATTTTCATTGCGGTCGCTGACAATAGAAAAAATTTGATTCGACTGGGCATATATTCCATTAACGGTTAAACGACTATTAACCTCGCTAAATTGATACAAACCTTGTTCTGATGAAACCCACAAACTATTGTCTTTGTCCAAGACACCTCTCATCAGCTTATTCGTTGAATCTTGTGGTGCTTCGTAAAGTTTTGTGAGCCGCTCGTGCTTATACTGATAGATGTCGCGATCGCGAATAATCAAGATTCGTCCACTCGCGGGAATAAACTGATTGATTCGACTGTCTGTAAGCGTCACACCTGTCGGATTATCTTCAGACAACTTGTGCAATTTGTTTAATAAGGGATCAACTATATAGTTTTCACCGCGATCGGTTGATAACCAAACATAGCCTTTTGCATCTTGAAAAATAGTATGGACTTCTTTTAACGGAAACGATTTTCCTTGTAATTTAAAATTGAGTTTTTCGAACGATTTATTTTCTAAATCAAGTAAATACAAGGTATCGCTAGCACCAATCCAATAGCGGTTTTGACTGTCTTCGAAAATACTCCATATATATTCATCGGCCAGCCCGCGCTCAAAGAATGATTCAAACTTCTCCAAATCAGGTTGATATAAGTTCAAACCCGTTTCAGTACCAACCCATAATTGCTGCTTCGAGTCGATATATAGCGAGGTAATAAAAGCGCCGGATAATCCACTGTTAGCAGGGGTAAAATGTTTGAAGTTTTCGCCGTCGAATCTAAAAACTCCCGTAGGCGTACCCAGCCAAATAAAACCTAATTTATCCTCAACGATATAAATAACAGTGACTTGGTCTAGGCCTTGCGCTTTAGTGTAATAATTAAATTTCGTTGTTAATTTAATTTGCCTTTCGTCTGGAATTGACTGAGCAGCTGAAAAGAATGAAAGAAAAGTAGAAAGAAGAATCGCAAAGCAAATAAAATGTCGAAGAATTGGATACATAAAGTAACAGCCCAAAGTCAAAGCTCGCCGCTTAGTAAAATAGTGTTATTTTCTTATCAAAAATAATCCTTTATAGATAGAAAATACAAGTTAACAAAACAAATTAATAATTGCTATTAAAAGCCAGTTCAATTGGCAAGTTTGTTAATATACTAGGGGAAGATGGGAATGAGAAGAGTTTAAATAGCGTTTAAAATTAAACGCTATTTAATTAGGCTGATTTAACCGTTATTACTGTGGATTAGCGACAATATCTAGTTCTACACGACGGTTCGCTTGACGACCTTGTGCTGTTTCGTTAGATGCGATTGGCATTGATGAACCAAAACCACGACTCATTAAACGACCCGCATCAATTCCACGCTGTTGAAGATAACCCGCCACAGACTGAGCGCGATTAGCCGATAACGTTTGGTTGAATGAGGCATTGCCTGTGCTATCGGCGTGACCAGCTACCATCAAACGTGTGTCTTTAAACTTAGCTAATACGCGAGCAACGCCGTCTAGCGTATTGTAAAAGTTCGGGCTAATGTCATATTTACTTGTCTTAAAAGTAATATTACCCGGCATAATTAAGCGAATTTTATCGCCGTCACGCTGTACTTGAACACCGGTGCCTTGCATTTCTTTGCGAATTTCAGCTTCTTGTGAGTCCATGTACGCACCGATACCGGCACCAATAGCACCACAGCCCAAACCTGCGTTACGAGCGTGTTTACTATTCTTTTTCGAACCAATCAATGCACACACAACAGCAGCGCCCAGTCCATAAGTTGTTGCTTTGTTAGTGCGGCTTTCACCTGTGTATGGGTCAACAGTCTGACAAGCACCTAAAGTTAATGTGGCAGATGCCACGATTACCGCCGTGAGTTTTTTGGTCATTGATTTCATAAATAATTCCAATTTAAGGGAGAGCTTCGCGATGCATTATAGCTTAATAAGCTTTGCTGAATGCAGCCTAAATACGTTACTTTTCAATTCTTTTCATTAAATGTCATTTAGCACCATATTTTATAGGTTCATGAGTAGACAATACCTCAATTTCATCGCCTACTTTAATCATTCCCGAGTTAACAGCAATTAGATTTTCTCCGAACATTAAGCGGCCTTTAGAATCAGCACGAAACTGTTTCAGGGTTGCTAGCGGCTCTTTATTTTTTCTAAATGAGTAATCATCAAAATTCACTGTTGTCATCACACAGCGTTCACACGGCTTTACAAATTTAAACTCCACTTCACCGATACTGATCCGCCGCCATGTATCCTCAACGAAGCCCATTTCTCCATCGAAAACCAAGTTTGTCCTAAATTGCTCCATAATAGAATCTTCAGTCGCTCGTTGATTCAATTCAATTAACGAGCCTTGGCCAATGATTAGCAGAGGATAACCATCTGAAAAAGCAATTTCCTGCGTCGAGTCAGCAACATAGCGAGCAGATTCATCGCAAACAGATACCAAACGCACATCACTATTCAACTGCTTACTAAACCACGCATTAACAGACTCTTCAGCGCAAGCTGCTTTCATATCATGACGCCAAATATTCACGTCAATAGGTTGCTTAAACTGAGAACGCGTAATAGATAATTGCTCTCCACTAGGACTAACTACTACCCATCCCTTATCATCCAACAAAACTTGAAACGCTAATAAATGCGGCCACTTTCGCGCCGTCACGAACTTGCCATTTTTATCCACCAGCATTAGTTGGCGATCGAGTGCCAGCCCCGTTTCGCCAACATAAGCATGCGAAAGTTGAATACCACCCAAGGATTTAATCGGGTAGACATTGATTTGCGTCAGCGTTGCCATAGAATATTCCATTACAATGAGTTTGATGTAGCGACTATAGCAATTGAGCCGCGCACAAAACAGCAAAAAGACAAGTTAGGACGACAATATTTATGAATCCCATTAATCGGTTTTTCAATCCCAAATCTATCGCCGTAATCGGTGCGTCTAACTCACCACAGCGTGCAGGTAATCTCATCATGCGCAATTTGCTGCAGGGAAATTTTGCTGGACCAATCATGCCGGTAAATGCCAACCATCAATCAATTTGTGGCGTATTAGCTTATAAGAAAATAGCCGATTTACCGCAAATCCCTGATCTAGCCATCATTGCCATTAATGCCAAATACACACCGCAAGTGATGACAGAGTTAGGAGAGCTCGGATGCCAGCAAGTCATTTTGCTCGCTGCTGGTATCGATCAATTACCTGTTTTCGATGAAAACAGTGGTAATGAGCAGGTCAAAGCCATCGCCAGAAAATACGGCATTCGCATCCTTGGTGGCAGTAGTTTAGGCATGCAAATCCCCCATCTAGGCCTCAATGCCAGCTTTGCCCACCAGCAAGCACAGCCAGGGAAAGTAGCCTTCATCTCTCAATCGTCATCAGTCGCAACCACGGTCCTTGATTGGGCAAATCATAAGAACATGGGTTTTTCTTATTTTGTCTCAGTTGGCGAAACCATCGATCTTAACTTTAACGAAATCCTCGATTTTTTAAGCCGTGATCCTAAAACCCAAGCTATCTTGCTGTATATCGATGGGATTAACGATCACCGCCACTTTATGTCGGCGGCAAGAACAGCTGCCCGTGCCAAACCGATTATCGTTATAAAATCAGGCTCAACCGATGAAGGCGCAATTGGCGTTTCCCATCACACTGGTGTAATGGCGGGTTGTGATGCTGTTTACGATGCTGCATTTAGACGTGCAGGCATGCTAAGAGTAAATCACCTACGAGAGCTGTTTGCCGCCTTTGAAACCCTCGCCCACACCAAACCCTTGACAGGCGAGCGTCTTGCGATTATCACCAACGGCGGAGCACCAGGAATAATGGCGGTGGATACATTAATATCTCGTGGCGGAAAATTAGCCACACTCGAGAGTGATATTATCGAGCGACTATCTGTACTATTGCCAAATCACTGGTCGAAAGCAAACCCCGTCGATATTGCCGGCGACGCAACTCCAGAACGATTCGCTAAAACGCTTTCTATCTTGCTCGACTCGCAAGAAATCGACACCTTGTTAGTAATCCATTCGCCATCAGCGGTGGCCAGTGGCGAAGAATTCGCACAAGCCATTATTAAAAGCATTAACCAGCACACTCGTGGTCGACAAATAAATATTCTCACCAACTGGATGGGAGAAAGCTCAGCGCACCAAGCGCGTAAAATCATTCGCAAAGCAGGAATTCCTAGCTTTAGAACGCCTGATGGTGCTGTTGGCGCCTTTATGCACATGGTTGAATACCGTCGTAATCAGCGATTACTGCAAGAGACACCAAAATCAATTTCTCGCCATTATCAAACGGCACCAGAAGAAGCGCGAGCTATTGCTCAATCTCTATTAGCCGATGGTTTTAACAGTATCGATTTACATAAAGCGGCACCGCTGTTATCGCTTTACGGCTTACCAACATTAGACACTTATCATGTAGCTAGCAGTGAACAAGCTGTAGCTATCGCCAATGAATTAGGCTATCCGGTGGCACTAAAACTTAGCGCTCCCGCACTCACTCACAAAGTATCCATTGACGGCGTAAAGCTTAATTTGATGAATGAAGAAGCAGTGCGAGTTAACGCACAGGCGATGCTAGAGAGTCAAACCAATCATCAAGGCATCGAAGTTGACGGTCTCAATATTCAAAAAATGGCTAATACGGCAGGTACCCAAGAGCTGCGTTTTGCGATGCATAATGACGCTATCTTTGGCCCAGTCTTATACATTGGTGAAGGAGGCTCAAGTTGGGATCTAACCCGAGATGCAGCAGTCGCATTGCTCCCTCTTAATACGGCGCTAGCTCGTTACCTCATTATAGGTGCAATAAAGAGCGGTAAAATCAAAGCCCATCGCGCGTTAACCGATCTCGATATTAATGCACTATCAACCACTATTACTCAGCTGTCCTATTTAATTATCGATTGCCCAGAGATTGCGTCACTGGATATTAATCCCCTGCTGATCCAAGGCGATCAAGCAACGATCTTGGATGTGAATATCCAGCTTCAGCACTGTGAAGGTGATGGCGCAGAGCGCTTAGCGATTCGTCCTTACCCGCGAGAATTAGAGCAACTTATCACGTTAAAAGATGGCCGCGAAGTCATGCTACGTCCTATCAAAGCTGAAGATGAACAAAGTCACTTTGAGTTTAACGACAGCCTCAGTAAAGAAGATAGATACAAGCGTTTCTTTGGCGAAGTGGGACAACTCAGCCATGAGCAAATGGCCAAAATGACTCAGATTGATTTCGACCGTGAAATGGCCTTCATCGCTTCTTATCGCGATGAGAATGAGAAGTTTCATACCTTGGGGGTCGTGAGAGCGATTACTGATCCGGAAAATCTAGAAACAGAGTTTGCCGTGGTGATCCGTGGTGATATTCAAGGCCAAGGGTTAGGAAAAACCTTAATGCTCAAAATGATCGATTACTGCAAACAGCGCGGTACTAAAATCATGAGTGGCCTCACTCTGCCACAAAATGCGGGCATGATTAACCTCAGTCGTAAATTGGGTTTCAAGGTAAAATTTGATATGGAAGAAGGCTGGGTTGAAATGCGCCTCGACTTACAAGCTTATCAATCAGCTAGCGATACTTAATCTCCCATCGATGTGGGTTTCGAATTTTTTTCGCGATCCACATATAGCTAAGCTATTGATTCCCAAATACTGAGTAAATAACAACGTTTACAATCTCACAAAACATCCAACCAAGCATTTAAATAATAATTAATATCATTTATACTTCACCGCAAGTTTTCAATGAGAATAGTTATTATGTTTGTTTGTGTATGCAAAGGTATTACAGATAAAGACATCCGTCAGGCTGTCGATCAAGGCGATCAAAGCATAAAAACTATTAAAGAGAAATTTGGCGTCGCTAGTCAATGCGGCGGATGTGCAACGCTTGCCAAAGAGATCATCGACGATCAACTCATTGCTAATGCGCAATTTTATCAGGTCGCTTAAGGATAAAACGACCTACAATCTCGCCAACGCTTTAATGTGTGCGATAGCACTTCTCCCCAAGACCCCCTGCTCATAACCACCTTCAAGCATTGAGATAATCCCCATACAATTATCATGCTGTGCATAATCAGAAAGCTGTTGAGTAACCCAAGCGTAATCAGGATCATCGAGATTAATATGTCCCATGTCGTCATTGCGATGGGAGTCAAATCCAGCAGAGATAAAAATCAATTGCGGTTCAAATTTCTCGATTGCTGGTATCCAATGCTCTGACACTAGCTGCTTAAATTCTTTCGAACCCTCGCCTGCCGCCATCGGCGATTTAATGTGATTCTCATGCTGCGGGTCAGGATCACTAAAGGGATAAAATGGATGTTGAAACAGTGAACAAAACAACACATCGTCACTGTCTTTAAATATGTCTTCAGTACCATCACCGTGGTGAACATCAAAATCAATGATAGCGACACGGCTGACTTCGTCTAACGACAGCGCATGAGATGCGGCAATGGCAATATTATTGTAAAAGCAAAAGCCGCTAGCTTTATCGCGATAAGCGTGGTGACCCGGTGGCCTTATATTACAAAACACCGCTTGATGATTGCCTTGCATCACTAAGTCAACAGCTTGTACACCAGAGCCTGCCGCACGATTTGCAGCCTTAAGTGTATTAGCACACATTTGTGTATCACCATCAATATTCACCAGCCCTTCATGAGGAATACGCTCATATAAACTGCGAATATAAGACACGCCGTGCACGCGCAACAAATCGGCATTGAGCACATCGTTAGCATCAAAATGATCAATACTATATTCCAAGCCACTAGCAATTAAACGATCAGAAATATCGTCAATACGCCCCGGCTGTTCAGGGTGTAAAACATCCATTTTGTGACGCCGGCAATCAGGGTGAGAAATAATAGCAGTGGTCATTTTCAAAGTCTTTTTATTTGTCGTGATGACCGCATAGTAACAAAAATTAACCACTAACAAACTGGACTTAAGTTCAATAATCTTCGGGCATTAAAAAAGGCTTGATAAAAATCAAGCCTTTCAACGGATATGAGAAATAAACTAAGCGCTAATTTGCATTTTACAAGCGACTTCAAATTCGCCGTTTGCCGCTTCAGTACATCGCAGTACCTGAGCATTTGCCATTAGTGGTGGAATACTGCCCCCACCCGAGTTCACCTCAATAAATAGCTCCGCATCTTGTGGCAGAGGTTCATTGGTTGCAAAAGAAACGCCTTGGGCGCTCAAGTTGTGAACCGTGCCATACATTAAATCACTTGAACCATCCATTTTAAATCTAACGCCACAATCGACATCCATTCGTGTGAAACTTCGGTTATCATCTACGGTAGTAATCATAACGTTTCCCCTAAAACATTAGTTGACTATTTAAGCGTAGTTTAAATTTCCAACAAATGACGGAAAATTTCGCCGAAGAAAACCATGTTAAAAATATCTAACTCGCTAACTATTCCAGCCAACGAAATTGAAATGCAGTTTATCCGAGCTCAGGGCGCGGGTGGTCAGCACGTTAATAAAACGTCGACGGCGGTGCATCTGTTTTTTGATATTAAAGCGAGTAAAGTGCTTTCCGAGCGCCTTAAACACAAGTTACTCAACACGGCTGATAATAGAATTAGTAAATCAGGAAAGATAATCATTAAAAGTCAAAGCTCTCGCAGTCAAGACTTTAATCGAGATGAAGCTTTAAATCAGCTAAAAGCCATTATATTAGACGCGAACAAGGTGCAAAAGAAACGTATTGCCACCAAGGAAACTTACTCTTCCAAACTTAAACGTCTTGATAAGAAAAGCCAGCGAGGCCAGCTTAAAAAAATGCGGAGTAAAAACTTTTAACCGCGTTATTTGAAAAAAACCTTACCACCAATCATTTTGTAGGCCGCCACGCCGCGAATTAACGTTTCCCTTGCAAAGATTTGCTGGCAATTAGGGCACTGACAAGGCGTTTGAGTATAATCTTGGGAGATCCGCTCAACAAAGCATTTAACTAATGCCCCCTTGCCACCTTTGCGGTATTTATAAAGCTGTGCTTTACAGGATTGGCAAAAGATATCGACGGTTTTCGTCGGACCTTTTTTATTTGGCTTAGCCATGTCATTAAATTATTTCACTAAAAAACCCCGGCTATAATAGCCGAGGCGTTCAATAATAGAAACTAAGAGAGAGAAAGAGAGCAGTGTTCTATCGCTTACTATCAAGCATTTGTTGTAGCTTATCCAGCTCTTCTGGTGAAAACTCACCGTGTTTGATCAATTTAAGAATGG
>JBMYWG010000068.1:0-11376 GCA_049607155.1 Psychrobium sp.
TAATTAATAAGTAAGTATTCATAAGTTATTTATTGCGGAACTTGATTACACTTTTTAACTAAATGATTATTTAATCCCTACCCCATCAGCTTTTAATAAAAGAGTAAACAATCATTAAAATATACAGCACAGTATAGCAAGGGAATAAACACCAGTTTATCTATAAAATTAGTTAAAAACTAACTGCCGCAGTACTAATTAAGTGTCATTCACATGCATCGCTCCGCCAACACCCACTAAACGAACCAGACTGATTACGATGAAGTCAAAACATTCGATCGTGAAACTCCCGATACTATGTATATACGGTGACGGATATAGCCTAGACATTGGCCTATTTTGGCAAATTGATAAAGAATTTGGCGTATCACTCGATGTGATGGACATCGGCTACTCATTAAATTGGGATAGGGTTTATCACACTGAAGCCCCCCTTGTTCGCGGTGAGGCGAAAAAGAACAGTGAGCCGAGTTTAAGTGGTATCGAGAACGATCTCGACTACAAACAAAAATTCGATAAACAAATCTTTGTTCAGGCGGGTTATCAAACCGATTACGGTCGTGCATTTATCGGCAACGACTATATCAATAGTACACATCACTGGTATTCGGATTTTCAAGTGCCCGTGTTTGGCGATTTAGCCAAAGCCTCTATTACCCTCTATCCAGAGACAAAGGCTATAAAATTAGGGCTTGAAGGCGAAATGGTGGGAATTAATTTAGGGCTTAAAAAAGCGGGTATTTCTTACGAAATACCCGCTTTATTTTTATCAAGTTATTACAAGATTAATTTAGAACTTGTAACGAGCTGTTAAGCTTACGCGACGTGGCGTTTGGTAGTTGATTGGCGCTTTGAAGTTCGGGTTTGGCGTAGACGCTGTACCAGAACCAATTTCAGCCGTTTCAACATACTCAAGAACTTCTTGGAAGTTAAAGATGTTGCGAACATCAACTTTTAGCGTTAAGCCTTCAATTGAAGCTGGCTTGTAGCTTAATCCAAGGTCAACGTTCTTAGTCCAAGGTGTACGACCTTCGTCACCACGGTTAGTTAACTCACCGTTACAGTAGTAAGAAGATGCGCCGTAACCAGATAGGTTGCTGTAATCAACACCTAGTGCTTCGCGGTTAGCTTCTAATGGTACGAAACCTTGACAGCTTACTGGACGACCAGAAGCAATAGTCATGTTTGCAGAAACAGACACTTCGTCGTTTAACTGGTAAGCACCGAATACTTTAAGCGTGTGGCGACGATCATTTGGTAATGGACCGTAAGCACCGTGTTGGAATAACGCGTTATCGATATCTTGCGTTAAACCAGCATCTTCTTGCTCATTAGTAGAGTTTACGTAACCTTCAGAGTTACCAACACTCTTAGCTAGCGTGTAAGACGCTTTTAAGTACCAGTCATCGTTCATTGGACGCTCAGCAGTCAACTCAAGCGCTTTATATTTACGCTTGTAGCTTTCTAAACCGAAGTACTCTTTTGGAACAACAGTTGTTACATACTCACCGTTGTCTTCAAGATCCATTGCTAATGACACGTCACGGCCTGGGTTCATGATGAAACAATCAGCTAGTGAATGATAGTCGAAGTTGTCGTAGCCTTTGTCTTTTGCAAAGTCGATGAATGGTTGGTGTGAACAGTAGTCATCCATACCATCTTTTACTTCACGGTAAACAATCTTAGCGCCTACAGTCCAATCTTCTAATTCTTGTTGATAACCAAGAATTAACTCATCTTGGTACATAGGATCTAGATCGGTAACAGCGATAGTGCGTGAATCAGGTGCATTCTTAGAACCACTTACTAATGTATCACCTAACTGTGCACCTAGTTTGTCTGGCGCAGAAGTAGTTGGGTTCTCATCTGCGCTATCTACTAAGAAGTACTCTTCGATTGCGTATTCGATACCAGAAGCACGGATGTTAGTGTTTGATGCAACAGGAATGTAGTAACGACCTAAAGTACCGAAAACTTTATGAGTACCTTCACCGCCCATATCCCATGCGAAACCTAAACGCGGAGCGATTAAATCGTCAGCTTTTACGAATACTTCACCTTGGCTGTTACGGTTTTCGAAACCTTCAGCACGTAAGCCTAAGTAAACCATCCACTCGTCGTTAACCTGCCAGTTGTCTTCAATGTAGAACGCAGTGTTTTCAACTTCGAAGCTACCAGAAACAGTGTTACGCTGTCTGTGACGGATGTAATCTTGGCCTTCAGGAACAACAACACCGTTTACAGTCTTGCCAGTGCCTGTGTGCCAGCGCCAGTAATCACCACCAGAGAATTCAGTACCACGACGTGTTGAAGTGAATTTCTCAGTGTCGTAACCAATCTTGATTGAGTGATCGTCAAATGCATACTCAACGCTGAAACGTAGTGATTCACGCTTGTCTTCGTCTGGTGCAAAGTTTGGATCAGGACGGTAGTACTGGTTTTCAGTAATGCCCCAACAACCAATGCGTTGTGAACTTGTTGGTGTTTCACGACGGTCATATACTAACGGACAATCAGCGCCAGGGCCGATATCAGGGTTACGTGCAGCAAGTGTGCTGTTCATTTCGCCCCAAAGTACACTTGCTGTTAAATCGTCTGTTAAGAAACCAGTGTAGTTTACGATTGAAACGTCACCACCAGATTTGATGCTGTATTCTTCACCAGCTTCACCGTGCTCGCTACCGTAACGCACATCATCTTCATAAGCGTAAGGAGTGTAATCGTTTTCTTTTTCGTTATCGATGTGAGTCACTTCTAGTAAGTGATTGTCATTGATGTGCCAATCTAACTTAACTAAGAACATAGGCGAGGTGTTTTCGCGCTTAGTGCTCGTTTGGCTACCGAAAGTCTCAACTTTATCTTTTGTACCTTCGAATAAACCGAAGAAGAAAAGTTTATCTTCAACTAGTGGACCTGACGCATACACGTTGTAAGACATGTAGTCATACTTGTTAGCAGAGCGGTATGCGATATAGCGATCTTTGTAACCCTGTTCTGGATCTTGTGATAATGCATCAGTACCATCTTCACGAAGTGCAGCTGGCGTCATGTAGATTGCACCGCCACCAGTCCATTCGTTCGTACCGCGCTTAGTTACTAAGTTAACAACACCGCCTAAAGAACGACCGTACTCAGCACCGTAACCACCAGTCTTAACCTGTTGTTGAGCAACAGCATCGTAAGGTAGCGCAGCGAAAGATGTGAAGTTACGAATGTTTGTAACATCGAAACCATTAATGAAATAACCATTTTCTGCTACAGAAGAACCGCCGAAAGACGCTAGGTTACCGAAACCTGAATCACCACCCGTGGTGCCAGGTGCCAATAATGCAACGCTTGTTAAGTCACGTGCAACAGGTAATAGCTCGATTTGCTCAGCAGTGAATACTGACGTTGATTCAGCAGACGACGTATCGATTGTCGCCAGTTGACGACCAACGATTTCAATCGCTTCTACATTAGTGAAATCAACTGAACTACCAGTACCGATAGTTACGGTGACATTGTTAGTGCGTGAGCCGTTAGAAACGGTGTAGTTACCAGTAGGAAGCTTTGGAAAGTTAAAGCGACCGTTGTCGCCAATTACTACTGAACGCGTGAAGCCAGTTGCAGGGTTCTTGATAGTTACCGTTTTGCCTTCCATCGCGCGGCCATAAATCGAACCACTTGAGTTATCAGCAAATGCTGGCATTGACATGCCTAGCGAAACAGTAACAGCCATTGCCGTTAGAGAACGCTTAAATACATTAGAGTTCATACATCTCTCTCTGTTTATAGTTTTTTGTAGTTAGAAAAAGTTATTACTTTTTTCCCGCTGCTGAAACTATCACCGCAGTCTAGCAGCTGCAATGCAGCACTTTTAACAACAATGAAACATAAAACATTGATATAATGTAAAAACAGACACTTAACATTCAACACAAAATTAACACGCATTTTAAGTGAATAAAAACTCAACAAAATACGATTTAACTGCTCAAAATTAGATCATAACACGGGGGAAACAATCAAAACATCACAGCAACAATAGCAACATCCAAATCAACACAAACCCCATTGTAGCTACATTTAAAACAAAAAAAGGCAAACAACATTACATTGTTCGCCTTTAATTAACAGATTAGGTTATATCTTATAAGCATTAGCTATATTGAATAAATATCTATACGCTTGAGCCGTAGCTTTATGAGAACGAGCTCGCTTACGAAGCTCTCTTGCCCGTTTCTTATTGCCTCGGCGCTCCGCGTTTCTCGCACGTTTTTCCAAATGGTTACCAATTTTATTACGATGGCGCACCTTAGACTTGAATGACTTGAGATGTGCTTCAACTACCGCTTGAATTAGTGCTAAGTTGTCACCTTGCTCCACATTCACAACACGTTGCTTAGAATTACCCAATGCAGCGTCTAACGCAGCAACATAGTTAGCGAAAAGACTGTGCTTCACTTCAAGCATTGCAATCTCAGCACGTTTTTCACCAATTAACTCGGCATCAGCAATGGGATCTAAGCTGCGGATTTCAGCCGCCAAACGCAATAAACGCTCTCGATACAACGCCACATCTTTGCGCCATAACGCCAATCGCTGTTTAAGCGCCTTTTGATGATCTTTAATAAAATGCTTAACGCGATCGATAGCAACGTCTTTAGTTGGCGTTGGCGCAAACTCCAGCGTTACTAATACAGGATCGTGATCTGAACTGCGATACGCATCCGCGTGATAGAACGTTGCTTGCTGCGCCTGTGATTTATCCTCAATGTTGTAATCTAATGCTCGTGGCTCATCGGCATTAATTGCTACAAATACCGCACTCGATACGGCATCAGCCATTAACTCGCTGGCCATTGCATGATCTAGATATCCCGCTTTGCCATCAAACATAAACGAATAACCTGAAGATTCTTCGTTATCTATCAAATTCGCAAAACCAGCATTCTCAAGCGCGGTAATTGGATCTTCTTTCGCATAAGCGTTTAAGTCACCAATAATTAGCTGTGCAGGCACATCAGCAAAGCCATCAAGCGAGTTTAACCACGCATTTAACGCATTAGCTTGTTTAACACGGCGATCATTAAAACAACCTTGACCATCACCTTGATCTTCATCGAGGCCCGACGCGCGGCTACAACTACCTTTAGATTTGAAGTGATTTACCACCACGGCAAACGGCTTTTCATCGCCAAAGCTAAATGCTTGTGCCAAAGGCGCGCGATCGAAAATACTATCGTTATTAACCTTGGCATTACCCACTAAGCTAACGCGAGCAGGCTTGTATAACATAGCGACACTGATTTCATCATCGCCAACTAAGCCGCCAGCATTAACAAAATCATAAGTGCCCTCGCCCATAGTTTCATTTATCGCAGCGACTAATTGGCTCACCGTGCTATTACTATCAACACCATCATTTTCGATTTCCATCAAACCGATGATATCGGCGTTAAGTAATTCGACAGCAGCAACGACTTTATCAAGCTGACGTTGATACTCTTCGCTATTATCAGCACCACGGCGGGTTGGGAAACCATTTCCTTGGCCATCGCCATTAAACAGATTAAGTACATTAAAACTAGCAACAGTGACTTGATTATTGTTTTGCTCAGCCATTATCGGACGCTGATTGGCATGCTCGAAATTTGGCGCAGCTGTTGGAATCAAACGGTAGTTTCCAAACGAGTAATCCATGCTGCCGACTAACGATGTTACTAAATCACCATTTCGCAATGTGTTTTGCGCATCTAAACCACCGGTTGGGTAGATGACATCACTAGGATTACGCCCATTCATACCATCATCAAGCAGCAACTGATTGCGCTCATTTTCATCTGCCAATGCCAAAGCCTGAGCAGAATTAGGGGCAAACACATTGGTTGGGTTGAATAAACGTTTACTTGATAACGTCACTTCGCCATAACGCGCTAAATCAAAGTTACTCGATACTGTTAGGGCATTATCGAAAGTCACTAACATGCCTTCCCAAGCTTCAGCAGCATCAGATGATTCAAATGGTAGCGAGATAGAGACAGCTGCTACACTATCGCTACCACAGCCTAGCGGTGCTTGCGAAACACGCAATTGAGTTTTACCGAAAAATTCAGACACCTCACCTTGCATACGCACCACGTGACCCACTTCAACAACATGGTCGCTATAGACAAAGAGTCCTTCTGAGGTATGCGGGTTATTATCCTGATCATCGTTAGCTTGCTGAATAAAGAAACCACCCAAACCAGAGGCAACCTGGGTAACCACAGCCTCGACAATGACAGTTTCATTTACCATCGGAGAGCTAGCACCGCTACCTTGAATTGCGCTGATTAGGTTGCGTTCATCGCCACATTGACCAAAACCGCTTGGCTCTTCGTCATCAACCTCATGACTGCCTAGATTGCTAAAGGTGTCCTTTGGAAAACCGACCCATTCAGTGCTTGGCTCAAAATCATCATTTGATACAGTATCGCCAGAAGTTACTGACGCCTTACGCACTAATGAACGGTCTTTCGTTGCAGTATCATCAGTCCCCCAGTTGTTACCAGGATCGACTCCTACTTGGCCAAAAGTATCAACCACCGCGCCATCTACCGACAGAGTATATGCGTCGTCACCATTGTGACCCAAGCTACTAGACGTCATATCCGCCGAGGCTTTCAAACTATCTTCAGCACTATTGTTTACGACAACAAATGTACTGTTGGCAGCAATGGTTCCAGTTAAGCTTATTGCACTAGAAACTGTGTCACTACCGTTAGAAAACAGATTTAAGCTCACGTTACTCGCACTTAAATCGACAGCTTTATCGCCAAGATTATAAATCTCGATCGCCTTGTTATTCGAACTACCCTCAATATATTCAGAAATAAGCAGCTTAGGCGTGTCGCCGTTACCACCGCCTCCACCGCCAGAGCCGTCGCACGCATCGCCGAATACTGTCGCAACCCACTGTGGATTATCGATGAACGGGTTTCGATTACCTTGATACTCATAAATTGCATCATGGCGAGCTTCTTCTGCTGAATCAACTGGATCTTCGTTGTGCCATTCAACTAAGCGACATAACTTACCCAAACTTGGCTCGCCGACACTGGTAATGCGATCAACTAAAGATAAATCTGGCGTGGTATCACTCAAGCCTTGATAACGTGTATCCATATAAAACATCATCCGCGCAACATCGCCTTTAATGTCATCGCGAGGCTCAAAAGAATCACTGTCCAAGCGATTGTCTGGCGCTTCAGGCAGCGGATTGTCACTGTCGTCAAAATCTAAGTTACCGCGCGATGCATTGACCGAAATATCGGTAGGGCGAAGATGGTGAATATCGGTATATGCTTCATTTGATTGGCTGCTAAAACCATGGCTTTTTGGCCAAGAATGTTCGCGATTCCAATTATCAGGATTACTGCTTTGACTGCCACTACCATTGCGGTTTTTAGCAAGCGATGTTCCCTTGTACCACAAGATAACATTATCAGCGTTATTAGGGTCTTCGTCTGTATGCGTTAACGCAGTCCATACCTCTGAATACGTTAACACCTTGTGATCAGCGCTAATAATACCGCTAATAATATTCTTAACTTGCTCACTATTTTGACCAGCGTTAATCGCATCGACAGCAGCTTGATAATAATTGACCGCGTTAAAATTTGCTGCATCGGCTACTTTATCTAAGGGTGGGCAATTAAAGCAGGCAGGCTCACCGCCGCCTCCGCCGCTACCAGAGCCGCCAGTACTACGAATGGGGTAAGGATTAGCGGCCGTGGAGTTTTTACTTGCGCCATCTAATGCACCTGGTCCACTAAATTGCCAGTTAGCCACGTCAAAACCAGAGCCGTCGTGGCCGCCATCATGAAAAGACGCCCAGCCGTCTTTATATTCCCAAGCAGTGCCAGAGCCATCTTCACCGAGCACACCGAATGTATCTACTGTTTCGCCGTTACAAAAAACATGTATACCATCATCACCATTGATAGATAACCCGCTATAAACATAATCAGGCGAGATATCGAAAAACGCTTCAAAGCCTGCGCTTTCCATAGATACTGTAATGTAAGTGCCAATGTCCGCACTCTTCTCACCGAACTTAAATGACTGAGACACTTCTGTCTTACCATTAGCTGCTATGCCAAGGCCACATTCACTTAAATCGTCAATCGGAGTATCAACTCGCAATTCGACAGCTTTAGGCAAGCCGTTAGTTAGTGGGCCATCAACAACACCGACAATGGTTAACTGATTTGCGTGAACTAGTGAGCCATATAGCCCACCTAAGATCACTAAAGATTTTAACTTCATAATTATCCCCGTTTGGTTGTTTACCAAATTCCATTGGATTGTGCCTTCACCATATTAGATTTTGACTGTGACATTTTTTTGACGAAGGCGTGTGATATTTGTCACACAAAACGGGGAGGCTCAACCCTTTAAATCTTTAATCCCTAGAACTGAGTTATGCATCGCAAATCTACCAATTAACAGCGGCAATTACTGGCGAAATTAGAGATATGGTCTACGCGGAAAGACACTAAAATCGGGCACAAAAAAAGGAGCCGATTGGCTCCTTTCTAGACGTTTAAAAATCAAAATTAGCTAATGATTTCTAATAATTCAACGTCGAATACTAATGCGCTAAATGGAGCGATTGCACCGCCAGCACCTTGCTCACCGTAAGCTAGGTTGTGTGGGATGTGTAGCTTGTATTTAGAGCCAACTGACATTAGTTGTAATGCTTCAGTCCAACCTTTGATAACACCGCCAACTGGGAATTCAGCTGGTTGACCGCGATCGTAAGAGCTGTCAAATACAGTGCCGTCGATTAGCGTACCGTGGTAGTGAGTACGAACAGTAGAATCAGCTGTTGGTTTCTCGCCTTCACCTTCAGTGATTACTTCAAATTGTAAGCCTGATGGTAAAACAGTGACGCCTTCGCGCTTAGCATTTTCTTCTAAGTACTTTTCGCCTTCAGCAGCCATAACTTTTGCTTTTTCAGCAGCAGCGGCTTGCATGCGCTCGTTGATTTCTTTAAACGCTTCGTTTAAGTCATCTACGCTAACTTTGCTTGCTTCTTTAGCGAAAGCATCAGCAAGACCTTGCTGAACAGCAGAAATGTCGATACCTTCAAATGGGTTAGCAGCTAGTTGCTCGCCCATGTTACGGCCAACGCCGTAGCTAGCGCGTTGTTCAATAGTTGTAAATTCAGACATACTTTTATCTCTATTTTATAGTTTGCAGTTTGGACGTTTGCCCGCACTGACTGCTTGAGTATATAACGCGTTAGCCGCGCTCATATTCTTGGTTAAATCGTCAATTCGGCGCTCGTTTGATGGATGGGTCGATAAAAACTCCATCGGCTGATTACCGCCAGAAGCTTTGGCCATCGCTTGCCATAATGTCACGCTAGCCTGAGGTTCAAAACCCGCTTTTGCCATTAAATCTAAACCGATGCGATCCGACTCGGTTTCCTGCTTACGACCAAATGGCATAGCAACACCGTATTGCGCGCCTAATCCTAGGCCTTGCATATACAGCTGCTTGTCTTGTGGATTAATCCCCGCCAAATCAAAAGCACCGCCAGCAATCTGCATTCCCATGTTGGTTAACTGATTACGCGATAATCGCTCATTTGAATGATTTGCTAATACGTGACCAACTTCATGCCCCATCACAGCAGCAAGTTGATCAGCAGTGGTCGCCACCTTCATTAAACCGGTATAAACACCAATATGACCACCAGGTAGCGCAAATGCATTGATTTGCGGTGAATCAAACACCACCACTTCCCAGCTTTTCACACCGTAAGAAGCATCTACATTGGCGGTAATCGCATCGGCAATACAACCAACGTAGCTATTAACACGAGGATCGGTAACGATTTTTTCTTTCTTCTTCATTTCCTCAAATGACTGTGCACCAAGAGTGCTCATATCAGCATTTGAATACATCAACGCTTGCGTGCGTCCAGTTGGACTCTTTGTCACCTGACAACCAGCTAGTGCCGTTAAAGCAGCAAGTGCAAGAAGTGTCTTTTTCATCACAAATCCCTCTTTAAAATCAGATTAACTATTTAGATCGTTAAAGAACTTTTTAACGCCATCAAAGAAACCATCGGCTTTTGGCTTGTGCTCACGTGAAGAGCCGTTTACCGCAGCGTCGAATTCTTTTAATAGTTTACGTTGATGCTCAGTTAATTTCACTGGTGTTTCAATTACAACACGGCACATTAAATCACCAGTCGTGTTGCTACGCACAGATTTAACACCCTTACCACGCAGACGATACATACGACCAGTTTGCGTTTCAGCGCTGACCTTAAGTTTTACTTTACCGTCTAGTGTAGGAACTTCAATTTCACCACCAAGCGCTGCATCAGCGAAGGTTACTGGCACTTCACAGTACAAGTTGTTGCCATCACGCTCGAAAATCTTGTGGTCACGTACTTGAACCTGTACGTATAAATCACCTTTTGGCGCGCCAGCTTCACCAGCTTCACCCTCGCCGCTTAAGCGAATACGATCGCCTGTATCAACACCGGCAGGGATCTTAACTGATAACGTCTTAGTCTTCTCGTAACGACCTTCGCCGTGACACTTACGACAAGGATCTTTAATAATTTTACCGCTACCACGACACGTCGGACAGGCTTGCTGAACTGCGAAGAAACCTTGACGCATTTGTACTTGGCCTTGACCATGACAAGTGCCACAAGTCGTTGCAGAAGTGCCCTTCTTAGCACCTGAGCCATTACACTCATCACAGCTTTGTAACGAAGGAACTTGAATGTCTTTAGTTACACCTTTAACGGCTTCTTCAAGCGTAAGTTCCATGTTGTAGCGTAAATCTGCACCACGTGCAGGACCGCGTTGACGACCACCACGGCCACCGCCGCCAAAGATGTCGCCAAACATATCACCGAAGATGTCGCCAAAGTCTTGTGCGCCACCGCCGCCACCGCGACTTGGGTCAACGCCTGCGTGACCGTATTGATCATAAGCAGCACGCTTATTATCGTCACTTAAAATATCGTAAGCTTCTTGCAGTTCTTTAAACTTTTCAGCAGCACTTTCATCATCTGGATTACGATCCGGATGGAATTTCATTGCGAGACGCTTATAGGCTTTCTTTAACTCTCTGTCTGTTGCTGATTTAGCAACGCCTAATACTTCATAATAATCACGTTTTGACATGGCTGTTTGCTTTCCACTTATTGCTTCATTCAACTAGTAGTCACTAGCTGATGATATTTTTATAAAACTATTTCTACTGGCATTTAAGTTGCCGTAAAAGCCAGTAGAAATGATTCTAAATAATCTGTTGTTGTATCTATAAATAACGGGCGTTAGGTTACCCAAAACGCCCGTCATATCAACTCCCCACTGTTAA
>JBMYWG010000069.1:0-10800 GCA_049607155.1 Psychrobium sp.
TGCTTTGCGTTTGCTAGCAATGGCATCAAATCGCGCTTTCCCCGTTAGTTCACCTAAATCGCCTACCACTTTATCGGTAACATCTGTCACTTCTTCGGTAATGTAAACGCGTTGACGCGGACCGCCTGATAATTCTTCAGCCATTGACTTGGCCAAAAAGCCTTTCTTGATCAGGTTATTTTCAGGCGTTGAGTTATTAGCGATAGCGCCATAAGCACAGTGATGGTTAGTCACGACCAAACCGTTTGGCGATACAAAAGAGGCAGAACAACCGCCTAAACCAACAACGGCATTCAGCGGGTACTTATCAAGTGAAGACACTTGCTCTGCCGATAATTCCATACCAATGCGATCAAATTCGCTTTGCAGTTTTTTAATTTGATGAGGTTGCCATTGACCTTCATCAGCGATGGCACCAAACGCAGTAAGCGCGGCGGCCAGTGAGATGATTTTTTTCATTATTGTTATCCAAGCTTATTTGAAATGAGCGGGCGCTATTCTACGACAAACCAAAATAAAATACTCCAAACACGAATTGTAAATTGTATAAAAAGATTGCAAATCTTATTTTTTCGATCTAAAGTGATATCAAAATGACATCACAAACAAATTACTATTAATCAATGGAGGTGGAATATGAAAACACATACCACGGAAAAAACAGGCTGGAGCATGAGCGGTTACCCAATTGTTGGATTACTCATTCTCAATTTCGTCATCTTCTTAATGGCGATGATTAATATCGACGGAGAACAAAAACTTTTCTTTATTGCGCTGCTCCCGTTAAGCATCTTTATCGGTGTTGGTTTCTATATGGTTCATCCAAAGCAAGCCCGCGTGCAGTTGCTATTCGGTAAATACCAAGGTACAGATACGAATACCGGACTGCGTTGGTCGAATCCTTTGTATATCAAAGACAAAGTTTCCCTGCGTGTACGTAACTTTGAAAGTGATAAGCTCAAGGTTAATGACCAGCTAGGTAACCCGATTCAAATCGCCTCAGTCGTAGTGTGGGAAGTGGTAGATAGCGCAGAAGCGTTATTTGAAGTAGACGATTACGAAAGCTTTGTTAGCATTCAGTCTGAAGCTGCGTTGCGTAATCTAGCAACCAACTACCCTTATGATCAGCACGACGGTGAAGAGCAAGTGTCATTGCGCTCGCATGCTAATCTAGTTGCTGGTGCGCTAAAAGAAGAGATTCAATCTCGCTTAGCCAAGGCAGGTGTTAAGGTCATTGAAGCGCGTATTAGTCACCTCGCCTATGCGCCAGAGATTGCCAGTGCAATGTTGCAACGTCAACAAGCAGCTGCGATAATCGCCGCCCGCGAACGCATCGTAGAGGGTGCAGTGGGCATGGTCGAGCTAGCGTTAAACCGCTTAAGTGAAAAAGAGCTGGTTGAGCTAGACGAAGAACGCAAAGCAGCCATGGTCAGTAATTTATTAGTAGTGTTGTGTTCTGACAAAAACACGCAACCTGTTGTGAACACTGGCTCACTATATAACTAATTAGGAACTAATCATGACCAAACGCAAAGCCTATCCCCTGCGTATCAACGAGGATATCTTAGCGGCAGTGCAGCGTTGGGCTGATGATGAACTTCGCAGTGCTAACGCACAGATTGAATATATTTTACGCCAAGCCTTGATAAAAAGCGGTCGAGTAAAATTAGTTGATAAGGTAATTACCGAAGTTGTTGATACAACAAATCAAGATAAAGAAAAGTAATTACCATGCAAACAAAAAACCACTGCCTAGGCAGTGGTTTTTCTTATTTTAGCTATCGCTATTGAACTCGAGTAACTTTATAGCCGGCTTTCTTAAGCAAAGTCGGCATACCAAATTCGCCAGCCATATGGGCAGCGCCCACTACAACGAACGTTTGTGTTTTACCATCAAAGATTTTACTCAAAGGTGCAACCCAGTTTTTGTTACGCTTAACCAGCATTTCATCATATTGTGTCGGCGTCATTTGCGCTGTTAATAATTCATCTAAACCAGCAATATCGCCTGTTTTCCATAAATCGATCAATTTTAATACCTCGCTATCAGGTAGTTCTAATAGCTCCAATAACATCTTTTCATCACTGAAAGTACGTGCCAACATATCTATCTGAAACTGCATGGTTTCAAGTTCAATCAGTGGCATATTTTTCATTTTAGCGCGGGCGATAAACAGTGGATCAACACCGTATTGTGGCGCTAGTTTAGCTTTTAAATACGGTAGCAAACTAATTACCGTCGATGCGGCCCAAGGCTTGAGCTGCTCAATAGAAGCCATTGGTATGCCTTTTTCAGCGAAATAGGCTGACAACTTTTGATAAGTGGCAGGCGATAGCGTTGTTTTTAACGTTTGCCCCTTTGGCAACATCATTTGCTGTTGCATGGCCATTGTTTGTACAGGATCTGTGGCATCAGCTTCGATCACTAGTTGTTTAGACTGGGCAAAGCCGTCCATAATTTCTTTTGATAACGGATACCATTTACTGTCGCCGACGTGAATTGAGCCAAGCATATAGCTAGTTGTGCCATTGTGTTCAACTTTCCAAAAAGCTGGTTTGGCACCATTTGCTAATGTGGCTAATGAGAAGGTCGCAAGAATTAACACGACAAATGTTTGTTTAATCCGTTTGCTAAACAACATACTTATTCCTTGTAGTTGGAAGATTTAAATAGGATAGCCACTGTAAATCATCCATAAAAAAAGCACCATCACTAAAGTGTGATGATGCTTTCAATACGAGATTTAGCTATTTTAAACGAATTCCGTCTTTTTCGACGCTAATGGCACCAGCTTTAAGTAAGTTACCGATAGATTGCTTAAATTTCTTCTTGCTTACCCCGAATAAACGAGAAATGATTTCTGGTGAGCTCTTATCACTAACATGGCTAAAGCCATCGTTTTGCTTTAAGAATTTAATGATTTTATTCGCCAGCTCATCGTTGTGAGAGTAACCAGGCTTCTCTAGAAGCAGGTCAATTTTGTCATCATCACGCACACGATTGATATAGGCTTTGGTTTTATAGCCAACGCGCAACTCTTTAAATACTTCGTTGCGATACAACACACCCCAATGTGCGCCGTTGATGGCCGCTTTATAACCAATGTCGGTATGGTCGACAATGACAATATCTACTTGTTGATGCGGTGTGTAATTGACTGGCTCGCGATGTAAGCGTTTATCGAGCTTTGTCGATGCCACAATGCGATTACTGACATCAACATACAGTAGCACAAGGTATGATTTTCCCTCTTCCATGCGCTCAGTTTGCTCGGCAAATGGTACTAATAGCTCTTTCTCTAAACCCCAATCAAGGAAGGCACCAATACTAGTAACAGCACTTACCTTAAGGCTAGCGATTTCACCAACTTGCGCTTTGGGTGTCTTTAAAGTGGCAATTAATCGATCTTCAGAGTCTTTATAAATAAAAGCGTCCACTTCATCATCAACAGCTAACAAAGATTCTACCGCGCTATTTGGCAGTAGGATTTCGCCGAGATCTTGACCATCGAGGTAGTAACCAAATTCAACTTCTTTGACAACCGTTAACGTATTAACACGTCCCAGTTTAACTAAACCGCGTAGGCGTGAGCCTCTTATCCTTGACATGCTTGCTCCTGCGGCGCAAAACGCTCGCTTAAATAAGCATTAATATCAGATGATTCATACATCCACTGCACTTCGCCATTGTCTTTTTCAATGCGTAGACAAGGTACTTTTGGTGAGCCACCTTCGCTAAGTAATTCTTCTTTATATGGTGATGTTTTAGCGTCACGTAACTCAACGTTTAACGACAATCGCTTCATTTGACGACGAACTTTGACGCAAAATGGACATGCAGCAAATTGATACAGCGTCATTGATTTGGTTTGTGCATCAACGTTAGCCTGTGTATCAGCGTCGCGCTTTAAACCACGTGGAGAGAAAATAAAGTTAAGCAGCAAGATGATGCGGCCCAAGATCCAACGAACAATAAACATGTCTAAACCTCAAGAGTAAAATTGGCGGCGATGATAACACACTCACCGCTGGATCTCACTGGCAGTTTACGGGAGTTGTGACACTTGTTTTACGATAGACTGCCCTAGTTGAGAAACCAGTTTATCTAAGGTCGCAACGGCATGGCTGTAACCGTCCTCCTTGAGATCATTATGCAAACTAAAATCGTGCTGTGAAATTACCTTATCGTCGTGATAAAGCTTGTATTTACCGGCAAATTTCACCGTAGAGTCAAAACTTGGATAAAACTTCTCAACATAAATTTCCACACTGTAGCATTTTGCTTGTTCGCGGCAACGGGCAAAGTAATGGTCGTCGGCGCGGATCTCACTCTGCGCGTTATTAATATCATTGATTAAACTGCGACTAATGCCTTTATCAATTGGCTCCGCCCACAACTGATAACGAGTAGCGATAAGCTCGCCCCCCTCACCTTCAAACACAATATTTGACTGCTTGAGATAATCGACAACCGCTACACGCTTGATGAGTAATTGTTTGACATCAAAATTAACTTCTGCGCTTTGCGGGCCGCTAGAAAGTTGAAAAATGTTGACCGATTGCGTCACCGATTGACAGCCAACAAGTAACACGACTCCTAAACTAACTAGGATTTTTTTCATGATTTATTTTCCTTTTGGCTGTGGATCTGACGCCATTTGACCTTTAAAGATCAGCGAATTCGGCTTATTGTTAAGCTCTTTAATCAGCGGTTGAATATCGCGCATCAATTGCTGGAATTGCGACAAGCTTTGCTCTAACTCGCCGTATACTGGCGCCTGCTGATTATAACTTTCAAGCGTTTTACTCAACTGTTCCAGAGTTTGGTTAACCGACTGTGGAATCGCCTGTGTTTCTTGGGCGCTGATTAGCTTCTTAACCTCGGCTACCGCCTCATTCAGGCCTGCCATAGTGTCATTTGCACTGGCTAACATCTCGTTTATGTTATCAACCGTCACTTCTATTGGCATTGATGAGAACTTATCGAGGATCGCAAACACTTTCTCTTCAATCTGCGCCAAAGAGCCCGCCATTGATGGCATAACAGGCCACGACTGATAAGTCTCTTCGCGATAACTGTCGCTATCAAGCACGTAATAATCGAGATCAACAAACAAACTGCCCGTCAGCAAAGAGCCTGATTTTAGAGTGGCTCGTAGTCCCTGTTTAGTCCATTTATCAATGTATGATGAAATCAACTCGATAGAGTTTTCGTCATCAGGAAGCCCCAAGCGCGCAAGTTCAAACTTAATGAGCACAGGGATACGACGCTCATTGCTAGCCAAAATATCCATGGTCAGGGTACTATCAATTTTAGCCACAGTGCCCACGCGAATGCCACGATATTCGACTGGCGCACCAACGTCCAATCCGCGAATAGAGTCCTCAAACATCACTACAAACTCTTTGGCTTGATATTGTCGACTCTCATATACGCTGTCAGCATCGGGGTATAAAACATGTGGCTTATCGAGATTGATGCTATCGCCAAGCGGCAAATCAACGGGAACGTCGAAAGTCACGCCGCCACTAATAATAGATTCAAGGGAGCCTAAATTAACTTTAATCCCCTGTGTTGTCGCATTAAAATCAACGCCGCTGCTATTCCAAAAATAGGTATTTTGCGTTAGTAATTCGTTATAAGGTGCTTTAACAAAAATCTGATAATGTACTTCACGATTCTTGATATCAAAGGTCGATTTTTCAACTCGCCCCACTTCGAAACCTCGATACAACACCGGTTCACCAATAGACAAAGAATCCCCTTGCTCGCTCACTAAATCCAATCGCGTCCCAGGGATACCAATGGCGGTAATAGGCTCTTGCTCTAAACCGACGAATTCATCGGCAAGGGCTTCACTCTCGCCAGGTACAAACTCAATATAGGAGCCCGACATCAAGGTGCTCAATCCTGAAACACCACCATTACCAATGCGCGGTTTAACGACCCAAAAATTTGCATCCTCGGTCAGCATATCTGCTACCTGCTGGTCGAGCTGAATATGCGCGATAACGCCGCTGTCATGGAGCCGAACAGCTTTGACAAAACCAATATCGACATTGAGGGTTTTAACGCGAGTTTTTCCCGCTTCCAGCCCTTCAGCGTTGGCGAAAGTAATAGTTATCGCAGGACCGCGATTAACATAAGTATCAATAACCATCCACGAAGCAATTGCGATGGCCAAAAATGGAATAAGCCACACTTTAGAAATGCGATTGTGGGTCTTAATTTCTGCCATCATCGGCGGTGATGATTGTGTTTCACTCATTGATAAGTCTCATCGTTAATTGGCCTATTGTTGGCATTTTCTATCGTAATCATCCCACAACACTCGTGGGTCGAAAGATTTGGCGGCTATCATGGTTAATATTACTGAGCCCGCAAAGGCAATGGTACCCGTGCCCGGCTGTACATTGAGTAAGTGATCGAGCTGTATTAAAGCAACTAAAATTGCTACAACAAAAATATCCACCATCGACCAGCGACCGATTAGCTCTGTCATTCGATATAACTTTAACCGTTTAGCGGGGCAAAGCATGCCGGAGAAATATACCGAAAAACACAACAGAAACAAAATGATAAATTTAATTATCGGCACTAATACACTGGCGACAAAGACCACAATAGCAATGGGCTCTGAGCCATCTTTCCACAGCACAATAATACCGCCAACTATTGTATTGTGCTCAACTTGCCCTAGTTTTTCTGTCACCATCATCGGCCACAAATTTGCTGGAATATAAAGTAGTAATGCCGTAACTAAATACGCCAAAGTTACCTGTAAATTATTGGGTTTACGCAAGTGCAATTCGGTCTGACAACGGGGACAAACTCCCAGTTCAACGGGCGAGACCAAACTGCATGAGTGACAATTTGCTAAGCCTTGACTAGCTGCCGATTGACGACAATAATCTTTCATCGGTGCGCCTCATCTATCCAATGCCAAAATTGATAACGGTCTACCAAACTAAGGACCTTAGCATAACAAAAACAAAACACCGCATAGGCCCAAAACGACCAGCCTAAATCCATTTGTGCAATAGTCACCAATTTAACCAAACTCACTAAAATGCCCACTAAAAACACTTCTACCATCGCCCACGGCATCATCACGAAAATCAATCTCAACATCGATGTTTGTGCCCAGCAGCCAATGCCCGTTTTCACCGAGCCGATAAATAACACAATTAACAACAAAATAAGCGCAGGAAGAACGAAAATAAAAAACAACACCAAAACAGCCAGCACTTTGTAGTCGTCGAAATACATATTGATAGCACTTTGCCACAAGTCTATTTGACTAACATTGCCACCGAGGTTAAAGGTCATCAAGCTAAACTGGGTAGTTAAAAAAAGTAAGATCAATCCCGTGATAGCGAATGAAAACAACTGATTAATATTGCTGTGATGAAGACGGGTGATCTTGTGATTACAACGAGGACACAGCGCACACTCTCCTTCTTTGACTTGAGGAGGCGCCATTAATAAATCACAGTGGTGACAAGCGATAACTTGTTCTGAAGACATTCAATTCCCGCGTCGTATTATCGAAAAGTAAAGATTCAAAAGAAATTCAATAAACTCAACCTGCCACTATGCCAGCTAAACGTTGTCGTGTAACTGAATTTTTTGCCTAAATTGATCTATCTCATCGCCCAAACTTAAGCGCGGATAATAAATCACCAATCAGCAAAAATGGCTATTGACACTATGGAACTAACGTGCCAATTATAGAGTCAGACTTCAAGACAAACCACACAGGAGATATCCAGTTAGTTCTCGTTTTTAAACCACAAAAGGAATATCAATATATGTACAAAGTAAACATCAGTGGTCAACATGTTACAGTTTCAGACGAAGTAGCCAGTTACGTAAAAGATTCAATTTCAAGCTTAGAAAGATTTAGCGATCAAATCACTAGCGTGAATGTTAATTTCACAACCGAAAAACACGACACACACAAAATTATTGCCGAAGCGCAAATTCATATTCCAGGTGCCGATATTTTTGCAACATCAACCGCAGACCGAAGCATGTCAAGTGCCGTCGACGGCATGATGAGCAAACTAGAAAATCAAATGCGCAAACACAAAAGCAAAATGCTAGACAAAGCTCATTCAGGCAACAAGTCATTTGTTGAAACCGACGAAGAGCGCGCAAAGCAAGACGAGTTTAATGCCTTGGCAGACCGAGGTGTAGTAACTGAATAAGTGAAGGGATAAATTCACTTATATCTCATAAAAGTAAAAAGGCTGACTTATTTATTAAGTCAGCCTTTTAAGTTTTCGTATCCGTTATTTATCAGTAATTGGGATTACTGCTTGTAACGACCGATACGCTCAAAATCAAACTTCATTTTCAGCTCTTTGATTTTTAATCCTTTACGCGCTCCAGTTATCACCATGCCGCGAGGAGTATCTTTAGCAAGGAGTAAATACTCTTTCTTTATCTCAAAGAACATTTGATCTTTGTTTTGACGCCAATCGGTAGGATATAGCCATAGGCGATCACAGTCTTCATGCCACTCAACTTCTACATAAGCTGGAGTTTCATTTTCCACATCTTCGAGTACTTTAAACACCAAGCCGTTATAGGCACAAATTTCATCATCACATTTTTCGTTGTAATAGGTAAATAATTTACCGCGAAAAACGTATTCAGCTTCAAACATCGCCTCTAAAAACATCGCATCTAGCGCTTGTTCACTTGGCGCGATTTCTGGCATCGGGCAGAAATTTTTCTTATCTTCAGCAAAGCTGCTCGCAGACAACGTCATCATTAGCAAGCACATCGATTTGATTAGTTTTTTCAATGGAAAAGTCCAATTAAATTAATACATAGGGAATTATATACCCAAGCCACCTCAAGATGCGAGTCATCAGCAAGTCGAGAAGCGTGCCAAGAGCAAGGCATAAGATACGCGGTTAGGTTATTCCTAATAAGTAGCTTATAACGCCGCTATTGGTCGCTTATCGCCTTGCCCTACGGGAGGCTGGGTAGAAAGCGATTACTGCGTTATGACTTCTAATCAGGGAATAACCATTAATTAAAAGTCATGCCTTGTACTCGCATCCTACCCAACCTCTGAAACCTGCATCTTGAAGTCGCTTGGGTATAGCCTATTGCAGGGAGAAACTTCATAAAGAATTAGTAACAAGAATTCAGCGGCTAGCTAACACTACTTAAATCGGGGATTAATGAGGACAACACACCTTCTAATTGCCCCAATCCTTCTTCCGTCGCCATTTCAATTTCTTCTGGTGACAGACTCAGCTCGGTGTGAATTTCGTCGATAGCACTTTGATTTTTTACCACAGCATTAAAGGAACCTAACGATGTAAGTCCCGGAAAGTGTTGTCCCGCAATTTTATTGGCCAAACAAATAACTCTCGCCTCTTGCACAAAATGCTCACTTTTCTCAGGCTCATGATGATGGGCAACGATTTGCATTAACCATTGCGGTAAGTTCCACGCTTTACACAGTGCCTCACCTACTTGGTGATTGTCAAAACCAAGCACTTTGCGCTCAGCCACATGTGGCTCAACCCCCAATTTAGACACCAATTCACAGATTTTCATTGCTTTAGTGCCGAGCAAATTAAAGTAAATTAACTGTCCGACGTCATGCAATAATCCTGCGATATGTAAGCGCTCACTGTTTGGTAAATAACAGTAGAGTCCGATTCTTCGCGCCAACAAGCCAGTTAACACACTATGACGCCAGAAGGCTTCCATATTGATTTCACCGCCGGCTAACTTTGACATAGCCTCAACTACAGCAGCGGTTAGGATAAGATCGCGAAACTTGTTTTGACCAATAATAGAAATGGCATGATCTAGACGCTCAATCTTGCGCGGCAAGCTATAAAACGCGCTATTTACTAAACGTAGCACCGCCATCGTCATCCCAGGGTCAGTACTGACCACCTTCGCCAAAGCAGCCGAGTCTGTCACTTCCTGCTCTAATAAATGGCAACACTTATGGTATGCCTGAGGTAGAGATGGCAGTGAATTAACTTTATCGACGAGTAAATTAAAGTCCATTTATATGATCTATTGATGCTTAGTAGGATGTTTGTATTAAAAATGGTAACACAACAATCCGTTAAAATTAAAACCTAAGCCTGTTAATTAGATCTAACTTATTCAAATTAAGAAGAAAGTGGTATGCCACTGTGAAATTTAAAATCTGGATCTGAACTTAAGATTAGCTCAGCCTCGACCTCACCGAAAAAGCGAATGCGTTCGCTAATATCTTTGCCAGCTACCATTTCCGCCAAAGCTAAATAATCTTGATAGTGGCGTGCTTCACTGCGTAATAACGAGGTATAGAATTTATTGAGATCATCATCGAGCAACGGTGCAATTTTCGCAAAACGCTCACAAGAGCGCGCTTCGATATAAGCCCCGATAATGAGCTTATCGATCAAGGTATTCGGTTCGTGGGTTATAACGTGCTTCATCATGCCTTTGGCGTAGCGACCTGCGCGAATGTTGCGATACTCAATCCCACGCTGCTCCATGATTTCTAGCACTTGATAAAAGTGATGTAACTCTTCTTTGATGAGGAGCATCATTTTATCAACCAGAGATTGCGCAAATGGATCGTCGCTATTGGCCACCACTTTTTTCAGTGGTGGATTGTACTTAGCTAACTCCTCCATCGAGCCTACTTTTTTATAGACATACTGCTCGTAGGGTTCAAACCACTTCATCACCACATCACAGCTCGATTTATCAAGCGCGTATTTACGCATTAAAAACATCGCTGTTTGGCCAGCTTTTAGTTCACAAACATG
>JBMYWG010000070.1:0-10731 GCA_049607155.1 Psychrobium sp.
CTACGACCAATGGATTAAAAGTCCACTGCTCTACCAACTGAGCTAATGACCCAACGTTTACTTGCAAGTGAAGTGCTTCACATCTCCCCTGCAACGGGCGCTAATAATACTGATTAATATTTTAAGCGCAACCTATATTTTTAACTTTTTCGTTTAATTGATAACTTTTCGAACGACTCGACATTTTTTAGATTACAAAAACAGCATTTTTGCTAAAAAATGTCGATAAGGCGCAGTCATTCAATTAGTTAAATACCCATGCTACTTGAAAATACAGGTTTCAGAGACTGGGTAGGATGCGAGTACAAGGCATGATTTTTAATTAATGGTTATTCCCTAGTTAGAAATCATAACGCAGTAATCGCTTTCTACCCAATCTCCCGTAGGGCAAGCCGATAATCGACCAAATCCTACGTTATAAAATGTGGATGGGGAATAACCACACCACCCATTTTATGCCTTGTCTTTGGCACGCTTCTCGTCTTGCTGAATTCACGCATTTCCAAGCAGTATGGGTATCAACTTAACGCAACCCTTTCAATCGTGTCTTTGCGATTTGAGCGGCAGACGAATCGACGTACTCTTTAATGGTTTGCTGATAAAGCGCCTTTGCTTTATCTAACGCATTTTCGTCTTGGGCAATCTTTGCCAGTTTCACTAAGGCGTCACCGCGCTTGATTGATTCTGGAAAATTATTAACTAAGGCTTCAAACTGAATCTTAGCTTCAGCGGCGTTACCCTTGGTAATATAAAGTTGACCTAACCAATAGTGTACGTTAGATAAGTAAGACGATTCTGGATATTGCGTTTGATAGGCTTTGAATTTTTCAATCGCCTCGTCAAATTTCTTATCCTTTAATGCTAGATTAAGAGCAAACTCATAAGCGCCACTTTCAGAAAGCGGTGTCCCTGCTGTTGGATTAGCAACATCAACAACTTCTGTCGTCGGTGTAACTACAGCAGCATTTAATTTGGTAAGTAACTTATCAACTTCTTGATACAGCTCGCGCTGACGTTGCAGAATTTGATTTAGTCGGTGTTCTTGAGTCTCGTTTAAGCCGCGTAGCTCATTCAATTCTTGTTGGAGGCTATCGATATGCTGTTGCATTTCGAGTTGTGTTTTGCCTTTTTGAACCAACATTTGCTCAAGAGCTGCAATGCGTTGGTCAGGGGAAGAGGATAAGTCGACGACTTTGGCGGTTTGCGCGGTTGCGCTCCCCGCCATTAAGAGACCTAATGCAATAAGATTTTTCATTAGTTCTTAATTATGTTGTGATTAGTATACTAATACTGCACGACGGTTTTTAGCAAAACCAGCTTCAGTGCGGCTGTTGTCTAATGGCTTTTCTTCGCCGTAAGAAACAGTTTCGATTTGAGATGCGTTAACACCTAAACCTTCTAGGTAACGAGCTACTGCTTTAGCACGACGCTCGCCAAGTGCGATGTTGTACTCTGGCGTACCGCGCTCATCAGCGTGACCTTCAACAAGTACTTTAACGCTTGGGTTAGCACGTAAGAATGCAGCGTGTGCATCTAACATTGAAGAGAACTGGCTTGAAACGTTTGACGTATCAAAGTCAAAGTATACGATGTGTTCTTTACGTAATTCTTCCATCGCTTCGCGTTTAATTTCTTCAGGAGTTTTAGCTCTTTCCACGCTACCAGTTTGCACACCACTATTTACAGTCTGTTGTTGGTTAGTTTGGTTTGTTTCAGATGCATCGCTATCTGCAGTAGACGTTGAACCACATGCAGCTAGAGCGAACATAGGAATGGCTACAGCAATCCCCTTAACAATTTTATTTAAACGCATTTTCCGTTCCTTTAGTTATCTAAACAATTATCTAAATAGTTAATTTAAATTAATAAAAATTTTTTAATAAATGTATGGTGACCAAGCTGGTGCTTTAATTTCACCATCACTCACTGGTAATCGAGCCTTAAAACGGCCGTCAATGGATACCAATCCTAACACTTGTTGTCCTCGATAAGTGGTGCCGTAGATGATCATGCTGCCGTTAGGCGCAATACTCGGCGACTCATCCAGTCGTGTTTTCGTCAATACCTGCAAACTGCTGGTTCGCAAATCTTGCTTGGCGATATGATACTTGCCTCGCGTGCGATTCACCATGACTATTTCATCATTTTTCGGTGTAATCGAGCCTCCAAGGTTCATTTCGCCTTCAAAAGTCACTCGCTTAATGCGGCGCGTGTCTAAATTTACTTGATAAATCTGTGGTTTACCACCTCTCTCGGAAGTAAACACCAAATTTTTTCCATCGGGAGACCAGCTCGGCTCTGTATCAATTGCGCGATTCTTGGTAATTCGGGTAACAACTTTAGTCGCTAAATCCAAAGTATACAAATCAGGATTACCATCTTTTGATAGCACTAATGCGAGCTTTTTACCGTCAGGTGAAAAACGCGGTGCACTATTTATGCCCTGGAAACTACTGACTTTTTCACGTTGTTGGGTGTAAATGTCTTGAATGAAAATTTGCTGACGTTTATTTTCAAACGAAACGTACGCTAACTTTGTACCATCTGGCGACCACGACGGAGACATCAATGGCTCACGAGAGCGTAAGATTTCAACCTCATTGTGACCATCAAAGTCGGCAATCATTAAGCGATATTTATAATCTAAACTTGCACGGTTGACTAATACATAAGCGATCTTTGTACGGAATGCACCGCGCTCGCCAGTGAGTTTCTCGTACACAACGTCGCTAATACGGTGGGCATACTGTCTAAATTCATCGAGTGAAATTACCGTTTCACGAGAATCTAAAACATGGGCATTTGAAGCGACCAGTTTGCCATTTTGTAGTACTTGGCCGTTAGCTTTTGTCGCATTTGCACTTAGCACGTCGACAAGCTCGAAACCAACTACATATCGGCCGTCTTTAAATGGTTTTATTGTGCCAACCACCATAGCTTCGATACCAAGCTGTGCCCATTGACCATAATCAATCTCACCGTCGGTCGATGGCTGCGATGGCATCGAAAAAACCGCTGATGGGTTAAAACGGCCAGAAAAACGTAGATCGTTGGCAATTACGCTCGCTAGCTCTTTCGGCTTTGGGCCTGTGCCTTGCCATTTAAACGGCACTACAGCAATCGGCCGCGCGCTATTAACACCTTCGGTGATTACAATATCGATGGCAGCTTTTGCCGGCTGCGTCATCACTAAACCTGCAAGCAGGCAATATTTTACAATTGATTTCATTAATCGAACTCTGGTTGTACGGTTAAGTTTATTTCTTTTAGTTTTGCGTAAACTTGTGGGTCTTTCGACATTGGCAATGTGCTTGCCTTTTGTACCGCAGCAATAGCTGACTGACAAACAATGGTGTCACCCGAAACGCGAGTTACACGAGTTACGAAACCAGATGATGCTAAACGAATGTTCAGTACACATTCTTTGCCTTTCATACTCTGATCTGTGACCCAGTTACGCTTAATTGTCGCGGAGATCAAACTTGTGTACTTTTGTACTTCAGTCATCACTTTTGCTTGACGCGCTTTAGCCAATGCCGCTTGCTCTTCAGCGAGCTCTTTCGCTAACGCGTCTTCACGTTCGCGTTGTTCACGCGCCGCTTTTTCTTTCGCTAATTTTTCCTTGCGTATGCGTTCAGCTTTTGCCTTAGCGGCTTTTTCAGCAGCGATACGTTTAGCCTTGGCTTCAGCAGCCGCTTTTTCTTGGCGAATTCGCTCAGCTTTAATTTTCTTGGCTTTTTCAGCTTCGGCTTTTTGTTTCGCCTTAGCTTTCTTTATCGCATCTTCCGAGGCTTTCTTTTGTTTAGCGGCTTCATCGCGAGCTTTTTTAGCAGCGCGATCGGCAGCGCGTTTCTCAGCCTGTTTTTTCTTTCGCTGGCGTTCTAAGTCGCGAATTCGCTTTTGTTCTTCCTTGAGCTTTTTCTGACGTAACTCTTCGGCGCGTTTAGCGTCTGCCTTTTCTTTCTTTAAACGCTCAACTTGTTTTTGCACATCGTCATTGTTGACCATTGCCGCTTTAACAATTGGCTTGTCGTTGGCGAGAGTAACTTCTAACGTAGGTTTCTTTGGCGGCGTAATCACTGCGCCAGCCACCAATCCACCAACTATAACTACGTGAAGCGTCACTGACGACAGCGCTGCTTTAATGACGTTGGTTTCGCTACTCATACTACTATTTGCCTTCTACTGGATCTGTCATTAAACCAACCGATGGTGCTCCTGCGCCCTGAAGCGTTACCATTAGTTGCAAAATGTGGTCATAAGAAACAGTGCGATCACCTTTGACCATCACTGGCGTATCAGGCTTTAACTGAAGATGAGCGGCAACCAAGGTCGCTAATTCTTCTTGGCTAAGCTCTTCACGTGGGTTATCACCCACTGTTAGGTAATAAGTACCATCCGCTTTTACCGAAGCAATCAGCGGCACATTCTTCTCTTCTGGTAATGCTTTTGCAGATGCTTTAGGTAAATCAACTTTTACGCCCTGCACAACGAGTGGTGCGGTGGCCATAAAAATAATGAGTAGCACTAACATAACATCAATGTAAGGCACTACATTGATGTCAGAGTTTAAACGTCTTTTCTTACGTTGATACTGCATGACTATTGTCCTGCTTTCTCAGAGGCCGCATAAGCTTCACGTTGAAGAATTGAAGAGAACTCTTCCATAAAGTTTGCGTAGCTGTTTTCGAGCTTATCAACGGTGGTTGAAAACTTGTTATAAGCGATTACCGCTGGGATTGCCGCAAACAAGCCCATTGCTGTAGCAATCAGCGCTTCAGCGATACCTGGCGCTACCATTTGCAACGTAGCTTGTTGCACAGCCCCTAACGCAATAAACGAGTTCATGATGCCCCAAACGGTACCGAATAAACCAACGTATGGCGTGATCGAACCGACAGTCGCAAGAAACGAAAGATTGTGCTCTAAGCGGTCAATCTCACGTGAGAGAACGATTCGCATCGCGCGGTGAGAACCAGCAATTATGGCATCTGGGTTAGTAGAAGACGTCTGACGTAAACGCGCGAACTCTTTAAAGCCAGCACTGAACATTTGCTCAACGCCGCCGTTAGTGCCTGAGCGCGCTGAAACTTCTTTATAGATAGATGATAGATCTGCACCGCTCCAAAACTTATCTTCGAATTTTTTGAGGTTCGCTTTCGCGGTATTGAGCAAACTACGACGTTGGAAGATAACGGTCCAAGAAACAATGGATGCCATCAACAACGCTAGCATAACAAGTTGAACTAATAGACTGGCTTCTAAAAATAAATCAATGAACGATAATTCAGCTTGCACGCTGTAACTCCTTTAAAATATGGCTTGGAATAGCTGTCGGTTTCATGGCTTCAAGTGCCACGCAAACCACTACGACCTGTGCACTGCTCAACAGGTTCCCATCAATAGTGGAAATTTTTTGTTTAAAAACAACGCTTGCTCGCTTGAGTTGTTCAATTTCAACAGTTACGACTAATTGATCGTTAAATCTCGCCGCAACCAAATAATCCAATTCACAACGTCGCACTACAAAAGCTAATCCTTGTTCAAGCAATACATCTTGTTCAAAGCCGAGGCTACGCAAAAACTCTGTACGAGCTCGCTCATAAAAATTCAGGTAATTTGAATGATAGACGACACCACCAGCATCGGTGTCTTCGTAGTAGACGCGAACGGGAAATTCAAAAATCATTAAGTAAACTTCACAACTAAAATTTAATGGCTGAAACTACTATAGAATCGGCTTTGTATCAACATCACAGGCCGTCAATTGTATAAATTAATCTCAGACAAGCATTTTTAGCCCGATGGCTGAATCATCCTGTTACAATTCGCGATAATTCATACATGTGTTTAACGAAAAGCGATCGAGTTCACACTTTGATAACTTTTGGTAATTCATAGCAACTGCATGACTATGCACTGGTTTTACTTAACACCTGCCAAATGGCCATCTAAAGGCTATTATTTATGCAGCGCCAACATTAATCATTAGTTTTTCTAATGCTAATTAGCAGATTTTCTAGTTTGAATGAAAGGTTCGACCAGCGTATTATGCACCCATCTCGAGAGGCGCTCTTGTTAACTGCCTCTTAGTTAACGACCTAGTAGTTCGTCGTTAACAAAGTTATCTCTTTTGTGAATTACTTAACTTCCTATTTGACCATTGTCGGTCATTTAAGCCCACTGCCTTTTTAGTGGGCTTTTTTTTGCCTGAAATTCGGGGAAATAAGCTTTCGATACGCTGGCCAGAGTAATTCCAGCCAACTTTTTAAGAAGATTAATCTTTATTGGGTGATAAACCAAAATGTAGGTAGGTTTGTGCCGTTACGATACGGCCACGATGAGTACGTTGAATAAAGCCTTGTTGAATTAAGAAAGGTTCAATCACATCTTCAAGCGTGTCTTTATCCTCACCAATTGCTGCCGCAAGATTATCTAAACCGACTGGACCACCGTCGAACTTTTCAATAATAGTCATTAGCATCTTACGATCCATAAAATCAAAACCTTCGCTATCAACATCTAGGACAGACAACGACTCATTAGCGACTTCTTGGGTGATCTTGCCGTCATAACTCACTTGCGCAAAATCTCGCACGCGGCGTAACAGTCTGTTAGCTATACGCGGTGTGCCACGAGAACGTCTAGCGATTTCGGTTGCGCCGCCGCGATCAATATCAACTTCTAATTGCCCTGCACTGCGAGTCACGATGTCAGTAAGCTGTTCAACCGTATAAAACTCTAACCGCAGCGGAATGCCGAAACGCGCTCGCAGTGGTGAGGTTAATGAACCAGCGCGTGTTGTTGCGCCTATTAGGGTAAATGGTGGTAACTCTAACTTGATAGAGCGTGCCGCTGGGCCCTCGCCAATCATGATATCGAGCTGATAATCTTCCATAGCTGGATAGAGAATTTCTTCAACGACTGGGCTTAAGCGGTGGATTTCATCGATAAATAGAATATCGCCGTGCTCAAGATTAGTCAGTAGTGCCGCCAAGTCCCCTGCCTTTTCAAGTACTGGACCAGAGGTTGTTTTAACGTTGACTTCCATTTCGTTAGCAACGATATGGGCAAGCGTCGTTTTACCCAAACCCGGAGGGCCATAAACCAACATATGATCCAATGCTTCATCGCGCTGTTTCGCCGCTTTAATAAAAATGCGCAGCTGTGCTTTGGCATCGGTTTGGCCAGTGTAATCGTCGAGCATTTTAGGTCGCATCGCGCGATCGATATTATGCTCACTCTCATCCATAGATTCGGCTTGGATCAGTCTATCTGCTTCTATCATTATTTAGCTTCTTTTGGTGCTATTTAAATCATCGACTTAAGAGCCGCTTTAATGAGATCTTCACTGCTCATGTCTGGTGTGCGAACTTTCTTAACGACTTTACTTGCTTGCGTTTGTTTATAACCCAAGGCGAGCAGCGCATCAATAGCATCTTGCTCCACATCCACTTCTTCCACAAAGGTTGAACCCAAGGCTTCTTGCGGTAATGATAAATCGCCTAAATCTTTATGCTGACTTAACGTGAAGTTCTTCAGACGATCTTTTAGCTCGATAATCAAACGTTCTGCGGTCTTTAAACCGATACCCGGTAATTTCACTAATGATGCTGCATCATTATTAGCCACCAAATTAACAAATTCTGCTGCCGATAAGCCCGATAAAATCGCTAAACCAAGCTTTGGCCCCACACCATTGGCTTTAATGATTTCACGAAACAGCTCTCGCTCAACCTTTTGCGCAAATCCATACAGCAACTGCGCATCTTCACGCACCACAAAGTGAGTATGAATAGTGACTGATTCACCAACTTCTGGCATTTGGTAAAAGCTGGTCATGGGCATCTGTACTTCATAACCAACGCCAGAAACTTCAAGTAATAATAATGGAGGCTGTTTCTCAGCAACTATGCCGTTTAATCTTCCGATCACGCGCTTATCCTTTTAAATCTTTTATTGTTATTTTGTTTGCTTTGAGCTGCTCTTTACTCAGCTGATAACGACCGCGTAGTACTTTAGCTGAACGCGCCGTACTCTTCCCCGCCATCGCAATTAGACTCTGTGTATTGTGAGCATGACAAATAGCAATCGCTAAACCATCGGCAGCATCTTCTTGCGGCTGCGCTGATAACTTAAGCATTTGCGTTACCATGTGCCCCACTTGATCTTTCGTCGCTGCACCTGTGCCAACAACCGCTTGTTTTACCAAACGCGCTGCATATTCAGCAACGGGAATCGATGCATTCATCGCAGCAACAATAGCGACACCGCGCGCTTGACCAAGCTTTAATGCCGAGTCCGCATTACGCGCCATAAACACTTGCTCAATGGCAAACTCATCAGGTTTATAGGTTTCAACCAATTGCGTCACCCCATCAAACACCTGCTTCAGGCGCTGTGGCAGCTCTTTTTCGCTAATGCGAATACAACCACTGGCGACATAGCTGAGCTTATTGCCTTGCTTCTTGATCACGCCGTAACCTGTAACACGAGAGCCGGGATCTATCCCGAGGATGATTGACATAAAATTGATTTAAACCTTATTTGCACAGTGTGCTTTTATCATGGTGATAGGTTATGTCATAAAACCACTGGTTACAAGTACAGTGGTTGAAATAATACTAATTGTGCGGCACAAATGCTTAATTTTGTAGCGAGGAGAAATGAATTAGAGCAAGGCATTGGTTTTGTCGTCTAGTGGCGCTAAACAAAAAAGCAATAACGCAGCTATCATTCATTTAAACCGCGAAAAATCTGCAGAGGGGCAGTGCAATTAGTATCAAAAAAAAACGAGCCAATGGCTCGTTTCTCATTCAAAAGCTAATCAAAGGCGCTGATTAATCTTCTGATTTTTCTTCTTCAACAACAGTCGATGCGATGTTTAACTCATCTAACTGCGCAGGGTTAGCATTACCTGGTGCGTTAGTTAATGGACAAGCCGCAGTTGTTGTTTTCGGGAATGCCATAACGTCACGAATCGAGCTAGTACCTGTCATTAGCATGATTAAACGATCAAGACCGAAAGCTAAACCAGCGTGTGGTGGTGTACCGTATTTTAATGCTTCAAGTAAGAAGCCAAATTTCTCTTGGGCTTCTTCATCGCTGATACCCAAGGTTCTAAATACGCTGCTTTGCATTGGCGCGTTGTGGATACGCACTGAACCACCGCCTAGCTCACAACCGTTTAATACCATGTCGTATGCGTCAGATAGCGCAGCTGCTGGGTTAGCTTCTAACTCTTCCGGTGTTACGCCAACTGGTGCCGTGAACGGATGATGTAATGCATGGTACTGACCATCGATTTCTTCGAACATTGGGAAATCAACAACCCATAGTGGTTTCCACTCATCAGAAGTTAGGCCTAAATCTTCGCCTAATTTCAGACGTAGCGCACCCATTGCTTCAGTCACGATATTTGCGCTATCGGCGCCGAATAAAATAATGTCGCCAGTTTTCGCGTTAGTACGCTCTAAAATGCCTTTCACAACTTCTTCGTTTAGGAATTTTAGAATTGGCGACTGAATGCCTTCCATGCCAGCATCGATGTCGTTAACCTTCATCCACGCTAGACCTTTAGCACCATAAATACCTACGAACTTGCCGTAGTCATCAATGTTTTTACGAGATAGTGATGCACCGCCTGGTACACAAATAACCGCAACGCGGCCTTTCTCATCATTTGCAGGGCCTGAGAATACTTTAAACTCAACGTCTTTTAATAAATCAGCAACATCTACTAACTCTAATGAGTTACGTAAGTCTGGCTTGTCTGAACCAAAACGACGCATCGCGTCGGCGTAAGTCATAGTTGGGAACTCACCTAAATCAACGTTTAACATATCGTTGAATAAGTTACGAACTAGCTCTTCTGTTTTACCGCGCACTTCATCAGATGTCATGAATGACGTTTCGATATCGATTTGGGTAAATTCAGGCTGGCGATCAGCACGTAAGTCTTCATCGCGGAAACACTTAACGATTTGGTAATAGCGATCCATACCAGACATCATCAGCAACTGCTTAAATAACTGTGGAGACTGTGGTAATGCGAAGAATTTACCTTTGTGAGTACGACTAGGTACTAAGTAGTCACGCGCACCTTCTGGCGTAGCGGCGGTTAAGATTGGTGTTTCGATGTCTAAGAAGCCGTTGTCTTCTAGGAAACGACGGACAAAGCCCGTTACTTTAGAGCGGAATACTAAACGCTCTGTCATTTCAGGGCGACGTAAGTCTAAGTAGCGGTATTTTAAACGGGCTTCTTCAGAATTAGTTTGGTTTGAATCAAGCGGCAATGGCGCTGCTTTGTTGATGATTTCCAGTACTTTACCCAGTACTTCAACACCACCGGTAGCCATGTCTTTGTTCACTTGACCTTCTGGACGTGGACGAACAATACCAGTAACTTTTACACAGAACTCGTTACGCAGGCTGTTAGCAACAGCAAATGCGTCTTCTAAATCTGGATCGTAAACCACTTGTAAGATACCTTCGCGATCGCGTAGGTCTAAGAAGATAACGCCACCTAGGTCACGTCGTTTGTTGATCCAACCAACAAGCTCAACTTGTTGACCGATTAAAGATTCATTTACTTGTCCGCAATAATGGCTGCGCATTGTCTAATTTCCTAACTTCTGCCCTTGGGGCGCTTACATAATTGCGCATAGTATAAAGAAAAAATAGCAATTAGGTAAGCGCTAAAATCAAGCGTTAGATCAAGATCTTAAACTG
>JBMYWG010000071.1:0-10364 GCA_049607155.1 Psychrobium sp.
TCTTTTGCTCAAGCGTCAGCACCGTCTGTAACACTTGACCAACTATTAGAAAAAATCAAAAAAGAGCGCATCTCTGAAGCGCGCATCGATAAGAAACGCGAAGCTGAGTTTCGCAGTGCTCGTGCTGATAAAGCTGCTTTATTACGTAAAGCTAAAGCTGAATTAGCTGCTGAAAAAGTACGCGGTACAAATTTATTAAAACAACACGCTGATAACGAGCGCCGCATGGCAGAGTTAGAAGCGGATCTTGCTGCTGCACAGGGTGACTTAAAAGAAGCATTCGGTGTTGTACGTGGCGTTGCTGGCGACTCTACTGGTATCGTTGCTGCATCTGTAATCTCTGCACAATACCCAGGTCGTGCTGAAGAGCTAGCGGCTATCGGGGCACTTAAAGGCCTACCAGGTCTAGCTGAACTAGAAAACCTATGGTTCGCGCTACAAACTGAAATGACTGAGTCTGCAAAGATCTCTACTTTCACAGTTCCTGTATCTGACGTTCAAGGTAACACTACAGAGCGTAAAGTTACTCGTATCGGTGCTTTCAACCTTTTAGATGACAACGGTTTCTTAGTTTACACTGAAGACGGTGTTTCTGAGCTAGCACGTCAGCCAGAAGGTCACATGCTTGCAACTGTTAAGCCTTACTTAGATTCAACTTCTGGTTACCAGTCGTTATTCCTGGATCCAGCTCGTGGCGGCTTATTAAGCCTACTAACTGGCCAAGCAACGCTAGAAGAAAAATACCACCAAGGTGAGACTGTTGGTTACATCATTACTGCAGTATTAATCTTAGGTCTTCTAATCGCATTAGAGCGTGTAATCACACTAACTCTACTAAGCGGTAAAGTTAAAGCTCAACTTAAGAACCCTAACAACCCAGGTGACAACCCACTTGGTCGTATCTTAAAAGTTTACCACAGCGCTAAAGATTCAGACGTTGAAACATTAGAGCTGAAACTTGATGAAGCTATTTTGAAAGAAGCACCACGTATTGAACGCGGTATTTCGATCATCAAAGTATTGGCAGCAATCGCTCCGATGTTAGGTCTTCTAGGTACGGTAACTGGTATGATTGCAACTTTCCAATCTATCACGTTATTCGGTACTGGTGACCCTAAAATGATGGCTGGCGGTATCTCTACTGCATTGGTTACAACGGTTCTAGGTCTAGTTGCTGCACTACCATTAATGTTAGTTCACGCATTAGTATCTGGTCGTTCAAAAGCATTACAACACGTTCTTGAAGAGCAAAGCGTAGGTCTTATCGCTGAGCACGCCGAGAAGGAGTCTAAGTAATGATTTATTACCTGATGGGCCTTTGGGAATCTATCAGGGACTTCATGGCCACTGGTGGCGATGTCCTACTATTCGTAGCGGTGACATTGTTCCTAATGTGGAGCTTGATGCTCGAGCGTTATATGTACTTACGTCTCGTATTTCCAAAAGAGCGCAAGCGTATTATTGCAGAGTGGGACGCTAGAGAAGATACAACTTCTTGGTATGCCCAGCGCATCCGTGAGGCCTGGATTTCCCAAGCCAATGAAAAATTAACTGCGCGTATGACCATTATCAAAACGCTAGTAGCAATGTGTCCGATGATCGGACTGCTAGGTACTGTAACAGGTATGATCAGCGTATTTGAGGTTATGGCAACAGTAGGTACCTCGAACGCACGTTTAATGGCGGGCGGTATTTCGATGGCTACAATGCCAACGATGGCTGGTATGGTTGCTGCGCTTTCTGGTGTTTTCTTTAGTGCACGTTTAGCTGGTCAGCTAAAAATTGCACGTGAAACACTAGTTGACAGTATGCCACATCATTAGAGAGAGAATAAATTATGGCACGTAGACGTTTTCATGAAGAAGATGAAGCTGAAGTAGACATGACACCGATGCTTGACATCGTATTCATCATGTTGATCTTCTTCATCGTAACAACTTCATTCGTTAAAGAAGCCGGCTTTGATGTTAATAAGCCACAAGCGGCACAGGCGACTAAAAAGCCTTCAGCAAATATCTTCATCGCTGTTGATAAAGCTGGCCGTATCCATATGGAGAAACGTGTTGTTGATATCAAACGCGTTCGTGCGAACATCGAGCGTATGCTTGCAGAGTCGCCGGAAGCAGCTGTGATGATCATGGCAGATGTTGACGCTAAGCACGGTATTGTTGTTAAGGTCATGGACCAAGTTAAAGCAGCGGGTATCGATAAGATAATGGTTAACGCTGAAGGAGAGTAATTATGATAAGAGCATTGGTAGCCGTAATTCTTGGTGCCGTTGTCACTTTCGCATTATTTGCCTTTATGTCATTTTTGGTTAGCCTTGGTGGCGAGCGTCTGGATAAAGGTGAAAAACAACCACCTTTAGTAATTAACCCTGATAGGGAAGATTCGAAGACAACGCAAAAAACGCGCTTCAAACCGAAGCCGCCACCGCCACCAGATGCACCACCACCGCCAACACCGGCGGAGCCTGATACTAATGATAGTAGTGCAGGTATGGAGTTTGATATTGGTGGCGTAGATGTCGGTAGTGTTTCAAGCTCGATGGATGGACCTGGTGTCGGTGGAATGCAAGATGGTGAAGCTACACCTATTGTACGTATTGACCCAAGGTATCCAATCAAAGCTGCTCGTGATGGTAAAGAAGGTTATGTTGTACTTAGCTTTACAATCAATGAGATTGGTGGCGTAGATGACGTAAAAGTTATCGAAGCTAAACCAAAGCGATTGTTTGATAAAGAAGCTAGACGTGCATTGAAACGTTGGAAGTACAAGCCGAAGTTGGTTGATGGTAAACCACAGAAAGTACCTAATCAGACTGTACGATTAGACTTTACACTTGATAAGCAGAGGTAATAGAAGATGAAATATTCAGCTAAATTTGCTGCGTTGTTACTGACTTCAGTAATCGGCATGTCAAGCGTATCTTCTGATGCATTTGCTTACGCTCAAGATAACTCTGAACGTAAAACCTATACGCTATCAGAGCGTGTAGGTAAGAAAGTAGCGAAAATCTACGATCTTTATGCAGCTGATCAGATTGACGAGGCTATTACACTAGCTTTAGAAATAAAGCCAAAGAAGCCATATGATAAGGCGTACATGGCTAAATTTCTGGGTAGTATGTATGCTGGTCAAAAAGGTAAAGGCTTAGAAGCAATTAAGTATCTTCAAGCATCTGTGGATGCTGATATCTTAAGTACAAATGAGCACGGTAATGCGATTCGAACGCTTGCAGATTTGCAAGTACAAGAAAAGCTTTTCAAAGATGCGATTAAAAGCTATCGCTTATGGATGGACTTTACAGGTAAAGAAGATCCTAAAGTGTATATTCGTATTGGTGTTGCGTACATGGAACTCAAAGAGTACAACAATGTTATCGCACCAGCAGATAAAGCAATCGAATTGCAAAAAGCAAAACCGGACGATGCACCATACCGTTTGAAACTGGGCGCTTATTATGAAAGTCAGCAGCCTAAAAAAGCGATAGGTGTTTTGGAAATTATGGTCGGACTTTTCCCTGCTGAAGCTAAATATTGGGCTCAGCTAGGTCAGTTTTACATGTTGGATGAGCAATACGAGAAAGCATTAGAAACAATGCACATTGCTTACATTAATGGTTACCTAACAACTAAGAGTCAAATCTTAGTGTTAGCTCAACTATATACCAACAACATGATTCCGTATCGTGCGGCTGTAGTACTCGAGAAATACATGAAATCGGGTTTGATTCCACGTGACGAGCGTATGCTTAAATTAATTGCTGCTTCTTGGCATCAAGCTAAAGAAATTAAAAAAGCAATTAAATACTACGGTGAAGCAGCGGCAATCGAGAACAATGGTGAGTTGTATTACAAGCAAGGTACTCTTTCTTTCGAGCTTGAAAAGCATAAAGATGCCATTAAGGCACTGAAACTTGCACTTGACGATAAGAAATTGCGAAAGCCAGACAATGCTATGTTTACATTAGCACAAGCATATTTCTACAATGGGCAATACAAAACTGCTCATAGAACAATGAAATCTATGCAAAATGCTAAGACACGAAGTGTTGCTAAGAATGCTAAAATTTGGGTTAAATACATTGAAGACACTGCAAAGCGTCGTAAAGTGAAAATTTAATTCATAACACATTCTAATTTGCTAAGATAAGCCCCGCCTCGTGCGGGGCTTTTTTTGATTTTTAAAAGGGTAAAAAAATGAAGTTAATAAAGCCGTTATTACTGTGTGGTGTCTTAGGGTTAGTAGGTTGTGACAACAGTTACCAAGTAGCGCAGCAGAATATAGCGGTGGAAATGCCAAATAAAGTGGCTGATGAAAATCAAAATTTCGCGAAGTTAGCAAAAAGTTATTTTGAGCAACAAATTGAACTGAACCCTATTTATGCGCTGTATATCGGCGATTATTCGCGTAATGGTGAGTTTGTTAATGACTTGACGGATGACTATTTAAAACAGCGTCACGATTTAACAACCAAGACCCTTGCTTTTTTAAATGGTCTATCTATTGAAAAACTATCACCAGAAAATCAAATTAGCTATCAAATTCTTAAGGGAAACCTACAAAACGAATTACAAGGTAATGCGTTCCCGAGTCACTTTTTACCTTTTTCACAGTTCGACTCTTTGATGAGTACTATGGCTCAGCTCGGTTCTGGGCAGAGCGCTCAGCCGTTTAAAACGGTGCAAGATTATCGTGATTTTGAACAGCGATTACGTGGTTATATTTCGTGGTTAGATACCGCTAAGCAGCGCTTAGCAGAAGGCGTTAACAATAAAGTTGTCCTGCCGCGAGTACTAGTAAAGCGTCTGTTGGGTCAATTAGAAGCCCAAGTTGTAAAGCAGCCACAAGATAGTATTTTTTATCAGCCAATCAGAGAAATTGGCGATGATATTCCTAATTCGGAAGCTAAAGTCATTCGAGAAACATACGAATCCCTGATCGCCGATGAACTGATACCAGCCTATCAAGGATTAATCGATTTTATAAATAAAGACTATTTACCTCATACCCGCGCAACAGATGGCTATGGCTCACTGCCTAATGGGCTGCCGTGGTATCAGTACCTAGCGAATACTCATACTACGACGACGATGGATGTTGCACAAATTCATGAGCTAGGACGTACGGAAGTCAAGCGTATCTTAAAAGAGATGAATGGCGTTCGTGAAAGAGTAGGTTTTGATGGCGACCTAAAAGCATTTTTTGAGCATCTAAGTAACTCGCCACAATATTACTTTAGTGAGAAACAAGATTTAATCGACGGTTATCAAGACTATAAAAAACGTATCGACAAGGTGTTACCGCAATATTTCGACGTAATGCCTAAATCATCATACATCGTTAAGGCGGTGGAAGCGTTTCGTGAACAGAGTGCTGCTGGTGCCTCATATATGGCAGGCAGTCCAGACGGCACTCGTCCAGGTGTCTTTTACGTAAATACTTATAACCTGAAGGCTCAACCAAAGTGGGGGATGATGACGTTATCTTTACACGAAGCCGCACCCGGCCATCACTTTCAAATATCATTGTCTCAAGAGCTTAAAGGTGTGCCAGACTTCCAGAAATATGGCGGACAAACTGCTTTTATTGAGGGATGGGCACTCTATAGTGAAGAGCTAGGCATTGAAATGGGATTATTTGAAGATCCTTATCAATATTTTGGCAAGCTTGCCGATGAGATGCTGCGTGCAATGCGCCTTGTTGTCGATACAGGATTACATGCCAAAGGCTGGAGTCGCGAACAGGCCATTGCTTATATGCTTGATAATTCAACCATGGCTGAGTCAGACGTTACTGCAGAGGTTGAGCGTTATATGGCGATTCCAGGGCAGGCGCTATCATACAAAATTGGTCAATTGAAGATTATTGAGTTACGTAAACGCGCCGAAGATAAACTTGGTGATAAATTCGATATAAAGCAGTTCCACAACCAGATATTACTCGACGGTGCTTTACCTCTTGCGGTATTGGAATCGAAAATTGATCGCTGGATTGCAAATCAATTGTCTAAATAATTCTTGTTGAAGTAACTAGTAACAATGAAGTTAGTTTTAGCGCCCCTCGAAGGGGTTATCGATCATCTAGTTAGGCATCTACTCACCGAAATTGGTGGGTTTGATCTTTGTATCACCGAGTTTATGCGTGTGTCTGACACCTTTATGCCCGAGCGCAGTTTTTATAAGTTGTGTCCAGAATTGCATAACGGTGGTTTGACACCCGCTGGTGTACCAATCCGTATGCAATTGCTGGGGCAACATCCACAATTGATGGCGGATCATGCTAACCGAGCCATTGAGCTTGGTAGTCATGGCATAGATTTAAACCTTGGGTGTCCCAGCAAAATTGTAAATTCTAACAAGGGCGGTGCGTTACTACTCAAAGAGCCAGAGACTATCCATCATCTTGTTAAGGCGATGCGCGAGGCTATTGCGGCTGAGCATATCTTCTCGGTCAAAATTCGTCTTGGCTGGGATGACGCTAATGCAGTTCATGAAATTAGTGATGCGATAATTAGCGCAGGGGCGAATGAACTGACTATTCATGCCCGCACGAAAGCTGATGGTTATAAGAGTGATGCGATCAAGTGGGAAGCTATAGCGCCAATTGCGGCTAAAGATGAAATTAGTCTAACTGCCAATGGTGAGATTTGGAGCCAGCAAGACGCGCTTGAATGTCAGCGTCTTACTGGCTGTGAAAATTTAATGCTTGGCCGCGGTGCGTTAGCACTGCCCAATCTAGCGGCAGTAATAAAGGGACAGCAGACGCCAATGAACTACGCTCAGCTGTTAGAGCTCCTTAGTCGTTACACCACGTTTGAGGTGGAGGGCGATAAAGGGCTTTACTATCCAAATCGTATTAAACAGTGGCTGACTTATTTACGCCAACAATATCCACAAGCGAAAGAGCTCTTTGGCCAGATACGCACCTTAAATAAAACGCCGCAAATTATTGATATCTTGGCAAGAGAACGCGACCGTTATCACGTGCATATCAATTCTTAGTCATGGAAGAATCACCGTTTGGCGGTTTGTGACCCGAGCCGCTATCTTTTTTGTGACTACTAGTTTTCATCTGGTGGTCATTCCTTTATAATGTCGCGTCACAAAAAGAACCCTATGGGGATGGTTATGACAAAAATCGTGTGTTTATGCGGTTTGTAGCCCTCTCACATTAATTTTAAATTGCAACTTTAATAGAGTAAAACAATGGCAGATTTATCAAAATACAGAAATATTGGTATCTTCGCTCACGTTGATGCTGGTAAAACAACTACCACAGAACGTATCTTGAAGCTTACTGGTCAAATCCACAAAACAGGTGAAGTACATGACGGTGAGTCAACTACTGACTTCATGGATCAGGAAGCTGAGCGCGGTATTACTATCCAATCTGCAGCGGTAAGTTGTTTCTGGAACGACCACCGTTTAAACGTTATCGATACTCCTGGACACGTTGACTTCACAGTTGAAGTATACCGTTCTCTAAAAGTACTAGACGGTGGTGTTGGTGTATTCTGTGGTTCTGGTGGTGTTGAGCCTCAATCAGAAACTAACTGGCGTTACGCGAACGAATCTGAAGTTGCTCGTATCATTTTCGTTAACAAACTAGACCGTTTAGGTGCTGACTTCTACCGTGTTGTTAAGCAAACTCAAGACGTACTAGCTGCAAACCCATTAGTAATGGTTCTACCAATCGGTACTGAAGATGAGTTCGTTGGTGTTGTTGACCTACTAACTCGTAAAGCTTACGTATGGGACGATTCAGGTCTTCCAGAAAACTACGAAGTGAAAGACGTTCCAGCTGACATGGTTGACGACGTTGAAGAGTGGCGTGAAAAATTAATCGAGTCTGCTGTTGAGCAAGACGACGATCTAATGGAAGCGTACATGGAAGGTGAAGAGCCTTCAATGGAAGACATCAAGCGTTGTATCCGTAAAGGTACTCGTACAATGGAATTCTTCCCAACGTACTGTGGTTCTGCATTCAAAAACAAAGGTGTTCAACTAGTACTTGACGCTGTTGTAGATTACTTACCAAGCCCTACTGAAGTTGACCCACAACCGTTAACTGACGAAGAAGGTGAGCCTACTGGTGAAGTAGCTACAGTTGCTACTGATGAGCCACTAAAAGCGTTAGCATTCAAAATCATGGATGACCGTTTCGGTGCATTAACCTTTATCCGTATTTACTCTGGTGTAATGAACAAGGGTGACACTATCCTTAACTCTGCAACAGGTAAAACTGAGCGTATCGGCCGTATGGTTGAGATGCAAGCAGACGAGCGTAACGAATTAACTAGCGCACAAGCTGGTGACATCATCGCTGTTGTTGGTATGAAGAACGTTCAAACTGGTCACACTCTATGTGATCCTAAGAACCCATGTATCCTAGAAGCAATGGTATTCCCTGATCCAGTAATCTCTATCTCTGTTAAGCCTAAAGATAAAGGTTCAACCGAGAAAATGGGTATCGCTATCGGTAAGATGATCGCAGAAGATCCATCATTCCGCGTAGAAACTGACGAAGATTCAGGTGAGACTATCCTTTCAGGTATGGGTGAACTTCACTTAGATATCAAAGTTGATATCCTTAAGCGTACCTACGGTGTTGAGCTAGAAGTTGGCCAACCACAAGTAGCTTACCGTGAAACTATCACTCAACCAGTTGAAGATAGCTACACGCATAAGAAACAATCTGGTGGTTCTGGTCAGTTCGGTAAGATCGACTACCGCATCAAACCAGGTGAGCCGGGTTCTGGTTTCACATTCTCTTCTTCAGTTGTTGGTGGTAACGTTCCTAAGGAATTCTTCCCTGCAGTTGAGAAAGGCTTCAAAGGCATGATGGACGAAGGTGTTCTAGCTGGCTTCCCAGTATTAGACGTTGAAGTTGAACTTTACGATGGTGCTTTCCACGCAGTTGATTCATCAGCTGTAGCGTTCGAAATCGCTGCTAAAGGTGCATTCCGTCAGTCTATCCCTAAGGCGGGTGCTCAACTGATCGAACCAATCATGAAAGTTGACGTATTCACGCCAGACGATCACGTTGGTGACGTAATCGGTGACCTTAACCGTCGTCGTGGTATGATCAAAGACCAAATGGCTGGCGTTACTGGTGTTCGCATCAAAGGTGACGTTCCATTATCAGAAATGTTCGGTTACATCGGTTCACTACGTACAATGACTTCAGGTCGTGGTCAGTTCTCTATGGAGTTCTCACACTACATGCCTTGTCCACAAAACGTAGCTGAAAAAGTTATCGAAGAAGTTAAAGCTGCTAAAAAATAATTTTTAGTTAAATGCTTTACTCAAAGCCCCGCTAAGGCAACTTAGCGGGGCTTTTTATGTTCAGGATGAACGGTATCGAGCGGTGCCATGGATGGCAAAGAGCCGATATGTTCAGGATGAACGGTCAAGATTCTGAACTCCTGAAAATCTACGTACTTACATCCATGTAAGCAATCGAGCGGAGCTATGGCAGAAAATTGGTTCCAGACATTTTCTTAGTACCTACATCCATGTAGGCAATGGCAAGGAGCCGATATGTTTATGAGGAAGAGCTTGGAATAGCGCCATTGAAGATAATCTGCTCCTTTAGACAATTAGAATGAGAACTTTATGAATGCACGACAAGCTCATTGGCAGCAGGTTTACAGCACCAAAGATACGCAGCAAGTGAGCTGGTATCAGCAAAGTGCAGCGCAGTCATTAGCGTATATAACGCAGAGCGAGTTAGATAAATCTGAGGCTATTATCGATATTGGCGGTGGGGCGTCAGTCTTGGTGGATGAGCTATTAGCCCTAGATTACAGCAATGTTAGCGTATTAGATATTTCACCGCAGGCACTTGAAGTTGCTAAATCACGCCTTGATGAGAAAGTTGAGCAAGCTGAAAAGGTAGATTGGCTAGCGGCAGATTTACTGGACACTGAATTTAAACAAGGACAATTTAGCTTATGGCACGATCGCGCGGTATTTCATTTTTTGACGAGTGAGAACGATAAGGCCTCCTATCGACAACAGCTTAATAATGCCCTTAAAGTCGGAGGGTATGCGATTATCGCTACTTTCGATATCGGTGGGCCAACTAAGTGCAGTGGCATCGATATAGTGCAATACAGTTGGCAGACGCTAGCAGACTTCGTTGGTGATAGTTTCGAACTAGTAGCACATTGTAATGAAAGCCACATTACGCCTTTCGATACAACGCAGCAATTTACCTACTGCTTGTTTCGAAAAGTCGCTTGATAAGCCTATCAACAACGCCAAATTTTAAGTATTATTTGCGCTTAATACCTATTACTTTAGATTGCTTATGAGTCTTGAATTATCGCCATTACAACAGCATTGCTTAGCTGGCAT
>JBMYWG010000072.1:0-9087 GCA_049607155.1 Psychrobium sp.
CCACGCTTAAGGTGTTCACCTTTCGATGCTGATTTAGATTCATCTACGTATTCACCTTCACATTCAAATTCAGGATGTGCCTCAAGCCACTGATGTTGCTTGAACGATTGCCTATAAATAGAGCTATTACCAATTTGCTGATCACTACTAAACCGTTGATACAGATATGCCTTTTTCTTCATGATGAATACCTTTTCCACTATACTATTGACTATAAATCAAGCCGTATGTGCACTCAACATGTTTGTTCACACATCAAATGATCGAGTAACAACTCTGGTAAATTTTCCGGTTTAACAGCTTCTTCTACCCATTCATCGGGTGTTTGACAGTGTAAAAAGTTTAAAATTGGCGCAAGTAATTGTTGGTTCGACACTTTGACCTCAAGCGGCTAAAAATTTTGGCGCATAGTATCACGCCGCGTTGAGTTATTCATTGATCTAAATAACCCTCTCAGCCAAAAGTAGATAGGTAATTACTAGTAATTGCCCCATTCCTTTAATACAATCGGCAAGCTAGTTGATTAAGTCAGCTATTCCTAAACTGCCGCTTGATTGGAGCCGAGTAATGCCAAAACATTTGCGTCATGGGAGCTATCGTATAAAAGTAGTGGATCGCATAATAATTAGCGAATCTTTCGGTAGCTGGAACGATATCACCATTAAACACTTTGTCGCCGAATACAAACAGAAAGCGGCGCCGCTGTTAGATGCTCCGTGGGCAGGTCTAGTGGATGTCAGCCAGTGGCAATTGGCCACGCAAGATGCAGAAGTCTTTGCTAAAGAATTCGAGCAATGGTGTAAAACCAATAACCGCACTCATATTGCCATTGTCGGCAGTAACGCCATGGTCGACTTTCAGCTTAATCGCTCGGGCTTAAAGGCCTTGCCAGATCAAATTACCGTCAATCATTTTAACAACCAAGCACAGGCGCTAGACTGGCTAGCAGACTCCGGTTTCTTATTAGAAGATACTCACTCAACGATATAATCAAATAAACTAAACAATTTTGATGCATCCTTACTCACTTTGATGTTTAATAGACGGCCAGACGTCTGAAATTTGTAAGGAAAGCGCATGAAACCTGATACTCGTTTAATTGATAGCGGTCGCAAACAAAAGTGGACCCAAGGCGGTGTAAACCCCGTTCTGCAACGCGCTTCAACCGTTGTGTTTGACAGTGTGAAAGACATGAAACACGCCACAGCTAAACGAGCTGGCGATACACTGTTTTACGGACGTCGCGGCACCACAACCACTTTCGCCCTTTCTCAAGCAATGACAGAGCTTGAAGGCGGCGCTGGCTGTGCCCTTTATCCTTGTGGCACAGCGGGAATAACCAGTGCGTTATTATCCTTTTTAAAGCAAGGCGATCACCTGTTAATGGTTGATACAGCATACGAACCGACACGGGCGTTTTGCGACAACATGCTCAAAAACCTTGGCATTGAAACGACCTATTACGATCCACTTATCGGCAGCGACATCAAAACCCTTATTCAGCCCAATACCAAGGTACTATTCTTAGAATCTCCAGGTTCAAACACCATGGAAATTCAAGACGTACCGACGTTATCTAAAATCGCTCACCAGCACGATATAACAGTTATTCTCGACAATACTTGGGGCAGCGGTTTACTGTTTAAGCCGTTTGATTACGGCGTAGATATCTCTGTACAAGCCGCCACCAAATACATCGTTGGCCATTCCGATGCCATGCTTGGCACAGCGACCGCTAACGAAAAACACTGGCCAACACTGCGTGAAAATAGCTACTTACTCGGTCAATGTGCTGCACCAGATGATTGTTATATGGCACTGCGCGGTATTCGCACGTTGTCCGTGCGCATGAAACAGCATCAGGATAGCGCGCTAAAAGTCGCTCACTGGCTTAAAGAACAATCCATTGTCAAAGCCGTGTTCCATCCTGCCTTTGAAGAATGTCCAGGGCACGAATTCTACAAGCGCGATTTCAGTGGTTCAAATGGCTTATTCTCCTTTGTTGTAAATTGTGATGACGAAGCGAAAATTGTCGCCATGTTAGATAGCATGCAACACTTTAAAATGGGCTTTAGCTGGGGTGGATTTGAAAGTTTGATCCTACCGGTTAACGGCTTAGACAGATTGCGAACGGCTAAGCCTTGGACGGAATCAAATCGACTGATCCGCGTCCATATTGGGCTTGAAGATGTTGATGATCTCATCAGCGATCTTGCGCAAGGTTTGGCCAAGCTCGCATAATTGCCAAGCGGTCATAACATTCCCTATTCAAAGGCGTAGAACTCATCTAAACTACGCCTTTTTTATGACTGAACCTCTTCAATATGGCAGCAACTGAGGGCGTTAAACAGCCTTTTTTCATTCTTATTTTACTCGTAATCTTTAGCCCGATTGCCATTGATATTTATTTGCCAGCGCTCCCGCAAATAGCCAGCGATTTAGCCATCAGCAATGCGCTAGCGCAAGACACCATTACTTGGTTTATTTTTAGTCTTGGTTTAGGACAACTCTTTACTGGGCCATTAGCGGATCGCTATGGCCGTAGACCCGTCGCACTAACAGGTATCGCCATCTACATTAGCTGTTCAGTCGTTGCCTATCTAGCACAAAGCATCGATTTATTGCTACTAACAAGGCTGTGCCAAGGACTCGGAGCCTGTGCTACCTCAGTCGCGGCATTTGCCTGTGTACGCGATAGCTTTGGCCCAGAGCGCAGCGGCAGAATGATCAGCTACCTCAACGGCGCTATCTGTTTTATTCCGGCCCTAGCGCCTATTTTAGGTAGCTGGCTTACTAGTGAATTTGGCTGGCGCAGCAACTTTAGCTTTATGGTGATTTTCGGGTTAATCAGCTTGTTATTAATCTGGTTTAACATGAAAGAAACTCGCCCCAGCGACACGCATGTCAGTAAAAATCTACTCAGTTGGCAGCGTTACAAAAGCGTGCTTTATCATCCGACATTTTTGTTTCACGCTATTATGTGCCTGCTGGCAATGGCGGTGATTTTGGCCTACGTTACCTCAGCCCCAGTTTATCTAATGGATCAACTTGGCTTAACCATGGCGCAATTTACGTGGTGGTTTGGCATCAACGCTGTATTTAACATTGCCGCCAGTCTATTAGCACCAAAGCTGATGGATAAGATTGGTACTTTTAACGCGTTAGCTTTAGGGCTTTTCAGTTTAGTTTTTGCTGGATTATTAATGATAGGTCTGCAAAGTTTTAACACCGCTTGGGCGTTTATGGTTCCGATTATCGGGTCATCGATTGGTTTTGCCCTAGTATTGGGGGCAAGTGCTGGTAAAGCCCTAGCGCCATTTGGCGATCGCGCAGGTACTGCAGCGGCCTTACTTGGCTTAATTCAAATGAGTGGTGCGGGATTACTGGTGGGCTTAATGCAGCGCAGCCCGCTTAATGATGTGGACTTACTTAGCGTGCACATGCTGTTATTGCTGCCGTGTTTATTCTTGCTTTACAGCAAACTCGGCAAAGCGTGGCACTTTATTAAATAACCTGAGCGCGGGTTAAATAACGCTATCCACGCGCAGGGTTTGCCAAGCGCGGCATGCTTGTTTGAACTTAGCCGCATCGCCACCAGCACGATCGGGGTGATATTGCAGTGCAAGTTTACGCCAGCGTTTGCGAATATCTCGCGGGGTAGCATCACTTTCTAAACCAAAAACCTGTAGCGCTTGTTCACGTCCGACCGCAGGTGATGTCTCACCAATATAGTTATTATATTTGTGCCAAAACGATTTGAGCATTTCCCTAATCAAATCGCCGCTGGTGTCGTAATTTTCCCAGTCGAGATAATAGTCCCGCAATGCCGCATCGTGTTGCAGCTCTAATTCAACGTGAGACGGCACAGAGCGCGATAGAAAAATATCCATTGCTTGCACTTGCAACCATTGACTAGGTAATAACATCAATTGCAATTGATACAGAGCATTCATGGTGAGGAAGTTGCGCTTAAACAAATCTTTGTTTTCATCTTCATCAAGCGATTGCAACAACCCTTTTTCCCGCAAAGCAGTCACTAAATAATGTACTTTCCAGTGCTGAGGTTGTTCTTCCAATAGGCTTAAAAGTGGCCATGTGAGGGGGTTATCATGGCTATTCGCCTTATGTAATAGCTCGGTAATAGGTGAGTGTTTCGCGATGTCCATATTCATAAAAAATCTAACCGAGTTCTTGATTACTAAGTAAACTAATCCTAATCAATTGTGACCGATAACACAATTGATTACAAAGAGGCTATTGGCATTATTTACTATCAGAGTAGACTCATTTAAAACAACCTAAAAGTAAGAACACTATGTTTAAATCCCTTGCCCAGCTCTTTTCTCATGTTAACCAACAAGCACCAGCTCCGGTGGTTGGTTTAGAATTGGCGATGGCCGTACTGCTCTATGAAGTCGCCGCTGCTGATGATTGCATAAAACCTGCCGAAGAAAATGCAATGCTCGCACTGTTTAAAACCAGTTTTTCACTTGACGACACCGCTGCACAAACCATGTTAGATGAGGCCAAAACTCATCAACACAACGCCGTATCACTGCAAGAGTTTACTCATATACTACGCCAACACCTCGACCGTCCGCAGTGCGTTCACTTTCTGTATGAATTGTGGCAAGTAGCCAACTCAGATGATGATATCGATGTTAACGAGGAACACATTATTCGCCGCATCAGCGATTTACTCTATTTAAATCACAGCGATTTTATTCAGGCCAAGTTAAAAGTTATCGAATAGTCATAGCTCTCCACGTATAATTGGCACCATTGAAGATCAACGACTTAGTTTATGACCGCCGCTAGCCAACACGGATTTTTACTCACCCAGCAAGCCTTAGATATCGGCGGCAAGCCCGTCATTTCCTGCTGGCTTGCTACGCCGAGCGGCCCAGTAAAGCTAACTATCGACGGGCAGCAACCCGTTTTTTTCATTGCCACTAATCAAGTAGCGAACGCACAACAAGCATTGCGCGACGAAGGGATCGATGTTCAATTCAAATCCCTCACCATGCAAACCTTCGACTTACAGCCCGTTACGGCGCTGTATTTCAACAACATTAGCGACTCACGCAGTGCTAGTTACCTGCTAAAACAAGCACTAATAATGACCTATGAAAGCGACTTTCGCCTCGATCAGCGCTATTTAATGGAACGCTTTATTTGCGGCGGCATTGAGTTTCAAGGCCAACCGATTAGCCATCCCGAATACACCGAGTATCGCAACGTTAAGATCCGTCCCAGCCAATATAAGCCGACGTTATCGGTGCTGTCATTAGATATCGAATGTAGTGAAAAAGGTGTGCTGTATTCTATTGGTCTTCACGCGCCAAGCTATCAAAAAGTCATTATGGTCGGCGAGCCGCAACAGAGCCATGATTACATTGAGTGGGTAGAAAACGAAGCTGCTCTGCTCGAAGCCCTAGAAGTCACTATTAACCAGCAAGATCCCGATATTATCATCGGCTGGAACGTCATTAATTTCGATTTTAGGTTGCTGGTCAAACGCGCCCAATACCACGGCAAAAAACTCCGTCTTGGTCGCGGCCAAAGTTTTGCGTTATGGCGAGAATCTAATACCGACAACAACGGTTACATCACCCTACCCGGCCGCGTAGTCATTGACGGCATTGACGCCCTTAAAACTGCCACCTATCACTTTGCCAGTTTTAGTTTAGATTTTGTGGCCAATGAATTATTAAACCGCGGCAAACTGGTTGAAAACGTCCATGATCGAATGGCAGAAATTAATCATAACTTTAAGCATGACAAACCAGCGCTTGCCGCCTATAACCTTGAAGATTGTGCCTTAGTAAACGAAATTTTCGCCCACACTGGCTTACTCGAATTCCTAATTTTCCGCAGCCAACTGACCGGATTATTACTCGATCGCGTTGGCGGCTCGGTGGCTGCTTTTACCAATCTCTATTTGCCCAAACTGCATCGCGCGGGCTACATCGCACCCAACTTGCCGCCCGATGGCGGCCTTGCCAGTCCCGGTGGCTATGTAATGGATTCGGTGCCGGGTCTGTACGACAACGTATTGGTGTTGGATTTCAAGAGTCTATATCCGTCAATCATTCGCACATTTAAAGTTGATCCCATGGGCATGGTTGAAGGCCTTAATAACCCCGAAGTCGCTATCGATGGCTTTAAAAAAGCCAAGTTCTCGCGCGATAAACACTTTCTACCGCAAATCATCACCGATTTATGGCAACAACGAGACCAAGCTAAGAAAGACAACGACAGCCCGCGCTCACAAGCGATTAAGATTCTAATGAGTTCCTTTTACGGCGTCTTAGGCTCTGGCGGCTGTCGCTTTTACGATACACGCCTTGCTAGCTCGATAACGATGCGCGGTCACCAGATTATTCAGCAAACAGCACAATGGATAGAAGAAAAGCATCAAGTGATTTACGGCGATACCGATTCTGTTTTTGTGTTGGTTGGCGAGGGCTACACTAGTGAACAAGCCAATCAAATCGGCATTGATTTAGCGCGCGATATCAATCAGCGCTGGATCGATAAACTGCGCAGTGATTTCGACATCGATTGCCACATGGAGTTGGAATTTGAAACCCTATATCAGCGCTTTGTGATGCCGACGATCCGCGGTTCAGAACAAGGCAGTAAAAAACGTTATGCAGGTATGCTCCACACGCCACAAGGCAACAAATTAGTCTTCAAAGGATTAGAAAGTGTGCGTTCGGATTGGACTCTGCTCGCCCGCGATATCCAGCAAGCGGTTTATCAGCTGGTATTTGATGGCAAAGATCCCAAAGACTACATCTTAAATATCATCGAAGAAGTTAAACAAGGTAAACACGACGACAAACTTATCTACACCAAACGTCTGCGCCGTGAATTAGCGCAATACGTTAAAAACGTGCCACCGCAAGTCAAAGCCGCCCGCCTTGCCGACGAAAAAAACAAAGCGCTGGGTAGACCGCTGCAATATCAGCGCAAAGGCAGCATTAGCTATTTGATAACGTTAAATGGGCCTGAGCCAGTGGATTATTTAGAAAGTACTATCGATTATGAGCATTACATCGATAAACAAATTGCGCCAATAGTGGATGGGATCTTACCCTTTATTGGCACAAGCTACGCACAAATTACCGATGTGCAGATGGGATTATTTTAGAATAGAGCAGCGCTAAATAGAACAGTTCTAAATTAGGTAACTAGCTCGTCGTTACCCATAAAATCAGCGCGTCTTCTTTCGAGGTCGAAATCAAACAATGGCCCATCATGGCATCGTAATAAGCACTGTCACCAACGCCTAACTTAGTTGGCTCATAAAACTCGGTGTACAGCTCCACCTCTCCTTCAATCACCAATAAAAATTCTTCGCCTTCGTGACGTACCCAATCGCCGTAATCGTCGAACGAACGCGCATGAACGCGTGAGCGATAGGGCATCATCTTCTTTTGACTTAATTGCGTCGACAGTAATTCATGCTCATATGTCGGCGTTAAATGCGGAACACCTTGCCCTGATTTTGTAATATCGCGACGTCCCGTTGCTTGAGCTTTCTCTGGCTTGGTAAATAGCTGCGGAATATCAATGTTCAAACCTGCAGCTAATTTCTGCATGACAGCAAAGGTTGGCGAGATCTGCTCATTTTCAATTTTAGACAGCGTTGAACGCGCGAGTCCTGTTAGTTTTCCTGCTTCTTCTAACGTCAAATTGTTTTGCTTACGGATGGCTTTGACTTGCTTACCCAATTGCATCTTTTCTACCGGACGCTCTTTTTGTTCATTATCGGCAACAGTCATCGAAGGGTAGATATCAGTAGTCATTAATTGTATTCCATACATAGTGCAGCTCAGAGATGGCCTCAATTGTTACATAAAAATTTCATTCTAGAAACACCCCATTAAAAGTTTACTGGAGTACATATTTTTAACAAATTACAAACAAAGGTTTCCAATTGGAAACTTTTCATCTATTATGTGGAAAACAACCTAATAAGAGAACGATTATGAAAAGTAATTACAGCTCATACGAACTAGAACATTTCTTTGCCTCAGGTTTGGCAGCAACCGATGGCGCAGTACAAATGGCTATCGATTTAGAAAATAAACGTCAAGAGCAACAAATTGAACTGATCGCTTCTGAAAACATCGTTTCAAAAGCTGTTATGCAAGCGCAAGGCAGCGCCCTAACCAATAAATATGCAGAAGGCTATCCAGGTCGTCGTTACTACGGCGGTTGTGAATACGTAGATATCGTAGAGCAACTGGCCATCGATCGCGCCAAGCAAATCTTCGGCTGTGAATACGTAAACGTACAACCACACTCTGGTGCACAAGCAAACGGTTCAGTATTCCAAGCACTACTAACCCCAGGTGATACTATTTTAGGTATGTCACTAGACGCAGGTGGTCACCTTACGCACGGCGCTCGTCCTGCACAGTCAGGTAAATGGTTTAACGCTATTCAATACGGCGTACGTGAATCAGATCTAGCGATTGATTTCGACCAAGTATTAGAACTTGCACGCGAACACAAACCAAAGCTAATCATTGCCGGTGGTTCAGCAATTCCTCGTGAAATCGACTTTAAGCGCTTCCGCGAAATCGCCGATGAAGTGGGTGCTTACCTAATGGTAGATATGGCTCACATCGCAGGTCTAATTGCGACTAACCATCATCAAAATCCACTGCCATACGCAGACGTTGTAACGACAACAACTCACAAAACACTGCGCGGCCCACGTGGCGGCATGATCTTAACCAACAGCGAAGAAATCGCTAAAAAGGTTAACTCAGCAGTATTCCCAGGTCTGCAAGGCGGTCCATTGATGCACGTAATCGCTGGTAAAGCGGTTGCCCTTGGTGAAGCACTAGAGCCAGAGTTCCACTCTTACATCTCACAAGTAATTACCAATGCTAAAGCACTAGCAAACACGCTGATCTCTCGCGGCTGTGACATAGTGACTGGCGGTACAGACACGCACTTAATGCTTGTTGACTTACGTCCAAAAGGCCTAAAAGGTAATGCGGCAGAGCAAAGCTTAGAGCGCGCTGGTATCACTTGTAACAAAAACGGTATTCCGTTTGACCCAGAAAA
>JBMYWG010000073.1:0-8776 GCA_049607155.1 Psychrobium sp.
ACATCTTAAGTGAGCAAGCTAAAACGGCGCTGTTGCAACAATCATGGCCGGGAAATGTTCGAGAATTAGAGAATCACTGTAAGCGAGCCCTAGTCATGTGCAGCGATAATCTATTATTGCCGGAGCACTTTATGTTATCACCACAAATAATTTCAGCTAAGCCGCCAACTTTAGACGACGACAAAACGGTATTACAACAAACTTTAGATAAGCACAACTGGGTGATAGCCCGCGCAGCCAGTGAATTAGGTATCAGCCGCCAAGCATTGTATCGCCGCATCGAAAAGCATCAACTTAGCCAACCAGAGGCCTAAATGCGTTTAATCTTTTTGCTAGGCTTACTGCATTGCAGCGTGCTGGCGCTAGCTTACTTTACGGCGGCGCAATACCCTATTCTCAATGGCATAACCGTTGTTAGCGCCCTACTAGCAACCTTTGCGTTGCTAAAGAATTACTACAAGCGCCATCAAACTATTTTGCGCAGTCTAGATCACGGCCTGCAAAGCCTGCGGGATAACGACTTTTCGGTGAGTCTTAATCCGCAAAAAGAGAAAAGCTATAACCCGCTGATAGAATCCTTTAACCAAACAAGTGCTAACCTACGAGACGAGCGTCAGCGTCTGTATCAACGAGAAATGATGCTTGATAAAGTGCTTAACGCATCGCCAATGGTTACTATTTTGGTGGATCATCGCGACACCATCGTTTTCACGAATAACAGTGCGCAACTAGCTTTCGAACTCGATGGCTCTATTGTTGGCCTCAATTGGACCAAACTCGTTTCCTCACTGGCGCCAGAGTTTCAACACGCCCTTAATCACCACGGAGAAACGATCTTCACCCTCACAGACTCGCAAGGTGCGCAGCAGGCGTGGCATGTCACTTCATCTGACGTCACCATTCATTTAGCCCACCATAAGCTATTCTTACTCAAGAGCATTACCCAAGAGCTATCAAAGCAAGAAGTGGCGACGTGGAAAAAAGTAATCAGCGTTATCAGTCACGAGCTCAACAACTCAATAGCGCCCATTAGTTCGATGTGTCACAGCGGAGAATTGCTGGCGAAAAACCTAGATGAGCCGCGCCTCAATCGAGTATTTAACACCATTAGCGGCCGCGTTAATCACCTCAATGATTTTATTAAAGGTTATGCAACGCTTACTAAAGTTAAATTACCGAACAAACAGTCAATTGATTGGCCAGCGCTTATTGATGAATTACAAACACTCTATCCGTTTGAAAAATTAACTGATGTTACGCAAGTAGATTATCGTGGTGATATAGCCCAGTTAGAGCAAGTGCTAATCAATGTATTAAAGAATGCCCATGAAGCGGATGAGAGCGGAAAGATCACCCTCTCTTTTGCGGTTAAAGATAGCGCGATCGAGTTAACGATTAATGACAACGGCGATGGCATGTCCCCCGAAGTGATTCAAAATGCCTTGTTGCCATTCTATTCCACTAAGCATTCAGGAACGGGATTAGGATTGGCATTGTGTCGCGAAATAGTCGAAGCACACGACGGTAAGTTGTTATTCAATAACCGTGATCAAGGTGGCCTTAGTGTATTAATTATCCTGCCGCTCATTGACTGAGAATACTTTTCAATTACAATATACGCTATCTCAATAGGGTATATTGTCATGAGCGATAAGAAATCTTTAAAAACGTTAAAAAAGCAGGTTAAAAAGCAAGAAAAAGCCTTTAACAAAGCTTTACAACAAGCGTTGAAGAAGCGTCTTAAAGCGAGTGATAACACGCAACTATCCGTTCAAGATCTGTCAAATGAAGCTATCAACGAATTAGCAAGTAATCTCGCCGAACAGCTAATTACATCTTCGCCGCAGCAAGGTAGTAAAGTCAGCCAACTGAAAATAAAACCAAGCGGCATGAGCTTTGCCCTCACACCACACAAATCATCGCCATGTAAAGGCTGCCCAGCAAGACAAGGCGGATTATGTGCCTGCGCTATCAAATCAGCCAAGAAAAAGAAAACTGGATAGAGTCTAAGCGCTAATTAAGTTGCAATTCAGCTAACCACGCCATACTCACACACACCTTAGCAATTAGGAGCTATGTATGGTTAAAAGTATGGTTAAAAATTCGCTGACAATAATCGCATTTATGTCCATGTTGTATTCGACAACAAGTCATAGCCATGCGCTACCCGCAGTAAGCGCTGAACAATCACCAAAGATACTAACAAAGAGCCACCAATTTACCGACAGCCTCACCCTCAATGATAACTTCGGTATAAGCCTTAATTTGCTATCGCCACAAGATATGCAGCGTTTGACGATGGCCTGCGAAAGTGAATTTATTGATTCGCGCGGCTGCCCAGTCCAACTCAATGACAATGACAGAGGCAACCTAATTAAAGATACCTCAAGTCATCACGCCATCGGCGTGTTCATTAATTCTGATGAGATCATTTTCGCCAAGATCGCAGATCTCAACGTTAGCAGTAATTCCAGAGATGATAAAAGCGTGGTGTACGATTTCGGTTTGGGTTACAACTACTATTTCAATGAAGCGAACGCTTCTGGCTTTAACCTTGGCGCGCATTTTTACCGCTTTACCGACAAGCGTTACAATGCTCACAAAGATACCTCAGGAATTCATCTAGAATTGGGTTATCGATTCTAGTTGGACTATACTAGCAGCCCTTGCTAATTGCTTTAATTGTTTATTTTTACTAATGCGCCTACTTAACAACGCTGTTCACCCAAACGCAAATCCTCAGTCAGAATCCTTGTCCCATCGCCGTGCAACACGAGCCATTGTGCTCGATGGCGAAAACATTTTATTACTCTACACCGAACGCTATCACGATTATTCATTACCCGGCGGCGGATTAGATGATGGCGAAGACATGGTAGAAGGTTTAATTCGCGAGCTGCAAGAAGAAACAGGCGCCCGCGATATTACTAACATCGAGCCATTTGGCTGCTACAGCGAATATCGCCCTTGGTACAAAGATGACAGCGATACCATTCACATGGAATCTTTTTGTTTCACCTGTGATATCCACGATGAATTAGGTGATACGGCATTAGAAGAACACGAAGTGAACAACGGTATGCGTCCAGTGTGGATGAATATTTTCGATGCGATAAAACACAACGAGCACACCATCGCCAATAGCGACAAGCAAGGACTATCTGTAATTAGGGAAACCTTCCTCCTCAAACTTATTGCCAAAGAGCTAGGGCCTGTTGACCTTTAGTGAAGGTTTTTGCAGCGAGTTGTTCGGGGTTTTATACAAGGCAGAGCCTGCGACGCTTAGCGGGCTAAGCTAGCTGGCGATAACGCCGTAGAAATCACGAACAAACGCTGTCCTTCGGATGCAATGACAAGACATTTTCGCCGCGTTTTTCGTCGCTCGCCTAGGTAAACTAGGCGTCGCTCCTCATGCCTTGCGAAACAGCCTTGTCAATTGCACAAAATTCATCCTCGAAAGATCAACAGGCCCTAGTAACGACCTAACTGATAGTCCAACGGGTTTAAAACCGATTTTCGCGATGTCATTTGCTCAGCTAATAATTTGGCTGAGCCACAAGCCAAGGTCCAGCCTAGGGTGCCATGCCCCGTATTGAGGTAGAGATTTTCAAGGGCTGTAGCGCCAATAATTGGTGTGCCATCTGGCGTCATTGGCCTAAGCCCCGTCCAATATTCTGCATTATCAAGACTGCCAACATTGGGAAACAAATCACGAACAACTTTGTTTAAGGTCGCGACGCGTTTGGGCGGTAATTCCAAATCAAAGCCGCATAACTGCGCCGTACCCGCTACACGAATGCGATCATCAAATCGCGTCAATGCAACCTTGTGCGTTTCATCCATTACCGTTGATTGCGGTGCGAATTTCGCATCACTAATCGGCATGGTTAACGAGTAGCCTTTCACAGGATAAACGGGGATTGATAAGCCAAGCGGTTCTAGAAGTTGTGCAGAATAGCTTCCTAAAGCCACTACTACTTTATCAGCCGCTATAAACTCCTGCGAAGTATTAACACCCATGACTCTTTTTTGTTGAGTTTCCAACGACGTTACATTGGTATTAAACAAAAACTTAATGCCAATTTGTTTGGCCTGCTGGGTTAGCGACTGACAAAATAACTCACAATCGCCTGTTTCATCTTGTGGCAACAGCAAACCACCAGCAATATCACAACGCGAATATTGCAATGCTGGTTCTTGGGCCAAACAATCCTGGGCATCCAGTAATTGATGTTCAATACCACTGGCTTTTAATAGAGCGATATCTTTGGCTAAGGATTCTATTTGTTGCTGTGTTCGTAACAATTGCAGCGTTCCCTGCTGACGACCTTGGTATGCCAGTGGCAGTTGCTCACGTAAATCCATCAAGGCTTGCTGACTATAATTTGCGAGCGCCAACATACGACCTTTATTGCGCTGATAATTTGCATGCGAACAATTGCGCAATAACTGCCACATCCAACCAATTTGCGATAATGAAAATTTAGGATTGATAACCAACGGCGAATGCTTTGACAACATCCACTTTAGCGCTTTTAACGGAACACCCGGCGCAGCCCATGGTGAGCTATAACCGTAGGAAATTTGACCAGCATTGGCAAAGCTAGTTTCCTGTCCAGATTTAGCTTGGCGATCGATGACGGTCACCTCACAACCCGTCTGCGCTAAATACCATGCACTCGTTAAACCAATAACACCACTACCTAATACAACTACTTTCATCACGCCTCCACCTTAGTGAAGAAATTTTGAAACAAAAACATCGCATCAACAAATCATATAAACTACCATTAGCTTATAGATATTCTAAAAGCTAATTCATCGATGAAAATCAATGCCACATTGTTATCACAGCTATTCTTTTTTGAAAAAGCAGCCACGTGCAATAGTTTCACTCAGGCGTCGAAACGACTTAATGTCACTACAGGTGCGGTAAGCCAACAAATAAGAAACCTAGAGTCGACACTAAATATCTCCTTATTTAATCGCCATTCTCGCGGAATTTCATTAACCGCCCAAGGAACAGAATTACATCGCGAAGTATCAGGCACTATCAATGATATTGAGCAATGCCTTAGTCGTTTAACACAACAAACTCAACAAGATAATGAAATCCATCTTAAGCTAACACCGTCATTTGCGTTTAAATGGTTAATGCCGAGGCTGCATTCTTTCTACAACCAATACCCCAATATCACGATAACCACTTATGCAGATAGCGGCTTAGTTAATTACGATGAGCAGGGTTATGATCTTGCTATTGATTATCAAAAAATTCCCTTCGAACATCACAAAGCGCAGCTGATCCTCGAAGAATATTTAATACCAGTGATGAGCCCAGCGTATTTCGCTCAGCTCAATACAACAGTAAAGGTATTCGATGACAAAACATGGCAACGATGCGCGCTTTTGCACGATAGCATGGTGTGGCCCAATGCCACTAAAACTCAAGAATGGCAGGAATGGTTCGCTAAACATCAGCTAACTCTTCCCACTTCAAATCACTATTACTTTAATCGCACCGATATGGCCATGGCGGCAGCAGAGGCAGGGATGGGCGTCGCTTTGGCGCGGCGAGCATTAATCGCTGACGAGCTCGCCGAGCAGCGTCTAGTCAGTCCTTTTGAAGCGATTAGCGCAGAGGCTGGCTATTACCTAATAGAACATAATAAATCAGCCGCTACCGATAAATTTAAGACGTGGCTATTTATACAACTCAACACATGTTAGCGCTTGAATTCAACACAAAGGTTGTTAAGCTAATGACATTACAACCGCGCATGCTGAGCAAATTAGAATTATAAAAAGGAAAGCGATATGAATTTTGAAAACTTACTCAACAACTTTGACATGGGCGTATGTGTCGACCAATTACAACGCGAAGCTCTTGTTGATTTAGTGCTGTTATTCGTTGAGATCGACGGCGTTGTCGAAGACAAAGAAATGGAATACACCTTCGAGTGGGTTAGCTCACTCAAATGGAAAGGTGAAGTGTCGCCAGTCGATTACGTAAAATCAATGAGTATTTCAGCTCGTGACGCTATCGAAACTGATCGCATCGAAGAGTTTATTAGCCATCGTTGTAAACACATTATCGACTCACCAGCCAAAGCACTAGCTGTCGAATTAGCTAAAGGTGTTTCACTGTCAGATGGTCATTTAGATCCTAAAGAAGAGAAAGCAATTAAGTATTTAGAGCAGGTGCTTTAAATACCCACAATAAACCCAATAAGAAAGTCGGCAATTGCCGACTTTTTTATGCACAAAACGAATTTAATTTCTCGCTAAATAATCCCCAACACCAATCCATTTATAGGTTGTTAACTCTTTTAGCCCCATTGGGCCACGAGCGTGGAGTTTTTGGGTACTTACTGCAACTTCAGCACCTAAGCCAAATTGGCTGCCATCGGTAAATCGCGTACTGCTATTCACATACACTGCCGCTGAATTTACCTGATTAACAAACTGCTCAGCACAGCCAAGTGTGTTAGTTAAAATGCCATCAGAATGCTGACTGCTATGCTCACGGATGTGTGAAATAGCCTCATCGATATCATCAACCACTTTCACCGACAGCGTTAATGACAACCACTCGGTATCAAATTCGCCATCGTCAATCAGCGCGGCATTAACATCGCTTTGCTTAAGAATGCTAAGTGCGCGTTCATCAGCTTTAAATTTAACGTCATCTGCGCCAAGCTTCGCAGCAACTTTCGGTAATAATTCTTCTGCAATTGGTGCGTGCACTAACAAAACATCTAACGCGTTACACACACTTGGGCGTTGTACTTTGGCGTTGTGAACAATCGCAACTGACTTTTCAATATCACAGCTTTGCTCAGCAAATAAATGACAAATGCCAATACCGCCGGTAATCACAGGAATCGTACTTTGTTCAACACACAAACGGTGTAGCCCCATACCACCGCGTGGAATGATCATATCGACATATTTATCTAAAGTGAGCAACTCACTAATTAACGCACGATCCGTCTCTTCGATATATTGAATGGAATCACTTGGTAGCTCAGCCAATACTAAGGCTTGCTTAATGATATCAAGCAGTGCCATGTTGCTATTGATAGTCTCTTTGCCGCCACGTAAAATCGCGGCATTACCGGTTTTTAACGCCAGCGCTGCAATATCGATGGTCACATTAGGACGCGCTTCATAAATTACGCCCATGACGCCAATTGGCACGCGGCGCTTGGATAAACGCAAACCGTTTTCAAGCAACTTAGACTCAGTCTCTTCGCCAACAGGATCATCTAACTGACACAAGCGAAGCACATCATCGGCCATGGCGTTTAAGCGCTCTTCATTAAGCAATAGACGATCGATAAGTGACTCATCTAATCCTGCTTGCTGAGCAGCGACAATATCAATGGTGTTGGCGGCTAAAATCGCGGGTTGTTTATCTTTGAGTCCTTGCGCTAATAATGTCAGCAGCTTGTTTTTCTGCTCGGTTGATGCCGTCGCTAACTGATAGCTAGCTTGTTGGGCTTGTTTGCCCATAACGCTTAACTTACTCATTGATAACTCCCTACTTCTCTTTTGCTATTTAATTACTAGATTATTTCTGTGCACTACGACCTTGCCGTAGGCATAACCGAGGATCTCCTCGATCTTTTGTGAGTGCTGACCTTTAATACGCAACAGATCATCGCTGTTATATCGCGTTAAACCACGAGCGATTTCAGCGCCAACTTCATTGTGTAAAATCACCATATCACCGCGATCAAAGCGCCCTTCAATGGCAACGATTCCTTTAGCCAATAAACTACTACCTTTTTCAATAACCGCTTTACTCGCCCCTTTATCTAAACGAATAGTTCCAACAGGACCTGGGCCAGCAAGTAGCCAGCGCTTGCGACTTTCCAATGGGTTTTCCGACGGGTTAAAACGCGTACCTATACGCTTGTCATTGCAAATATCGATAATGACATCACTTTGCTGACCGGCGGCGATAATCACTGCGGCGCCGCTGCGTCTTGCAAGTTGTGCTGCTTGCAGTTTTGTCGCCATGCCGCCAGTACCTAGTGAAGTGCCACTATCGCCGGCAATTTTTCGCAGCTCATCATCGATAACATCGACTTCACTAATTAATTTAGCATCGGGATTGGTGCGCGGATTAGCATCATATAATCCCGCCTGATCGGTGAGTAGTAGCAATAAGTCGGCATCGGCAAGACCCACCATCAAGGCTGATAGATTATCGTTATCGCCAACTTTTATTTCGTTGGTTGCAACAGCATCGTTTTCGTTAATGATAGGAATAATCTTGTGTTTAAGCAGCGTTTCCAACATATCACGCGCATTGAGATAGCGCTCGCGATCGTCAAGATCAGCACGGGTTAGCAGCATTTGTCCAACGTGAAGTCCGTAGATGTTAAACAGATTTTCCCACGTTTGAATCAGCTGACTCTGACCGACAGCCGCCAACATTTGTTTGCTCGCCATCGAATCATCGAGGATTGGATAATTTAATCGCTCGCGCCCAGCGGCAATAGCACCCGAGGTACAAAGCACAATTTCACAGCCATTGTTGTGTAAGTGCGCCATTTGACGCACCAACTCCACCATCTGTGCTCTATTTAATCTGTCGCTACCACCAGTGAGAACACTGGTTCCCAATTTAACAACAATTCGTTGATATTTGATTGTCACTTGCTATTCATCGCTAATTTTTGATGATTATTTATACCTTGAAAAAGGCAAACGCAGCAAGGTTAAAATCCAGCTAAAAACTAATAACACCAAGGATTTGGGAATAACT
>JBMYWG010000074.1:0-7978 GCA_049607155.1 Psychrobium sp.
TTAACGCATTTTTTCTCATAGGCTAGCAGTACACTCTCATGAATAAAGAATTTATCAAACGGTTAACGCTTGCCCATGGCTGGTTAGGTCTTATCTTTTCAGGCTTGTTGTTCATTATATTTTTCGCAGGATCGATTGCGTTGTTTCGCCAAGAAATTATCAACTGGGCGATGCAACCTCATTATCCTGTAACTCAAGGACAGCAAATCAGCGTCGAAAGAGCCTTTGAAATCGCGCTTGAAGGACGTGACTACGATGCTAAAGAGCATCTAAACATGGTTTTACCCACCAAAGAAAACCGCTATTTTCGAGCGATAATCGATATTAAAGATCGTCCTATTGAACCACACTATGATGATATATTAATCGATCCTGTCACCGGTGAAATTATCAGCGAGGAAAATAAGTTCGAGTTCGCCGATTTCGTTTATCGCTTGCACTACGATCTCAACATCCCACAGGGTAAATACATCCTTGGGTTTGTGACGTTGTTTTTCTTATTTGCGCTTATCTCAGGTATATTTATTCACGCTAGAAAGTTGATCAGTAACTTCTTTCAGTACCGCGCTGGCAATCACAAGCGCAGCCAACTGCTAGACATGCATAACGTGGTTGGTGTTGTTAGTCTGCCATTTACCATTATGTATGCCATCAGCGGTCTTATCTTCAACTTAGTCATCATTTATCAAGTCGCTTTTGCAATCACGGTATACAAAGGAGATGGCGAAGCGTTACTCAAGGACGCAGGTTTTGAAACGATAGCGCCACAATGGCAAGACAAGCCAACGCCACGTATTAACCTCGATGACTTAATCAACGAGGTTACTGCCGAATTTAATTCGGCACCGCGTTTTGTACGCCTTTACAACTACGGCGACGAAAGCGGATTAGTGCAACTATTTTCTACCGACAATAGCGAGTTAACGACTGGCTACACCAATACATATTCACTGACGACAGGCGAAATCGTCGTTCGCTCTGACAGTACTCAGCCAAACTCACTTGTCGTTGGCACAGGCGTTTTACGTAAATTACATTACGGTAATTTCGCTTCACTCGATTTGAGGTTTATCTATCTATTTCTCGGTTTTGCAGTGTGTGGTCTGATCATCACTGGTAATTTAATTTGGTTGGAAAAACGTGAAAAACAACGTAACTTTTCCGCCCGCACACTCACCATTGCTCGTTATGTCACTTTGGTAAGTAGCGTCGGTATCATGGTAGCAATCGCGTTATCATTTATTGTTGAACGTGTTTTACCTGAAGCAACGCTCAACCGACCTGATGTTGTTGCCAATGGCTTTTGGGGCTTACTCGCGTTGTGTGCCGTTGTCTATGCACTACCAGTGGTTCGCCGTAATTACCGTTTAGCACTACAACAGTCACTCTACTTATGTTCGGTAGCACTAGTTGTGACGGTAGTTGCTGGATATGTAATGTATTCTGAAACACTCATCGCCCTGTTTAACGCGCAGCAATATTCGACCATCGCCGTCGACATATCATTCATTGTCAGTGCTTTATTGCTTGCTTTTGTGGCTAAGCGCATCAAGTCGACAACGCAGAGTAACAGTCAAGATGATGATAGTCATTGTGAAGACAATGAGTTAGCGCCAGCTAAATAATCCATTTACGATTGCCAAATAAAAAGCCCTCAATGACAATCATTGAGGGCTTTTTTCATCTTCGTCCTTTTATTCTTCGTTCTTAGGCGGCTTGCCGATTGCCGCAATCTCTTTGTGCTGCTCTTTTGAGATTGGATAAATCTCTTTGATATAGCATTTAAAGTGAGGATAAGTCGGCACAGAGACCGCATCAAAATTCTTTGATAGCTGCGATGATGTTGTCTGATGCGTAATTAGGGTTTGTGCATAATCTAAATCGCTACAACGCCCTTTTAACGCAATCAGATAATGCTTTTTAAATGGTCCTTTGACAGTAAAGTAGCTATCTGTCAGAGATTGCCAATTATTCATTCTAAAGTTGTTAACACGCTTAACTGACGCAATATTATGCTCGGTAACATAGGCTTCATAAGCTTGATTTTTTTCCACGCGAGACAACGTATCTGGCTGAGTAGCACAACCTGCTAACAACAAACCTACTGCACTTAACGCTAACAATTTTTTCATAGTAAATTCCTCTTCATTTATCATAAGGGGATAATGTGTTCGACCATCAATTGGAGTGATAGTTTGTTTCTAAATTCATTTATATCGAGTTTATAGGCGACTTCTACCCATTGAATGTTAGGGTTTGGCCACGTTTGTAAATCGACGTTAAAAGCAATAGCGTCAACAACCATCATACTGCCTTCTGGCTCTAGCACCAATTTAAGGTGTTTTTCACCGACAATGCGCTGTTGTACCACCCGAAAACGCCCGTCAAAGCATGGCTCTGAAAATCCCTGTCCCCAAGGGCCAGCGTCGCGCAGCAGAGCAGCGGTTTCAATAGTGAAATCTTGACTGTGAAGTTCACCGTCGGTAAGGATTTTTCCACTTAACTGCTCGGGTAATAATATTGCTTGCGCCTGCGCTTCAAACAATTTAGCAAATGCAGGGTAGTCACTCGCTTTGATGGATAACCCTGCCGCCATAGCATGGCCGCCAAATTTTAAAATCATTCCTGGAGCAAGCGTATTAATACGCTCTAGTAAATCGCGCAAGTGTAACCCTTCAATCGAGCGTCCCGACCCCTTAAGCTCACCATCGCCAGCGTCGGCAAATACGATAACCGGGCGATGAAACTTCTCCTTAATACGTGAAGCAACAATACCACTCACTCCCTGATGCCACTCTGGATGAAAGAGCGCAAAGGCATAAGGAATTTCCCCGCCGTCTTGGGTAAATGGCAATTGCTCAATAATCTTTAGCGCTTCTTGCTGCATGCCTGCTTCAATGGCGCGGCGATCTTTATTAAACCCATCAAGCTCGCTCGCGATCTCTCTCGCATGCTGCTCGTTATTGGTTAGCAAACACTCTATACCTAGTGACATATCATCTAAGCGCCCTGCCGCGTTAAGGCGTGGACCTATCGAAAATCCCATATCACTAGCGACAATACGTTGAAGATTTCGCTTAGCAATTTCAAGCAATGCGCGGATCCCTGGGCGGGTACGCCCTGCTTTAATACGCGCTAATCCCTGCTCAACTAAAATGCGGTTATTGCTGTCTAGTACCACAACATCCGCTACTGTGCCCAAGGCGACGATATCTAAAAACTCCGCCATGTTTGGCTCTTGCAAACCTGTTTGGGCGAAATAATTGGCTTTTCTCATCTCAGCGCGCAGTGCCAACATCACGTAAAACGCCACGCCAACACCCGCTAAATTTTTACTCGCAAACTGACAATCGGGCTGATTGGGATTGACGATAGCATCTGCTTGCGGAAGCTGCTCACCAGCAAGGTGATGGTCGGTTACGATCACTGTCATCCCAAGCGCTTTCGCATGGGCAATACCATCAATTGATGAAATACCGTTATCCACCGTCATAATGACTTTGGTACCTTGTTGATGAGCAATATCGACAATAGGTACCGACAGGCCATAACCAAAATCAAAACGATTCGGGACGATGTAATCAACATCTGTCGCCCCCAAACGGCGTAGTGTCAGCATTGATAATGCGGTAGAAGTAGCGCCATCGGCATCAAAGTCACCAACGATAGTTATTTTTCGTCCAGCAGTAATGGCGTGGAAAAGCAACTGCGCAGCCTTGTCGGTATCTTTAAGCGTCGCTGGGTTAAGCAGGTTCTTAAGTTGATATTCCAACTCTTTCGCAGAATTAATGCCGCGACTGGCATAAATCCGCTGTAGCAGCGGTTGATTTAAAAAGCTCAGGTGATCAAATTCCACCGCTGGACGACGCTCGACAATAGTGCTCATTATTTTCCGTAAATAATTCAAATAAAAATCAATAAAAAACCAGCTCACCTTAACACGGCGGCTGGTTTTAAAATATCGAAACTGTGTAATTTATTGTGAAGAATCGTTACTGAGTAAATACACTTTTAATCAATGCCAACATTCGTTCGCAGTCCACTTCTAAACACACATTAGTCGCTGGACGATTCTCCCAAAAATCGAGCGCAAATTGCTGGCCAACCTTAGCAGTAATAGTTTGACCAATGCCTACTCCGTCGGTTGCTACACGAATCACGCGCGGCTCAGATTTAAATACGTCAGGTGCCATGGCGTAGATAATGGTAGACGCATCGTGAACAAAACAGCCTTTTATGCCAAAGGTTTTGTGATAGAACTCGAAGTAGAATTGAGTCGCCTGATAGAGGAAGCCCCCTTGAGTCCCATTGTTATCGCGAATATGGCTCAACAAGTCGTTATCCATGATCACCTGATGTGTCACATCTAATCCAATCATGGTTACTGGCCACGAGGCACCAAACACAATGTCAGCAGCGTGAGGATCATTAATAATGTTCGCTTCAGCAACAGGTGTCACATTGCCTTTTTCTTCGGCTGCGCCTCCCATTAAAATCACTTCATCGACCAAATCGACAATCGTAGGATCGATTTCTAGTGCCTTAGCGAAGTTACCTAAAGGTCCCAAAGCAATGAGAGAGACTTCATTAGGGTATTGATGCACTGTATCAACAATCAATTGCGCGGCGCTTCGCTCATCAGCTTGGCGGCTAGATTCAGGCCAGTTGATGTTGCCAAAACCATCGCTACCATGAACAAAATCAGGCGGTGCCAATGGCGGCGCAGCTATTGGTTTAGCAACCCCACCAGCCACAGGAATATCACTACCCGCTAGCTCTAGTAAGGTCAGCGCATTTTTAGTCGCTAAATCAACGGCGACATTACCAAAAGTGGTAGTTAACGCTAATACATCTAGTTCTTTAGATTTTAGCGCCAACAAGATAGCCATTGCATCATCGATTCCCGGATCGGTATCTATAATTATTTTACGCATCGTGCTGCTCCAAAAACTCATTGACACTAGCTAAAGATGGAATAGTGCTAGATGCGCCATGTTTAGTCACACACAGTGCCGATGCAGCACAAGCTCGGCGCAATACTTGTTCTATCGATTGCTCTTCATTTCCAGACTGATGTTTATAAGAAATAGACTGTAATCCAGCTAATGCATAGCCAATAAAGGTGTCGCCAGCGGCTGTTGTATCAACCGCATCAACGCGAAATGCGTTGACTTCAACAACATTATTTTGATGTAAGTAACGTACACCTTGACTACCTAAAGTCAGCATCACTTTTAAATCGGGGTAGCTGGCTTGCAATTGCTGCTGCGCGTTAGCGACAGAATCAACACCACAAAGGTCCATCGCTTCAACTTCATTCACAATCAGTAAATCGATATGTTCAATTAAAGGCTTTACCACATCGGCATTCATCGGCGCAGGATTGAAGGCTACTGATAATCCAAAGTGCTTTGCACGTTCGATAATGATATCAATATTATTGGTTTCATTTTGCAGTAAAACCCAATCACCTTTCGATGCTTGACTTAAAACACTATCAATCTGCTGCGAGGTAATACAATGGTTAGCACCAGCAAATAAGACAATGGCATTTTCAGCTTCATCATTAACTTGAATGATGGCGTGACCAGTGGGTACATCGCCCAAAACAACTTTAGACACGTCAACATTGCTGTTTTCTAAAACCTCTAACAGGCCTTTATCACTGTGGGAAATTGCGCCAACGTGTTTTACCTGACATTGAGCGCGTCCGAGGGCAATAGATTGATTGGCTCCCTTGCCACCTAACACCTGCTGATAATCATTAGATGTCATGGTCTCACCGGGACGGACGAAATGCGAAACTCGATAAACATGATCAATGTTTATCGAGCCAAAATTATAAACAATCATAAAAATCCTTTAGCTAACAAATTCCGATGTTGGAACTGTTATTAGAAATCCGTTTGAACATAACATGTTAATGATGGGGAAAACATTGAGCGAACTCCCAAAACACCTTTATCAGAACAATAAAAGTGTTTGGGAGTGAAAAGAAAAAACCGTTCTAGATAGTGAAGCGACTTAACAAGCCGTGTTGTTTTTGCGTCACTTCGCGTTGCTCTTCCATCGCAGTATTGGTTGTTTGTGCGTTATCAACCACTTTTTGCGACAAGTCCTTAATATTGGTGGTATTGCGATTTACTTCTTCCGCAACCAAGCTTTGCTCTTGAGCCGCTGAAGCAATTTGCAAGTTCATTTCGGTAATTTGATTAATCGCCTTACTGATACTGCTTAGCGCTTCGTTAGCAGACTGCGCTTTGTCGACACAGTCAGTTGCTTCTTCTTGTGATTGTGACATAACATTAGCCACTGACATTGAGCCTTGTTGCAATACATCAATCATATTCTTGATTTCAGACGTTGACTCTTGAGTGCGCTGTGCAAGGTTGCGAACTTCATCAGCAACAACCGCGAAACCTCGTCCTTGCTCACCAGCTCGTGCAGCTTCAATTGCCGCGTTAAGCGCTAACAGATTGGTTTGCTCAGCAATGCCGTTGATTACTGACAAAATAGTTTCGATTGATGCAGTTGATTCCTCAAGCTGCTTCACTTCATTCACTGCATCTTCGATGTGACGCGATAGTGAAAGAATCGATTCAGAAGTATCGCTAACAATAGATGCACCTTGCTGAGCAGCAATATCAGCTTCAGACGCTGAATCAGCTGCTTGTTTGGCGTAACCAGATACTTCAAGCGCTGTTGAAGACATTTCATTCATTGCGGTTGCCAGTTGCTCTAACTCCGACAGTTGTTGATGCATAGCGTTAACCGCCTCTTCAGCCCCTTGCGTAGTTTGCTCTGCATTGTGAGCAATGTCAGTCGCTAATGACTTACAATCACCAATAAGTGTTTGTAGGTTAATCGCAAACGAATTAAATCCACGTGCAAGTGTTGCAAACTCAACATCACCTTTGGTTGATAAACGCTGAGTTAAATCTCCTTCACCACCAGCGATATCTTGCATTGCTGTTGAAATCTCATCTAGTGGACGCATTAAACGTTTGATAAGAGCTAGCATCGCAATAACACCAAATACCAAGGCCGCTAGAGAGTAGAATACCGCTTGATTACGTAACGAGGTTGCTAGGGCATTTACTTGTAGCTCGTCAATTGCGACACCTAGATACCAATCTACACCATTCACTTTAGTGAATTTAGTCATCCACTGCTGACCGTTTAACTCGAAATGCTCAAACTCATTACCATTGACATTAAGTGAACGTCCAAAATAATCCGTCATCATCTTGCCGTTATAGCTCACTTCTGGATGAGATATAATTTGGCCATCGCTACTTACAAGAAATGCATATCCCGATTTCATTATCGCAACTTTATTGAGGATTTCACCTAAGCCAGATAAGCTAACATCTAGGAACATTGCGCCGTGAAAACTGCCATCTTTATCCATCGGAATGCCCATAGATACAACAATTTCTTTGGTCACACTATCTGGGTATGGCGCCGTATAAATAATTTTATTAGCTCGTTTGGCTTCGATATACCAAGGACGTTTACGTGAATCATAATCTGGCGCTGGATTCCAGTTAGGGTCGTTATCAACGATAGAGCCATCTGATTCAAAACCAACACCAGCTAAAATAAAGGCTTCGCGAACGGCTGGTTTAGTATAAATGCGATCAATATTTTCAACGGATACATCATCTTCAATAAGATCCATTACATAACCGCCTAAGATTTTCTTGCCTTCCATGATACTAGCAATATTCTCAGACAAACCACTGCTGATCTCATCAATGCTTTCTTCAACCATTTCATCAAGGCTGCTCTTAACATTCAAATATTGATTGAGCGAAAGTAAACTCAGTGATAACAACAAGATAATGGACGTTGCACCGACTAGTTTAAATTTAAATTGCATAACACTCTCCTATAAGCGCTGAGATTAGTTAGCCTTCGAACCGGCTTGCCATTTCATTGAAAAATTGTACTTAAGACCTATGCTAATTGCGGTAGA
>JBMYWG010000075.1:0-7922 GCA_049607155.1 Psychrobium sp.
CTTCAAAATGCTCCTTGCGATAATACTGATATTGCTCGATGGTACGGCGCATCAATGTGCGCTCTGCCAACACTTGTTGCAGTTGCAGCGCTTGTTTGAGCTTAACAATCAACTCCATGTTGTCCCACGGCTTTTGCAAATACCCCCAAATATGACCGCTATTAATCGCGCCTAGCACCATATCCATATCCGCATAACCAGTTAAGACAATGCGCACGGTTTCCGGGGCTTTCTTAGCCACCTGTGCCAAGAGTTCATTACCATCCATTTGCGGCATTCGCATGTCGGTAACCAACACATCAACGGGAGATTGCTCAATAATTTCCAATGCTTCATGGCCACCATTGGCCGTGAGAATTTCAGCATCTAATTTGCGAGCAATACGCGATAACGAGCGTAAAACATCAGGCTCATCATCGACAAAAAGAACACGGGGACGGTTTATATTTTCCATAATCTCACCTCTTAAACGGGCTCTGCGTAGGGTTTATTTGCGCCAATTTATTCACAACGCGCTACTCCATGCGTTTCTAATAAAATCTCGCTATGCAAATAACAATCGCAGTATGTTTTGATTATGTATTAAAAGGTGACTAAAAACAAAACTTTAAAAAAAACGACAGGCTAGGCTGTCGCTTTTAAGTGCAAAAGACAAAAAGCAAAAATCGATTAAGCTAGAATCTCCTGTAGCTCAGCTTTAAAAGCATCGCCTAAATTATTATCTCTTAAACCATATTCAACAAACGCGCGCATATAGCCTAATTTGCTGCCGCAATCGTGAGAGCGTCCAGACATATGAAAGGCTTCGACCATTTCAAGTTGAATCAACTGCTCAATTGCATCGGTTAATTGAATCTCATCGCCAGCACCTGGTGGTGTCTGCTCTAATAAGTCCCAAATGGCGCTTGATAACACATAACGGCCCACCACCGCCATGTTCGATGGTGCTTCATCGGCAGCAGGTTTTTCAACGACGCGGATCATGGGTTTTGAGCGCCCTTCAGATAACACACAACCATTGCAATCAGCTACGCCATATTGACTCACTAATTCTTCTGGCACGGGCTCAACCATAATTTGACTAATGTGGTTGTCGTTGAAGCGATTAAGCATTGCCGCTAAGTTTTGTGTTTTTAGATCCGCCGAAGCATCATCTAAAATCACATCCGGTAGCACAACGGCAAATGGCTCATCACCAACAATAGGACGTGCTTTTAATACCGCGTGACCTAAACCCTTTGCTTCCCCTTGGCGCACCTGAATAAGTGTCACATCTTCAGGACAAATCGAGTGAATCTCATCGAGCAGTTGACGCTTAAAACGCTGCTCTAACGTGCTTTCCAATTCAAAAGATTTATCAAAATGGTTTTCGACCGCGTTTTTCGATGAATGAGTCACCAAGACAATTTCTTTAATGCCTGCGGCGATACATTCATTGACTATGTATTGAATCATAGGCTTATCGACAATCGGCAGCATTTCTTTGGGAATGGCCTTGGTTGCAGGTAGCATTCTCGTACCTAGACCTGCAACTGGGATCACTGCTTTCTTTACTGTTTTATTAACTAAACCGTTCATGATAATCACCTTTGTCCTTGCTAAATGTAGCGAATCAAATATCAAATCAATTTATCGTGTAACAAGACATAGCGACATCCGTGCCACTACAGCAAGCTATTGTTTATAAATAATAAAGTTATAAATTTGCACATTTGAAAACGGGTTATTTTGCATCTTGCAATGCGCAGCACTAATAAGTGCTCGTATTTTGCAAAATAACACTGAACCACAACCTCCGGCCAAAATTAAAAATTAATATAATTCAATGAATTAATAAAAATTAGTGAGCCGGAATACTAATTGCTATCAGCCTTAGGGACGTTAAATTTAACTGACTGGAGGCACCATGATTGAAGCACCCTTTCAAACAGAAGCGAAAACATCGCGCCATACCACGCTGGTATTTAGCATTGCGTTAAATGGCTATCAATGGCGTTACTTTAAACACCTTGCATCACATCGCGCCTATGCCGAAAAGCACGACTATCACTACGAAGTTGTCACCAAACCATTTTACTCGCCGATGGGCATCGAGTGCTGCTGGCTCAAACTCACCCTAATGTATACCGCACTGCGCGCAGGTTATCAGCAAGTGATGTTTGTCGATGCCGACGCTTACATTAATGAAAACTGCCCACCGCTCAACAGTATTTTTGTACCAGCAAAATCAATTTACATGGCCAAAGGATACTCACATCGCTTTAACTCTGGCGTGATGATTATTCGCAATTGTCCGCAGGCGCGTAGCTGGTTGAAACGCATTATTACCCACCGCCATGAAAAGGTAGAGCCGCAATACGACGTTGGTTGGGGAGAAAATAGCCATGTCATCAGCCACAGCGAAGGCTGTCGATTTATTAAAGAAATCCCTCAAGAATGGAATAACACTAGCAGCTATTACCTAACGGATTTCATTAGACACCACAATTACGGCCCACTTCGTAGTGGCATGTTCGAACGAATAACACATTACCTGATGTTTGTTTTGGCCAATAAGATAGCCAGACTACAACGCTTATGTACCAAACAGCGTAAAAAGTCTCGCCGCGATGATTTGCTGCTTGAGCAAACGCAGAAAACATTACACAACTTTCCCAACTTTTGTCATCGCGCTATTAATGAGTCGCCGCAGACCACTAACTCACCACTTAATTCGCGCTTCGCAAAATGAAAATAGATTTTTATTCTGCGAGTAAATTAATTAATAAAAAACTCAACAAAAACCATAAAATAGCATATTTTCAACAACTTAACAAAAATTTAAATATTGGCACAACCTAAGCAAACAGCAGTATAGAACCTCAAGCAATACCAACCTTTAACAGGGAGTGTATTTATGAAAACTGCAAGCGTAAATAAATCACCGTCAGCCACAAATTCACTATTAAATTTGTGGCAACGCGTTACAGCAATTAAACCAAATAACTACAATAAGCCGCGTGTGAATAATACGCCTTATATCGTCAAGCTATTCGGACTCGATATTCGCAACGTCAGTAAAACCCAAGCAGTTAATTGGATGACGACTAAAGCCAATCCACTTGGCCCTAAAGTTGGCTTTTTCGTTAATGCCCATTCCATAAATCTCGCGGTTGAGCATACCGAATTTAATCACCAGCTAAACCAAGCCGATGCCCTGTTCGCAGATGGCAGCGGCATGCGCATGGCCGCGCGCCATACCGATTATCAGCTGCAAGATAACGTTAATGGCACAGATGTGTTGCCACTGTTGTGTCAGCAGTGTATCAATCACAAGCGCTCTATCTATCTGCTAGGCGCTGCGCCGGGTGTGGCCCGTGAGATGCGCGACAACTTAGTTCGCGATTTTCCCAAACTTAGCATCGCGGGCTATCAGCACGGTTTCATTAACGATAGCGATAATCAGCAAGTCATTAACGCCATTAACGATAGCCATTGTGATGTGTTGCTCGTGGCTATGGGTTCACCGCTGCAAGAGCGCTGGATCAACCAACACAAAGATAAGCTGCAATGCCGCACAGTGTTAGCTGTCGGCGGTTTATTCGACTTTTTCAGCGGCAACATTCCACGCGCGCCGTTATGGCTGCGCAGCCTAGGTGGCGAATGGTTGTGGCGCTTAATGCAAGAGCCCCGCGTTAAATTCAAACGCTATGTCGTCGGCAATCCCCTATTCCTATTTCGCACTTACGTTCTTGGCTTAGCTAAGAAAGGAGCTTAATCATGGCTATTCAACTCATCGATCGCACCAACAAACACTCATTGACTCACGTGCTTCGCATGGCCTTGATGCAAAAACGTATGACAAAAACGCTTGCGACTACAAGAGCGCAGCAGAAGAAATGCGGCCATCGCGGTTTACCGCTCGTCATTGGTCAGCTGCTAGCATTAGTGATGTTACTGCTACTAAGCCCATTGTTACTGACTATCGCCTTGCTCATTCGCATAGAAAGCCGTGGCCCAGTGTTCTTCTCCCAACTGCGCGTCGGTGAAAACGGCCGCCGCTTCACCATGTATAAGCTACGCTCAATGTACTTGCCAACGGATCCACGATTCAAAGCACCAGATCCTGCAAAAAGCAATCGTCAAGGCTTGTGCCAGAAATTTAAAAAAGACCCGCGCATCACCTGCATTGGCTGGTTTATTCGCAAATACTCAATCGATGAATTACCTCAGCTGTTTAACGTGTTAAGCGGAGATATGGCTCTGGTGGGCCCAAGACCAGCACTCACCAACGAAGTTGCGCAATATAGCCACCAGCAACAAGCTCGTTTACATGCAAAACCGGGATTAACTGGCTTATGGCAAGTATCAGGCCGCGCCGATATTGACTTTGAACAACAAGTTGAATTAGACACTCAATACATTGCCAAGCAAAGCCCATGGCTTGACATCAAGTTACTGCTTTTAACTGTGCCAGCGGTATTAATGGCCAAAGGAGCGTATTAGGTGAATATAGCTCAATTCACCCCACATAAAAAAGGCCCCTGTTGATAACATCAATAGGGACCTTTTTGGTATTAAGAGGGTTAGATTGCGCCTCTAAAATCAAACAGCTCATAATGCACTCTGTTTGCAGGCATCCCCAACGACTCCAAACCTTGTGTCATTGAATCGCGTAGTGGCTCAGGGCCGCAAAAATACAGCTCGGCATCTTCGATATCATTGCCTAAATGGGCCTCAATAGCCTGTGGCGTTAAACGGCCATCATCTGAATAAATCACCTTTAACTCAACTTGTGAGACTTGCTGACAAAGGCTCGTTAACTCTTTTTCAAAGATCGCACCTTCTTTATTGCGCACCAAATAATACAAAGTAACCTTCATTTTCTCATTTGGCTGCTCAGCCAAGCACTGCAACCAGGCTAAAAATGGCGTAATACCAATGCCTGCGCCCATCCAAATTTGATGACGCTGATTGTGAGCCAACTTAAAACGCCCATAAGGCATATCAAGCTCAATTTTATCGCCGTCTTGCAAATGTTTAATTAACGCCTTGGTGTAGTCGCCAAGCCCAGAAACGGCAAAGCGAGGAATGCCTTCTTGATTGTAATTAGCGATGGTAAAGGGATGTGCTTCACTCGGCAGATGACGATGATTTTTAAGCGAAATAAAAGCAAACTGCCCCGCACTCCACTCAGGACGGCTATGAAGCGGCTTGGCTTCAAAACTTACAACATTATCATCAACAGTGACATTTTGTGCCTTGGCCAAATAACGCTTAGAAGTGTCTTTGCCACATAAAAAATACCACCAAGCATACACTCCAACCACCGAGGTAATACTCATGGCAATGCCAGCCGGTGACAACAAGCCAAAAGGTTTAATCGCAAACACAAAATGGAGAATGGTAATAATAAACACCAAGCCCATTAAGCGATGAGTCCATTTCCACCAACGATAAGGAATAACCTTCAAAAAGCTAATGGTAATTAAAAACAGGAGTAACCATGTCGCCCACTCCCCCGTGTCAGAGCCAAGTTCGGCCATAGAAAATCCAGAATGCGCCTGCGAGGCTTCGGGCACTAACCACCAGTGCATAAAAATCGAAAATACCGCCCACATTCCAGCCCAACGATGTATTTGATACATGCGATCTAGCCCGCCAAAAATAGACTCTATCGTGTCATGACGCGTTGATAATACAAATGAAAGCGCCATACTGACCAAGGCATTGGCGGCAAAAAATGCGGCGACCCAACGCTGTAAAGAAAGCTCGTCAGGCAATAAACTCCCAATCACAATAAAGCTGGCTAACACTATCGCGATACCTATCGATTTACGCTGATCGATAGTCGCGAATAACTTACAGTAATTTTTCATAATATCTCAAATTAATTAAACTGATTTACACTCATACGCTCAGCCCACGAGTATACACAATCAAGCAAGCATCGGCTTAAATACCCACAGCAATTGCACTACATTCAGGCTTATGTTCACGGCTTAAATGATTTGAAATAATAAATCACAAGGTGTCACTTTTTTGTCATTATTTCAGTTTTGACAATCACAAAATAAAAGCCCAGTAACTATTGCAAGATACTGAGCTTCCTACGTTGCGTGACTTAAGCGATTAAAAATTAATGGGAAGTTTTTGGGGTTAGTTTTTATTTTCTAGTGTGAATTGATACTTTTCTGTTTCAGTAGATGCTACAAGCTCAAACTTTGGACTAACTTGTGCAATATCTCTGAAACCATTTTCTACATTGTAAATTTTTGGTTCAGTTTCCTGATCAGAGCATTCTTCAAAGATGAACCTAAATTCTCTTTGGTACGAGAAATCAACGTGCTTTGTCTTTATGGAGCTTCCGAGAATAGTATGTTCTTTGTAGTCGATTTCATGGCAATCGACTTCATTATTTGTAGCAGATGCTATTCGTTCAGCCATGACATGGGAGTTCTCAGCTGTAACAAAAACAAAATGAGGTCCGAATTCCCTTTGCATGCGTTTGAAATCGCTCTGCATTTTCTCGAAATCAATATCAGTTTCAGGAGTTCTCAAAATTGCCCAACAATGCAACCAACCATCACGCCTACCAGTGCGAATAGTAAAATCTGAAACTTTCCCGATAAAGTTGTTATTCATTTCAACTTCAAAATGGCTTTCACCACGAGAGCTTCTAATGCTGAAGTGGCAAGATTCATTTTTATCAGAAACTCCGGGAGCATTTGATAATCTGTAATATTCAGGCGTATTGCAGTATATTTTTCCGTCTAAGAACATCTCTAAATGATCAATTTCCCTAAAGAACTTAATCAAAGCTAAAAACTCATTTTCCTTTATTGACAATCAAATATTCCTTATTTAGTTGTATCTAATTTACACACCAACCAATTTTGGCAATTTGGGGACAACCATAAATTTAACCGCTTAGCGCTTTAGCACTAGGCGATCAAAATAACCCAACCGCTATAGCAAAAAATCCAGCTGGCGAGTAATAAAAAAATTAAAAAGGACAGACACAAATATCTCATTGATTCAGTCCAATCACAATACGTTCAAAATTAAACTTCACTCACTAAAAACAATGAAAAACTTGGCTCATTTACTAAACAAAAATGAACTGAAGACTTGAGAGTCTATGAAATGGTGAAACTTGAACGAGTAAAATCATCAGCTCTATTACTAAGGCTGAAAAGAAAATAAAAAGAACTGTTAGTACTAAGGGCTAGCCGACGCCTTTACACCAACTTCGACCGTGATGATGTGCGTAATTACGCAGGTTAATTTCACTGCCAGCAAAACTGCCATATTGCCGCCTAAACTCTTTAGCAGCTGATAGCCAGTCTTCAGTATCGATATCTAGTGTCAGCAAAATCTTTGGCACACTCTCATCAATGAAGCCTGATTTTTTAGGATCTATATGCCGACCACTCCAATCAACTAACTCGAAATAGTCTCCGTAGCTCAATGGAATAGCGTTTGTATTGGCAACAGGTGAAAACGGGAGTAACGAAGGCGGTTGAGATGAAACAGAGCAGCCATCATTGGCTTTGCGCTGTTGACGTTGGTGAGATTTATATTGCTTTATTCGCTCTTGAATCGACGTAAAGTCACTATCTTCCACACTTTGTGCAATGCCAGCTCTAATTGGATTTAAGTCCACATAGGCGAGACAACTTAACAGCGCTTTTTCGTCAAGCAACGCTTGAGACTTGAATCTGCCTTCCCAGAATTTTCCAGTGCAGTTATCTTCCTTGTTAGCTTCACGAGAAATATGCTCATTAAGGCACTTCATAAACCATGAAATATCATATAAACGCTCACGCCAAAGCTGGGCATACTCTTCAACTTTCGTAAGCTTTACAGCGCTCATTTCTCGGTTAGCAAGATAATCGTCAACAATGGGATGACCGTTATATAAACGATACCAACGCTCAATT
>JBMYWG010000076.1:0-7811 GCA_049607155.1 Psychrobium sp.
TTGCCCCAAAAAGGAATGTTGTAATCAAATTGTGGCGTAACCCAATTACCTGTTTCGAGCATAATACGGGCGATTTCACCGTAGCGTGCTTCGGTTGTGTCGTATAACGGATAAAACCCAAGCGATATTAACCTGAATAGTAATACACTTAAGCCTAGTGCTAATAACCAGCGCAATGGCTGACTAACTGTATTAGCCATGGTTTAGTTCTCCTACTGCTTGTTCTTGCGCAACTTTCACTTCGTTGTCCATCACGATATAAATTGGACGTCCTTTTGATTCGGTGAAGATGCGAGCGATGTATTCACCAACCACGCCAATAGCTAATAGCTGCAAGCCTCCTAGCATTAAAATCACCAACATCATAGTGGGATAACCAGCAACACTCTCGCCGATAAATAGCGTTTTAAAAACCACAAACATGGCATAGCAAAATGCTGACGCAGATACTAACCCGCCAGCCCAAGTGGCTAAACGCAATGGTTTGACACTAAAAGAAGTTATGCCTGATAAGCCCAAGCCTACCAGTTGTAAAAAAGACCACTTAGTTTCACCAGCGACGCGAGCAGGGCGGTCAAAACTCAGGGTGGTTTGTACAAATCCCGGCCACGACAAGATGCCTTTCATGTATCTGTTGCGCTCAGGAAGCTTTTTAATCGCTTCGACGACGCGGCGACTGAGTAATCTAAAGTCACCGACATCTTGCTGTAGCTCGACATCTGAAAGCCTTGTGAGTAATCGATAATAGAGGAAGGCGCTAAACTTTTTGAATGCAGATTCGCCCACGCGCTCTATACGTTTCATATTGACGACATCGAATCCTTCTCGCCATTTTTCTATCATCTGCGGAATCAGCTCTGGCGGATCTTGTAAATCGGCATCGAGGAAAATGATCGCTTGGCCAGTTGCATGATCAAGTCCTGCCGTCATGGCAGCTTCTTTACCAAAGTTGCGACTGAGATTAATACAGCGAATTTTACAGTGACTTAATGGGCATGAGAGGCTTTGCATACACAGCCAACTGCTGTCTTTGCTGCCGTCGTTAACATAGACCAATTCAAATGTTTCATTGGGTAATGTCGCTAGTGTTTTCAGCACTTCGTGATGAAAAGTCGGCAACATTTGAACTTCGTTATAGACAGGCACAATTATGCTTAATGTGACGTCGTTGTTTGGCGATATAAGCTTCATAACTACGGATTCCTAATGAATGAACCGCTAGCTTAAATAATGCAAGGTCTAAAAAAGGTCACGCAAATGTAAAGGAGTTTACGCATTGAAAAGTTTGGCATCATCGATGTGAACTTCGTTATAGACAGGCACAATTATGCTTAATGTGACGTCGTTGTTTGGCGATATAAGCTTCATAACTACGGATTCCTAATGAATGAACCGCTAGCTTAAATAATGCAAGGTCTAAAAAAGGTCACGCAAATGTAAAGTTGCGACATTTTGTTGACCTTTGCTGCGTTAATCTAGTGTCTTTGAATTTGAGATAAGCTTGTTTCGGTTGGGCTAAATTACTAGGTGGGAATAGTATGAAAAGAGTGAGTGCATTTGCCATCGTGGGCATGGTTGGTTTTATTGCTGATGCTGGTGCCTTTGCGCTGTTTTACTATTTTCTTGAACAATCAATGTGGGCGCGAGTGTTCGCGTTTTGGCTTGCGGCTTCAGTCACTTGGTTAGGCAATAGACATTTTACTTTTAGTGAATGCGATAAATCACATAAGTTGCGTCAGTGGGCAAGGCATATGGCTGTTGCTCATGTTGCAGGGATACTCAACTTGGCGGTCTTTTACGTGACCGCCTTGTGGGGACATGTCGCCATTGCATTCGTTGCGGGGATCGGAGCTGGTTTATGTTTAAATTACATAATGTCGAGTCGTTTGGTATTTAAGACGTAGACTTAATTTAGACATCGACGTCGATAAATTGCTCAATTTAACTCATTTAATCTAGGAGCAGAACGCTATGTCTAAGGCTGTCAGAAAAGCCGTTATTCCCGTCGCTGGCCTTGGAACAAGGATGTTACCTGCCACTAAAGCCATTCCTAAAGAAATGTTGCCGATAGTCGATCGACCGATTATTCAATACATTGTTGATGAGTGTGTTGCCGCAGGAATTAAAGAAATTATTTTGGTGACTCACGCGTCTAAAAATGCCATCGAAAATCACTTTGATACCTCATTTGAACTAGAAAGTACCTTAGAAAAGCGAGTTAAACGTCAGTTACTCGATGAAATAAAGTCTATCGTTCCTTCAGATGTAACTATTATGCATGTCCGTCAAGGTGAAGCATTGGGTCTTGGTGATGCAGTGCTTAAAGCATACCCACTAGTTGGTGATGAACCTTTCGCCGTTGTATTGCCAGACGTATTGATTGCGCAAAACTCGACTGGTGCCGATTTAGCAATGATGTTAGATAACTTTAATCAATGGCAAGCCAGTCAAATAATGGTGGAGCCTGTTCCATCTCATCTTGTAGAGCGTTATGGCATTGTCGATTGCCAAAACGCAGAAAAGCAGTCTGCTGGTAATGTAAGTCGTTTGAATTGGCCGATTTACAATGTTGTTGAAAAGCCTGCTTACCAAGAGGCTCCTTCAAACCTTGCCATTGTCGGTCGTTATGTATTTTCACCATCTATTTGGTCATTGCTCAGCGAGGTTAAGCCCGGTGTTGGCGGTGAAATTCAATTAACAGATGCAATAGCTAAATTGATTGAACAGGAATCTGTTTCTGCCTATCAGCTGCAAGGTAAATCACATGATTGTGGTAGTAAGCTCGGTTATTTAACGGCGTGCGTAGAATATGCATTGGGGCATAGTGAGTTAGGGTTGCCTTTTCAAGCGGCATTGCAAGTAATGCTAAATCAAAAACATCTGCCAGAAACAGCGTAAATATACTCAAACCACTTCATAGTGCTAGTCTTCAGCAAGGCGATAAGTTAAAAAAATAAGGCGTGATGAGATTTCATCACGCCTTATTTATTTCAATATTTTTTCAATAGGTAATTAATTGAAAGAGGCGTTAATGTTACGCCAGTCGGTATCCTTTGGCGTAGACCGTGCTAATAATATCGCGATCTAGCTGGTCTTTTATGGACTGGCGTAAGCGGTAAATATGGGTTCGAAGTGGTGAACTCTCTGGCAACGCGCCCGCCCAGATTTCTTGCTCTAATACTTCTCGAGATACGGTGTTTGGATAGTGTTGTGCTAACACTTTGATAATACGCATCTGCATCTGGTGGAGCTTGATCTTGCGATCGCCACGGCTAACAGTTGAGGCATTGTAGTCAACGAGAAGATCATTAATTTCTTGTTGTCCAATGCCTCGTAATGGGCCACGTTTACTGATGGCTAGCAGTCGATAATACAACTCTTGCGGTGCATAGGGCTTAACTATGATGTCATCGACCCCTGCTTCAAATCCTTCTATTTTGTAGGACAGTTCATCGTTAGGAGCCAGTAGAATAATGGGCACGCTTGAAAATAGCTGGTGGCGCATTTTGGATGTTAAGGAAAGTGCGTCTAACTTGGTAATTTTCGAATCGATTATGATGATATCGTATTCGTTTTTGATCATTAACTCTAACGCGCTAATACCGTGGTAGGCGAAATCTAAATCAATATTGCTTTCGGCGAGTTGTTCACTAAGCTGAGTCGTTGAGTGGATACAACGATCTGCGATTAATACTCGGATACTGCTCATAATAATTACAACCTTATTGGACTTTAGTCGTAGGTTACTCGGGCAATAGTCAAAAAAAAGTCAATTGGTGTCTATTCGTTGCACGGTTATAAGGTTTTATTTGTTCTGGTATATGTTGATTAGCGACGATAGTTAGCAGTTATTTTAGTTGTTATTAAGTGATCTGCTGTGGCTTCGTCGTGGGTAAATGCCTCGTCAAACACTCTTATGACATAGGTTTTTCCACCGCGAACATCCCACGCCAGTGCGTGAGCATCGTACTGCTCGTAGTAGGATGAGTGGGCAACAACTTTGCCTTGGTTGACAATGTTAAATGAAAATTTATGCGTTTGTCCTTGGCTTTGTGTATCTGCAATAAACATGTCAATAATGCCGTCATAAGGGGCTTTGAATTTCAGGTAGCGCAAAGTGCCGGGACGCATTTTAGAGATACTTTCCAATGCTCCGTTAAAATAAATTTCATTGGCTTTATCTAAAGATAACTCTTGATACAACGGATATTGGGCTTGTTCAGGCAGTAGTTGACCATTGTAACCAATGATATGAGCGGTAAGGGGTAATTGGTCACTGCCCCATTCATCGTTAAATACAAGATCGAGCTGTAGTCCTAAATCGTCGATATTTTGTGATTGTAGTGGTGAGTCGGTCTTTAACTGGTGAGCTAAATTGTAGATAGTGGTTAGTGCAGCAGAATCTTTTAGCTGTAGCATTGCGCGGTGAAAACCACTAAACCCAATCTCATGTGACAATTGGGTCGTCCGCAAGCTGTACGGAGAGTTGGGATCGATGATCGACAATACAAAATAGGTAACTGTTTGCTCAATAAACGGCGAAAAATCAAAGGCTGGGCGCTGATAAATCTCGCCATCATTTGTTGCTAACTTTCGTATTCGCTCGGTTTTATCTTGATGAATTATGGCTTTGGTATTGATGGCGAACCGTTGCTTGTCAGGATCGAAGCTCACGCGTTTATAGTGCCAATTTTCCAAAATGGTTTTCGCCAGCGCAGTTGCCACACCTTCCGAGAAGGCTAAGGTGAGAGAACCAAAGCCAAAAGCTGTGTGATGTCCCGCTTGAGTATCATCACGTCTTGCAAGTTGACGCATGTAGTAATGGCCAAACTCATGCAAAATGGTGTGCTCGTTCCATTCTGAAATAGTACTAATAGGCTTTTGATTGGTATCTAGCGCGTTATTACCGCTGATATAGATTAAATTGTAGTACGGTGAGTAATAGCCTGTTGATTGCTCGACTATATCGGGATCTTGGCTCCAAGTAACTGTGAGCATCTGTTCTTTGGGTGTTATCTCGATGTCGTGCTGTTTGAGGTATAAAAAGCCTTTGGCAAGGGTGTCTAAAATCGCGAACGGCTGCGCCTGACTATGCATAGGTTCAAATTCGCGCAGGGTATGATGCCAGCCGGTATGTAAGTTTAAATTTTGCGTGTTTTCACTATCCGTTAATACGAACAGCTCTGAGGTAGCGTGATAGAGGCGGCGATAGGTGGTGCGCTCTGGGTATGCATTTCCTTGATTAACTACTTGAGTAATCACTTCGTGATTGTGGTTGTCGGAAAATACCATTTGGGAGACGGCTTCTAGGTAATATTGCTGGCCAGCGTCGGCTATTTCAACTTGATAACGGCCCATTTCATCAGTGGTGGTTCGAGCAATGATGTTGTGCTGACTATCTCTGACGTTTAGACGAATAAAGCGTAATGGTTGTTGAATCGGTGCGTCTGGATTAAATTGATAGGTGACAATATCGTCTTCGTGTGATTCTTGAAAAGTAAGCCGATCAAATGACAGGACGCCACTTAGCTGACGTAATGCTACCGAGTGCTTAGAATTAGATATCGATGAGTGCAGTGGGGCAGTTTTATTGCGTGATAAAGCCTGCGTCGAACTTTCGATATCAGCAATGATTTGTCGTTGTATATTTGGCAGTTGATGCTGATGGGCGGATGCTTTATTACTGTTAGATTCGACAGGATAAATTGCTGTAGGTTCTGAAATTTCTAGCCAGCGCCATTGATAGACGACATATCCCAATGCCAATAATATGGCCAACCACAACGCGTATTCGAGAAATTTCTTCAAGGCAAAAGCTAGTCAAATCGATAATAGCCTGATTACATCTAAATTTTAGGTTTGTCGCAAGTTTTATTGTGGATTAGGCGGTAGGATTTTGTTAGCAATTTTTTGTGCAATAGGGGAAATTATAAATGCAGCAGGAAAGGCGATTGGCCAAGCAAATAAAAAGGCATTTAGCCAAACATTATAAAACTCAAACGTCATCGGTGAAGTTTTTAGCGCCATAATGCAACCGCTCATTATTGCCGCCATAAAAAATGACATAAGAGCCGCCATGACTAATCTGAATTTCAGTTGGTAAGACATTATCTAGCGCTATTCCTTATCCATGTTGATCACAGTACAGCCCTTTTCACAGCCAATGTGAACTTGCTCTTTATTCGAATTCAACATAGTGATAGGTTGGTTACAGGTAGGGCACAAAACTTTGTCGCCTTTGAATACCTTTTTTATAAGATTGCGTTGTTGATGAAAAGATGCCGAGGCATTTTTGTTAAGCGCTGAAAAATCGAGTTTGGTCATATTGTGCTTTATAAAGTTACGCGAGACTTAAGTTTACTATGTAACTCGGTTAGTTTCTATTTCTCGCTTGATGTCACATTCCAAAGTTGTTAGCATTTCATGGAAAAGTTTCCGATAGGAAACTTGAAGTCCGATGAGCTAGTAAGGACTTGAGGAATAAAATAATTTAGCGCAATAATGATAATTCTTAACTAATTTTAAGAATTTCCTGATTTAGTACTATCTGCTATATTACGCTGTTATAGTGAGATGTATTATCAAATTTGTATTTGTAAGTAGTCAAACTGGTTACTGATATGGATGTCATAAATTGATTCATCGCAACGCGATACAGTTGCAAACAGTGTATCTTGTACTTAACCAGACGAGTTAAGTACTTTACTTATTTCTATCGATAAAAAACTCACTTATAGGAATAATTATGAAGATATCTCGTTTTTTACCGTATGTAGTGGGATGTGCAGCGCTATCTGCATCTGGAATTTCTTTGGCTAATGATGCCGAAATTGAAAGTCTGAAAAAGCGATTAGCAGCATTGGAAAAGAAACAGACTATTACCGAACAGCGTTCTAGCAGCGGTAAGTTTTACACCACATTACGACCGAGTCTTACGCACAACAACGGTGATGATTCTAATATCGATGTCACTGACTTTCTCTCTCATGCTGGCTTTTATTTTGAGCATGAATTGGCTAATGGCTGGACGGGAATAGGTCATGGTGAGTGGTCGGTCGATATTTCCAATAATGGTGATTTTGGCAAATCACGGCGCGCTTATGTTGGTATTGATAGTCCCTATGGCCGAGTTGCAATAGGTAAACAACGTCCGGTGCACTATCTGCTAATCGCAGAGTATGTTGATATTTTTAATCACGCAAATGCGCCTTTTGCTTATGACAACTACAGCCCTTTCTTTGTCAATAATCTAGTGACCTACAAGAAACAATGGCAACATGTGTCGTTTTTAGCGCATGCGCAATTTAACGGTTTAGAATCTGACGATGCCGCTGATATGGTAAATGTTGGGGTGAGTTATGACCGTGATGATCTCCACTTGGCGGTGGCTTATTTAACACAAGATTTTGCTGACGCTAATAATGATCAGCAAGTTGGAGAAACCGCAGACACTATTGCGCTCTCCGCTGCCAATAAATTCGATAATGGTTTTTACATTGCGGCGGCTTGGCAAGAGCGCGATTTAGAAGTGTTAGGTGGTAGTGATTCCACCCAAACTACCGTTGATGTCTCTATGGCCTACCCACTATCGAAGAAATATACAGTGAAAGCGGGTTACTTTCATTTAGACAATGACGCTCCAGAATCTGTGAATAATTCACATCATGGTGTGAACGTGACGTTAGAACATCACTTCTCTGACAACTTTCAGATTCACGGTGAAGTGTTACGCAAAACTTTTGATTATCAAGAAGATTCTACCGCAATTAGCATAGGTCTTAAGTACAATTTTTCAATGAAATGGCAAGCCG
>JBMYWG010000077.1:0-7005 GCA_049607155.1 Psychrobium sp.
GGGATAGATAGCGCGTCGCGGTATTTTGCAATAGTACGTCTAGCTACTTTGATCCCTTGTTCCGCTAACAAATCTACAATTTTGCTATCGCTCAATGGCTTTTTAGGATTTTCCGCTGCCACCAGTTTTTTGATGATAGCGCGAATGGCAGTGGATGAGCATTCGCCACCATTCTCCGTACTTACATGACTAGAGAAGAAGTATTTAAGTTCAAAAATACCGCGTGGAGTGTGCATGTATTTTTGAGTGGTGACACGAGAAATGGTTGATTCGTGCATTTCTACTGCTTCGGCCACGTCATTTAATACTAGCGGCTTCATGGCTTCTTCGCCATATTCAAAAAAGCCGCGTTGTTGCATGACGATACAGTTGGCTACTTTTAGCAGTGTTTCGTTGCGGCTTTCGATGCTTTTAATAAACCATTTTGCTTCTTGTAGATGACCGCGAATAAACTGGCTGTCACCACTGGTTTTGCTAGTTTTAGACAGCGCCGCATATTGCTCGTTGACGCGAATCTTCGGCATACAATCTGGATTGAGTTCGACTTTCCAGCGGCCTTTTACTTTTTTCACCGACACATCTGGTATGACGTATTCTTCTTTTTCTTTGACTACCGTTGTGCCCGGATGCGGGTTCAAGGTTTGAATTAGCTTGATGGCGTTGCCAAGCTGTAATTCTTTGAGCTTGGTTTTGCGGGCTAGGGTGCGGTAATCGCGCAGTGCCAGCATTTCCATGTAGTTTTCGACCAGCATAATGGCTTCGTCACGCCATTCGGTATCATCTGGCATGTGCTTGAGCTGAATAGCCAAACATTCGCTCGGCGTTCTTGCTGCTACGCCGATAGGATCAAAATGTTGAACGCGTTTTAAAACCGCTTCTACTTCGTCTAGTTCAATTTCAGGATCTGACATTGCTTGTAGAATGTCTTCACAATCTTGTGTGAGATAACCTGTTTCCTCAATGGCATCGATAATGGCAAAAGCAATAGCGCGATCGGTATCTGAAAATGGCGTTAGGTTGGCTTGCCACATAAGGTGGTCTTGCAGGTTTTCAGTGGTTTCACCTTGATAAACAAAATCGCTATCTGGACCAGGAGTCGATGATGATACTGGAGCCGCAGGTCCTGATGAGATGTAATCATCCCAAGTGGTGTCAGTTGGTAATTCATCTGACACGCTGTTTTGTTCAAGGGCCTCTGAGGTATCTATTGAGCTGGCATCTGATGACGCTTCAAAGTCGTCGTTGTTGTTGAACTCTTCTGACTTTTGTTCGCTTGTTGATGCGTCGGCTTTGTCGTTTGATTCAAAGTTTTCTTCTACTTCAAGTAACGGATTTGAGTCGAGTGCTTCTTGTATCTCTTGTTGCAGGTCGAGCGTTGATAGTTGCAATAAGCGAATGGCTTGTTGCAACTGAGGGGTCATCGTGAGTGATTGACCTAATTTTAACTGTAATGACGCTTTCATCTATATCCGTTATTGTTTTTCTTACTGTGACAGCTGCCTACTACTATAATCTGAATTGCTCACCTAAATAAACATCTCTTACAGTTTGATTGGCTAATATTTCATCGGGCTTGCCTTGGGCAATCATTTCGCCGTGAGAAACTATATAAGCAAACTCACACACATCAAGGGTTTCGCGCACGTTGTGGTCAGTAATTAATACACCGAGACCACGATTTTTTAATTGCTCGATTATTTGTTTTATGTCAATTACCGAAATGGGATCGACACCTGCAAATGGCTCATCGAGTAAAATAAACTCGGGGTCGGCGGCAAGGGCGCGGGCGATTTCGACGCGGCGACGTTCACCGCCAGAAAGTGCCATCCCTAAACTGTCGCGAATGTGCTGAATGTGAAACTCATCGAGTAGGCTCTCTAGCTTTTCTAGGCGCTGTTTCTTGTTGAGATCTTTGCGGGTTTGCAAGATCGCCATAATGTTGTCAAAGACGGTGAGCTTGCGAAAGATTGACGACTCTTGCGGCAGATAACCGATGCCTTGGCGAGCACGTAAATGCATTGGCATCAGTGTCATATCGGTATCGCCGATAGTCACTTGGCCGTTGTCGCTTGGTACAAGTCCAACAACCATATAAAAGGTCGTTGTTTTACCGGCGCCATTAGGGCCGAGTAGGCCAACGATTTGGCCTTTGGATACTTCTAAACTGACGTCTTTTACAACCTGACGGCCAGAGTAATTTTTTGCTAGATGTGAAGCGCTGAGTTTACTCATTTATTCTTTTTCGTCTTTTTTAGGCTGCTTATCTTCTTTGGGCTGCAGCACTGTAGTCACTTGTTCGTCGTTTTTCGGGTTGCCGTCAGCATTGAGAATACGTTTTTCAATATCGTAGTTGATGGCGTCGCCACTCACTGTATTCTCGCCCCATTTTACGGAAACGCTTTTTGACATTTTGATAAGATTTTTGGCGCGTTCAAATCGGATGTCTTTGGCTTGGGCAGAGATCTTTGCGCCATCATCCATCGTTTGCGAGAAGCTCGCAGGCTTGCCACTAAACACCATGACTTCTTCGCCGCGACGACCGTGATTATAAACTTCAAGGTAGTCGGCGCTGATATTGATTGAGCCTTGTGTAATTCTTACATTGCCTTTGTAAATGGCAATGTTTCTACCTATATCGATATTTTGATTGTCGGCACTAATTTCCGCTTTTTTGGTTAAATCGTTTGTTAATGCGTGCACATTGGTTTGTGCTAACACACCAACTAACAATAGGGCACTAAGGCGTAATAGTTTCATAGGTTGCCTGTATATCTTTAATTAATTCAAATTGTCGCAGATTGAGATCTGCTTTTAAGCCAATTCCGGTGGCGTTGTATTGTGTTCCTTCAATAACAATCTTTTTGTCGCTAGTGACTTGCATCGTCGTTAAATTAACCTCCAAATAAGAGGTTTTAATTTGCTTCAAAGACTGCTCTGGATCTGTTGAGCTAATGATGACATTGTCATTGAGTATCACGCGATCGTTTTGATCGAATACGCCGTTATCTGCATCGATCTTCCAATGCGGAGCACCATTTTTAGGATAAATAATATAACTTGGCTTAACAAAGGTCGTCACGCTATCGTCATAGTATTCCATTTTTTCGGCTTTCACTAATGACTCGAGTGCGCCTTGTTCGTCAAAGCGTCTTAACGTCATGTCTTTGGCTGTAAAATCTGGCAAATAAACATCTTGTGCTGGCGCTTGTTTTTCTTCAGTTACCGACCAAAACGGGTTGTAGAAAAATAGCGCACAAGAGGCAAAGAAAAGCCCGATTAATACAATAATTCTCGTCATACACTCATGCCTTCGGCATTTTCCAATTGGCCATTACTCGCCAATATTAAATCACTTAACTCACGCACTGCCCCAAAGCCACCCGGTGTGAAAGTGGTGTAGTCACAGTCGTTGAGTAATAAAGGGTGGGCATCGTTTACCGCTACACCTAAACCGCAATCATCCATCACGATTTTATCGACAACATCGTCGCCAATGTAGGCTACTTGGGCCGGTGTTAAGTTCAATTTAGTTAACAGCTCTTGATAAGCGGTGAATTTATCACTTTGGCCTTGGTAGATGTATTTAACGCCAAGGCCCGTCATGCGATTTTCAACAATCTTTGATTTACGGCCGGTGATAATAGCAACTTCAATGCCTGCGTTGAGTAGTGATTTAACGCCAAAACCGTCTTTGGTGTGGAAGGCTTTAAGTTCTTCTCCATCATTGCCCATGTAAACACGGCCATCTGAAAACACGCCATCTACGTCGCAAATCAGTAACTTAATTTGCTGCGCCTTAATCCAAGCTGACTCGTTAATTGCACCGTAAATAGTGTCGACTTGCTTCATTACATCACTCCCGCTCGAACCATATCTAGCATGTTTAATGCGCCGACAGGTTTGTCATTTTCTAACACGAAAAAGCCGTTAATATTGCACTCTTCCATGGTTTTTAGTGCAGAAGCTGCTAATACATTTTCAGTAAGGACTGTTGGGTTTTCAGTCATGACTTGCGCAATGCTAGTCGTGTGAAAATCTATGCGTTGATCGAGTGTGCGGCGTAAATCACCGTCGGTGAATATGCCGATAAATTTTCCTTGTTCGTCAACGACACCTGTCATACCGAGGCCTTTTTCTGAAATTTCCACTAAAGCGTGGCTGACGCTGGTGTCTGCTTTAACTAGCGGTAACTCATCACCTGTATGGGCAATATCCATAACGCGGAGTAGTAATTTCTTGCCGAGCGCGCCACCGGGGTGTGATAGCGCAAAATCATCGGCGGTAAATCCTTTAGCTTGCAGTAGCGCAACGGCAAGGGCATCCCCCATTGCTAGGGTTGCTGTGGTGCTTGAGGTAGGCGCAAGGCCTAATGGGCAAGCTTCTTTTGAAACCGAAATACACAGATGGATCTGGGCGAGTTTCGCCATCGCTGACTGTGGGTTGCCTGTCATCGAGATAACTGGTGTGCCTACGCGCTCAATCACTGGAAACAAGGTAAGAATTTCTGCTGAGGTACCTGAATTGGAAATGGCTAACACGACATCATCTTGGCTGATCATGCCAAGATCGCCATGGCTAGCTTCACTAGGGTGAACAAAAAACGATGACGTACCTGTGCTGGCTAATGTCGCGGCAATTTTGTTGGCAATATGGCCTGACTTGCCCATGCCCATTACTATCACTTTGCCCTTGCAGTCGAGTATCAACTGACATGCTTGTGCAAAGGCTTCGTCGACATATTGAGTGACTTCGTTGAGAGCGGCGATTTCAGTTTCTATAACTGATTTTCCCCACTGACATAGTTCTTGCTCTGTAGCCATAAAAATCTCTCGTTAACTAAATAGTAAAAACTGATAAGCGATGAATATGGCAAATAAGATACCACCTTCAAGTCGAGTAATTTTACGCTTACCAAAAAGATGCCAGCTCATTAAGAATAATAACGCAGTGAGGCCGACGACGATGTATAAATCGCGCGTTGCCGCTTCTGGATCGAATCCACCTGGGTTAAATAGTGCAGGCATCGCTAATACGGCGAGAATGTTGAAAATGTTTGAACCTACGACGTTACCAAGCGCAAGATCGTGTTCATTGTTTTTGATACTGGCAATTGATGCGGCGAGCTCTGGCAAGCTTGTGCCAATCGCGATAATAGTCAAGCCAATAATAAGTTCAGATAAACCAAAGTAGCGGGCAATGTCGCTCGCACCTTCCACGACATAATGAGAAGCAATTGGGAGCATTACCATGCCTAAAATCACCCAAAATGCAGCCATCGCATTTGATACACCTTCTGGTACATCTTCTTGGGCTTCTTCTAGCAGTGGATCTTTATGCTTTTTATCGCGTAGCGTTAACCAACACAGGCCACCAATTGTCGTGAAAAATAAGATGATTAACACTAAGCCTTCAGTAAAGGTTAAGGTTTGGTCCCACAGCATGTAGGCCGCAATTAATGTGACAAGAAGTAGAATAGGTAATTCGCGTTTAAGTAGCTGCGAATGGACAACCAAGGGTTGTAGTAATACGGTTATGCCAAGCACCAATGCAATATTGGTAATGTTGGAGCCTAACGCATTACCTATGGCTGTATTGCTGTTTCCATCCATTGCTGAGGTAAAGGCGACCATGATTTCCGGCGCTGACGATCCCATTGCTACTATGGTTAAACCAATGATTAATGGCGGTAAACCGAAGTTACGGGCTACTGCTGCTGCGCCGTATACAAATTTATCGGCACTCCAGATTAATCCGACGAGACCAGCAAGTAAGATGGCAAAACTACTGCCTAATTCAGGGAATGTCATGGGGAGAAGGTAGTCCTCAGCGTATAAAACAGTAATTGTCCCTATTTAGTTGCTAAAAATAAAGTATAAAAACAGGTTATTTTGCGATAACTCAGATAATAACGAACAAATAACGGCGGGTTAAAGTCATTTTACAATCTGTGACAATTAAGTAATTATCATTTTATGCGAATTATTTAAAATTTTTGCGGTCGTAGACCGTGCCCGACATAGGATATAATCAACATTCATTGTACCCTTGTTGGAAAATCGATTAAAATTCTTGAGATTAGCACTGATCATTCATTGCATTTGTCTATACTCTCGTGAATTAACAGCAAGTAATAGGCAAAAATACCGCGTCATTAAGGACAATACACTTTTGAATCAAACAGATAATATAATCGAAATATCTGCGATGAACTTTAGTCGTGAAGATAGAGTGATTTATAACGATATTAATCTTTCTGTGCCCCGTGGCAAAGTGACGGCCATTATGGGGCCGAGTGGGATAGGGAAAACCACGCTGCTACGCCTTATCGGTGGACAAATTAAACCAAGTTCTGGCTCAATTAAGTTTAACGACCAAGAATTGGTTGGCATCGATCGTAAAGCGCTATATAAAGCGCGCCGCAAGATGGGCATGTTATTCCAATCTGGTGCATTATTTACTGAACTTAGTGTGTTCGATAATGTGGCGTTTCCAATTCGTGAGCACACTGATTTACCAGAATCAATTATCCGCAAAGTCGTGTTAATGAAACTCGAAGCCGTTGGTTTACGTGGTGCAGCAAATTTGTTCCCGTCAGAGCTGTCTGGTGGTATGGCACGACGAGCAGCGTTAGCAAGAAGTATCGCCTTGGATCCTGATTTAATCATGTATGATGAACCCTTTACTGGCCAAGATCCTATTTCGATGGGGGTTATTGTTCGCCTGATTAAAGAACTAAACGATGCTTTGGGCGTGACGTCAATTGTGGTTTCTCACGACGTGGATGAAGTACTAAGTATCGCCGATTACGTTTACATCATCGCCAATAAAACCGTTATTGCTCATGGCACGCCAGAGCAATTACGCGGTGAAACCTCTCCTCAGGTTGTTCAATTTATGCAGGGTAATCCAGATGGCCCGGTGCCTTTCCATTTCCCAAGTGAAGATTATAAGAAGGATTTGCTAAATCATGTTACTTAACACTATTGCAAATCTAGGCCGCAATGG
>JBMYWG010000078.1:0-6975 GCA_049607155.1 Psychrobium sp.
TTAATTCTTTTAATTCCGCTCTACAGCGGGTTTCTACCGAGCTTAGCTCCATCAGTACAACGGTAATATCTTCCATTTGTTGTTGTAGATGTTGTTTCTTTTCATCAATCAACGACAACATGGTGTGTAGCTGTTGAACGCTTGAGCGGTCGGCGTCATATAAGTCGAATAAACGTCTGGTTTCGGCAAGTGAAAAGCCAAGGCGTTTACCACGTAAAATCAGTTTCAGTCGCACGCGATCTTGTGGGCTGTAAATACGTGTTTGTCCACGACGGGTTGGTTTCATTAACCCTTGATCTTCGTAAAAGCGAATGCTTCGAGTTGTAACGTCAAACTCTTTTGATAAGTCGCTAATCGAAAATGTTTTTTGTGAATCTATCATGCGTAACTCCTGAATTTTTTATACGGTACTTGAAGTTTACGTAAAGGTAAAGTTATTTTTCGTAACTCCAGAACCCATTACCACTTTTGTCTAGTTAGACTAATGGAGATACCCACTTATTATCAAGCCTAAACAGCAATTTATCTGTCACTCAACACTAAGTCTAATATTTAAGCGGCTCTTTAACGTGTTAGTTATAGTCAACATTGATTAGAAGAATGAGAACAAGAACAATGACTGAGCAACTCGACTATCAAACACTCAAACAACACGCCATCGACGATCCTCGAAGCTACTGGAGCGAAGCCGCTAAAGCCATTAGCTGGAATAAAGAAGCCGATGAAATTCTTGATGACAGCAATAAACCTTTTTATCGTTGGTTTAAAGGCGCAGAGCTAAACACCTGTTACAACGCCGTCGATAGGCATGTTGAAGACGGTTATGGCGAACAAGCCGCTATCATTTATGATTCACCAGTCACCGATGTTAAATACCAACTGACCTTTAATGAGCTACAAGACAAAGTAGCAAGACTTGCTGGCGCGATGACTAACCTTGGTGTAACTAAAGGTGACACTGTGGTCATTTATATGCCGATGGTCGCTGAAGCCGTAATTGGTATGCTTGCTTGTGCGCGTATTGGTGCGATTCATTCAGTAGTTTTTGGTGGTTTTGCTGCGCCAGAGCTCGCAACGCGTATCGATGATGCGAAACCTAAACTAATTCTAAGTGCTTCATGTGGCATCGAGCCTAATCGTCTTGTTGCCTATAAGCCACTATTAGATGAAGCCATTGAGATTGCTGCTAACAAACCAACGCATACGATCATTCTGCAACGCCCACAACTGACCGCTGAGATGACTGCTGGTCGTGACGTTGATTGGAACGACGCTGTTACAACTGCTGAGCCTGTGGGCTGTGTTAGTGTTGCGGCAACAGATCCGCTCTACATTTTATATACCTCGGGAACGACAGGGCAGCCGAAAGGCGTTGTGCGCGATAACGGTGGTCATGCCGTTGCGCTGGCATGGTCGATGAAGCACGTTTACAACGTGAATCCAGGCGAAGTGTTCTGGGCGGCATCTGATGTTGGTTGGGTAGTTGGCCATTCGTTTATTTGTTACGGTCCGCTAATCAATCGCTCAACGACAGTGGTATTCGAAGGTAAGCCAATTGGTACACCGGATGCTGGCACATTCTGGCGCATCATTAGCGAATATAACGTGAAAAGCTTCTTTACTGCACCGACGGCATTCCGCGCAATTCGCGGTATTGATCCTGATGGCGAGTTTATCAAGAAATACGATATTTCATGCCTTAATGCGCTATACCTTGCTGGCGAGCGCTGTGACCCTGCAACACTGCATTGGGCGCAAGACCAATTACAAATTCCTGTGATCGACCACTGGTGGCAAACTGAAACAGGTTGGCCAATGGCGTCTAACTTATTAGGCAGCTGTCCAAGTGAAGTGAAAGCTGGCTCACCAGCACGCGCCGTACCGGGCTACGATGTGCAAATTGTCGATGAGTTTGGCGAGCAAGTGCCGCAAGGTCAATCAGGCATGATAGTCGCCAAGCTGCCACTACCACCGGGCACTCTGCCAACGTTGTGGAATAACAACGAACGTTTTTACGATGCCTACTTAAGCCAAATCGAAGGGTATTACTTAACGGGTGATGCTGGCTATTTAGATGAAGACGATTACCTGTTTGTAATGAACCGTATCGATGATGTCATTAACGTAGCAGGGCACCGATTATCAACTGGCCGCATGGAAGAAGTGATTTGTGATCACCCAAGTGTCGCCGAAGGCGCAGTAATTGGCGTGAATGATGAACTGAAAGGTGAGCTGCCATTAGCACTTGTAGTATTAAGTAGCGGTAATTCTAAATCAGCTGATGAAGTCAGTAAGGAACTCGTATCACTGGTACGTGAACAAGTTGGCGCAGTAGCCGCGTTTAAACGCGTACACTGTGTTGAGAAATTGCCAAAAACTCGCTCAGGTAAAATCCTTCGCGCAACTATGAAGAAAATGGCCAACGGCGATGAGTTTGTCGTGCCAGCGACGATCGAAGATGAGTCAGTGTTAGAGACGTTGTCAGCGGTGTTGTAGGTTAGTGTTGTTAAATATTGCTGGTTATCTACCTAGCCAGCAATATTTATATGAATTTTAAATTTCTAACCTTTGTTTTCTACGATTATGCAATAGCTTCCAAGCCTTTCTTTTCGGCGAGAGAGAGCATTTTCAATGCCGCGCCTCTTGGTTTGCTTTCACCTTGTTCCCATTTTTTCACTAACTTATCACTGACATTTAAATACTGCGCAAAGACAGGCTGTGAAAGGTTGTTTTTCTTTCGAAGCGATTTTACTTGTTCCGGCGTAAATTCATGTATTGTGGTTAGACATAGGGCATCAAACTTTCTCATAGTGGTTTTGCTGATAGCTCCTGAATCTTGTAAGCCTTTCGCTGTGTCATGAACTGCCTTTAGAATGTCACTCATCATTTACCTACCTTAATCAATTCATCATCTTTCACTAGTTGGTTAATCTCTTTTTCTTCAAACGCCAAAATCTCTTTTGCTAACTCTTTTAACGCTAGTTTCTCTTTGGCATTGATATTTGCTCTGTCACTTTTCGCAAACGCATACAGGAAAAAATATCTATCTCCGATGACTGCACCGACTATCGTACGATATCCACCACTTTTACCTTTATTACTTGAGGCAATACGTTTTTTATAAAGGTTACCACCTAAGTCTGCTTCGAGAAGACCATTGTTCATTTCTAAGCAAGCAGTGATTAGGTCGTCGTCCGATATAGTTTCTTTTTTAGTTAAAGAAGCAAAAACTCTGGTTTTGTAAACCAAAGTGTACTCCAATAGGGTATGTTTTCAACGTGTAAAAAAGCGGTTCTCCAGCTCACTTGGCTGCAAACAGGGGATAATTCACTTTGATAATTTAGCGTAGACTATGATCTGAAGTGTTGTTTTTGATTACGTGAAAATTGATAGAAGCAGCTTTAATAACAGTGCTATCTCAATTTTATTATTCTTCTAATTGAGCTTATTTACGCAAACAACTTTGCTAAATAAACGTTTTTTGGGATAGTTGATGGTCAGTTCGAAGCAATCAGTGTCATTAAAGACTAGTTGATATTGATTGAGTGATAGTTCGCTAAAGCTCGTTAATAAATAGCTGTGATAAAACGGCGTAAAGCTGTAATTGCCAACAATCTTAAAGCTCTTACTTAAAACAATAATCTCGCATCCTTCCTCGAACGGGCAATCCCAGTTTATAAGCAGCAAGAAGTAATGGGGCAGTTCAAACTGCTTTTCAATAACATAGCCAGACACTTTTACGTTTAACTTTTCACCATTGAAGTACAGGGCTGATTTTAACGGCCTGTCTTCATATTCGCCTTCATGGGTTTCAATGGTGAAGTTATCAATGGCAATCACTGAAGATCCTTGGTTTTTATTTGTTGGTTAATGATGTCCAATGAATCCATTTGATTTCGTATCGATTGTGGGCGTTAAAGCTCAGCAATTATTTTTATTTGCTGAGCTTTTGTGTGATTAAATTAAGTTACTATTTGGTTAATCTATCTGCCAAAGATAAAAAGTAATGAGACAGTATGGTGAAAATTAATTCATTTGAATTTCTTCGTTTTTGAATTAATAGTGAGGCCATTGTAGGTGACATTGTAGCAATATATGCCATTTGGTCTTTTACATACTTTTCAAATTTCGCAATAGCTGATGGAGATCTGTGTGCGATTGCATTTCTTATCACTCGTAATTCGAATAGTTTGTCAGGAGCTTCACATGCTTTTTGAACTCTAGAGTTTCTTCTGAAAAAATCATCTGTGCGCTGCTGAAATAATTTTGCGTCGAGCCAATCGGTAAAATCTTTATCCCTATCTCTTCTATTCTTATTAATCTTTTTGAATGCTTCATTTATATTTTTTGACGGTGAACCTTGAGGTTTAATTTCATAATTACTTCTTGTTTTTGCTTTGCACATACATCTAAGAAAAAACTCTTCGATGAAGCACTCCCAACTAACTACGAGTCTAATAAAACAACCTTCGATGTGAGTATCTCGTTTAAGGTCTGAGGAGTTATGAGATAGTTCAAGAATTATTTGATTCAGTTCTCTGACTTCCTTGTCGAATTTTTCAAATGTCGCCTTGAGTGAATATGCCATTTTAAATCACCAATTTAGCGATTTCTTCATGTCTAAATCGCCTTTGTGCGACATTGCCAGTGCTTTGTTTGAACTTCGACTTTAGAACGGGATCAAATGTAGGTTGTACATACTGAACAAAAAACTCTTCCATTTTTTCTATAGTTTCTTTTATGTCGACTTTACCTGTTCTTTCTTCTAACTTTCCTTCAAATCCGAAAAGCCTTGCGTAAATAACTAAAAATAAAGAATAAAACATAAATTTAGGTTTAAACACATTTCTTATATGCTTTGATTCAAATAATGTACCAATAACGGTAATAGTTTTATTGAAGTTGCTGTTAATTTCATGTTTTAGAGGGAATTCGTCGTCAAACTCTTGGTACATTTTATCAATTAATTTTGAGCTGGCTGACTTTGTTCCATAAATTACTGTGTACAGAATGTCTGATACAAGAGAAGCGTCAGCCATTCGTGCAATAACAGCCGGTGTTAGAATCTTAAAATCAATCCAAAATGTATTGTATTCTGATGCTAATTCGTAGATTAAACTTTTTGCTTCACCTGCATATAGTGAGTTTAGTTTCTCTTGACTGTTTAAAGGTAAGCTGAATGAGTTTAGACGAGAGAATATCGAAATAATATCACTATCAGAAGCTCCCCTGATTGAAATAAAGGAAACTTCAAAATCTTCAATCATCAATTGTTATTCAGGTGGAAGATCTCTAAAAGTACATCCATACAGTTCTTCATCATAAATATTTTTTGATAACTCAAATTCATTTCGATAGAACTCGACGATTGTCGACACACGCTGTTGGCCATCAATTATTTCTTTTTTCCGTTTACCGCTATCATCGACATAATCTCGTAAATAAATAGGTGGTAATGGAAAATTATTAAGAATCGTATCCATCAAAGCTGTTTTAGCATTCACAGGCCATGCAGTTCTGCGTCTTTGGTATTTGGGTTGTATAGATAACTCTCCACTATCTAAAAGTCTTGCGATATCAAGAATACTATACATCCTTTGTGATAGTTGTATTTTTGCCATGGGATACTCCTTGTTAATACTTTCACGATCTTTAAGAGAGTGCGGATATATATCGTATGTTTAAGAGTGATTTTTCTCACATACATAATAGAATCAGCACGTTACTTAAGCTTATATGGGAATCTAATAATAAACTGACTATAAGTCAAAGCTTTAAATTCTAATGCGGTAATTTTTGTCGGTTTTTTCTCTTTGAGAAAGTGAGCAGTGCGTCATACATTGCATGTCTGTGCAATGTATGACGCAGGCGATCTTAATAAATTCTAATTAAATCATAACATTAAGAGTAACGTGATGGAGAAGGCGTACACCAAGCTGCACGACTTTCACAAGACAGTAATGATGTTATCCACTTTGCCCAATAACGTGTAATTATTCCGATAATAAGTTAGATTACCCTCCAACAGTGATCAACATCGATTCAGATACAAGGAACATTATGTCATTTTTCAAGAAGGTTTTATCGTCGGTAGGCATTGGTAGCGCTAAGGTAGATACCATTATTCACAACCCTGAGGTAGCGCCGACACAGGTATTGTCGGGGACGGTGCAGGTTGATGGTGGTTCGACGCAGCAGCATATTAATCACATTAAAATTCACGTGTGTTGTAACTACTTTAGCGAGGAAACTTACACCGACGATGATGACAATGAGCACGAGCGTATTGTTGAGCACAAGGCGGTGTTAGCGTCTTATAAAGTGTCTGATAGCTTTGATGTTGAAGAAGGTCAGCAACTTAACTTCGATTTTGAAATTCCACTACCAGCGAACACGCCGTTGTCACTTGGTCAATCTCGTGTGTGGGTAGACACGGATTTAGACATTGATTACGCGCTGGATAAATCAGACAAAGATATGCTGCATGTGGTGCCAAACGAGCGTCAAAATGCTGTGCTGGTGGCGATGAGTCAGCTTGGTTTCGCTCTTGGCGAAGTTGAGAACGAAGCGAGTAACGCGTTGGGTGGTCATTTTGTGCAAGAGTTTGAGTTTAATGCTCACTCAGGCGATTTCAGAGGCCGTGTCGATGAAGTTGAAATGCTTATGGTAAATCACGACGATTCGCTAGAGCTAATGGTTGAAGTTGATCGCAAAGCGAAAGGTATCGGCGGTTTCTTCGCGTCGATGATTGGTCGTGACGAAACTAAGTTATGGGTTGAAATTAATGACTACGACTTAGATGCAGTAACCGATGTGCTGCACGGCGCCATTGATGAACATTGCTAAGCAACAATAGCTAAAAGAAGGCAGTAGGCACTAATCATAAAAAATACTTGTCCAGTTTTCGGTTGTGATGAGTTATGAACCAAGGCTATCCTTAACATTAAGCTGTTAAGTGATAGCCTTTTCTTTTTC
>JBMYWG010000079.1:0-6954 GCA_049607155.1 Psychrobium sp.
TGTACCCACATCGCTTACTGGTGATGCGCTTCGTCTTGAACAAATCCTAATTAACTTGGTAAACAATGCGATTAAGTTTACCGAGCAAGGCGATATCAATATCAACGTCTCGCTTGTCAAACACACCGAAAATGTAAATACCCTAAAATTCTCAGTAACCGACCACGGCATAGGTATCGGCGAAGAGCAATTGCAGCGCTTGTTTAAAGCATTTTCTCAAGCTGACGTGTCGGTAACCAGACGATACGGTGGTACTGGACTAGGCCTCACAATCTGTAAGGAACTCGTCGAGTTAATGAATGGTAATATCAACGTCGAAAGTGAGCTAGGCAAAGGCTCATGCTTTAGCTTTACTGTCGACATTGCCACCAGCAAGACCTTAAGCGACACATTATCCAACGAAGATTTAAGCAATCTCAATAACCTAAAAATTCTGATCGTCGATGATAGTAAGAGTTCTCGCACCTTACTATCTGAAACCCTCATTGATTTAGGACTAGAATGCGCGCAGGCCCGCAGTGGTGTCGAAGCATTAGAACAAATCAAAGATGCGATAGATACCAAACTTCCTTACGATATTGTGTTGATGGATTGGCGTATGCCAGGTCTAGACGGTTTAGAGACCATTCGTATAATCAATCAAGTGGTGAATGATCAACTGCCTAAGTTCATTTTGGTATCATCGTTCGATAAAAGCGACGCTATTAAACTCAGTCGCCACCTGCCTGTTGAAGATGTATTAGAGAAACCAATTAAGCCTTCGCAGCTGACGAGTAGCCTACTCACTATCGTTAATGGCAATACAAATAAAGCAGCACCAGCATCGCCTTCTCCTACGGCGATCATTAAGCGCAATTTCTCGGAGATTAAATTACTCATTGCCGAAGATAATCGTATCAACCAAAAAGTCATCGAAGGCTTCCTATCCGATACGCATGCGGTAATCGACATGGTTTCCAATGGCGTTGAAGCGGTTGAAAAAGCTAAAAATAACAGCTATCACCTCATTTAAATGGACGTTCAAATGCCAGAAATGGATGGCCTTACAGCAACCAAACTCATTCGCGAATTTGATGCGCACACGCCTATTCTGGCTATGACCGCTCATAGCTTGCCTGAGGACATCGAGCAAAGCATGGCGGCAGGCATGAACGAGCACCTCACTAAACCTATCAATGCCAATCTACTCATTGAAACGATTGCTAATCAAATCAAAAGCTAAACAGCAAATACCCCTGCTTTCATCAGGGGTATAAAAAGTTATTACTTTTGGGTACACACTACGCAATTTTGCTGATAAGGTTATTTAATAACCTATCATTTGTATGATGCTAATAACGCATTTGGCAAAGATGTATCCAAATGGACATTGGCAAGTAGTTTCATGGAGAAAGAAATGACAACCCCCTTAAACATCCTTGTAGTAGACGACTCCCTTAGCATGCGTATTATTGCCACCCAAATAATCGAAGGCATTGGTCATAATGTCGTGGCGCAAGCTGAAAACGGTAAGGAAGCACTTAAAGCCTATATGGAACATCGTCCAGACATCGTTTTACTCGATTTGGTTATGCCTGTTTTTGACGGTAAAAAAACCCTCAAAAAGCTCATGCAAGTTGATCCAGAAGCCAAGGTTGTTATTTGCAGTTCTTTAGGTTCTGAAGGCGATATCGAATATTGCCTCAACGAAGGCGCTGCATTCTATTTGCAAAAACCCTATGAAGAGCAAGCTTTTGAAACCGCTTTTGATAGCATCGCTGATAAATCGCAAACCGCGTAAGGGATTACCATGTCGAATAAATTTTTAGGCCAATTCCTATTGGAAAAAGGAATTATCACGCCGCAGCAATTGCTAACGGCATTAGAACTGCAAAAAGAATTTAACCCTAGTCTTGGTCAACTAGCTGTTAAACAAGGCTATATCGACAACGACGCAGCCAACAAAATCAATTTAGAACAACAACGTACCGATCAGCGCTTCGGTGACTTAGCCATTAGCCTCGGTTACATGGACAATACGCAAGTTGACGAACTCTTTAACGTTCAGCAATCAACACGTAAGTTTTTCGGTGAAATTCTAGTTGAACAAGGATTTATCGATCAAGCAACGCTAGAAGCAGAGCTAGCCGAACACAAAGCGTTAAAACAACAAGCAGAGTTAGAGTTGGATAACGCCATCAATAATCACCAGCATCAAAAACTCATTACCAATACCCTGCAAACTTTTGTGAAGTCCTTTACTCGAATTCCCAAAATTCCAGCACAGGTTTCCGACGTGTTATCAGGCACACCACAAGTAAGCGACGATCACTATGCCGTTTCACAACGAGCCAACATGGCTCAAGCCTTTAAAATTGGTATTGTTGCTCCATCGGAGTTAATGAAAGCGTTAGGCACTAATTTCTTAGGCTTTGATACTTCCGCGAACGAAGCTTTATATATCGATGCAGTGAGTGAATTACTCAATATCATTCTAGGTAATGTGTTGGTAATAAACGGCGAGCAACAAACAGAACTGAGTCCACCACAAGTCGAACGCAATGGTGATGATATTACAGAGGGATTCAATCAATGCTTTGCCGTCGAAATGTCGGCAGGTGGTCACGACTTCAGCATTTTCTTTATGTATAACGATTAGTATCTCCCTTCTTTTGCAGCCAAAGTCTTTTTGGCTGCAAATTCCCACCTTGTATCTATAATCAATTAAATCATAAACTTACCACCGAGTGACAGCTTAGTGTCATATGACATTTTGTGGTACAGTCGCCTTTGTGACGTTTGTTAGAGTGCTTAAAATTGATTTACTGGCCTCACCAAACAACTGAGGAATAAAATCATGCACACAACAAAAACACATACTCCAGTCATCTCATCACCTTTTACTGGTACACGCTTTTTCTTTATAGATGATGACAGAGAGATTGTATTCTGGGGATCTAAATTTACTGGAAAGGAAATAGCCTACGTTGACGGGCAAACCATTAGTGAAAAACGCACCTATGGATTTAAATCGATTCATACCTTTGACGTAGATAATGACAATTACGAAATAGAATTAGAAGTAACCAACCCATTGACGGAAAGTATGTCATGCACGTTAATTAAAAATGGGGCCCATTTAAAAACCACCAATTACAGCCTTTGGAAAGATAAAAAATCAGCGTTAAAGGTGTTTTTGGCATCATTTATCGTTGGCGCTGTTACAGGTTTCACCGTTGTTAGTTTGATGTCATAAGGAAGTTGTCATGGAAGTGAATGCACAATTAATCAAACAACATCGCACTGACAAAGCCTTAACGCAACAGCACCTTGCAGATGCATGTGATGTAAGCTTGCGCACTATTCAGCGCGTTGAACGCTATGGTGTCGCTTCGTCAGAAACCCTTATGAGCCTAGCCGCCGTTTTTGAGGTGGGAACTAAAACGCTGCAAGCAACCAATAACCAAGTTGAAACGGTAGAGCCCAAAGGAATACAACTGCAACACATTATTGTCGCTGGTACTGGCCTATTTAGCAGCTTGGCTGGCTCACTAGTGACTTACTTCATTATGAAGTAAGTCTTTAACCTTTAATGGAATAAGTCCTTAACTGTCAGTATCAACAGCAGACTTTTTCGGTTTATTAAACGGGTATGCCTGCTGCTTAATCCAACCATCAGGCATGCCGCCGCCGACAATACCGTATTTTTCTGGCCATTTAGCTTCACCGCGCACTGCCGTGCCCAGCAAGTAATCAAGAAACGAAAAATGCGCTGCATAATTGCGATCAATCGCCGCTTTGTCAGACGCATGATGCCAGTGGTGAAATTGCGGTGTCACTATGATGTATTTAAGCCACCCGACATGGATATTGGCGTTGGCGTGATTAAACACCGCTTGGAAACCAACAATAATGATGTAGGCGTCGATAACCGACTTGTCGAAACCAAATACAAAAATCGGTAATAACACGAAACATCGTGTCGCAATAAGCTCAAGGAAATGCTGACGCGAGCCCGCCAGCCAATCCATGCTTTCCACGCTGTGGTGCACACTGTGAAAACGCCACAAGAAAGGCACTTCATGATAAGCGCGATGCAATGAATATTGCATAATATCGGCAAACAACAGCACTGCAAATAACTGAACGCCCCAAGGCAGCGCTTGCACCCAAGCCTGCAGAGCATCACTCACCGCCCAGCCAAAGAGTTGATTAACAAATTGATTGGTGGCCAACAATGCAAAACCAATCATCAAATGATTGATTAGAAAATGCTGCATATCTGTCTGCCACTCAGGACGCAGCACAGGTTGTTTTCGATGTGGGATAAGCTTTTCGATGAAGACAAAGATGAGTGTCGAACCCAAGAGATCGAGAATAAACCAATCGAGTCCTAAATAAGGCGTATTATCAGGAAAGTCACCAACTTCAACGCGATGGCCACCTAGTGCAATAGTAACAATCACCAATGCCCAAGCAGTGAAGGCTGCTCGCTTATTAACATTGCGAATAACGTTCCATAGTCCCAAGGCACCCGATATCACCAAGGCAACAAACATCACAATGCGAATGACTTCCACATCGTAAGACTGGCGTAGCTCAGGTGTGGTTAAATATTCAGGGAAGTGAAACGCGATAACACCAAGAAAACTCAACAACGCTAATGTTACCGCGATATAACCGCTTAACCGACCATCACCAATTGCAAATTGACCACCACGAGGTTGTTGAATCATAACCATCCCTGTTGATAAAAGACATTGTGTTAAAAACGCACAGTGTAGTGGCTTAAGTTAAGAAAGCAACCGTGATTATTCCGCCTCAAAATAAAACAACGACTCAACCGTGGTATCGAAATGCTGTGCAATAGATAATGCGATAACAACTGACGGCGTAAAACGCCCAGTTTCGACTGTACTAATGGTTTTACGGGATACGCCGATAGCATCGGCGAGATCTTGCTGTGATAGCTTGTGTTTAGCGCGAAACTTCGCAATGTTATTTTCTAATTCTCTACTCATTATCTTCACGCAGTAAATATAGGCAGGTCGCACCATACGCTGTAAAAACGCTTCCCCAAATTATTTTGGTAAAGTAAGTGCCTAACAATACTAAAAGTTCACCAGAGGCGTAATAATTAATAAGCCCTATGACCATTAAAGAACCAAGTGCAATAGATTGTGACTTATTATTGACGTATTGACTGTATTCGTCTTCAAACCCTGTAATTTTGCGCATACCTTGAACGTTCCAGTTATCGACCCAAAGCGACACACTGGTATAAGCAATATAAATTACACTGGGGATCATAATCCATATTAGCACCCTGTCCGCAACTTCTACCCAAGGAGTATATAATTCGAGCAGAGCATCAAAAGGGTCAATGAGAAACATTAACCCCAAGATCAAACTAAACAACGCATTACGCTTTAACAACCGAAACTCTTGCTCGGCGACAGATAGCTCTTTCTTGGTTTCAACGGTGTTACTCGTCATTATTATCACCTCGTAACCAAAACAGTAAAGGAACACCGTAAGCTAAGCTTGCTAATGACACGATAATCGAAGCTGTTTCAGCGCCTGTTAGCACTAGATTTTCCGCTGACATGATAAGTAAAACCCCAACCGCAATCGCAGTATTGGCGCTATATTTTGTCGCCTTATGAGACAGATGGTTTAAGTACTCATCTCGACAATTACCATTCCAAAAAAAGTGTTGTGGTGTTGGTAATGAAATAACTAATCGAACAAGTGCAATTAGCATGATTAAAAATACCGCCGCGATAAATATTGCCGCTACGCCACCAGCATTAATCGTCTTTAAATATTGATAAACAATTCCGCCGCCGAATAACAAGCCAATGGCGCAAGATAGGACGGCATTGCGCTGGACAAACTTTTGTTCGATGTCAGGTGAAAAACTATGAGTTAATTGATTCATTTTAATTTCCTTTTCTTATGAGTGATCACAGTTACTCGCGTGTTCGACCTACTACAAATTGAAACCCTAAGGTATCAATAGATACCCAAAGGTTACAAGTGATACCCTAGGGTGTCAAATAAAAGATCAAAAAATATTCGGTTACAGTTTTCAGCCACAGCCATAAAACGAATGCGTCAAATCACTGGAAAATCGCACTGGGCCTGCGCATAATAACTGCCGTTAACATTGGAGAATTCTTATGAAATTTAAAAAAATTGCTATTGCTGTTACCACAGCACTCGCACTAAGTGCCTGTAACAGCACTATGATGGACACCAAACAACAACACATGCCATCTAATGCGACAGCGCAAAACAAAGTATTCACACAAGACTACGTGCTAGAAGAGCTAGATAACGGTCTAAAAGTGATGATCGTAAAAACCGATTACCCAGATCTGGTTTCTATCCAAATCCCAGTTTCAACGGGTTCACGTAACGAAGTTGAAGACGGCAAAACAGGTTTCGCCCACTTTTTCGAGCACATGATGTTTAAGGGATCTGAGAAATTCCCACAAAAAGTGTACGCCGACATCTTCAAAAACGCTGGTGTTGATAACGGTGCTTACACCACCAATGATTACACTAACTACCACCTAGACTTCTCGAAAGAGCACCTAGAAAAAGTATTAGAGATCCAAGCGGATCACTTCCAAAACCTTAAATACACCGACGCACAATTTAAAACTGAAGCGCTAACGGTTAAAGGTGAATATCTTAAAAACAACGCTAGCCCGATTCGCAAATTGCTAGCAGCAGTGCGCGACGAAGCATTCGATGAGCACACCTACAAACACACCACCATGGGTTTCTTTAAAGACATAGAAGAAATGCCAAATCAAATTGCATACGGCAAGACCTTCTTCGAGCGTTTCTACAAGCCGGAATACGTGTCACTCGTGATTGTTGGTGATGTTGACCCAGCAAAAACCATGGCTATGGTGAAGAAATATTGGGGCAACTGGCAACGTGGCGACTTTAAAACTGTCGTAC
>JBMYWG010000080.1:0-6937 GCA_049607155.1 Psychrobium sp.
CGCTAAACAAGCGATTCATGTTTTCTTCAACAAAACGCTCACCAATATTCATCGAGGCTGGGTTGCCAAATAAGAACATCACGCGATGCGCCACACTAATCTCTTCATCTAAAATGGCTTGGACATAGTCGCTACAAATCTCAATTGGACCAGTTTCATTGCCGTGAACACCACTCGATAAGATAATGTCTTTGTCACCTGCGTTTTGTGGTTCAAAAACGATTACGCCACTGTCCCATACTTGTACTCTAGTACCGTTACTTAATGTGAAATCTTGAGTCTGATCACTGCCCCATTCGTTGGCGCGAGTAAAAGATAAAAAGTCTTGTTGCTGGTAGGGATGTGACACAGTAGCTCCATGGGATTAATAAAAACGAGCTTAGTATAGCCAATTCAGGTGAGTAAGCCTATGAGGAGTAATAATTTAAATGAATAAATTAAACCATGTGTTTTATTGGCATAAAAAAGCGACATTTGCATTGAGCAACTGTCGCTTCTTAAAAGAAGAGCTATTTAAATTAGCAATCATGAAGTTGATTGTGAAGAAATCGACCTATCTCATAGCCTGTATTTCTGTCACCATAAACCCACACCAAAGTGAGAATTAATACGCAACAGCTCACAATATTAATTAATGCCTTTTTAAATGAAAGTAATAAATTTTTAAATGAAAATTTGGTTAAATCCATATATACCTCAATGTAATATCATCATTTCAAACACTAAGCGTAGGGAGTCATAACAAATTTATCAAGCATTCAAAATCATTCATGCATGAAGTTGTCGGTGAGAAAATTAATAATGGCGGATAATAAAAAACGACACCCGCCAAAAGGCAAGTGTCGCTTTGTAATTTACGTCCCGACTAATTAGATAGACGTCGTTAGATCAGTAAGCCAGTCTGGCATCAACTCCACTAAGAAGGTTTCGAGCTGACGGTCATAACCAAATAAGATCGTTAAAGCGATTAACACTAAGAAAGCACCAAGTAATTTCTTAGTAACATTAACATGCTTATTGAGCTTATCGCGATTTATCACTTTGCCTGACACCGCTCCCAACGCGAGTAAAGGGACACCCGCACCAGCGCCAAAAATCAGCATCACGGCAAATACCATTGGCAGGCTATCGCCTTGAATAGCTAGTGAGATAGCTGCGCCTAACGTCGGGCCAACACAAGGTGTCCACACAAAGCCAAGCAATGCGCCTAATACAAACTGACCACTCACACCGCTTGCTTCATAGGTCGCGACTTTATTGTTTCCGCGGCTCATCAATTGTGACGCAACTTGACTAAATTTTTGATTAAGCGGGTCAATTAAAATAATCAAACCAAACGTCAGTAGCAATGAAGCGCTAATGGTTTTAATAATCGTAATATCAAAATCCCACGCGATAGCTGCCGCGCTAATTAGGCTGCCAGTTACCGCAAAGGATAAAGAAATACCTAAGATAAGTGCCAATAAACCATTTTTACTTTGCTGCAGCGCACTAGAAATAATAATTGGCAAAATAGGTAATACGCAGGGTGACAATGTACTTAGCACACCTGCAATAAAGCTAAAGAAAAACGCTGATAATTCCATCGATACTGTCTCTAACTACTTACTTTTCGTCGATGGCGCTTTCATTGAAAATAAATTGAATAGTTTACGCTCATTAGTTTCGGCGATTGAACGGCCAATTTCTTTGTCACCTTGGTAGCGAATGAGCGTGCTTTGACGGAAAGCTTTAAAGTACTTCACCCATTCTTTTTGCTTGTCGTAATCAACTTTTAAAACTGTTAACTCACTGTCTGGATTTTGCTTAAAATATTCTTTAATTACCTTGCCTTGCTTGCGACAAGTTGGACACCAAGTAGCGTATACATCAACGAGGATTGCGGCATTTTCTTTTTGGAGTTGTTTAAAGCCGTCTTCAGTGAATTGCATCACGCCACCAGCAAATGCTGATGTAGATAAGAATAGAGAGCAGATTAGTAATATTTTTTTCATGGAAATGTCCTGAGAATATAATTTCACTCCCAGAGACCCAATTCCATTTCAAAAAATTTCACAGATTGTCATGAATTATCACGAAATTATCGCAACTGCTCATTTATCATCCGATTAAGGGTGACCAAACAAGCGAAAGTTCCAATTTTCAAGCTCACCGGTGGCAAGGCGCTTTTCAACACTGCTACGCCATGAGTCCGACAAAGGAAGCTCGAGTAGTTTCGTCAATCCTTGAGAATTTAGTGGATCGCCAAAATAAATATCGCAAACTTGCGCGACGGTCATCGGGTTATTGGTTTGATTGATTTTCACAAATTGCGCATTGGCATTAACAATACCTGGCTTAATAACGCGATACAACCAGCCACATTTATTGGTTTGCTGCATATGCTGTGAAAATTTTTCAATGTCCCAACGTTTGTTAAGCTTAAAACACGGTGAACGCGGCTGACTGACTTCTAATATCACCTCGCCCCACTGAAACCTATCACCGATACAAACATTATTTTCGTCTAAGCCTAAGGTAGAGATATTTTCTCCCATGCTCGACATACACCAATCACGCTGTACGCCGATTGCTTGATAATGAGATTGCCAAAAGTCGTAATGTTCGCGTGGATAATGATGAAGCGCACGCTCTGTGCCACCGTGATGTTTAGGATCAGCAGATTCATCACCGACAATGCCATACTCATTGATAATTATGTCGCCAGTAATAAGCTGCTTATCAATCGCAGTTGTTAATCCATAAGCGTGAGATATTTTTCCAGAGAACGCCTTAACCTGTGTCATGTAAAATCTAATCTAGTCCAAGTGTGCGCTATTATAACCTTCATGAAATATTTCTCCTGCTATTCCTGTCTTGTGTGTGAAAATAAATTTTCACTTTACGGCAAAGATTTTTAATTATAGACTTCTAGCCATCTAAACGTAGAAACAAATTTGAGAGTAATACTATGCAAACTGCAACTTTTGGTGGCGGCTGTTTTTGGGGCGTTGAAGCGTTATTTCGCCAAGAAGACGGCGTGATTGAAGCCTTTTCTGGTTATGAAGGTGGTGACAAAGAAAACCCGACTTACAAAGAAGTGTGCACAGGAACCACTGGCCATGCGGAAGTTGTTGAAGTAACTTTTGACGAGAGTAAAATCAGTTACCAACAGCTGCTGGACATCTTTTTTGAAAATCACAACCCAACCGAATTAAACCGTCAAGGTGTTGATGTCGGTACACAATACCGCAGCGCCGTGTTTTACCACGATGCAACGCAGCAGCAACAAGCCAATGAAACCATTGCCCGACTAACCGAAGAAAAACGTTTCGGCGATAAAAAGATTGTGACTGAAGTGACACCAGCATCAACCTTCTTTAAGGCTGAAGAATACCACCAGCAATACTTTGCTAAAAACGGTGGTAGCTGTTCAATCTAAAAACTATTTAAATTAGCGAGAACTGGATGACTCAAATACCTTTATATTTTCTGCCTGGCACACAATGTAATGATCGTTTGTGGCAGGAGGTATTTGAGTTATTGCCCGCTTATTTTTCACCAACGGCGTTAACTATACCCGATGGAAATTCTCCCCTAGCGACTGTTAGGGCGCTGCATCAACAACTACCAACACAACCAATAAACCTAATTGGTTTTTCACTCGGTGGCTACCTAAGCGCCCTCTACGCAACGCAATATCCAGAGAGCATTTCGCGCTTGATGATTATTGCTAACCATCCGCATCCGCTCCCTAATAAGGAATTAGCAACTCGGCAATTCACCTTGGACTTCATTCGTAAAAACGGCTATCGCGGTTTGCCACTGTCACGGATTCAAGGGCTATTAGCACCAACGAATCATCAAAAACAAAGCGTTATTGACACTATTAACTTGATGGATAAGGAATGCGGCGAAAAAACCTTAGTGAATCAAATGCAATACACCTCTCATCGAGAAGATCTGATGCCTGCAATTAATCAAGCGCCCTTTTCAACCCATTTTGTCATTGGTGATAATGACGCATTAGTGGCCATCGATAACCTCAGCGCGGCGATTAAACAATCGAATGTATCACTTGAGATTATCGAGCAGTGCGGTCATATGTCGCCGCTAGAAGATCCAGCGGCGATTGCACAAAGTATTATTAGAATGGCGCAGGATAGCGCTTAAATACTTCACTAATATCTGCTAAAACTTCAGCTGATAATGGCTCAGCAAAAGCATCAATATCTTCACGCAGCTGCGCCATCGACGTGGCACCAATAATACTGGATGTTACGCCATCAACCTGATCACACCAACCCAGCGCTAATTTAACAGGTGAAATACCATGACTTTTCGCTACTTCAACGTAAGCCGCAACCGCTTGTTGGCTTCGCGGCGTATCCCTAAATAGGCCATTGCGCTGGATCAGCGTCCAACGGCTGCCCTGCGGTCTTGCACCGTTAAGATATTTTCCAGCAAGTGCGCCAGTCGCTAGCGGCGACCATGGTAAATAGGCAATATTCTCATTAACACATTGTTCAATAAGGTAAGGCCAATCTTTGGCGTGCAATAAACTAAACTCGTTTTGAATCGACACCATTTTTGGCAGGTTATGTTGCTCACTCAGGCGCAAATACTGGCTAATGCCCCAAGGTGTGTCGTCAGATAATCCGCAATGACGAATTTTACCAGCGGCAACACATTTAGCTAAACCTTCGAGAATATCTAATTTATTCTCAATGTGTTGCTCTGATTCTTCTCCAAGTTGCGACATACCATTAGGCCAGTGATTACCAAAATGCGGCGTTGAACGATTTGGCCAGTGAAGCTGATATAAATCGATGTAATCGGTTTGCAGTCGCTGTAGTGAACCTTCCACGGCTTTAATTACGTTATCACCAGTGATAGGCGCATTATCGCGAATATAGGAAAAACCCGGCCCCGCGATTTTCGTCGCGAGCACTATGTCTTCACGTTTGTCCTTATTACGCGATAGCCAGTCGCCAATAATGGCTTCCGTTTTACCATAGGTCTCAGCCGATGGTGGCACAGCGTACATTTCAGCCGTATCAATAAAGTTAACGCCCTTGGACAACGCATAATCAATCTGCTGATCGGCATCTGATTGGTTGTTTTGCAGTCCCCACGTCATGCTACCTAAACAAACACGAGACACCGATAGCCCACTGTCACCTAACGGAGAATATTTCATAGTAATCCTTCAACTAAACAAGTTTGCTACAGCCTAAACAAGCCACTGTTGATGTCAACGGGTATTAATACCATTGCTCACTAAAACTTTAGTTTATCGACTAATGTCCCATTGATTCGCTGATTGGTCACAATGGCGTAGGTTACAAAAAATAGACAGTTGTAAAAATAAAGTAACACAATGATAAGTATATAGATTATTTATAATTACGGGATTGTTCACTCGGATTTTGAGGAGTATACTGCGCGCGTTTTTAGATGCTCGCTAAACGCTAATTTTAAGGTAGATTTGCCCATGGTTTCCGGTGTTATTCTCGCACTTATCGCCCTCGCCTTTGTCCTCATCGTTATCGAAGACATTATTCACGTCAATAAAGCTAAAACAACGCTGTTTTTTGGAACGCTGTGTTGGATAATTATTTTTATTACGCCCCTTGGCGGATACTCGAGTGAAGCCTTACAGCACAAACTCGATCACAACATTTTAGAAATTGCGACTTTGTGGTTATTCTTAATGGCCGCCATGACGTTTGTCGCCTACCTTAACTCCAAAGGCTTTATTCAAAACCTAGTTCACCGCATAATGCCAACACAAATAAGTGAACGTAAACTAATGTTTTTAGTGGGTATCTTCGCTTTTATCTTCTCATCGATTTCCGACAATATTACTGCAACTCTCATTTCACTTGCCGTCATTATGTCCCTCAAACTCGATGCCAAAAAACGTGTAAAATACGCGACACTAATCGTATTCGCGGTTAACTCAGGTGGTGTATCCTTAATCACCGGCGATGTGACGACTTTAATGATATTCCTAGCCGGTAAAGTATCCATCGCCAACCTTTTACTGCTAATCATTCCCGCTGCGATAAGCGTGATGGTACTTGCCTCAATGCTCTCTATTGGCATGAACGGCACGCTAACCTTTGAAAAAGTTGCCAATAAAGCTATTGAGAAGACGGACATTACCATCGCCACCATTTTCCTAAGCACCATTATCGGTACCCTGCTATTGAGCGCTCTCTATCGCGTACCGCCGGTGCTTACCTTTTTATTCGGCCTGTCACTGATGTTCTTGGTGGCGCAATTTTTGATGCGTAAGAAAGACGTCAATCGTAAAATTATCGATTACATTCGCGAAATTGAATATGACACATTGTTGTTCTTTGTCGGTGTATTACTGCTGGTTGGCGCGTTAAAAGAGATAGGTGTGTTAGCGAAATTCACCGAATTATATCAATACCTGGCCCCAACGTACGCAAACTACATCATGGGCATCATGTCAGCGCTAATTGACAACGTGCCATTAACCGCAGCATTGCTCAAAGCAGACATTGCCATGAATGCACGGCAGTGGCTGGCATTTACCTATGCAACTGGCGTTGGCGGCTCGATGCTAATCATCGGCTCTGCGGCAGGTATTATTGCCATGAGTAAAGTCAAAGAGCTCACCTTTATGAGCTACCTACGGATGAGTTTATACCTATTGGTAGCTTATACTGTCGGTTATTATGGCGCTTATTTGGCGGGCAACTTCATTGCTTTAACCTAAATAAATTAGTTGATGGCGCCTCAGAGAATTATTGACTGACAGCAATTGTTATTACTCTAGCGTAAATATAGTGTTGTTGACTTGGCCGACTTTGTCCTGATAGGCCAGACTTTGCATTTGAGTGAGCCGACTTACGGTTCGCTCAAATGCCATGGTCACGCGTCCGCCGCGATAAAGCGCCCCAATTGCACAAGGCGCGTCAATAAC
>JBMYWG010000081.1:0-6292 GCA_049607155.1 Psychrobium sp.
ACACCAATGTAATTGTAATAACTCGCAGCAATCTCATAGCCCAAGCTATGATTTGGATAAAGCTTAATGATCCGTTTTGCTAGTACATCTAAGTCACTTGCCGATATTACCTGCTGGGTTTGTGACAAAGTTGTATCGCGTAACGTCGTTATTAGGTAGATAAAACGTTGATTTAGCGCCACTAGACAATCAGAGGTATTTGCAGGTGTGACTTCTTGTGCCATAGAAAAATCAGAGAGATGGCACTGATCGTTGATAATTGCTGAAGCATCATTGCCTGTGATACTTTTGGTTAAACCGATATTAAAAGCATCATTTTCAATGAGATTCTGACTAGATGAGTCTGAAAGAGAGACAGTTAATTGCGTGGGTTGCTTGCGATTTTGTTTGGTAATAACTTTTAGATTTAACGCTAGCTTGTCATCAAGAGCGCTAATAGTCCCTTTTACCAAAGGAAGTGAGTCGTTTCCTTGATAAGGCAACACTTTAATGGCCGGTAGATGCTGTAATTTTTGATCAAGCCACCACTGGATTCGTTGAACATCCTGCTCAGTTAAAGCAGTGTTATCTTGATCAAAGGTTAATGGCTCGACATAGAGAACATCACTTGGAATAAAGACGATTGGCGGCTCTTCGTTAACATAACGGAAGCCAAAAAAGGCAATTATCAAACAAAGCATGCCGATGATAATCCAGCGCCACGGCGAACTTTTAGCTTCAGCCTCTGATAAATCATCTATCGATTCATTCGAAAACTCTGCTTCTGCCGCTTGTGATGTTTTGTCATCGCTGTCTGCTACTGGCCTGATATCCTGCTCAGAAGAAACGCCATGATGATGCGATGCTGTATCTTGTTCGGCTGATTCTTTGCTAGCTGAGGGCTGATCTTCAGCTGAAGGCTCTTTTTCCGTTAAAGATTCTGATCCAGTTGAAGACTCTTTTTCGGCTGAAGGCTCGTCCTTGGCTAACGGCTTTTCTTCTTTTAACGGCTCGTTAACCACTGCTGCGTCTGATTTCGGTGTTGTTTCAACCTCTTCTTCTGGCGCTGGTGTATCTGAAATAAATCCGAGATCATCAAAGATATTCTGTTCCAGTACCCCACTATGAACTGCTTCCAATTGCTCTTCGGTGATTTCTTCCACTTGATTAGCAACCAAGATTTCTTCATCGGGACGCACACTAGGCTCAGCTAACCAGCGGTATCCTTGACGCGGAACTGTTTCGATATATTGTGCATCATGAGTTTTATCATCAAATACTCGGCGCAGCTTAGCGATACTCTGATAAAGCTTATTGCGCGACATGGTTTCGTCGTCAAGCTGTTCAAGAATAATCTCAGCGCTAATCACCTCAGGGTAGGCATTAATCAATTGCCACAATACATCGAGCGTATGCTGATTAAGAGAAACGGATTCTAATGATTCATCGAGTAACTGATCGCTCGCCGCCTTGATCAGCGTTGACTCGGCGTGTGAAAACACCCATTGATTTATTTGTATAGATTTATCTTGTTGAAGCACTTAATAAATACCAATCCTTATTACATGGTGTCACCTTACCTTGTTTGAGCAAAAGACACAAAAAAACCGCGAATAGTTCGCGGTTTTTTTAATCAATTTAACTCGACTGAGTTAACGAAAATTAGCCGTGCTGCTCAGCTAAATATAACCAAGTTTTAAGAACTGTATCAGGATTTAGCGATACACTCTCAATGCCTTGCTCAACTAACCATGCTGCGAAGTCTTCGTGATCTGAAGGGCCTTGACCACAAATACCTACGTACTTGCCTTTGGCTTTTGCTGCTGAAATTGCCATCGCTAGCATCTTCTTAACCGCAGGGTTACGCTCGTCAAATAACTCAGAAACAATGCCTGAATCGCGATCTAAACCAAGGGTTAACTGGGTCAAATCGTTAGAGCCAATCGAGAAGCCATCGAAGTATTCTAAGAACTCATCTGCAAGCAATGCGTTTGATGGTAATTCACACATCATAATAACGCGTAGGCCGTTTTCACCGCGTTTTAAGCCTTGCTCTTCAAGTAACTTAATCACCGCCGCAGCTTCTTCAAGCGTACGTACGAATGGGATCATAATCTCAACGTTCGTTAAGCCCATGTCGTTGCGAACACGTTTAATTGCTTCACACTCTAGTGCGAAACAGTCTCTGAATTCTTCAGAGATGTAACGTGATGCACCGCGGAAACCTAGCATTGGGTTTTCTTCTTCTGGCTCGTAAGCCTCACCACCGATAAGGTTAGCGTATTCGTTTGACTTAAAGTCAGACATACGCACAATCACTTTCTCTGGTGCGAAAGCACAAGCCAGGGTAGAAATACCTTCTGTTAGCTTAGCAACGTAGAATTCTACTGGTGATGAGTAACCCGCCATCATATCGTCGATATCGCGTTTAACATTCACTGGTTGCTCGTCATAGTTGATAAGCGCTTTCGGGTGAATACCGATCATGCGGTTGATGATGAATTCTAAACGCGCAAGGCCGATACCAGCGTGTGGTAGACGAGCGAAATCAAAGGCGCGATCTGGATTACCCACGTTCATCATGACTTTAAGCGGAAGCTCAGGCATGTTGTCAACTTCAGAAGTTGTCACGCTGTAATCAAGCTTGCCTTCGTAAATAAAGCCAGTGTCACCTTCGGCACAAGAAACGGTGATATCCGTACCTTCTTTAATAGAATCAGTCGCATTACCACAACCAACAACCGCTGGCACACCCAATTCACGAGCGATAATCGCCGCATGACAAGTACGACCGCCACGATTTGTTACAATCGCAGATGCGCGTTTCATGATTGGCTCCCAATCTGGATCCGTCATGTCAGTAACTAATACATCACCTGGTTGGATGCGATCCATTTCATCAAGTGAGGTTAATACTTTAGCTGTACCACTACCGATCTTACCGCCAATTGCACGGCCTTCAACTAAGATAGGGCCTTTTTCATTAAGCGTGTAACGCTCCATGAAATTGCCATCTTCGCGCGAACGTACTGTCTCAGGGCGCGCTTGAACAATATATAGCTTCCCGTCGTTACCGTCTTTCGCCCATTCGATATCCATCGCGCGGCCGTAGTGTTTTTCGATAATCTGTGCTTGTTTCGCTAGCTCTTGGACTTCGCTATCAGAAATTGAGAACTGCTGTGAGCGAGTCGCTTCAACGTCTTTAGTAATAACTTGCTTGCCGTGCTCGGTGCTATCTGAGTACACCATTTCGATAAGTTTGCTACCGATATTACGACGTACAACAGCAGGACGACCAGCTTCAAGCGTTGGTTTGTGAACGTAGAACTCGTCTGGGTTTACGGCACCTTGTACTACCATTTCGCCTAGGCCCCATGATGATGTGATAAATACAACATCTTCAAAACCTGATTCAGTATCAAGGGTAAACATTACGCCAGAAGCCGCGATGTCACTGCGCACCATGCGCTGTACGCCAGCAGATAGTGCAACGCCGCGATGGTCGTAACCTTGGTGTACGCGATAAGATATTGCGCGATCGTTAAATAATGAGGCGAAAACGTGCTTAATAGCTTCGCGAACGCTGTCAAGACCAACAACGTTTAAGAAAGTCTCTTGCTGACCCGCAAAAGAAGCATCTGGCATATCTTCAGCAGTTGCTGATGAGCGAACCGCAAATGACATACCTTCTGAAGAATCAGCTAGCTTGGTATAAGCTTCTTTAATTGCATCTTCCAACGCTGGTTGAAATGGCGTGTCTAAAATCCACTGGCGAATGGTTTTACCAGCATCAGACAGTGCGGCAATGTCGTCAACGTCAAGCTCATCAAGCAGCTTGTACATTTTGTCATTGATACCACTTAGCTCTAAAAACTCGTTAAATGCATGTGCAGTTGTCGCAAAACCACCAGGAACTTGCACTCCTGCATTAGATAGATTACTGATCATCTCACCTAGAGATGCGTTTTTTCCGCCAACAATCTCAACATCGTTCATGCCAAGTTGTTCATACCACAGTACATAATCTTGCACTATAAAGTCCCCGTTTTACATAATGGAAAATAGCAATGGAGTTGCATTGTACACTGCTATAAAATGCAAGGTAAATCACATTTTTGGAATTATGAATATTAATTCGAAATATTACGAAAGGAATTACAAGTGAGAACTGTATTTTATATTTCCGATGGCACGGCGATCACCGCTGAAATCCTTGGCCACGCTGTTTTATCTCAATTTGATACCCCGTTTGATCAAATTACTATCCCCTTTGTTGAAAGTGTTGCACGCGCTCGTGAAGTTGCTGAGGAAATAAACAGCCATCAAAGCGAAGAAAACTTGCCGTTGGTTTTTCACTCAATCGTTGATGAAAATATCCGCGAAATTATAGCCGAGTCAAACTGTCTAGCGCATGATTTTCTTAATACTTTCGTTGCACCATTAGAAAAACAGCTGGGAATTAAAGCAGAGCCGACTCTGCATCGTACGCACGGTATCGCTAACAAAGCCTATAGCGCCCGAATCGACGCTATTAATTATTCACTAGACAATGACGATGGCATTACCCTGAAAAACCTCGATGATGCTGAGATTATTTTAGTGGGCGTATCTCGCTGTGGTAAAACGCCGAGCAGCCTGTACCTAGCCATGCAATTTGGTATTGCCACCGCCAACTACCCATTTATTTGCCAAGACATGGATGCGCTTAAACTGCCACAAGAGCTTAAAAAGCATAAACATAAGATATTTGGTTTAACTATCGATCCGCATCGCCTGCACGATATTCGCAGTCAGCGCCGCGCAAACAGCCAATATTCGTCTTTGCGCCAATGTCGCCTAGAAGTTAAAGAAGTGGAAATGCTCTATCGTAAAGAGCGCATTCCTTACATCGATACCACCAAATATAGCGTTGAGGAAATCACCGCTAAGATCCTCGATATTACAGGTCATAAACGGACGATGTTTTAGCGAAAAATTCTCATTGCGATAAGTTATTGCGGATAAAGCTAAATATTCAACGATATTTGCTTTATCCCAAGGCCTGTTTGGGCTATGGTAAGCGCCATTAATAAAGATTCCAGCAAAGCAATAGAAAATGTCCATAAAAACCGATGAACTCAGAACTACCTACATCGACCAAGTTATCACGCCAAGTCAATTAGCCAGTGAGTATCCACTATCAGAGCAAGGTGCTGATAGCCTTATAAAAAGTCGCCGTGAAATCGAAGCAATCATCAACGGTCAAGACAAGCGTTTACTCGTTATTGTCGGCCCTTGTTCTATTCACGACACCGATGCGGCACTTGATTACGCCCGCCGCTTAAAAGAGCTGCAAGTAAAATATCAAGACAGCCTAGTGATTGCGATGCGTGTTTACTTTGAAAAACCACGTACCATCGTCGGTTGGAAAGGACTAATTAGTGATCCCGACTTAAACGGTCAATATCAAGCGAATAAAGGACTGCGCCTTGCGCGTCATTTGTTGGTAGAACTTACCGAAATGGGCTTGCCAATTGCCACCGAGTTCTTGGATATGGTGAACGGTCAGTACATTGCCGATCTCGTTAGCTGGGGCGCTATTGGTGCACGTACGACTGAGAGTCAAATTCATCGTGAAATGGCCTCTGCTCTGTCTTGTCCTGTCGGCTTTAAAAACGGTACTGATGGCAATACTAAGATTGCGATTGATGCAGTACGCGCCTCGCGCGAAGCTCATATTTTCTACTCGCCAGATAAAGACGGCATGATGACGGTATACCGTACACACGGTAACCCGTTTGGTCACGTCATTTTACGCGGCGGTAAAACGCCAAACTATGAAAAAGAGTTTGTAGATGCCGCTTGTGATCAATTAGCTGCGAATAATCTAATGCCATCTGTTGTGGTTGATTTTAGCCATGGCAATAGTCAGAAACAGCACAAACGTCAATTAGATGTTGCTGCAAATATCATGGCGCAAATGCGTGATGGTAGCATGCGCATTGCTGGTATTATGGCAGAGAGCTTTATCGAAGAAGGCAATCAAAACGTCGTTGAAGGCGAGCCATTAGTCTACGGTAAGAGTATTACTGACGCCTGTATTCACTGGCAAGATACAGAACAACTGCTTAGTGATTTAGCAGCAGCTTCTAAGGATCGTATGGCACTATAAAACTAAGCGAACGATACCAATTTTATCTAAAGGAGCTTTAAAGCTCCTTTTTTATGCCTCGCATTCACGCTAACGACCGATAAACCCACATTATAAAAAGGGACAAAAAGTAATCAAAAGTACTTGATCATTGAAAAATAATACGCCTAATATATTAGTTAA
>JBMYWG010000082.1:0-6189 GCA_049607155.1 Psychrobium sp.
TCGTATTCATCCTGAATTTTCTGCTTTAATTCCTCAGCGTCGTGGCGTAAATCAAGGCGTTGGTTGGCGCGTTTAAGTACCATTTCCAGTTTAGCTTGCTCAATTTTTACTTGCGGCGTTTTACGCAGCCCTGATGCTAAGCCAACAAGCGATAAGCCTTTGATTAACCATTTCGTTGGATCATAGTGGTACCACTTAATGCCATTGCGATAGTCCATTTCGAAAATGTGGTGGTAGTTGTGGTAGCCCTCACCGTGGGTGAAAATCGCTAACAATGCATTGTCTTTAGCGGTGTTTTTGTCGGTGTAAGGTTGGCTGCCCCACATGTGAGCCCATGAGTTAATAAAGAACGTAAAGTGATGGCTCAGCACTAGTCGAGTAACACCTACAGCAATAAAGCTCGCAAGCATTTGGCCACTCATCCAACCAACTAACGCAGCAAAACCGAAGTTAGTGGTTAGAGTAAGGATCAAATAGTGTTTGTGTTGCCACATCACTATAGGGTCTTTTTGAAGATCGCGACAATTGCTGTAGTCGTTATAAGTATCTGGGTGATAGTTGCGTAGCATCCAACCGATATGTGAAAACCAAAAACCTTTCTTCGCGCTGTAAGGATCTTTGTCGTTGTCATCGACAAACTTGTGGTGAATGCGGTGATCGCTCGACCAATGTAATGCTGAGTTTTGCATGGCAAAGGCACCACCAATGGCGAATAGGAGTCTTATGCTCCAATGCGCTTGATAGGTTTTATGTGACCATAGACGATGGTAACCCGCAGTAATCGACATGCCACAGAAAAACAAGCTGATAACGGCGGAAATAATAATGAAGGCGTCGAAACCATAAGTAATTTCATACCAAGGCACTAAAATGACGGCGGCTAATAACGTGCTCGTAAATACAAGAATATTAGTCCAAATTAGTGGTGGCTTTTTCATAAGAAATCCAAAAGTTGTACATTGAGCTTACAAGTGTACGCCAGTTTGAATCGTGTTTTCAACAGTCAGCGTACATTTGTTTCGGTTTTTAAGATCCCTCTTGCGCTAAGTCATTAATTGATCGGGAAACTCGACGTAATATCAGTTGTGCCTAGTGCTTGCTTGTTTTACTCTAGCGGTAATTGAAAAAGAGTACTGGAAGCAGAGTTATGGGCGTTAGGGCGCAGCAAAAAGAAAAGACGAGACGTTCATTAATTGAGGCCGCATTTAATCAGCTGTCGGCAGAGCACGGCTTTTCTAATTTGAGCTTACGGGAAGTGGCTCGTGAAGCTGGGATCGCCCCAACATCGTTTTATCGTCATTTTAAAGATATGAATGAGCTTGGTTTAACCATGGTTGACGAAGGCGGCTTAATGCTGCGTCAATTGATGCGCAAAGCGCGCCAACGCATCGACAAAGGTGGCAGCGTAATTCGTATTTCCACCGACACCTTTATGGAATTTGTTGAATCAAATCCCAATGTGTTTCGTTTGTTGTTGCAAGAGCGCTCAGGTAACGCGGCGGTGTTTAGACAAGCGGTAAATCGCGAGATTAGGCATTTTGTCGACGAGTTGACTGATTATTTATTACAGACGTCAGAACTCGATAAAAACCTCGCACGCATCCAGAGTGAAGCTATGCTTATTGTCGTGTTTAGCGCAGGCGCTGAAGCGCTAGATATGTCGAATAATGCTAAAGAAGAATTGGCAGAGCGGGTCATAATGAAGTTACATATGATTGCAAGTGGCGCGCATTATTTATCAAAAAATCCAAAGGAGATGTAATCTATGTTACCGATTTCTAGGCAAGACGCTAAAATCTTAGTCCTCGCATTAGTCGCGGGTATGAGTGCCAATGCGGTACTCAACGGTTTGACTGTAGCCGAAGTTGAGTTGTCTATATTCCCACTAATCAGTTGTGTATTGGCGTTTTACTGTATGCTGCAAGAATACAAAGCTAATGCCATCGAAGGCGATATTCCTCTGTTAACTGGCGCGAGTTTTATCGTTGGTGCGTTGAGTTATTCGGTGTGTATTCGCGTTATCAAACCAGAAATCGGCAGTAACTTCTTCCCGCTAATTATCTGTATGGTGCTGATTTTTTGGATGTGTCATAAACTGGGATTATTCAAGCGCTAATCCCAGTCTATAGTTAGGTGTTACTTACGAGTTAAGTAAACACCAGATTCCATATGATGGGTATATGGGAATTGATCAAAGAGCGCTAACTTGGCCACATTGTGTGTTTGAGTTAGCGTTTTTAGATTGTCAGCCAATGTTTCAGGGTTACACGAAATATAGATAATGTTGTCGTAAGCTTGAATCATCTTCAAGGTTTCATCATCTAGTCCAGCGCGTGGTGGATCCACTAAAATCGTATTACAGTTAAAGCTTTTTAAATCTATTCCTTTCAAGCGTCTAAATTCACGCTCTCCGTTCATTGCCGCGGTAAACTCTTCTGCCGCCATTCGCAAAATGGTGACGTTGTCGATGTTGTTTTCACTGATGTTGTACTGCGCCGAGTCAACAGAAGGTTTGGCGATTTCGGTCGCTAATACGCGATCGAAGTTTTGCGCTAAAGCTAGTGAAAAGTTACCGTTACCACAGTACAGTTCAAGTAAATCGCCAGTTGCGTCTTTGGTGATATCGATAGACCACTCCAACATCTTTTGATTGATGCCGCCATTAGGTTGAGTGAAGCTATTTTCTACCTGTTTATAAATAAGTTCTTGGCCATTAACATTGAGTTTTTCGATAACGTAATCGTGATCTAAACAGATTTTTTGTTTGCGAGCGCGACCAATTAGCTGCACATCAAAGTGTTCGCTCAAACGGGCTTTTAGTTGACGTGCTGCTGTTTCCCAAGCTTCATCTAACTGACGATGATAAAGCAGAGATACTACAATCTGGCCACTCAGGGTTGATAGGTAGTCAATTTGAAAAAGCTTTTGACGTAGTACGGGCTTGTCTTTTAGCTCTTCCATTAACGCTAGCATCATGTCGTTAATTAATTTCGACGCCGATGGGAATTGGTCAACGCGTACTTTTTCTTTGGTTTGCGAGTTAAATACGATGTGGTAAAGATCATCACCCTCATGCCAGACGCGAAACTCAGCACGCAGACGATAGTGCGATGGCTCTGAAGCAAAGCGCTCAACCGCTGGTGGGTTGAATGGCTGCATTAATGTTTGCAGTGTTGATGTCTTATCGTTGAGTTGCGCATCATAATTAGCAACATCTACCAAGCCTGGTAACATGATCTTTTTCCTAGGTATAAACAGTGGCGCAGAAGTTTAGGGACTTTTGCAATTTTGTCCAGCGCTTGAGTCTATTATTTGAACATTTTTAGTTAAGTTTTTTTAGGATTTGCCGATAAGATCAGACAACGCCGAGCTATCATTGGAGACATCATGAAAATCAATTCCTTACCACAGGCTGATCGTCAAAAGCTTAATAACGATAAAGCTAACGTCGCTACTGACAAAGCAAAATCTAGCGATGCGCCGAAAGAAGCTTTTGAGAAAAAAGACTTTTTAACCACCGATAATAATCGCCTGTTGATCGGTGCTAAATCTTTGATGTCGGCACTCAATAAAGAGCTCAAGCTCGGCGGTAAGTTGGAGTTTCATTCGTTAGTGAGTGAAAGCGTCACCATTAAAACCGAAGGTGGTTCAATCCTAGATAAGATTGACGTTGAGCCAATTAGCTTTGACTTTGAAGAAGTAGCCAAGAACGTGATGGACTTTGTCGGCAAAGCTATCATGGGCGCAAAAGAAAGCGGTGCGAGCGACGACAAACTCGCTGAAATGTTTGCTCAAGCGCGCGAAGGTGTTGATATGGGATTTGAGCAAGCACGCCAAGAGCTCGGCGATATGGACATGTTATCAGACGATGTTAAAGAAGGAATGGATCGCAGTTACGGCTTAATTACTCAGGGAATTGATGATCTTGAAGCTGATGTATTTGGCAAGCAAGCGACGGCAGCCCCGAATATGGTGGCAAGAGAGTTAGGATTACAAGAAACTGAAACTGGCAGCATTTCTATTAAGACGCGCGATGGTGACGACATCAATATTAGTTTTGGTAGCTCGACGACATTAGCGCAATCTCAACAATCGAATGAAAATGGCTACTCGTCAGAAACTCACTATAGTCGCAGCCAATCATTTAGCATTGAAGTTAACGGCGAGTTAGATGATGAAGAATTAAAGGCTATCAATTCATTGGTGGAAGATATTAGTGGTTTGGCTGACGAGTTCTTCAATGGCGATGTACAAAAAGCTTTCGAACAAGCCAGTGAACTTGGTTTTGATGCAAGCCAAATTGCCCAATACTCATTAGACTTTAAAGAAGTTAAACAAGTAGCAATTCGCGAACACTATTCACCGAGCGCTTCAAACTCGCCGTTCGCTACCTTATCACCATACGTAAAAGATCTGAATGGCATCATGGAAAGCGGTGAGTCACTGTTTGACAAAGATAACTTGAAACAACTGATGCAAGATGTTGCAGAGCAGCAGATTAATGCATTAGACGATATGCTAAATAAGTCAGCCATCGACTTTGGTAATTTCAATCAACAATTAATTGATGCACAAAATAAGTCTGAGAATCCTTAAATCGAGACTTTATTGCTAATTAATCACGACTGATAGAGAATACGGAGTGTCTTTTACAGTCGTGATATTTTGATGAGTAATATTCTGGTCTTTGACTCTGGCGTCGGTGGCATCAGCGTCGTTAGAGAAATCAAACAATGCCTACCTAAGGTCACTATTGATTACCTATTCGATAACCTTTATTACCCCTATGGGGAATTAGACGAGCCAACCTTGATTAATCGTCTTGTGAGTTTATTGAGCAATGTTGTTAAAGAGCACCCTCCTCAACTTATTGTTATTGCCTGTAACTCCGCCAGCACTATTGCGCTTCCGGCATTGCGCGCTGCGTTCGATATTCCAATTGTTGGTGTTGTGCCAGCGATCAAGCCTGCGTCAAAATTAAGTCGTTCGAAAGTTATCGGTCTTCTTGCAACACAAGGCACCATTACCCGTACTTATATAGAAGAACTCAAACAAGATTTCGCTGCCGACTGTGAGTTGGTTAATGTCGGTAGTAACGAATTGGTTGCAATGGCTGAAGCGCTTTATCGAGGTGGCGATATTAGTTCTCGACGTTTGCTTGAAATCTGTAATCCAATCTTCCAGCAAGCTGACGTAATGATCTTAGGTTGTACACACTTTCCTTTACTAGCTAATGAACTCAATAAGATCAAACCACAGGGATTAACGGTAATAGATTCTGGCAAAGCGATTGCTCAACGAGTGCAAGAGCTGCTTAATATAGAAGACACCGATAAAAAAGCGCCCGACGGTTTTTTAAACCATCGGGCGCTTTATACTAAATCAGTATCAGATGCTTCGTTAACTGCAGCGCTATTTAGCGAAGGCTTCAACGAGATCTGTGTGATTAATCCGTAACTTGACTCGAATTTTCAGGACTGGTTTTCTCTTTTGCTTCGCGAACTTTTAGTACACGCTCTTGGAATTCATTGTCGTTGAGCTTTGCCATTGCATCTTGTGCACCTTGCGGGTCCATAGTGACAAAACCGAAACCGCGACGTCGACCAGTTTGCTTATCTTTTACCAAACGTACTGAATAAACGCTGCCGTGATTCTCAAATAACTCACGCACTACCGCTTCGTTTGCTCGATAAGGTAAGTTACCTACATATAATGTTTGGCGTTCGTCTGACTGAGCTGCATTGCCACCTGTCGATGAAGATGCTTCGCCTGATGTTAAAAGAACTACTACTGCACCAATAAGGATACCGATAGCTAAGAATGGAGATGCACTTGCGTTGTCGGCACTAAGAACAGGAAGAATAAAAAAGCCAACTGCCGCAAGGATTAATGCAATAAGCAAAGAACCTAATTTTGTTGATTTCATAAAATAACCTAAATTAATGAAGAAAAATAAAAGCTTAAGTGCGACATAATAGATTCATTTTATAGCAGATGCTAGCGCTTAGGCTTAAATAGTTCAAAAAACACTCGCTAAAAGTAAGGTTTTAGCTCACTTACATAGCCTATTGACCGCCAATCAGCTTAATAAAAAACCGTTTAGTGTGAATAGTGAGCGGTCGTCTATTTATTTAAAAAAAGCCCTTGCCAAGTTAAATTGGATCTCTATAATGCGCATCCACTGACACG
>JBMYWG010000083.1:0-6085 GCA_049607155.1 Psychrobium sp.
GTTCAATCGAATATCAAGCGGAGGGCTGCTCGTCATGGGTAATAAAGACTCATTTGGCAGAACGCTAATTTTCGTATTAGCCGTTTGTCTGGCTTGTTCGGTAATCGTTGCTGGTGCAGCGGTTGGTTTAAAACCGTTACAAACCAAAAATAAATTGCTTTACAAGCAAACTAAAATCTTAGAAGCATCTGGTCTACTTGCGCAAGCAGGCAGTGATATTCCAGCAACTTACAACAAGTTCGTAGAAGCTAAATTACTTGATTTAGCCACTGGTGAGTTTGTTGAAGGTGACGCTGAAGCTTACGATCAACGTCTAGCGGCGTTAGATTCAAGCAAGAGTATCAAACCAAACAACGACGTTGCTAAAATCAACCGTCGTGCTAACCAAACTGTTGTTTATCTAGTGAAAGGCGAATCAGGTAACACTGAAACAGTTGTACTAGAAATGCGCGGTAGTGGTTTATGGTCAATGATGTACGCTTTTGTTGGTTTATCTACTGATTTAAACACTGTTAAGTCTGTAGTTTACTATGACCAAGGTGAAACTCCGGGTCTAGGTGGCGAAATTGAAAACCCAGTTTGGAAAGCAAAATGGGTTGGCAAGAAGCTGTTTAACGACAACGGTGAAATCGCTATTAAAGTGGTTAAAGGCGGCGCTAAAGCTGGCGATATCCACGGTGTAGACGGTCTTTCTGGCGCTACGTTGACTGCTAACGGCGTAGAAAATACCTTTACTTTCTGGCTTGGTGAAGAAGGCTTTGGCCCATTCATCAACAAGTACCGTAATGGAGGCTTATAATCATGGCTGATTCTCAAGCAATGAAAAAAGCCCTGTGGGGTCCAATTCTAGACAATAACCCAATCGGCCTTCAGGTTCTGGGTATTTGTTCTGCGTTGGCAGTAACAGGCTCGATGCAAAAAGCATTAATCATGACCATTGCGGTAACCTTGGTTTGTGCTTTCTCAAATTTATTCATCTCGATGATCCGTAACCAGATCCCTAACGCCGTACGTATTATTGTACAAATGGCTGTTATCGCGTCATTGGTTATCGTAGTAGACCAAATTCTTAAAGCATTCGCTTATGAAATGTCTAAAGAGTTATCGGTATATATCGCACTGATCATTACGAACTGTATTGTAATGGGCCGTGCTGAAGCTTACGCGATGAAAGAGCCACCATTCATGAGTTTCCTAGACGGTATCGGTAACGGTATTGGTTACGGTGCTATGTTAATGGCTGTTGCATTCTTCCGTGAACTATTTAGTAAGGGCACCTTATTTGATATCGAAATTCTACCGCTTGTACAAAACGGTGGTTGGTATCAAGGTAATGGTCTACTAATTCTACCATTTAGTTCATTCTTCGTAATTGGTTTGATTATATGGGCAATTCGCCAGTACAAGCCAGAGCAAGTTGAGAAGGACTAGGGGAGTATTATGGAACATTATTTAAGTTTATTTGTTAAAGTCGTTTTCGTAGAAAACATGGCTTTAAGCTTTTTCCTAGGTATGTGTACCTTCCTAGCTGTATCTAAGAAAGTTAGTACAGCGATTGGTCTTGGTGTTGCGGTTATCTTCGTACTAGCGATTGCTGTACCTGTTAACCAAATCATCTACCATGCGATCTTAGCGCCAAACGCGTTGGGCGAAGGTATCGACTTAAGCTTCTTAAGCTACATCACATATATCGGTGTTATTGCGGCACTGGTACAGATTGTTGAAATGGTACTTGATAAGTACATGCCTGCGCTATACAACGCGCTGGGTGTATTCTTACCACTTATCACGGTTAACTGTGCAATCTTCGGTGGTGTTGCCTTCATGGTTCAACGTAACTACAACCTTGCTGAATCTGTAGTATTCGGTGTTGGTAGTGGTGTTGGTTGGACATTGGCAATTGTCTTATTAGCAGCGGTTCGCGAAAAGCTGAAATACTCAGATATTCCTGATGGCCTGAAAGGTTTAGGTATTACCTTTATCACTTCTGGTCTGATGGCACTTGGCTTTCAGTCGTTCGGCGGTATCTCGTTATAATTAGTTGATTGGGCTGCCTTGCGGCTCAATAACCAAGTTCAAAGGAAAAGTTTATGCAAGAAATTATTCTTGGCGTAACAATGTTCACTGCGATTGTATTGGTTTTGGTTTTAATCATTTTAATGGCTAAATCTAAACTAGTTTCATCGGGTGACGTTACCATAGCAATCAACGGCGATCCTGAAAAAGGTGTCGTTACTAAGCCTGGCGATAAGCTACTTGGCGCTCTAGCTGCAAAAGGAATTTTCATTCCTTCAGCCTGTGGCGGTGGTGGTACTTGTGGTCAATGTAAAGTCCACGTTCATTCTGGTGGTGGTGAATTACTACCAACAGAAGAAAGCCATATTACTAAGAAGCAAGCCCGTGAAGGTGAGCGTCTAGCCTGTCAAGTTGCTGTTAAGCAAGATATGGAAATTGAAGTTGAAGACGAGATCTTCGGTGTTCAGCAGTGGGAATGTGAAGTTATCTCTAACGATAACAAAGCGACGTTCATCAAAGAGCTTAAGCTTGGCATCCCTGATGGTGAATCTGTACCTTTCCGTGCCGGTGGTTATATTCAAATTGAAGCACCTGCTCACCATATCAAATACAGCGATTTCGATATTCCACAAGAGTATCGCGGTGACTGGGAGCGTTTCGGCTTCTTCGACATCGAGTCTAAAGTTGATACAGATACATTGCGTGCATACTCAATGGCGAACTATCCTGAAGAGGAAGGCATTATTATGCTTAACGTTCGTATCGCGACGCCGCCGCCAAACAACCTATCACTACCTGCAGGCAAAATGTCTTCATTCATTTGGAGCTTGAAAGCAGGTGATAAGGTAACTATCTCTGGTCCATTTGGTGAGTTCTTTGCTAAAGAAACTGATAACGAGATGGTCTTTATCGGTGGTGGTGCTGGTATGGCGCCAATGCGTTCACATATCTTCGATCAGCTTAAGCGTCTTAAGTCTAAGCGTAAGATGTCTTTCTGGTACGGTGCACGTTCATTACGTGAAATGTTCTATGAAGATGATTACAACGGTCTTGCGGCTGAAAATGACAACTTCGAGTGGCATGTTGCACTGTCTGATCCACAACCAGAAGATAACTGGGATGGTTTAACAGGCTTCATCCATAACGTGCTTTACGAGAACTACTTGCGAGATCACGAAGCACCAGAAGATTGTGAATACTACATGTGTGGTCCACCGATGATGAATGCTGCTGTAATCGGCATGCTTAAAGATCTAGGTGTTGAAGATGAAAACATCCTACTTGATGACTTCGGTGGTTAATCCCTGATGGCTATCAAGTATGTTAAATGGCTGGCGCTTTGTGCGCTGGCCATTTTTTTATCTGGTTGTTTTGAAACAACACCGACGCAAACTAAAATCAAGCTTAGCGGTCGCACTATGGGCGTGGATTATCACATCACCTATATCGACGTAGCTAAAAATAGCGAAGAGATCGCAAAAGCTCGTCAGAGTGCTATTGATAAACTGCTTAAAACCGTTAATGAGCAGATGTCGACTTATGATAAAACTTCTGAGTTATCACGTTTTAATCAATCGCGTTCTCTAGAGCCTTTTGAAGTATCAGCTGACACGGCGAAGGTGGTGAATGAATCGATTCGTTTGGCGCAGCTGTCTGAAGGTAAGCTTGATGTGACTGTCGGCCCTCTAGTAAACCTATGGGGTTTTGGTCCTAACATGCGCGTTGAGAAGCTACCTAGTAGCGATGAGTTAGAGACCGCGATGAATCAAGTTGGTATTGATAAGCTTAACGTCGATGGTAACTATTTGATTAAGGCGATCCCTGAGCTTTACGTTGATTTGTCGACGACAGCAAAGGGGTTTGGTGTCGATGTTGTTGCGGATTATCTCGATGGCGAAGGTGTCGCAAATTATCTCGTCGAAATTGGTGGTGAAGCTCGAATTAAAGGCCGTGCTAATGCGCAACGTGATTGGGTGATTGCTATTGAAAAGCCTGTGTCTTCGCACCGCGCAATTCAAGAGTATATCTCGCCGCGCAATAATGGATTGGCAACGGCTGGTGATTATCGTCAATATTTTGAGGAAAACGGTCGCCGATTCTCGCATATTATCGACCCTGATACGGGGATGCCTATTGATCACAAATTAGTATCGGTTAGTGTCATTCATCCCTCATGTATGACCGCCGACGGATTGTCGACGGCAATCATGTTGATGGGACCTGAAAAAGGTTTAGAGTTTGCGCGAGCTCAAAACTTGGCCGCTTATTTGGTGACTAAGACAGACAGTGGTTTTGATACCGTGTATACTGACGCCTTTGAGCAATACCTCGTAAAATCCGTAAACTAGGAACTGACATGGCAATATTTTTATATACCTTTGCAGCATTTTTAATTGTGATAGTAGCGATGGCCATTGGCTATATCGTACAAAAGAAAGCGATTTCAGGGAGTTGTGGTGGCCTAGGAGCTATTGGTGTCGAGAAAGCGTGTGATTGTGATAATCCTTGTGACAAGCGCAAAAAGCGTATGGAACAAGAGCAAATCAAAATTAGCTTAATTGAATAATTGCTCAAACATCAGATAATAAAAAACCGCCATTTAGGCGGTTTTTTTATGACTAATTACTAGTAGATTAACTGTGGTAATCTTTGGCAGCAATTAGTGTATTTTCGATGAGGTTAGCTACCGTCATCGGTCCGACACCGCCAGGAACTGGGGTAATGAATGCTGCATTGTTTTTTGCTGTATCAAACTCAACATCGCCAACTAAGCGGCCGTCATCTAAGCGATTAATACCAACATCAATAACGATAGCACCTGGTTTGATCCATTCACCTGGAATGAAACCGGCCTTACCAACAGCGACAATCAATAAATCAGCCCCACGGACTTTTTGTTCTAAATCTTTGGTAAAGCGATGGCAGGTTGTGGTCGTACAGCCTGCAAGCAGTAACTCTAGTGTCATTGGACGACCTACAATGTTAGATGCCCCAACAATAGTGGCGTCCAACCCATGAGTCTTAACGCCAGTTGACTCAATGAGCGTCATAATGCCTTTCGGAGTACAAGGACGAAGGGCTGGATTGCGCTGTGCTAGGCGACCAATGTTATAGGGGTGAAATCCGTCAACATCTTTATGGGGAGTAATACGTTCTAGTACTAACTCTGAATCGATATGCGCTGGTAATGGCAATTGAACTAAAATACCATCGATTTCTTTATCTTGGTTAAGCTCATCAATAAGCGTTAATAGCTCTTCTTGCTGCGTGGTATCAGGTAAATCAAATGAACGTGATTTAAATCCTACCTGATCACAGGCTTTACGTTTATTTGATACATAAACCTGAGAAGCTGGATCAAGTCCAACTAGAATTACCGCTAAGCCAGGGATCCGTTGGCCTTCTTCTTTCATGCGTGCAACTTCAATCGCTACATCATTTCTAACTTTTTGTGAAACAGCTTTACCATCAATTATTCGCGCGCTCATGGTGAGTTTTTAGCTCCAAGAATTCAAAGACGCGCTATTATGCCACAGCCTAAAAAGTGTGACCATGATCAATAAAGAGTATTTGCGCTAAAAGTGGAGTGGGTTGGGTTTTTAGTCGATTATTGCGTGGTAATTGAGCGAACAATTTTTTTTTATTAAAAACGTTTGACCAAGGCTCATAACAACTGTACTATCTCGCTCCGTTGTTAAGGAGAAATCTTTTGCAACGTATAAAAACGGTGAGTTAGTACAGCATTGTTGTGCATCTCCGGTCTTTCGGATAAGCGGACCTGAGCCCATTGGGTTGGAACGATGATTCTTAAGACGAATATTAAGTCGGTGATTAGCGCAGCCTGGTAGCGCATCTGGTTTGGGACCAGAGGGTCAGAGGTTCGAATCCTCTATCACCGACCACTTTTATAAAGTGCGTCAGAGCGCCCGTAGCTCATCTGGATAGAGCAACGGCCTTCTAAGCCGTGGGTAGCAGGTTCGAGTCCTGCCGGGCGTGCCATTTTATAAAGGATCCTCAGTGGTGACTATAGCTCAGTTGGTAGAGCCCCGGATTGTGATTCCGGTTGTCG
>JBMYWG010000084.1:0-5766 GCA_049607155.1 Psychrobium sp.
TATATAGCGTTTGTTAGTGCTTATAACACGCCGCGACGTTCTTGATCGCGTTCGATTGATTCGAATAGTGCTTGGAAGTTACCTTCACCAAAACCTAGGTTGTCTTTACGTTGAATAATCTCGATAAAGATTGGGCCAAATAGATTTTGGGTAAAGATTTGTAGTAGGTAACCATCTTCATTGCCGTCAACAAGGATCTGATGATGTTTGATGCGGTCGCGATCTTCAGTAACTTGAGGTACGCGGTCGTAGATGGTGTCGTAGTATTCATCGATAATATCAAGGGTGCGAATGCTAGTACCTTCCATGGCATCGAGTGATGCGACGATATCGCGAGATTCAAAGGCAAGATGTTGTACACCTGGACCATTGTATTCGTTTAGGTATTCGTCGATTTGGTTTTTATCGTCGTCTTTACCTTCATTGATTGGAATACAGAAACTGCCATCAGGAGAACGCAGTGCATATGATACTAGGCCTGTCTTAGCACCATTGATGTCAAAGTAACGCACTTCGCTAAAGTTAAAGATATCTTTGTAGAAGTTGGCCCATTTTTCCATGGTGCCTTTGTACACGTTGTTTGTTAGGTGATCGACGCGCAGGAACCCTTTCTCTTCAACGATTTCTGGGTTTTCTAAGTCGCTAAAATCACTGTTGTAGATGTTGTTGTCTTCGGTAAATGTATCGATGAAATAGATAATGCTGTCGCCAATACCGTAAATAGCAGGGTAAGGCATGTCTTTATCTTCGTCGCTAACGGCTTTAGCACCGCGCTTTGTCGCTTCGTCGAATGCTTGATTAGCATCTTCTACACGCCAGCCCATTGATGAAATTGCAGGACCATGAGATTTGGCGAACTCGAACGAAAAACCTTTGCGCTCGGTATTAATTAAGAAATTAATGTCATTTTGTTTGTAGTGGTAAATCTCTTTTTCGTTGTGTTTTTTAATACGAGAAAAACCGAAATCTAAAAATACCTGATGCATAAAATCGAAATCAGGTGTTGCAAATTCTGTAAATTCGATGCCGCACAGGCCAATTGGATTTGCTGAATCTGTCATAATATATACTCTACTTTGGGTTGTTTTTAATAATAGTTTTGATATCGTGCTTACCAACACTCTTGGAAGAGTGTCTCGCCCAATTGCAAATAATCATATCTTTAATCTTGTTCGAAAAATATTATTATGTTTTAATCAACATGATTTGATATTTAGATTGTATTTTGAGGCTTGGTAACATGAGATTAGATATAGAAACGCTGAAGATTTTAGACTTGATTGTGCGCTTGGGGAGTTTTGCCAAGGCGGCAGACCAATTAAATCGCGCGCAGTCAGCAATTAGTTACCAAGTTAAGAAGCTTGAACAGCATCTTGGTGTTAATCTTTTCGATCGCAGTAAATATCGCGCTGAGCTAACGCCTGAAGGTAATGCGATTTTGACTGAAGGTCGTCGACTGCTTCAGCAAGCACATAACCTAGAAATTCTGGCAGAGCGTTTTAGTCAGGGCTGGGAACCACGTTTAGAGATTGTTATAGATGGTTCAGTGCCAATGGCGCCAGTGATGAAAGCGTTAAAACGCTTATCTGAAATGGATGTGTCGACTCGCGTTCAGCTACGTACTGAGTTTTTAAGCGGTTGTCAGCGTTGGTTTGACAAGCAAAGCTCAGATCTGATGTTAGTTAAAGATTATCAATCAACGCCATATCTTGTAGCAAAGCCGCTGCAGCCAATTGATTTCAAATTAGTGGTATCCAAAGAGCATCCGCTTGCGCAAATGAAAAATGTTGAACTTAAAAATCTTCACGAGCACGTTGAGTTAACTATCGCCGATTCGGGCAATACAGATCCTCAATCGCAAGATGAATTGCAGTTTGGCGGCGATCGCGTGTTTTATCTCAATGGCTTTATGGCGAAGAAAGAGTCCATCATGCTTGGACTTGGTTATGGATGGGTGCCTGACTATTTAATTAGTGATGAACTAGCCGCTGGTGATTTAGTGGAGTTAGATTTTGTTGGTGGTGCTAGTCATACCTTTACGCCGCGTTTAGTGCATTCTAGCGAACGTCCATTAGGACGAGCAGGTCAGCTATTAAGCGAGCTTATTATTGAAGAGTTTGCCAAGTAATTAGCGCTGGCTTGATTAAATCGCTGAGAGCTTAGTTGTAGTCGCTCTCAGCAATATTTAGTTTTATATCACGAGTTGCTTTGTGTAGTTATTCCAACACATTTTTACCCGAGAAGCGTACGCGCTTTTTGTTTTTAGCAATCAGCTTTTTACCAATACCTTTAACCTTCATTAAATCATCGATAGTGTTGAATTTACCGTTCTTTTTTCGGTAATCGACAATGGCTTTCGCTTTCTTCTTACCTACGCCTTTTAAGCTAAGCATAATCTCTTCAGCGCTAGCGCTATTAATATTCACTGAGCTGTATTTTAGCGTTTTCTTTTTAAGCTTGTCGGCCTTGTGTGATTTTTTCGGTTTGTCCTTTTTCGCTTTAGATTCCTGTTTTGTTGTCTTGGCTTTATCGCTCGTCGTGTCTGCGGCAACGGCAAGCGGTGCTGCGCAACATAGGCTTAGTGCAACGAGTGGGGTGATGAGTCGGTGAAATATAGACATAGTTATTTCCTTTCTTACTTTTCCATTGTCGGGCTTTAAGTATAGAAAGGATTGTAATCTCTGCTGGATATTTGCGCGTTTGATTTAGTTGGTCGCTATTTTTACTAAAAAGTGCTTGCGTTAAGCGGCGTTGGTCATAGATAATGCGCCTCGGTGACTAATTGGTCCCCTCGCAACGATAGATGGTGAACCCGGCCAGGCCCGGAAGGGAGCAACCGTAGCGATCGACTCGTGTGCCGAGGTGTGGCTGATTAGTTACCACTCACTTCTTCAGTATATCCCTTTAAACTTTCTAATTTTGTGGCAATTGCGCTAACAAAAAGTTTTTCATATTTTCACCCATTACTAGTCGAATATCTGATTTTGAAATACCCAACTTTAATAGTTCTTGGGTGATGATTGCGATCTCAGAGGTATCAAGCGCCGTGGTCACTGCGCCGTCAAAGTCAGAGCCAAGGCTAATATGCTGCGGGCCAACCAGCTTAATGCCATAGGCAATTTGTTTGGCAATTTGCTGTGGTGATGTATCACAAGCTGCTGCAGACCAATAGCCGAGGGCGATTAAGCCACCTTGATTGGCGATTTGTATCATTAAACTGTCATCAATGTTCCGTGCACTATCACAAAAGCCTTGTAGTCCTGTGTGGCTCACAATAATCGGTCGTTTAGATAGGGCTAAAACATCCTTCACTACTTGGGAAGATGAGTGGGAAACATCGATAATAATTGATTTTTGATTGAGTCTTCCAATTATTTGTCGCCCAAATTCGGTAAGTCCTTGATTTGATTGACCATGGAGTGAGCCGCCGAGTTTGTTGTCAAAGAAGTGTTGTAAGCTCATCATGCGAAAGCCCGCATCATAAAGCACGTCGATATTATTAAGGTCGCCTTCTAATGCGTGGGAGCCTTCCGTGCCCAAGAGTGCGCCAAGCATTGCGGGGGCTTTTTCACGTGTAGTAATAAATTGTCGCAAAGTCTCTTGGCTGGTGATGAGCATTAATTGTTGCGGTGCATTAGCAATGGCAGTTTTTAGTTTTTGGCTTTGATACAACGCGCGCTCAGTGAGGTTAAACCAAGTTCTAGGAGGCCATGCTTGCACCATGGCAAGTAAAGTGATGTTGTCGAAGGCATCACTATTATTGTTGTGATAATTTTGATTACGCGGCCTCTTGGTCGTCGTGGTAAACATTTGTAGTGCAACGTTACCTGCCTGTAGCCTAGGAATATCCATATGACCATAATCAGAGCGCTCTAGAATATTGCGATTCCAAAGCAAGCTGTCACTGTGCCAATCGCCGATGAATAACGATTGATGAAACGCTTGGCTTGTCGCAGAAATCTTGTATGGCGTATGGGCGTCAATGGCGTTGCGCTGCTCGTCTATATAAGGAGGAACCAATAACGCAACCAGTGCTAGACTAATAATTAGTGTCGAAGCAAGTAAGATTCTTTTCATGTTTGGTGACTACTTCTGATGCTTTTCGAAATCGTTTTTAACGATTTCTAGCGCTTTTAAAACCGTTTCTTTTGGTAGTTTTGTCTCTTCTAGTATGTCGATGAGGTCGACGGCGAGTTTTATGTAATCCGGCGCTTGTTCTAATGGAGTCGATTGGCTCATAGTCTTTCCTGCTCAGTTAAAAAGGTCGCTTGCCTTTTTCTAGATTTTCGATTTTTTGTTCGATGAAATAAATCGCTTTGTTACATTGGCCTAAACGTTTCTGCAGTTTTAGAATTTCTTGCTGTAGGCCTATTTTTTCGCCTTGATTCGCCTTGGCGAGTTGTTCGTTTAGCTGGTGTATTCGTTGATTAAATCTACTGCGGTATTCGTGATGTTTTGATAGCTCTTGATAAAGATGTTGGCTATTGCTCATTATCTTTTGCGCCAACCATTTAAAGTTATCGGGGCTATTTTGCTGTTTTTTGGCAAATCGTTTCGCTTTGCTCGCTTTATCTATTTTATAGCTACGCCCTTGTAGCTCTTGGCTTGATAACGCTTTTTTGATGGCTTGGCATTGGTCGACGAGTTTTTCACATTGAAATGCGATGATGGAATTAGCGCTATTACTATCGATGAGTGCTTGTACGTGAATGACTAGTGCTTGGCTTTCTTTGACGTAATGGCTGAGTTGACGAGATTGAGATTTGAACAAGCGATCTTCAAAGAGTGCTTTGCGGGCTAAGTCAGGAATGATATTTGTTTGATCGTAAATTTGTGCGTCAGTCGCCAGCTTTGATAGTACTTCACGTATTTTGTTGAGCTCTTTTCTCATAGCCATGCACTCCACGCTAATTTGGCACTGATGCATAACACGACAAATATAAAAATCGGCCGGATAAAGTCACTGCCAAATCGAATGGCGGCTTTAGCACCAATTACTGAGCCTATCATTAAACAAATTCCCATGCTGATCCCGATAACATAATCAACTTGGCCGAGAATGACAAAGGTAACAAGCGCGGTGAAGTTACTAATAAAGTTCATGGTGCGAGCCACACCGCTGCTTAAAAGAATATCAATTTTGTACAGTACTTGGCCGGATACCGTCCAAAACGCGCCAGCACCAGGTCCTGCGAAGCCATCGTAAAACCCGATAGATAAGCCTTGAAACCATTGTTTTACTTTACAAGGTTGGGTGGTTTTAAGGCACGTATGAGTTGATGGCGTCTTTTTAAATAAGGTATAAACCGCTGTGACTATAATAAGTAGCGGCAATATTTTTTCTAAGAAATCCCCATTAACTAGATAAACAGCTCCCGCGCCTAACGCCGCGCCAATAAACGTTGAAATAGCGCAGTGAATCCACAGCTTTGGGGAAAACAGTTTGTTACGATAAAAGGTGTAACTGGCTGTCGCCGTACCAAAGCTTGAAGCGAGCTTATTAGTGCCTAATACCATGTGAACAGGCATTCCGGTACTTAGCAGTGCTGGTACAGTAAGCAAGCCACCGCCGCCAGCAATGGCGTCTACAAAGCCTGCGATTATGGCCACGCTGGATAAAATAAGCCACAAGGGGATACTGTCGAGAAACTCAATCATTCATTAACGCTCAATGGTAACCTTATATGGCGGAAGGGAGTCGATTAGTGCTTGACCGTAGCGCTTGGTGACAAGTCTGCGATCTAAGATGGTGATAGTGCCTTTATC
>JBMYWG010000085.1:0-5599 GCA_049607155.1 Psychrobium sp.
CGTCGTTACTTAATACATCGCGGTAATTACGATGCCAGTACAAGTTGTCAGTGGCTGTATTCACCCACACATCTTGGCCGTTGCCACATTTATTAATACCTACCACACCCGCGTGATCGCGTTTGAATAAGATTATACAGTCATTGTGATTAATCACCTGCATACCACGGCCTTGCAGGGCGTTGTGGAATTTCAGCATGCCTTTTATATCATCGCGCTTGTAGAAATCTTGCCATCTGTTGTCACCACTTTCATTGTGATCTGAATAAATCAGCGGCACACCACCGTCACGACCCATGATGTAAGCATTAGCTAGCTTTTCATCGGTAGGATCCAGAATTTGGTGACGGAAACCTTGATTCAGCGGGATATCATGCGTGACACTAAAAGTGATAGCACGACTGCCGTGTAGCGCTTGCCCATAGGCACCTGGGTCGACAAGTAAGTTCATCGAGCCGCCGAACTTAAAGGCGTTAAACATTTGGTTAAACAGCGGGAAGTCGTAAGCGTTGTGGCCTGTTTCGTTTAAGTACGGCACCAAGAAGTTGTCGTGATCGCCATGGCCTGCACCACCAAGCGTGATGATTTCACCAAAGACGTTAACATTGGCTTTGATTTCAGGCGTGAAAACAGCGTTGATGTGATAATTCGTCATGTGCTTAGCGGCATCGACGCGAAAGCCTGTCACACCGAAAGATTTTAACTTATTGAGATAGAGCTTTTGTTGCTCGACGACCCAGTTATTAGGATCGAGATCTGGCAAACCGGGATCGCCATTGCCGCCACACAAACGCAGCGTTTGTACTTGGTGAACATTGGTGTAATCGGTAATACAGCCTGGCGCTTGGAAATCATGAGCGGCTAAGAAGTTATCGGTGATGTCACCAAATAGCTTATTGGCTTCGTTTTTAGTGGCTTCTTGAGCATATTCGGCGAGTACCGCCGCACCGGGATAGTTCAAATCACTGCGCTGATGCGCTTCATTTGCCATGTGGTTAAATACAATATCGGCGTAGGTTTCAACGCCATGCGCTTTTAGCGCGGTAACCATGGCTTTAAAATCTTGGGTGTCGCCAAGTGGATTGTCGATAACGCGATAATCTTGTGGCTGATAGCGTGCCCACCATTGATCGCCTGTCGATTTATAAGCAGGTGATACCAATACTTTTTTATAGCCTAAATCGGCTATTTCTTTGGCTTTTTGGGTAACTTCATCATATTCCCAGTTAAAGGCATGTAAGATGGTATCGGCGCTGGCGGTGTGTGAAATAGTGGCGCTACTTAATGCAATAGCACCTAAAGCAACGGCCTTTTTGAAGGTCGATTGGATGTTCATTAGTCTTCCTATAGATAGGTTATTTTTATTATGTCCCAATGAATGCGAGGCGCAGTCCTTTGTGGTTCCTGCCTAGCTGCTTGCATGTTTACATAGATTTAACATTTTGCGAAAGCCATTGCATACGTATTCAATTAGATTTGTTATAACAACGAGTTATATTTCTATTCACTTTTAAATCGACAATAAAAAAGCCGACATCATGACAATGTCGGCTTGTTCGTTCACGCTATGATGTTATTTTTTAGCGGCTTCTTTCGCTGCTAAAAACTCGTCGTAAGTGCCGCGGAAATCGTTGATGCCGTTTGGCGTGATTTCGAAAATACGGGTTGCTAGTGACGATACGAATTCACGGTCATGCGATACGAAGAATAAGGTGCCTGGGTAGTTCTCTAACGCCAAGTTGATAGATTCAATCGATTCCATATCCAAGTGGTTGGTTGGCTCATCCATTAATAATACATTTGGTTTTTGCATCATTAATTTACCGAACAACATGCGGCCTTGCTCACCACCAGAGATAACTTTTACTGATTTACCGATATCGTTTTGTGAGAACAATAGACGACCTAAGATGCCGCGCACTGACTGTTCGTCATCACCCGGCTTCATCCATTGCGCCATCCAATCGAATAACGTCATGTCTTGCTCGAACTCATGAGAGTGGTCTTGCGCGTAGTAACCGATGTTGGCATTTTCAGACCAGTTAACTTCACCGCTATCAGCCGCTAAATCACCTTGTAAGATACGGATAAGGGTAGTTTTACCCGCGCCATTTTGACCGATAATAGCAATGCGCTCGCCAACTTCGGTGATCATTTCAAAGTCTTTAAACAGGCTTACATCGTCAAATGCTTTGCTAACGCCTTCTAAAGTAATGGCATTACGATAAAGTTGCTTTTCTTGTTCAAAGCGAATGTATGGCGATACGCGGCTTGATACTTTAACTTCAGCCAATTGAATCTTATCGATTTGCTTGGCGCGCGAGGTAGCTTGCTTCGCTTTTGACGCGTTAGCCGAAAAGCGAGATACGAATGATTGAAGTTCAGCAATTTGCGCTTTCTTCTTAGCGTTATCCGCCACTAGTTGCTCACGTGCTTGAGTCGCTGCGGTCATGTATTCGTCATAGTTACCTGGGAATACCGACATTTCACCGTAATCTAAATCAGCCATGTGTGAACATACTGAGTTTAGGAAGTGACGGTCATGCGAAATGATAACCATGGTTGATTTACGTTCGTTTAGAATGTCTTCTAACCATTTGATGGTGTCGATGTCCAAGTTATTGGTTGGCTCATCAAGTAATAGGATATCTGGATCAGAGAATAGGGCTTGGGCGAGTAACACACGTAATTTCCAACCCGGTGCAACTTCACTCATTGGACCGTAGTGCAACGCTTCTTCGATGCCAACACCTAATAATAACTCACCTGCACGTGCTTCGGCGCTGTAGCCATCCATCTCTGCAAATTCAGTTTCTAAGTCAGCAACACGCATACCGTCTTCTTCGCTCATCTCAGGATCGGCGTAAATGCGGTCGCGCTCTTCTTTCACTGCCCACATTTCTTTGTGACCCATGATTACAGTGTCGATAACACTGTATTGTTCAAACGCGAACTGATCTTGGTGAAGCTTACCGATGCGCTGATCTGTTTCAACACTAACGTTGCCTGATGATGGCGTTAAATCGCCAGTTAAGATCTTCATAAACGTTGACTTACCACAGCCGTTTGCGCCGATAAGACCGTAACGATTGCCGTTGCCAAATTTTACAGAGATGTTTTCAAACAAAGGCTTGGCGCCAAATTGCATGGTGATATTAGCGGTAGTAATCAAAGTTAGATTCTCTTTAATAATAAATTTAAGGATTTTACCGAGCGATTAAGCCGATAAAAAAGCGGCATATTTTAACCTGTTGTTAGGGTGATTACTATCACTGTTTGTGTGATCGCAGTGGCAGGATTATGGCGAGTTTGATAGGGAGGATTGCATACGTATGTATGCGCTAAAACGTTTACTTATTGAGCTTTATCACTAATTATCAATTCCTTGATAAAAAGTGGACAATAATAATGAATAAACCGCGATTGAGTTTTTGGCAGATTTGGAATCTAAGTTTTGGCTTTTTAGGCGTGCAAATTGGTTTTGCACTGCAAAATGCCAATCTAAGCAGGGTGTTATCTGACTTAGGTGCCGACCTTTATTCATTGTCCTATATGTGGCTACTAGCCCCTATTATGGGCATTATCATTCAGCCGCTTGTGGGCGCGAAATCAGATAGAACATGGAATCGTTTTGGTCGCCGCGCACCGTTTATTTTAGGTGGTTCGCTTACTGCTGGTGTAGCGATGTTGCTGATGCCGCAAGCGCCTTTGTTTGTCACCGTGATTGCGCCAATGATTTTTGGACTAGTGATGCTTGCCATTATGGACGCGGCGTTTAACGCAGCGTTTCAGCCGTTTAGGGCATTGGTCGCCGATATGGTACCAGAAGAGCAACGCAATCAAGGTTATGCTATTCAATCGCTGCTGATTAATATTGGCGCGGTTGTTGGCTCTATTCTTCCTTTTATGCTGACTAATGTGCTGATGATGAGCAACGAGTCTAACTTAGGGGAAGTTGCCGAAACTGTTGCGTGGTCATTCTACATTGGCGCAGCCATTATGGTTAGTTCTGTCGCTTGGACGGTATTTAAAACGCGGGAATACGATCCACAAACCTATAACGCGATGAATAACATCGAAGCAGCGCCAGAAGAGAGTGAAAAACAGCCGTTAGCGAAGCGCTTAAGTGATTTCTTTGGACTAGTATCGTCAATGCCCAAGACCATGAAGCAATTGGCTCTAGTGCAGTTTTTTTCTTGGTTACCGATGTTTTTAATGTGGGTATATATCTTCGCTGCAGTGACGCAAACGGCGTGGGGCATCGATCCGATATGGTTCGATCCTGACCACATTAAATCGGTGGGTGAAGTACCAGCACAAATCACAAAAGCGCGCGGAGAAGCAGGGGACTGGATTGGTATCTTATACGCTGCTATGTATGTGTCTGCTACCTTCTATTCCGCCATCATGGGCAAGCTCGCCAATACCTTTGGCCGCAAGCCGATTTACGCATTGGGGCTATTTATTGGCGGTGTTGGTTTTATTTCACTCGGGCTATTTAACGATCCAACTGCAGTGGAGCTTAACTTACTCATTACCCAAGTTGTGGTGCCACAAGGCGCTGTCGATATGCTAGTGCCAATGTTAGGCGTCGGTATCGCATGGGCGACGCTACTTGCGATGCCATATACTATGCTATCAAGTGTATTACCTGCCGAGCGAACCGGTATTTACATGGGGATATTCAACTTCACCGTTGCTGGCCCGCAAATTGTCTGTGGTTTTCTCGCCGGACCTATTTTATTCTACTGGTTTAATAATCATGCCATCAGCATGATGTGGATGGCTGGTGGCTCACTAATTTTAGGCGCGCTGTCGGTGTTCTTGGTACGTGCGAAGGCTGAGTAATTACAGTAATAAATTACAGGGAATACGATAATGAAACGAGTTCTAATCTTTGGAAATTCCGGCTCTGGAAAATCAACACTAGCCAAAAAGCTCGCGGATGAAAAACAACTAGCCCATCTAGATTTAGACACAGTAGCGTGGCAGGCGACTACGCCTGTATCACGTAAGCCAATCGAAGAATCAAAATCTTTGCTGGATGACTTCACATCGCGAAACGATAATTGGGTGATTGAAGGTTGTTACGCTGACTTGTTGGAATTGCTCACGCCAGTCGCCAGTAAAATGATTTTCATGAACTTGCCTGTTGAAGCCTGTATTGCCAATGCCAAAGCTAGACCTTGGGAGCCACATAAGTATGAGAGCAAAGCTGCACAAGATGCCAATCTTGAGATGCTAATTGACTGGATAGCGCAATACACCGAGCGCGATGATACTTTCTCACAACGCGCTCACCAGCAGTTATTTGATTCCTTCCAAGGTGCAAAGAAAATTATCCTAGAAAATCGATAGTTTTATAGGGCCTGTTGATCTTTGGTGAAGGCTTTTGCAGCGAATTGTTCGGGTTTTATACAAGGCAGAGCCTGCGACGCTTAGTGGGCTAAGCTAGCAGGCGATAACGCCGTAGAAATCACGAACAAACGCTGTCCTTCGGATGCAATGACAAGACATTTTCGCTGCGTTTTTCGTCGCTCGCCTAGGTAAACTAGGCGTCGCTCCTCATGCCTTGCGAAACAGCCTTGTCAATTGCACA
>JBMYWG010000086.1:0-5445 GCA_049607155.1 Psychrobium sp.
CCGTTTAATGCGCGAACTAGTGATAGACCGAAACGTGCAGCAGCTTGACCCATTGATAATGTAGCAGAACCGCCACCAGCTTTAGCTTCAACAACTTCAGTACCAGCGTTTTGGATGCGGTGTGTTAATGCAGCAATTTCCTCATCTGAGAATTCAAAACCAGATTGAGATAGTAATGGTAAGATAGTAACGCCTGAGTGACCACCGATTACTGGAACGTTTACATCTGCAGGGTTAACACCTTTAGCTTCGCCAACGAAAGTGTTAGCGCGGATAACGTCAAGTGTAGTAACACCGAATAAACGAGCAGGATCGTAAACACCCTTCTCTTTTAATACTTCTGCCGCGATAGCAACAGTTGTGTTTACTGGGTTAGTGATAACACCGATAAGCGCTTTTGGACATGTATCAGCACAAGCACCGATTAACGTTTTAACGATACCAGCGTTGATGTTGAAAAGATCTGAACGATCCATACCTGGTTTACGTGCAACACCAGCAGAGATTAATACTACGTCTGCACCTTCAAGTGCTGGCGTAGAATCTTCACCTGCGAAACCTGTTACTTTAACATCAGTTGGGATGTGGCTAAGATCAGCAGCAACACCTGGAGTTACTGGCGCGATATCATATAGAGATAACTCGCTGCCCGCAGGTAGTTGAGTTTTTAACAATAAACCTAGTGCTTGGCCAATGCCACCAGCAGCGCCTAATACTGCAACTTTCATAACTTTCTCCCTTAGAGATTATTTCAATTTTTAATAAATCGTCAGCCGATAATAAGTCTAACGATGAGATGCACTCACTGTAGTGAAATTAATCGCTAAAAACCATGCGACTAAAGCTGCACCCGTTGTAAAATTCGCACGCAGTATAACCTATACCCGTAGTCGTTGGAAACGCTTGAATATATAGCGAGAATAAAATGTTAGCAACAAGGCGCGGGAATGAGCAATAGCTGGCTATTGGGATTGAGCGCAACGCAGTTGATAGCATTTTAGGCCGCTATGGAACAAGCATATTCATTGACTACGGGTATCATTTTACGCAAGCCAAAGCCATCTTAAATGCTTGTCTTAGGCATTTTTTTGCAAAGTTATAAAAACTACTTACATCACAAAAAAATAATGGTTTACAGCCCTTGATTTATGCAATAATGCACATAGTTATTGAATATAACTGTGTTTTTATGCATCACTTATGCATATCATTTCTAAAAATAACAACAATAATGGTACAAAATGAGACCTTCTCAAAAACAAGACCAGCTTGTAAAAGCATTTAAAGCCCTATTAAAAGAAGAGTGTTTTGGCTCTCAAGGCGACATCGTTCACGCACTGCAAGAATTAGGATTTGAAAATATCAATCAATCTAAAGTTTCTCGCATGCTCAGTAAGTTTGGTGCCGTTCGCACCCGCAATGCCAAGCAAGAAATGGTTTACTGCCTACCAGCAGAAATGGGCGTTCCAAACACCAGTAGTCCACTGAAAAACTTGGTAATCGATTTGGATCACAACGACTCAATGATCGTTATCCGCACCAGTCCAGGCGCAGCACAGCTTATTGCTCGCTTACTAGACTCTATTGGTAAGGCTGAAGGTATCTTAGGCACCATCGCCGGCGATGACACTATCTTCATCGCGCCAGCACAGGTCAGCGAAATTCAAAAAACACTCGCCACTATCAAAGAGATTTTTAACGTTAGTTTGTAATTTACACGAACTAAAATACCGTCGCTCTTTACCATCCATGGTACCGCGGCACACCGTTCATCCGGAACATAAAAAAAGAGAAGCCTTTGCTTCTCTTTTTTTATTGCCTGAAAGATAGATTAATTATGCGCCGAGAAATAACTCACTGCTGGTGCAAAAAACGCTGCACCAGTCACTGCTTGGGTATATTTGAGTAAATGATCGTAATGCCCCTTATTGTCACCAACAATCATACTACGCAGCATTAATTCAAAATTTAGTGGTGTTTTACAACACGAAATAAAGAACAGTCCCTGCTCTTTCATATCTCCATAGGGCATCGACTGGCGCAAGATCTCAACGGAATTTCCTGCATCATCTTTTAATCCCGTGCGTCGAATATGCGAGGTCTTCGGTTTGTTAAACGATGAATATTCGTGATTATCTTGTTTGGTACGGCCAATAATATCTTCTTGAGTTTTGACTTTTAGCTTATCCCACTGTGTTAAATCATGAACATAACGCTGGATATGAACATAACTACCACCGCGGAATTCATTATCTTCTTCACCCACTAACGCCACTTCTTGACGATGCAAGCCTTTAGGGTTTTCGGTGCCATCGACAAATCCAGTGAGATCGCGACTGTCTAAATATCTAAAACCACGCACTTCTTCGACAAGGCTAGCGAGATCTTCCAGCATCAAACAAATCTCACGGCTGACCAAATGATTAATATCGCTGCGATCACAGCGAATTTGAATAAAGAGGTCGATAGGAAAAGCCGGCGCGTGCCGATCATCTTGGCTGAGCGATGGGAATGGCCTTAGCATCTTTGGTTTGGAATCGGGATAGAGGTTTTCCCAATAGTTGGCGCCCACGGCAATAAAGCCAGAAAACGCCACATCACTATATTCGTCAGCCATCTCTTCGAGATAGTGACTGATTTCCACCAGCTGGCTGCGAATAGCAGCCTCCATGCCTTCATGACAATCGAATAGCAAATATTGGCTATGTAAATTTCCCTCGGCGCAAATTCCAGATTGTTCTCTTGCCATTATTACTCCAACGCTTGCTTTTATATTCTGCAGCAAGTACTTATTGTTAGGTTTTAAAAGTTACCCATTGATGCGCTGTCACCGTCAAACCAAGCTCTTGTTCCAGCGCTAAACGCTCATGTGAGTGCACTTCCACTAACACCTTATCGTCAGCTTTTGCTGCAACTTGATAGATCCAATGACTACCAGCAAATATCGCTTGTTTAACAACAAATCTATACGCAGAGTTTTCATCAATAACAATTTGCTCAGGTCGCAACATCACCACATTGTGATCCAATGGCAGCTCAGCACCATTCAACGTTAGCCGCCCAAGTGTTGTATTCAAATGCTCGTTGGTAGCACTTTCAATGGTTAAGTAATTAGTTTTTCCCATAAAATTAGCGACATAGCAAGAGCTAGGTTGCGCATATAACACATTGCCGCTATCGATTTGCTCGATTTTTCCGTCGTTAAAGATGGCAATTTTATCAGCAAAAGCAAAGGCTTCGTCTTTACTGTGAGTCACGAAAACCGCTGGTACGCCTTGCTCTTTAAGGATCTGACGCATCTCTTGCATAATCTCGCCACGCGATTGACTATCGATATTTGAGAAAGGCTCATCGAGTAGCATGAGTTGTGGTTTGTAGGCCAAAGCACGAGCAATAGCGACACGTTGCTGCTGACCACCCGACAGTTCATGAGGAAAACGATCGCCATAACCCAATAACTTCACCAAGCGCAGCATGTCATCAACCACCGCCTGACGTTTTGACTTATCGAGCTTTTGCAAACCAAAAGCAACGTTGTCGTTAACACTCAAATGTGGAAACAGGGCATAATCCTGAAAAATCATCCCAACATTGCGCTTTTCGCTCGGCACAGATTTTTTCGGCGCACTGATCACCGTGTTACCTAGCGAAATTTCACCGTCACAAATAGGCTGTAATCCCGCAATTGCCCGCAACAGCGTCGTTTTACCACAACCACTAGGCCCCAATAACGCGACGATTTCATTGCTTTCTAAACTAAGCGACAACCCTTCGATAACGGCTTTGTCGTCGTATTTACTCGACAAATTACTGATAGTTAACTGCGTCATATTAGTGTTGTTGCTCCAGTGAACGATTTAAGAAAACAAGAGGAATTAGTCCAACCAAAACAATCACAATAGCAGCTAGTGCGCCGTATTCTAGTTGTTCGTCAGACACAAATTGATAAACATAAGTGGCGAGTGTTTCGTAGTTAAACGGGCGTAATAACAACGCGGCAGGTAACTCTTTCATCGATTCGATAAACACTAACAACAGCGCCGCAAAACAGCCTTTTTTGATCAGTGGTAAATGCACCTTAAACAACATGCCTAATGGTGATTTTCCTAAGGTCAGCGTCACCATATCAATCGATGGCGAAATCTTATTAAAACTCGACTCTATCGAACCGATAGCGATGGCACAAAAGCGCACCGTATAACCGGCGGCAATGGCAAAGACAGTACCTGAAAGCAACAAGCCAGGGCCTTCAATACTGAAAGATTCTAGGAACTCATTGATGCCGTGATCGAATAGTGTCAGCGGAATTATTACGCCAATCGCCAGCACAGTGCCCGGCAGCGCATAACCCGTGCTAGCGATTTTCGGCGCTAATGCAGCATATTTACCGCTTGATAAACGCTTAAAGTAACCAAGTAAGATAGCAATAAACAAGCACACCAATGAAACCGTCGATGCTAACAGTAGGCTATTGACGCTGTAATCAAAGAACTCACGGTTCCACGACACATCGAAATAATCAATCGCCATATTCACTAATGAAATAAATGGCACGCCAAAGCCCGCCATAAAAATAGTTAAACACAACAGGGTCGCTAACCATTTTTTGATACCACTAAGCTGATGGCGCATAACTGGCTCGCCAGAGTCTGACCGCTGATAATGACGCTGTTTGGCTCTGCCAACGCGCTCTAACGCGATAAGTACAAACAACACCGCTAGCATTAACGCCGACAAACGCGCAGCCGCCGCTAAACTGCCGTAACCAAGCCACGTATCGTAAACCGCAGTTGTTAAAGTCGGCACCGCAAAATAATGCACCACCGCAAAATCAGCCAATGATTCCATGGCCACCAAAGCCACTGCGACAGCTATCGCAGGACGCGCTAATGGCAATGACACCCGCCAAAAACTCTGCCACGCATTAGCACCTAACATCCGCGCTGATTGAGCTAATGATTGTGATTGCTCGAGAAACGCCGTTCTCGCCAATAAATACACATAAGGGTATAGCACCAGTGCCAGCATCACCGCGGCGCCAAACCAGGTACGGACATCGAAAAATGCGTAGTCTTGTGCCGATTTCCAGCCGAAGAATTCACGCAGCGCCGTTTGGACAGGCCCGGCGTATTCCAATAAATCGGTATAAACGAAAGCAACAACATAAGACGGCATAGCTAAAGGAAGCAACATGCCCCACAAAAACAATTTGCGCCCCGGAAACTCGCACATAGCCACTAGCCAAGCGACAGGCACACCGATTAGCATCGATAAAAAGCCAACGGTACCAACGACAAGCGCGGTGTTTAGCATGTAATCAGGCAGTACGCTTTGCCATAACTCAGCAAATACATTGCCGTCATCGCCAAAGGATTGCCAAATAATAGCGAGCAGTGGAAGGAAGAGTAAAAACGATAAAAGCCAGCTAAACGCTGGCCATTTCTT
>JBMYWG010000087.1:0-5411 GCA_049607155.1 Psychrobium sp.
TTGCGCCAGCCGCGTCTTCCACGCTAATCACAATATTACTTGTGGTACCAACATGACTATTATCAGGTTTACCAGTTAATGCGCCGGTGGTGGTGCTAAAGGCAGCCCAAGTTGGCTTATTGGTAATACTAAAGGTTTTGGTGTCGCCACTATCGATATCATTTGCTGCAGGCGTGAAGCTATACGCCGCGTCTTCTGCCACTGTCGTCGCTGGCGTGCCGCTAATAATTGGTGCGTCATTAACATTAGTAACGTCAATGGCAAATGCCGTTAACGAGTCAGAAGCATTAGCGCCATCTGTCACCGTAATAGTGATATTAGGATAATTACCGACATCGCTATTACCTGGCGTCCCTGTTAACGCTCCCGTTGCATTATCGAAACTTGCCCAGCTTGGCTTGTTAGTAATGCTAAAAGCTTTGCTATCGCCACTATCGGCATCCGTCACCACAGGCGTGAAACTATAGGCAGCATCTTGCGCCACTGTAATTGCTGGCGAACCAGATATCACTGGCGCATCATTGACGTTATTAACAACCAGATTAAAGGCCGCTAATGCCGCACTAGCATTGGCAGCATCTTTTACGCTGATCACAATACCTGTTGTGGTGCCAACATCGCCGTTAGTCGGTGTACCAGTAAGCGCACCAGTTGCCGTATCAAAACTTGTCCATGTCGGCATATTGGTAATAGTAAATACTTTAGTATCACCGCTATCAACATCGGTTACCACAGGTGTAAAGCTATAAGCAGCATCTTGATTAACGCTAGTTACTGGGGAACCAGAGATAACTGGCGCATCATTGGTATTAGTCACGGTAATAGTAAAGGCGGCTAAATCATCGGTAGCGCCACTGCTATCTTCCACCGTCATTACCATCGAAGATGTCGTACCGACATCATCGTTGGTCGGCGTCCCCGTTAATGCCCCAGTTGAAGCATTTAGGGTTAACCAGCTTGGTTTATTAGTAATGCTAAAAGTATGGCTATCGCCGACATCAATATCAGCGACAGATGGCGTAAATGCATAACTAGCATCTTCGGCAACTGTAGCAGCAGGTGTACCGGAGATAACAGGTGCATCATTGACATTGGTGACTGTTAAGCTATATGCGGCCAATGAAGCATTTGCACCAGCGTTATCTGTTACTGTAATAACAATATTAGCCGTTGTACCCACATCATCATTAGTCGGCGTCCCCGTTAACGCGCCAGTTGCCGTATCAAAGCTCGCCCAACTTGGTTTGGTATTAATATCAACACTATAGCTATCTGCGGTATCGACATCATTAATCGTTGGCGTAAAGCTGTAAGCAGCGCCTTGCGCAACGCTAACCGCTGGTGCTCCGCTGATAGTCGGTGCGTCATTGGTATTAGCAACGGTTATAGTAAAGGTAGCGAGGCTAGCGCTGGCATTTGCAGCATCTTGCACAGAAATAACAATATTGGCGTGACTTCTTACATCGCCATTAGTTGGCGTGCCTGATAAAGTACCGTTTGTGGTATCAAAGTTTGCCCAACTTGGCTTCCCTATAATGCTAAAAGTATGAGTATCACCGCTATCATCATCACTGACATTTGGTACAAATTGATAGAGACTATCTTCGTTAACAGTTGTGCTCGGCGCGCCAGAAATTACAGGAGCATCATTGGTATTAGTCACTTCAATGGCAAATGCTGGCAGACTATTAGCCGCATTCGCGCTGTCGGTTACGGTAATGACGATACCCGTGTAGTCACCAATATGGCTGTTGTTTGGCGTACCTGTTAAGGCGCCTGTTGCAGGGTCAAAGTGTGTCCAACTCGGTTTGTTAGTAATACTGAAAATATGAGTGTCACCAGCATCAATATCGGTCAAGCTTGGCGTGAAGCTATAGAGCGCATCTTCAGGTGCTGTTGTCGCTGGCGTGCCACCAAGTAATGGCGCATCATTAACATTGGTTACTTCAATATCAAAAGATCCAAGCGAGTCGCTGCCACCGTTACCATCGCTGACTGAAATCAGCACACCTGTTGTTGTATCCACATGGCTGTTATCAGGCGTACCGGTCAGCGCACCAGTCGCCGTGTCGAAACTCGCCCAAGTCGGCTTATTAGTAATACTAAAAGTTTTACCATCCTCGACATCGACATCGGTGACCGACGGCGTAAAGCTATAAGCGCTGCCTTGCGCAATTTCGGTAGCTGGCGTTCCCGAAATAACAGGAGCATCATTAGTGTTAGTTACCGTAATTGAGAATGCGGCCAAATCATCTGTCGCATTTTCGACATCACTGACACTGATAACAATGTTGGAAGTCACACCTACATTGCTGTTGGTCGGCGTTCCGGATAATAATCCTGTTGCTGTGTTGAATGTTGCCCAAACGGGCTTATTCGTAATACTAAAAGTTGTCGTATCAACAGCATCGGCATCGGTAACTGTTGGTGTAAAACTGTATGTACTATCTTCGGCAATGGTCGTGATTGGCGAACCACTAATCAGAGGTGCATCATTCAGATTAGCCACATTAAAAGTCATGCTGTTATCGCTTTGTGACAAAGCAAATTTATTATTAACTCTAAATGTGAAAGAAGCGTAATTATCACCGGCAGCATTCAGTGGAGGCGTGTATACAACATTGCTTAGATCAGCTGCATCAATCACATCATTAGCGGCAATTGGATTGCCATTTACTGTCAGCGTTCCCTGAATGTTTAATGAAGAAATAGTCACCGAGTATAATGAATGATCTTCATTAAGATCGGCGAACGGAAAATCACTAGCGCTTAGCGACACATATGAATCTTCAGTCACTGCAATAGAATTATCGGCTGAAGTTGGATAATGCTCCGCAAACGCAAGCGCCAAATAACCGCTATCTAAGCTATTGACTGAGAATTCACGATCAAACTCTGTACCTAGTTCTACTGACCCCGAGTTAAAGTCTCCATCTGCGTCCCATAGTAAAACGCGCTTTTGATAATTATTACGTGATACCGAATTGGTAAACTTAAGAGTGACCGGTGTATTGAAATTGGTATTAACAACTTTCCACTGCCGTTTAACCCGCTTTACGTATTTTGTAGTATCTAAATTAAGTGTATGAGCACTACCTCGAGACTCACCATCAGAACCAATCACTAAAAACGACTTGTCGGCTATCACATCCGGTTGCTCGCGGCTCAAACTACTTACATCATCTGAGACTGAAACGATCAGTGACGCATTGCCCATTTGCGATTTTGAAATCCGCTGATCCAGCCCTGTCACGCCATCTTTACCTAGCGCTAAAATATTGTTCCAATAAGTAGCGTCATCAAATAACACATCGCCGTCTGCACTCAAGTAACTTCCAACAGTCGTATCAAGCGTAATCCCGTGCTTCATCGCTAAATAAGATTGAATACGATGATGCTGATTTGGCGTTTGTTTTTGACTTATGTAGATTAATTCAAAGAGGTCGCCGTTAAACAATCTGTTTTGGCTAACAAAATTAAGATTCTTTGATTGTCAGCCAATTGACACAGGAGACGCAGTATTAGAACCATAAGTTGGCGCATGATTCACTTCATTTGCAGTAAATTCATCCAGACTAATTGGAATACTAACAAGCTCTAAGCCATTATGTTTCAATAACATTTTGTCATCGAATAAAATATCTAACTGAATCATTGCTGGGGAAGAGTTACTCAGACTACTTTCAAAATCATGAGTTAACTGGCTTCCGCCACTATTACTGCTTACATACGCAAAAGCACGACCTTGATTTAAGCGCAAACCTAATCCTTTGCCATGAAACGCCCCAAAATCATAGATATAACTGTTAATACTGCTGTCTGATTCTTTTGGTGTTGCCACTGCATAAATAGATAGCCCTTCATAAGAATTCCAGGAATACACAGAATTGTCACCCAGTTGCAATCCCATTGAGTATGCATTACCAGCCGAGCCATCAAAACTCAACGCTGAATGGAAGTTACCAGCGTTGTTTTTATAAGAAGGTTGTTTATCTGAAGCAACACCACCCTGTAGTGAGTTCTCTTTGGCATGATCGTTCCAAGCAGAGCGATCTTGCCAACTGTAAACTTTATTGCCGGACGATGTTGCTGGTGTCGTCAAATCATCTTTGTAAAGACCAACATCACCATCTAGCCACAGGCGTCGCGCGTTCATGTCACGACAAAGGGTTGCACCCATACGCATCGCCCAGCGATTTTTCTTCGCAAGAGGAACCAGTCGCACCGCAGTCCAGTCTTTATCAGTATTGGAAATCGTGCGAGTTACGATAGTATTTTTATCACTATTGCCATCAAATGTTCCTAAATTTACCCATGTTGCAGCTTGTGCCCAGGCCCTATTAGCAGGCACATTATTCGCTTGGCGAGTAAGATCGTACGGAGTCTTAGTTGCTTCCACGCGATAACGTGTCACCCACTGTTTTTTGCTAGAATGATTTTGACCTCTGGTTTTGATGTTTTCTATTCTTCTTGGCGACACAAACACCATTCCCAACCAACCACCGCCATCATCAGGATCTCTCATCCATGTTTTATCGCCGCTCGCATCAAGCCAACCCTTAGATTGATTCCCGTAGTTACCACCAGAATTCACCGAGCTAAATAGAATGTCACTATAATCCGTTTTTGGTTGCACTACACTACAGCGATCAGGCGCAACAAAAACTGCAGGTTCTTGAGCGTTCACCTTAGAAGAAGTTAGAAGGAAAATTGAAATAATTAACAGTGTGGAAAAAGCGGAGAACGAACGTTCAAAAACTGCAGACACAACTTCCCTTGAACGGCCAATAAAACTAATCATGAATTACATCCCTGAAATACAAAATGAATAAATATTCTTTGGTCGACCACAGGTTAATAAAAAACAACCAATTTGTATATAAAAATAACACTTTGGTTAATTTAGCGAATTTAGTAGCAGATCCGCATCGCATTAAAAAATTCTAATAAGCAGTTAACAAAATATGTAAAAACCAAATCATTACAATAGTTTAAAATTAACCGCTATTTTCAACGGCCAGAATATAAAACAAATTAGCTCATATAAACAATCGCATAATAGGTCAATATTTGATCCTATATAGGACTTTAGTACTAAAACGAACAAATATTAGATCATAAACTTGATATATATTAACTAACCAATTTAAGTAGTTGTTTAGGCGAAGAAAAGAGCGTAACCGCCCGTAGGGCGAGCTACATGGATGTAGCGAATGATTCTAGGTGTTTACCAATGTCCTACCTACTCTCTTGAGCCGCAGTCCGTCGAACAAGGTTCGACACAACAAGGCGAAGCAATGCCGAAATGGATATCGGTAGTAAAGCAATGCATTCGTTCAGGGATGAACGACATTAGAATAACGCATTAGCTCATGGATGAGCGTAAGTAGAATAGTGCAGGAGCACACTAT
>JBMYWG010000088.1:0-5407 GCA_049607155.1 Psychrobium sp.
GTAAGCATGCGCTCAACGGTTTCTAAGCGAATGCCAGAGAAACCTTGGCTTAGGGCGTGAACCTTGGTGATAAGCATCAATTTTGAAATTGATTTAGCAATCGGCTCACCGACACCAACGGCGTGAGTGATTAATAAGTTCTTTTGTAAAAGATTGGTTTCTTCTGGGGTGATTTGTGTGTCACACAGTGGGCCAAAGCCTGTGTTGATACCGTATACTGCTTCGTCCGAAGCCGCCATTTTTTCAACGCGGCCACGGCTAATGTTGATTTTGTCGATAGCCTCCGCGCTAAGATGCGCTTCAATTGTGCCATCGGCGATACCATTCACGATATCCAAATTAAGGTGGTCAATACCATAGTTAAACGTCATGTTGATGCTCCTAAACGCTTATTATTTTTATAAAACTCATAAATTATGCGAGTAGTGTAACTTGTGGTTAATGTTTTGTAGTTGCATAATTACCGTCGTTTATTCCTGTTTTACCGAACTAATGTTCTGGTTTTATAAAGAGACGATTAATGCAAGTACATGACGTTGATTTACGCCTATTAAGAGTTTTCGTTGCTATTGTTGAATCCGGCGGTTTGTCGGCAGCAGAATCGCGCCTCAATATTGGGCGCTCAACGATCAGTGCCCACCTGTCAGATCTGGAAGTGCGCCTTGGCGTCAAGCTGTGCAAGCGGGGCAGAAGTGGTTTTGAACTCACGGACACAGGTCGCGTGACATATCAAGCATCACTCGAACTCATGCAGCAATGTGAAGCTTTTACCGCCACAGTCGCCAGTGCCAAAAACGAATTATCAGGTCGAGCTAGTATTTCTATCATAGATACCTTGGTTAACGACGAGCGCTGCGGTCTATCACGCGCTATTGCTGGCTTAAAAGCGCGCGGTAACAACTTACAGTTTGATATTAATGTGTGTGAAGCGCGAGAAGTTGAAACCGCCGTTGCTAATGGCCGCTCGCTGGTGGGCATTGGAGTGAGCCGCCATCAACTACGCGGCTTAGATTACACGCCGCTTTATAATGAAACCAACTATCTTTACTGTGCCGTTGGTCATCCGCTGTTTGATGCTAAAACAGCTGATATCAATCAATTACTAGAAAGTTCTGAAGTCATCACCAGTAACTACATGCGCGATAAAGAAGTACGTAACGATGGCCTTAACTATCAAAACAGCGCCACCGCCTATCACGATGAAGGTATCGCACACCTAATTCTATCAGGTGAATTTATCGGCTACCTCCCCGAACATTTCGCCAGTTATTGGGTAGACAAAGGATTGATGAAACCGATCTTACCGAAGAAGTATTCGTACGAAATTCCCGTGATGTTGATATCGAGTAAAAACAGTGCGGCGTCACCGCTTGCTAATGCGATTATGGAAGAGGTGAGATTGTGTCATGGGGTGGATGAAGTTAGTCAGTCATTCTCCTGAGCAAGAATGGTTGAGTATACAATTATAATGATTTCGCGTGAAAAATAGATTTTTTGCATTGAAATCAATTATGGTTAGGCATTCTGTCCACAGAGAAAAATTGATACTAAACTGATCTTAATGAATTAGTTGAGATTTACTTATAATTGATAACTTCAAAATGAATACGCGTAAGACAAGTTCAAGAAATCTACCCCAGGGTTTTTATTATTAAGACCGCCGTTACTGTAATGCATGTAACGCAGCGCTAATGATTGCTGATTGCTTTTACCAAAATCCATCGCAATGCCTAATCTATCTTCAAATTGATAGTGAGAACCGATGTTTTTTCCCGCAAATCTCGTATTTTCAACAAGCGATATACCGATGCCAAACTCCCATCGTAATGGGTATTTACCATAAAGGTGATGAAACGTTTTACCGACAACCGGTGAAATTGCCAGCACGTAATTTGTCTCATGCTGATTCGACTCGCCAAATTCCCAGAAATTGACACTCACTTCCCAATAAATATCTAACTGTTCGAAATAAGGTACTGCCTCAAGGTGATATATGTGCGGTCGATAGGCTAATCGCAAGCCTGTAATGTTGTCATCGCCAACAAGTAAATCGAGGGCTACTGCTTGCGAGGTTGTTTTGTCTGCTGAAACACTAGTAAACGGAATGAGCAAGGTTACGTAAAATAGTGTCATAAGGATAAAGTTTTTCATATTGTCTCTATATATTTTACATTGATAAAAAACGAAGAAGTGAGTTGCTGCTTCTTCATTGTTAATTGATGATGTAAATATATTGCAATAATTTAGACGAAAGGAGTCAATTTGTGCGTAATTTAATACCAATCGTCTAATTTGTTATGATTTCAACTGATGTCTGTAATCTCCACTGTTACCTAATATTATGAAAGACGTAACTGTTTAACTCGCGTGATAAATCAAGTTTTGGTCGATATATCTATTGGGATGACAATTTCTTTATTACAAATCAATTGTCTAGCATGCATAAAGCGTTATAGGATAACGGCGTTTAAATTAGCCAAAGAAAAATGGATTATGGTGAAGTATCTAACGGGCGTATTAGCACTGTCTTTAGTAATGACAGGTTGTGGAGGCTCTAACTCAGGTAGCAAAAAAGAGTCTGAAAAAATGCCAAATGGCGTTTGGTTAGGCAGTTCAACGTCGCAATTAGGTGTTACTGATCACGGGTTGCTGGGATTAATTGCACCAAATGGAGAACTCCGACTGTTTGTGAGCGGTGGTGAACACCTATCAGGCAACTTCAAGCTTAACGGTGATGAACTTTCAACTGTTACCACATCATTTAATGCTCAAGGTGTATTAAAAGATACTGCTATGGCAGCAGGCTCCTACACGAGCGAAAAGATTTCATTAGAGCAGACTAAAGGTGGTGAGCTACTTAACACAATCGAGCTCACTTATAGTGCATTGTCTGACAACACCGCGATGTTTAGTCGGCTAATGGGAACCTATGCAAGTGAAGATCAAACAACTAGCTTAGTGTTTGACGATGACGGAGATATAACAGGCAGTGATACACGTGGCTGTGTTTTTAATGGCTCAAGTTCTATTCCTAACGATAAAATTAATATCTACCGAATATCCCTTCGCGTTGAGAGTTGCGGTGCGTTAGACGGAAAGTATACAGGACTGGCGTATTGGCGAGCACACGCAACTAATGAACCTGAAGGTATTCGTTTTCATCTCGACGACGGAAGCCGTGCTTTAAGCTATTTTATGAATAAGGTTTAAATAAACAATAGACACCCAAAAGTTTCTGGCAATAAATTAGTTTTTCCCTAGGGTAATGATCACTCTTTGTTGAGGAGGTTGTTATGGCTAGGGCAGAAACAGTTTAATTGATTTAGACGCCACACCCTTATATCACATCATTTCGCGTTGTGTTCGCCGTCCTTTTCTGCGCGGTGAAGATAAATATTCCAGTAATAATTATATTCATCGCCGTAAGTTAATAATCCACAAAAATTTTTGGCATTAGATCAAATATTACTGTACTTTTGGAGCCATTAATTTTTAATAAATTTGACAAATAAAGAAGCGCGGCGTTTAAGCCGTTGCTAAACAAGGATGTTATGATGCTATATTTCAAACGAGTATTATCAATCTTCATTTTGCTTTTCTCATTGAATAGTAATGCTGACAATAGAAGTATCTTGAAAATGTATAATCAATTTACTGCTGTTAGTGCTGCTTCGAGTAAATGTATGTCACCTCCAGAACACGAATTAACCGCTTTTTTGGCAAATTACCAAATGGTTACAACTTTGATGCTCCAAGAAATTAAAAAAAGAAGGCCAAACTTTACAGAAGAACAAGTAAAGAAAGCTATAACGATGGGCAGCAATAAGATTACAAATGCAGTGAATAAAGTTATTGAAACAGAAAGCTGCGATAGCAGTAAAATTAAAAATTTAATTAAGAGGTTTCACGTTCAAGCTAAATGGAAAACATCGGCGTAAAGTGACATTTATTTTCACTGAACTACCCCAGCAGCGCATAGCGCTGTCTCTTTTTATTATTACCAATACCTAGGAACCCATTTTGTTATGGAAAACAACCAACCTCAAAAATCACAATTCTTTTTAATCGTTTGCGCAGTAGCGACTCTACTAAGTTTCTTTAGCTTTGGTGCGCTGAGTTTATTCGTTCTTTTCATCGCTTTGTTTATTGAACATGGTTATGCGCAAAACAAATTAAATAGGGCGGTTAAAGTAGCGATTACTGTTCATTTGTTAGTTATAGTTTTCTTTGTTTCAAAACTGTTTATGATTCACAGCGGTGGTGTGCAAGCGGAGTCTATTTTCCAGATTATTCTTACGCATTGGGTATTAGATTATTTATCGGAACTCGCGGTGAGTGTTTACTTGCTGTTTCATTTGATTAAATCTGAGCGAGATTCTGCGAAGGCGATATCTGCTTCTAGTACAAGTTAAGGAGGGATGAAAACGCAACATCTCAATTGCGCTAAATATTTACGTCAATAGACCTAACTGTTGATTACTTTCAATGTTATTAGTGTCTTAATTATGTCGATTAAAGACACTAAAACTAAAAACCACAAAAAAAGTGAACTTTTTTTAATTTTTCCCCTTGGCATTTAAAAACCTATCCCCATATTAAGTTTTAAGTTACAAACGCAGTGTAAAAATCGGCTTGAAACTTAGTCCGTAACTAGGCAGTTGATATTAGCGTTTTTATTTAATTTTTAGTCATTGTATTGGCATTTTTTTGGAGAATACCCCGATGGGCAAAATTATCGGTATCGATCTAGGTACAACTAACTCTTGTGTTGCAGTATTAGACGGCGAAAAAACTCGCATTATTGAGAACGCAGAAGGCGATCGTACAACCCCTTCGATTATCGCTTACACTGAAGGTGAAGTATTAGTTGGTGCACCAGCTAAGCGTCAAGCGGTAACTAATCCACACAATACTCTTTTTGCTATCAAGCGTTTAATCGGTCGTCGTTTCGAAGACGAAGTAGTACAACGCGATGTTAAAATCATGCCTTACAGCATTGTTAAAGCTGACAATGGTGATGCATGGGTTGAAGCACAAGACAAGAAAATGGCTCCGCCACAAATCTCTGCTGAAATCTTGAAGAAGATGAAGAAGACTGCTGAAGATTACTTAGGCGAAGACGTTACTGAAGCTGTAATCACAGTTCCTGCTTACTTTAACGATGCACAACGTCAAGCAACTAAAGATGCTGGTCGTATCGCAGGTTTAGAAGTTAAGCGTATCATCAATGAGCCAACAGCTGCTGCACTAGCTTACGGTATGGACAAGAAGTCTGGCGACAACGTTGTTGCTGTATATGACCTTGGTGGTGGTACTTTCGATATCTCTATCATCGAAATCGATGAGATGGATGGCGAGCACACATTTGAAGTATTAGCGACTAACGGTGACACGCACTTAGGTGGTG
>JBMYWG010000089.1:0-5338 GCA_049607155.1 Psychrobium sp.
CCGCGACCCCCGGCGTGACAGGCCGGTATTCTAACCAACTGAACTACCACTCCACGAAACAATGGGACACTACTTTAAAATTGGCGGAGTGGACGGGACTCGAACCCGCGACCCCCGGCGTGACAGGCCGGTATTCTAACCAACTGAACTACCACTCCGCAATCTAGTGAAAACAAACTTTGTTAGCTCGTCTCCTTGAGTGCGGGGTGGATAATACGTATCCCCCCGAAATGAGTCAACCAGTTTTTTAAATAACTTCGATTTTTTCGTTTAACCGCCGAAAATTACATCAACAAAAGCAAATATTGAGCAACTATTTCTTTTTCTTACTATCTTTGTCTTTTTAGTCGCCTTTTTCGTCTTTGTTATCGGCGTCTTTTTTATCTTCTTTTGGCTTTTTAGGTTTCTTCTTACGCAAGAATAACCACATCAATAAGCCGCCTCATAACAAGATAAGTACATTGACCATGACGATGATAATAATCAGTGCTTTTTCTTCTTCAGCTTTTTGCTTTGCAGCCTTGCGGCGCTTTTCTAACTGCTCTCGTTTAAACTGAGCTTTACGAGCTTTGTCGGCTTCAACTTTTTGTGCCTTGACCTCTTTGGCTGCTGGCACCTCAATCTTCACCTTCATTTGTTCGATGTTATATCTAAATTCACGTCCGTCTTTAGTTGTACCAAACACTTCAACATCAATCTTGTAGCGACCAGGCTTTTGTACATTCTCAAGACGTAGTAAATGGGTTGGCGCCAAATTACTAATACTCAAATGCTCTTGGGTGTCATCTGGATGGCGCAATATCGCTTGAATCGCCATTTGCGACATATCGACCGCTTGCTCATTGGTAATAAAGCGCAGCGCATATTGACCATCAATAGCCGCTGACATTAAATCGACCTTCACTGGTTGCGGTCGCAAATAAAGTGGTTGTGAATATTCACGCTCAAAGACTTTATTGCCTGCTCGTACTAATAGGGTATAAGGCCCATTAGGCTTATCGAGATCTAAACGACCAGTAAAGACACCATCACCGCGGCGCTCATCTAAACCTTGGCCGTCATCGATGTATTGACCAATGGTGAAGGTTCCCGCGCCAAAGTTAGGCGCTGATGTATCGCTCGTGCTGCGCAAGAATACATCGAGCTTAATCAGATCATCTACTCGGCCTAATGCTAAGAGTTTATTGTTAAACTCGATTCGAGCAGTTAGCTTTACGATTTCGCCAACAAACAGCTCATTTGGGAATTCATTAATTTTTAACGCTAAAGAAGTGGCTAAGCGGATCTCACTACTCGGCAAGATATCGCCGATAATTTGCCACGGGCCTATCATCGGCTGCTTGATCTCAATCATATCGCCCGCGTTGCCATCCACCCAATTGACGCCGTCAACCTGACGCGTTGCATAAAGCTTACTACCGTCTGGACGTACTAATATAATTGGCGCAGAGCCCGGTTTACGCTCGATAATAAACACCAAGGCTTCGACAGCTTGATCGACGCGAAATCGATTAGACAACAGCTTTATCTTCTGCTGACTCGCATTATCATTGGGATTATAGTTGTTGGCACTGGCAGGAAGCGCCAATGATAAGGCGATTACGCCGATTAGAAATAACTGTCGAAACACCCTAGTATCCTTAATGTCATTATACTTTTACTATTCACCACGCCATCTACAACTGCCGCCTTTATCAACAACAACATCCAATCGTTCTTGGTGCGCTTGTAGCTCTGCGTCACTTGCTTTAAGCACATTTAATACCAAACCTGGATCTAAGCGAATAATACCACCAGCACCCTGCTCTTCACTCTCACCAACATTGGTTAAATTGAGTTTGGTTTGGCCGCCGGTCATCGCCAAATAAACGTCGGCTAAAATCTCGGCATCGAGTAATGCGCCGTGAAGCGTACGCGATGAGTTATCAATACCATAACGCTTACACAACGCATCTAGACTGTTACGCTGACCCGGATGCATGTCCTTAGCCATCACTAACGTATCTAGTATGCCGCTCATTTGGTCGGTTTTAGGGATACCGCGATTGAGTAGATCAAACTCATAATCCATAAAGCTAACGTCAAACGGCGCGTTATGAATAACTAACTCGGCACCTTGGATAAAATCAATAAACTCATCTGCGATCTGATCAAAGGTCGGTTTATCACGTAGAAAGTCGTCACTAATACCATGAACTTCAAACGCTTCGGGATCAACTAGGCGATTTGGCTGGACATAAACATGATAATGGCGCCCAGTTAAACGGCGATTAATCACCTCAACACAACCAATCTCGATAATTTTGTGATTTAGATAAATGGGGCCACCGGCCTGATTCATACCTGTGGTTTCTGTATCTAGTACCACTTGGCGGGTGTAACTTGGTGTGCTCATTAACACTTCCTATTTAAAACGTTATGGCGCTAGTCTATCAAGAGAGATCGATCTAATCATCTAGTTTCCGCCCACTGCGGTTACTCGACCCTTGCATCGTCGTCACCGGATTTAGCACTGGCGAGCCCGTAACGCCCCAACGCGGTTTAACAGGTGTCAACGGCCTGACGAGCTTTTTGGCCATGATGCAATAAAAGCTGCCAAGTCCCGGAATGTTATGGGACAAAAACGACTGCGCGTATTTGGTGTAGTGAGGTTTGGTTAACAAGCTCGAATAGATGAGTTTTTGTGATGCCACCACTTTAAAACCAAGCACGGCTAGCCAATCTTGTACTCGCGCTTGAGAGTATAGGCGCGCGTTGTATGGATATTTATGACTGAGCTGTGGATTAACACTCATTAGTCCTAATGGACTAAATGGATTAATACCAATAATTAACACATGCCCACCAGCGACAGTAACACGATTAATTTCACGTAATAATTGGTGAGGATTATGGTGAAAATTAAGGCTCAGTGCCAAAATAGACGCATCAACACTTGATTCGAGAAACGGCAAACGGGATAAATCTGCTACTACGCTCGCGCCGCGCTCAGGGGCAATACCTACTTGGTGTTTAATGAGGCAGTTTTCGGTATTGAGTTGATGACTAAGGGCACCAACTTTAAGCAAATGATAGCCAAAGATATGCGACAACCAAGGGGAAATGGCCTGCTCGATGTTGTCTTTCACCCATTCGCCCTGCGCCAACTCATTCCAATGACTTGGCGCAAGTACGCGATTGTTACTAAATGCAGGCTTAAAAAACACAGGCTAAGTGACTCTTTTTAAAACACAATAACCATACAATACGCTAATTTTTAAGCAAGTGCTACTCACCGTTAAGCGTGAGTACTACGGTGCGACTACCACCACAATCGCGATGCTCACATAAATAGATACCCTGCCATGTACCAAGGTTTAAACAGCCATTTGACACTGGAATTGATTGGCTCGCGCCAATAAGTGTCGATTTGATATGAGCCGGCATATCATCACTACCTTCATAGGTATGTTCGTAATACGGCGCGTTTTCAGGTGCGAGCACGTTGAAATGCTTTTCCATATCGGTGCGCACCGTGTAATCGGCATTTTCATTGAGGGTTAATGACGCCGATGTGTGCTTAATAAATACATTGAGCATTCCCATATTTAATTGCCTTAGCTCTGGCAGTGCTCGCTGGATTTCATCGGTAATTAAATGAAAACCTCGGCGGTGAGGAGGTAGTGTTATTTCTCGTTGGATCCACATAACGTTTATTTGACGATTAGTTTGCGTTGAGTAAAACACATCATTTTCCCACCGTCTATCGCCCTAACAAATAAAAAGCCCCAACACCGAAGTGTTAGGGCTTTCAATGCAAAGCGTCAGTTAAACGATTAAGACATCGCCATCATCATTGAACTTGGGTTTTCTAAATATGATTTCCACAGGTTACAGAAACGAGCAATAGTGCCGCCGTCAATAACGCGGTGATCGCCAGACCAACTTACGTTCATGATTTGACGAGCAACCACATTACCATTGTCATCGAAGCGCGGCAGTTTTTGTACCTTACCTAGGGCCACAATAGCCACTTCTGGCTTATTGATAATTGGCGTAGCTGTAGTGCCGCCTAACGCGCCAATGTTAGAAATCGTAATGGTGCCGTGTTTCATGTCATCTTGCGCTAAACGACCCGCACGTGCCGCATCAGTTAAACGAGTTACCTCGTTAGCCACATCCACAATCGATAGGTTTTGTACCGATTTTACGTTAGGGACTAATAAACCAACTTTGCTATCTACCGCCATGCCAATATTGTGCTGGCTCATGTAGTGAAGCTCTTCACCCTCAGCAGTTAGCTGACTGTTAAGCACTGGGTATTCTTTGATAGCAAGCGATAGTGCTTTAATAAAGAACGGCATCATAGTGAGTTTAATGCCCTGCTCTTTGTAGGCGTCTTTCATGCCGCCACGTAGTGCAATAAGCTCAGTCATGTCCACTTCTTCGCTGTAAGTAAAGTGTGGAATAGTGGTTACTGAATCAACCATCTGACGTGCCATCGCCGCTTTAATGCCGCGCATTGGCTCAACATTAGACACGTGATTGGCAGCAACATCGCCTGCAACCACTGATGTAACAGGCGCACTTGCTTGAGTTGAAACAGATGCAGTTTCTTGTTTCGCAACTGGCGCGGCAGCTTGCGGTGCCAATAGGTCGCTCTTTAAGACACGGCCGTTCTTACCAGAGCCTTGGACCTGTGTTAAATCGATATTCATTTCACGCGCAACACGGCGAACCGCTGGGCTGGCAATCGCTTTTTTGTTATTTGTTGTTCTGTCAACAATAGTATCAACTGAAGGCGCACTTACTGGTGCAGCCGATTCAACAACTGGTGCTGATGCAGCATTATCATCATTAGCACCACCTTCGACGCGGTAGCTAAATAATGGCGCGTGAACTTTGGCAATATTACCTTTTTCGCAAAATAGCTCGCTAACCACACCATTTTCAATCGCAGGGATCTGCACTAATGCTTTGTCTGTCATTACGTCACAGATTGGCTGATCTTCAACAATCTCATCGCCTGCCGCTACTAGCCACTCAACCACTTCACATTCAACGATACCTTCGCCAATATCTGGCAGTAAAAACTCTTTTACAGCGCTGCCAGTTGGGTTTTCGGTTGCAGCAACAGGCGCAGTTTCTGGTTCCAGTGTTTCGCCTTCAGGTTCAATTTCATATAACGGCGCATGCACTTTAGCAATATCACCTTTAGCGTGATACAAACGAGTAATCACACCATTGTGCATCGACGGAATTTGCACTAATGCCTTATCTGTCATTACATCGGCTACCGCTTGGTCTTCTTCTACGCGATCGCCTTCTTTTACCAGCCATTCAACGAGTTCACACTCGA
>JBMYWG010000090.1:0-5314 GCA_049607155.1 Psychrobium sp.
GCGGTTTATTTCTTAAATAAACGCACTTAATTGACGTTGTTGAATATCGATGAAATACATTAATAACAAGGATTTTACTCACGCTAAAAAAGCAAAAGTTGGCGTTTTACTGACGAACTTAGGAACGCCTGATGCGCCAACACCAAGCGCACTTCGCCGATATTTAAAAGAGTTTTTGTCAGATCCTCGCGTGGTAGAAGCACCGCGATTGATATGGTGGTTAGTGTTAAATTTAGTAATCTTAACGATTCGTCCTCGTCGCTCGGCTGCAGCCTACAAAACCGTGTGGACAGAGGAAGGATCGCCATTACTGATTCATACTAAACGACAGACTGAGAAAGTTCGCGCTGCGCTAATTGAAAAATACGGTGAAGATGTGGTGGTTGAATTTGCAATGCGCTACGGCAATCCATCGGTGGATTCGGTAATCGACAGCATGCTTAAGCAAGGTGTAACAAAGCTAGTTGTTCTGCCGCTATATCCGCAATATAGCGCGACAACAACCGCATCTACATTCGATGCTGTGTCAAAAGCATTAACCAAAAGACGTGCTATTCCTGAGCTGCGTTTTATTAAGAATTATCACGATTTTACGCCGTATATCGATGCGTTAGCTGACAAAATTGGGCAACACTGGGACAAGCATGGCCGCGCCGATAAGCTGGTATTGTCTTACCACGGTATTCCAAAACGCTACCTTACTAATGGCGATATGTATCACTGTGAGTGTTATAAAACATCGCGCTTGGTGGCGGAAAAGCTCGGTCTAAATCAGGAAGACTACATGACAACCTTCCAATCGCGTTTTGGACGTGAAGAGTGGTTAAAACCTTATACCGATCACACGCTACAGGAGTTGCCAAGTCAGGGAGTTAAGTCACTGCAAGTGGTATGTCCCGGTTTTAGCGCAGATTGTCTAGAAACCATCGAAGAAATTGGTGAAGAGAACCGTGACTACTTCTTAGAGGCGGGCGGTGAGCGTTTTGAATATATCGAAGCGTTAAATAGTGACCAGTCGCATATCGATGCGCTAACAGCGTTACTGGATAATCATTTAGGCGGTTGGCAACTTGATAATGACGTTGAAAACCGCGTTACTCGCGCCAAGCAATTTGGCGCAAAGAACTAGGTCTAGCCATAAATATCAGCCAGTGCCTCGCCTATTTCGGGGTACTGGAATTCAAATCCTTGGGTGATTAGTTTATGCGGCAATACTCGTTGGCCATAAATAACTAAATCTGCTTGTTCGCCCATCATGAGTTTCATCACAAAGTTAGGTAATTTAAACCAGCACGGGCGATGTAAGGCTTTAGCTAAGACGTGAGAAAACTGCTGACTGGTCACCGCGCCGGGAGCTGTGGCGTGAATCACTCCAGAGTAGTTCTCATTTAACAGCGCCAAAATTATGGCCACCATGTCGTCGATATGGATCCACGACAACACTTGCTGACCATCACCAATAACAGCACCAACGCCTAGTTTAAATGGCATTGCCATTTTCTCAAGTGCGCCACCTTCTCGGCTTAACACCACGCCAGTTCGCAACACACAAACGCGCATGTCGTGTTGTAAGTTTTCAAAGGCTAGCTGTTCCCATTTAGCACATACCTGATGGGTAAATTCATCGTGAAATTGCTGGTAGTTTTCGTCGATTATCTGACTTCCCTGACGGCCGTAGTAGCCAATAGCACTGCCAGAAATTAGCAACTTAGGTTTTTCCTTAGCATTGTCGATGTATTGATTTAATTGGCTTGTCATTTGCCAACGACTATCGCAGATTTTTTGTTTTTGATTTTTACTCCAGCGGCGATCACCGATGGACTCTCCCGCTAAATTAATAATGGTATCGATATTATTGAAATCGACATCATCGAGACTTTCGACACACAACACGGGGCGCTCTTTAAACATTGCTTGCGCTTTTTTTAACGAACGAGTGAGCAGGATGATTTGTTCATCTGGGGCTAGCGCGTTGATGAGTGAACGGCCGATAAGGCCTGTACCGCCAGTAATCAAAATATTCATAGTAATTCCTCGTCATATCTGCCAAGTCGATTCAAGTAAGCGAGATATGCTATGTAATACGTCCTTGTAAGAAATTTAGATCAGAGGGATCTAAATCGATGTTTACTGCGTATAGCCAATTGATAGTTAACAACAGCAGCTAAATTTATGTCAATACAAATAACATCTATTCCAGTGTTTCCACTTCCAGTGTGTATATTGATTGGCGGCGTCACTGAGCTGCGAATTTTTGAACCGCGCTATATGCGTTTAGTGAGTGAAGCAAGCTCGGGACAAGGCTTTGTGATAAGCCATTATGATAGCGATAAACCTTTTACCAGCAGTGACTATGGCACCTTAGTGCATATCATCGATTTCGAAACACTAGACGGCGGCATGTTAGGGATAAAAGTTCAGGCGCAACGCATGGTCAGCCTGAGTAACTTTTCTCAAGACGATGATGGTTTACATCGCGCTAATGCTACAAGCATGGAGCATTGGTCAGGACAAGGTAAAGCGCAATTCGACGCCACGTTAGCAGAGCCGCTGGAAAACCTAATTACTAATCACGAAGAATTACAAGGCTACTTTCCAACAGGAGAATACACCAATTTGGCTTGGGTGTGCGCTCGTTATATCGAACTATTGCCACTGTCTAATAGCAAGAAACAACAACTCGTATTTCAACAAGATCTCACTCAGTGCCAAGCATTTTTAAAAGCACTGTTGCAGGGAGAGGTAGAGCAAGGTGTTGAAACAGAAACTAAAAAATAAAGTGATCCTTTTTAAAAATAGTCCGTATTAGCCATTAATATTCAATTGAATTGGGTTTAACATGATAGATTCATCACAGGCTGTGCAAGGAATTAAACATCATGGGAATACCAATACGATGAAGCAAGAGCAAAACACCGAGCAATTGCTGGGTTGGTTAATAGCAGTCGCGAATCAGCGAGATAAAAAAGCATTTTCGCAGCTGTTTGCTTGGTTTGCTCCTAAGATTCTTCGTTATGGTATCTCTCACCTCAACACGCAGGCAAATGCGCAAGAGCTGCTGCAAGAAACCATGAGTAATGTGTGGAAGAAAGCGCATTATTTCAATGCAGACAAAGGCGCTGTTACTACATGGGTTTACACCATCATGCGTAATGCCAGTTTCGATATGTTGCGCAAGGTACAGTCGAACCGCGAAGAAATGCTATCTGATGATATTTGGCCACTTGTCGAGGCGCAAGCTGTAGAAGAGGGTGAATATGACGATCACCTGATGCAAAAAGAAATTAAACGTTATCTATCATTGTTACCTGATGCACAGCAACAGGTTATCCGCGGTGTGTATTTTCAGCACCTTTCCCAAGAAGAGTTAGCTAAACAACTGGGCGTTCCGGTTGGAACTGTTAAATCAAGATTGCGCTTGGCGCTTGGCAAACTCAAACAAAAGATGGGAGGCAAATTATGATAAAGCATCATCCTAGTGACGCGTTATTAAAAGCCTTTGCGCAAGGCGAGTTAACAGCGTCCTTATCCATTGCAGTGGCGGCGCATAATGAAATGTGTCCTCATTGTCAGAAAAAAGTCGATGCGTTAACAGCAACTCAGGCGCAGACTGTATTTGATGAAGGTAGCCGCTATGAAGAAACTGCAGATTGCGCTGAAAACATGGATTGGTTATCGATGATCGATGACATCACCAGAGATGAAACACCATCACTGTTAGTGCCATTTGAAAATAAATCGATTGAACTCAGTTATGACACTGTTGAATTACCTCGCGCTTTAGCTAGTGTATCGCTTAAAAAATGGAGCAAATTAGGCGATGTCAGCCGCGCTCGTGTCGAATTAGATGAAGAGCCAATTCGCAGTAGTTTACTCGATATTGCCCCCGGCGGAACCGTGCCGCTGCATACCCATAAAGGGTTTGAGCTGACGCTATTACTAGACGGTTCATTTGAAGATGACATGGGCACTTATCACGCGGGTGATTTTATTTGGCTTGATAAATCGCACACTCATAGCCCGCGAACCACCGATGGTTGTTTGTGTTATGCAGTATTAGACGACGCCATGCAGTTTAAAGAGGGCTTTAGTAAACTATTCAATCCAATTGGTCGCTTGATGTATTAGCGAGATAGGAGGCTGTTATGTCAGACAAACCACTTATTGGCATTAGTGCCTGTGTAACCGGCGAGAATGTTCGCTTTGATACTGGCCATAAACGCTCGGATTTCGTGATGGACAAGCTGTCTGAACACGTTGACTACGAGCCGATTTGCCCGGAACTAGCGATAGGTATGAGTTTGCCGCGCAAACCCATCCGTCAGGTAATGGTTGGCGAAGAAATTCGCGTGTGTAGGGCAGACTTTTCTGGTGATGTCACCGATAAACTCGAAGCCTTTAGCAAGAAAAAATCAGGTCAACTCGAGCATTTAAGTGGCTTTATCTTTTGTCAGAAAAGCCCGAGTTGTGGCATGGAGCGCGTAAAGGTTTATTACGAACACGGCCTAGGCGCGAAACACGACGGTCGTGGCGTTTTCGCCCGCGCGGTAATGGAAAATAATCCACTCATTCCTTGCGAAGAAAATGGCCGCTTAAACGATGCTAAGCTACGTGAAAACTTCATTTTACGCGTATTTACTTACAAAGCGTGGCAAGAAATGATCGCCAGTGGCCTGACTAAACACAAGCTGATTCAATTTCACAGCAAGCATAAGTATTTAGTGATGAGTCACAACTTAGTGAGTTACAAAGATTTGGGGCGTTTGTTGGGGCAAAGCGAATTGGTATTAGAAGACTTAGCGCATCAATATATCAGCGGTTTAATGGAAGCGCTTAGCAATTTAGCGACTCGTAAATCGCATGCTAATACGCTGTTCCACTTACAGGGCTACTTTAAAAAGCTATTGGATAAAACTCAGAAGCAAGAGTTGGTGGAGCAAATTGAAGCTTATCGCACAGGTTTAACACCTTTGCTAGTGCCATTAACTTTGATTAATCATTATTTACGTCAATTTGATGATCAACAATACTTGGCGTCGCAAGTTTACCTTGCACCTTACCCAGAAGATTTACGCCTAAGATACGGATATTAAACAATGCATTTAATGTGGTTTCGCAGCGATTTACGCGCTGTGGACAATCTAGCGCTATGTGACGCCATGAGTCATGGTCCTTGCAAAGCGCTTTTTTTATTAACAGACCGCCAATGGCAACAGCATCACTGGAGTGAGATAAAAATTGCTTTTGTGCAGCAGCACCTTGAAGCCTTAAGCCAAGAATTGGCTGTTTTAGGTATCGAATTAGACGTTATTGA
>JBMYWG010000091.1:0-5157 GCA_049607155.1 Psychrobium sp.
GCTTTGGCCAATAAAGGCAGTGACGAATTTGGCTATCGCAGCGAATTTATTCAATTGATGCGCACGGCAAAAACAATGTCAACTTTGACTAAGGAACTGTCATCAAACGTTCAGACCATCAACTAATGATCGATTTTAAGGCGGGCGATTTAATGGCGTTCAACTTGCTGTATGCCCGCCATAAAGGTCCAAGTTATCGCTATTTACTCAGGCAGTGTAGCGATAATACGACAGTTGATGATCTAATGCAGGAGCTGTGGGGTAAGTTAATCAATGCCAAAGAAAGCTACCAACCAAGCGCCAAGTTTACTACTTGGCTTTACACTATCGCTCACAACGTTTTGATCGATCATCATCGCCAGCAAAATAGACATCATCAGAACATCGACGACGAGTATGATTCTGAGGAAACTGACGGCAACGTTCAGCTAACACCTGAGCAGCAGGCTGTTACCAAGCAACAGCGACAATCGATAGATCATTGCCTGCAAAAATTACCTGCGCCGCAACTGGAAACTTTCTTACTTAAACAAGAAACCGATCTCAATTTAGAACAAATTTCACAAGTCATTGAATGTTCTATGGAAGCAGCTAAAAGTCGCTTGCGATACGCCTATCAATCGTTGCGTAAGTGCCTATCACTCGTCAACGCCGTGGCAGGAGAATAAGATGACCGATCACGACATCGACCAACAATATCAACAGCAAGCGACAGAAATGCCGCCAATTGACGTTGATAATAAAATTACTCAACTCGCACAGCAAAGCGTGCGCAAGAAACCAATGAGTGCTTTTAAGCGCTATGCACCACTATCCTTGGTGGCCAGCGTAGCCTTAGTGAGTATTTTGGTACTTAACTTCCCAGAAACATACCAACAGCCGCCAATTGAGCAAGCCCCCGCAGAACCAGCAACCATTGCTGCCGCGCCATCTGAAATAGCAGCAGACGACATGACCATCAACGAAGTCCACTTGTCAAAAAGCAGATCAGTAATACCACCACCAATGGAACAACAGCAGTTTTATAGTGATCAATCGGCGCAAAGCGCTCGACTTAGCAAACGCGCTGCGGCTAAAATGCAAATAAGCGCAGACGACAAAGCTATACAAATCGCTAGAATTAAAGACTTACTTAAACAAGAAGATAAAGAGTCTGCAATTAAAGCCGCCAAAGCCTTTGCAAAGCGCTATGGCAAAGAGGCATTACCAAAAGAATTACATCATTTAATCGCTAAGCCAGATAAATAAATGAATTAGCATTCACTTATTTTCACGTTGTAGGTAAGCTAGTACAAAAATAACAAATACAACAAGTTATGGCTTATAGACCAACAGCAAAAACCCGAGCCCACATGGCGAAACAGCGTACGAAACTACTTGAAGCCGCCAAAACGATCGTTTCAGAAGAAGGCTTTAGTGGTTTGACGATTAAAAAAGTCGCCACTGTATCAGGACTAGCCGTAGGTTCGGTTTATAAACACTACACCAGTAAAGATCACTTATTAGAACAAGTTTATTGTGAGCTGACCGAACGCGATCTCGTACTGGATCACGCACAAATATACACATCGAAAGATCCCAAAACACAATTAACCACAGCGCTTGAGCAACTCTTTTCTCGGGCATTGATGGCAGACAAACTTTCTTATGCCCTGTTCGCAGAACCGCTATCAGAGCGGATTGAGCAACATAGATTGCGGTTTAAAGATCAATTTAAGCAAGTATTTCACAACATAATTCAACAAGGCATAACGCAAGAGATCTTTCTCGAACAAGATCCTGCAATTGTTGCAAGCGCAATCATGGGCACACTCAATGAAGCCACATTGATCCCATTGCGTTGGCACCATCAACAAATGCCCACATTTGAGCGCATTAAGCTCATTTCGCAATGTCAGCAGTTTTGTTTACGCTCTATTACCTATGCAGGTGATGAGTCGAGTTTTTTTAAATAGGAAACACTATGAAACCAATTCATTTTATTGTCGGTACTATGCTGGGCTCCAGCGAATATGTTGCCGATCATTTAGCAACCCTAGTTCCAGATGGCGTTGAAGTTAATCAACATTTAGCGGCGGATCTTAATGATTTTGATCTCAAAGTTCCCCAAACATGGATCATTTGTACCTCAACGCATGGCGCTGGTGATTTCCCTGACAATATTCAAAACTTTATCGATCAACTAGCTATTCAAACGGATTTAAAACACATAGATTACGCGGTATGTGCGCTAGGTGATACTAACTACGATACCTTCTGCCAAGCAGGAAATACCGTGGATCAAATGATGCTAGATCGCGGTGCAATAGCGCTAGTGGATCCGTTAAACATCGACGTAAGCACTGGCGAAATCCCTGAAGATCTCGCAGAAACTTGGTTTGAACAGTGGAAAGACAAATTAGAGGGCTAGATTTAATGTGATCAAACATCAAGATCACAATAAAAACAGCGCCTACGATCGCCATAAAACGGATCTCAATTGCCCATTGAGATCCGTTTTTTTATTCGTTTTCGATAAATAGTTTATTCAAGATCACACTTTTCATTAGATCTAACCTGTGTATAACTACCTTATATCCCCTAATTAAAAAAAACTTATTCGTTAATAACTTTATTTTCAAACCACCTTGTGGATAAGTAATGCTTTTATTCACACTTTGCTCCCAAGATAGATCGCGATCATTTAACACTTTATGATCGCCATTATGATCTTGATCATCAGGATCTTAGATCACTTACGCACAGATCTAGGCGATCGTTAATAATAAGAATTAATAAAGATCTTTAAATAATTCTATTTATATTATGTGTTGGATCTCGCCAAAATGATCGTTTTAGATCAGATAAAAAATTGGTAGAATATTCGCCCTTTTGAAACACGTGGTATGAGAAATGTTATTTAACAAACAGTTTGACGTAATTGTCGTTGGTGGTGGTCATGCAGGCACTGAAGCGGCACTAGCAGCGGCTCGTATGGGGCAACAAACCCTCTTGTTAACACATAACATCGATACCCTAGGCCAAATGTCTTGTAATCCAGCCATTGGTGGTATTGGTAAAGGCCATTTAGTTAAAGAGATCGACGCCCTTGGTGGTTATATGGCACAAGCCACCGATCTCGCCGGTATTCAATTTCGTACTCTAAATTCAAGTAAAGGCCCAGCAGTTCGCGCAACACGTGCTCAAACAGACCGCGCGTTATACAAAGCAGCTGTGCGCGCTAAGCTAGAAAACCAACCTAACCTCACTATTTTCCAACAATCTTGCGATGATCTAATCGTTGAAAACGATCAAGTTTGTGGCGTTGTTACCCAAATGGGCATTAAGTTTACCGCTAAAGCTGTGGTATTAACCGTTGGTACTTTCCTCGGTGGCACTATTCACATTGGTTTAGAAAATCATACGGGTGGTCGTGCTGGTGATCCTGCATCTATTAAATTAGCCCATCGTTTACGCGAATTACCATTGCGTGTTGATCGTTTAAAAACTGGAACACCACCGCGTATCGATGCCCGTACTATCGACTTTTCAAAACTTGAAGCACAGCCTGGTGATAATCCATTACCGACTTTCTCTTTTATCGGTAGTAAAGAAGATCACCCTGAACAAATTCCGTGTTATATCACTCACACCAACGAGCAAACTCACGACATTATTCGTAACGGTCTTGATCGCAGCCCGATGTTTACCGGTGTTATTGAAGGAACTGGCCCGCGCTACTGTCCTTCTATTGAAGATAAAATTACCCGTTTTGCCGACAAAACTTCACACCAGATTTTCGTTGAACCAGAAGGCTTAACGACTAATGAAGTTTACCCAAATGGTATTTCCACCAGCCTGCCGTTTGATGTCCAAGTAAAACTGGTAAATTCGATGAAGGGTTTTGAAAATGCATTTATCACTCGCCCTGGTTACGCCATCGAATACGATTACTTCGATCCTCGCGATCTAAAACCGAGTTTAGAAAACAAATTTATCAACGGCTTGTTCTTTGCTGGTCAAATTAACGGTACAACTGGCTATGAAGAAGCTGGTGCCCAAGGTTTAATCGCTGGTTTAAACGCGGCACGCCAAGCGCAAGATCTCGATGTGTGGTCACCACAACGCAACCAAGCTTACATGGGCGTATTAATTGATGATTTATCAACGCTAGGTACTAAAGAACCGTACCGTATGTTTACCAGTCGTGCCGAATATCGCTTGTTATTACGTGAAGACAACGCTGATATTCGCTTAACTGAACAAGGTCGTGAGTTAGGCTTAGTTGACGATCATCGCTGGAAGTTATTTAACGAAAAGATCGAAAGCGTTGAGCAAGAAAAACAACGTTTGGCATCACATTGGGTACAAGCGAAAAGCGAACAAAGTGCCGAGCTTAATCAGATGTTGAAAACACCACTAAGCCGCGAAGCTAGCTTAAAAGATTTACTAACTCGTCCAGAAGTTACCTATGATGAGCTAATGAAAATTGACGGTTTTGGTCCTGGTTTAGAGAAAGAAGACGCTGCTTACCAAGTGCAGACTCAAATCAAGTACGCTGGTTACATTGCTCGTCAAATGGATGAGGTTGAAAAGCAACAACGCAATGAAAATACCTTGCTACCAATCGATTTAGATTACAGCCAAGTCTCTGGTTTATCTAACGAAGTTGTCGCAAAACTTACCGAAGCACGCCCTGCTACACTTGGCATGGCAAGCCGTATTTCTGGTATTACGCCAGCGGCTATTTCACTCTTGTTGGTATACATGAAAAAGAAAGGCTTACTTAAAAAAGCTGGCTAAATTCTAGCTCTTCTAGTTTGCTAAATAGAAAGGGTGCTTGGAGCACCCTTTTTTGATCTCGTAAGTTATATTTTCCGAAAATCACTTTATTTAACCGTTCGTCATTTTTTACCCCACACTATCATTTCACTCATTAAGATAGCAGCATCAAAAAAGGAGCTATCACGATGATTGAATACCTCAACGCAATCGAATTACTTAACTACGGCTTATCAGCAAGTCAGTGGCAAGGATTAATTAAATTGACGGTTATTGGTATCAGCTGTTCGTTATTGCTCAACTCTTTAAAATCCAATAATGATGAAAGGACTGCGTTATGAGTAACTCTTCACCTATGGCTCTTGTGAATATTTTCGTTGAGCCAAAATCTGTTTT
>JBMYWG010000092.1:0-5008 GCA_049607155.1 Psychrobium sp.
ACCATTCTCGATAATGTGAGTTTAACTATCGACAAGGGTAACTTTGTCGGTGTTATTGGCGTAAATGGCAGTGGTAAAACGAGTCTCTTACGCAGTATCTATCGGGTGTTAAAACCTACATCAGGGCAAGTTCATATCAATGGTGAAGAAATTTGGCGACAATCATCAATTGAGGTTGCCAAGCAAATTGCGGTAGTTAGCCAATCTACTACACCATTGCCGTATCAAGTACGCGATGTGATTGCGATGGGGCTAATTCCCCACAAAAAATTATTTGAACAAACCAGCGCACAAGACAAGCAACAAATCAACTTGGCAATCGAACAGCTCGATTTAGCGCATTTAAAAACCAATAATTTCGACACACTCTCGGGCGGCGAACAACAACGTGTCCTTATTGCTAGAGCCTTGGTGCAACTCGATTACCAAGGCGACTTACACAATCGTTTATTGGTGATGGACGAGCCTACTAATCATCTGGATATTCACTATCAAATCGATTTACTCAAACGAGTAAAACAACTTGGCTGCACAGTTTTAGTTTCACTGCACGATCTCAACATGGCGAGCGCCCACTGCGATGAAATCATTTTGATCGACCAGGGGAAAATTATTGCTAAAGGCACACCTGAAGCCGTGTTAACACCGCAGATAATCAGCGATGTTTATCAAGTGGAAGTCGATGTTATTGCCCATCCTCGCCACCAGCGCCCTCATTTACTCTTTAGTGAGAAAAAAGTTAGTGAAACGAAAGTTAGTGAAAAGAGAGCCAATGAAAAAATCGGGAGTGCACGTAATGACTAAAACGCTCTCCATCACCACGTTGCTGTTTATAAGCTGCGCCTTATCGATTGTCGCAGCCTTAAGCCAAGGAGCGATCGCCATTGATTTTCACGATGTAATCGGCTCACTTATTCCAGCATTGGCCAGCGGCCCAATTGACCCAATCATTACGCAAATCGTTACCGAGCTGCGATTACCGCGTATTTTATTGGCACTGTTATCAGGTGCAGGACTCGCCATTGCTGGTGCCACGTTACAACAAGTGACCCGTAACCCGCTGGCGGATCCATTTTTGTTTGGTATTTCAGCAGGCGCATCGTTCGGTGCCGTCATCGTGTTAACCACCCTAACCAATCTCGCCATTTTATGGTTACCAATTGGCGCCTTTGTCGGCGGTTTACTGTCGGTGGCCATGGTATTATTTATTGCAGGACGCAGCAGTTATCAGCAAATAGAGCGTATGCTGCTTGCCGGTGTCGCCAGCTCATTTATGTTTAGCGCCGCTACCAGCGCTATTTTATATCAAAGCGATCCGCAGGCCGCCGCCTCCATTTTATTTTGGACACTTGGCAGTTTCTCCCAAGCACAATGGGATCAATTATTGTGGCCAACGTTAGTTATTGGCCTCAGTATCATTGTATTTTTCGCCTATTCTCGCCAAGTACTTGCCATCTCTGGCGGTGATGAAAATGCCACAACTTTGGGGGTTTCGGTATCGAAAGTCCGATTATTAATGCTAGTGCTAAGTTCGCTTATCTGTGCGGTTATCGTCGCCAATGCGGGCGGCATTGCTTTTGTTGGATTACTGATCCCTCATGTCGTGCGCTTAACCTTGGGCCAACGCATGTTAAACAATTACTTTATTATTGCCTTACTCGGCGCAACCTTTATGATTTTGGTGGACTTGGCAGCACGTACGCTGATTCCCAATCAAGAAGTGCCATTGGGAATTATTACCAGCGCCATTGGTAGTATCTTTTTTCTGTTTATTCTTAAACAACGCCGTCAATATTAACGACAAAACCAGTGAGAACAGCTATGGACTTTATCGCCCCGCTTAACAAAGCAAAACAACCGCTTATCGAGGCGCGTATTAACAATAAAACCAAGCCTTTAGGCTCTTTAGGGCAGCTTGAATCACTAGCGATACAACTAGCACTCATTCTGGGCGCAGACAACCCGCAAATTGAAAAGCCAACACAATTGGTATTTGCAGGCGATCACGGCGTTAGTAAATTAGGTATTTCCATTGCAGGCCCGGAAGTGACAGGACAAATGGTGGCTAACTTTTGTCATGGCGGCGCGGCTATTAATGCGTTTTGTAGCCAAAACGACATGCAGTTGTTCGTGGTCGATTGCGGCACAGTTGTCGAGCAACCTGATCACCCAATGCTTATCAAACAGCGTATCGATAGCACGACTAAAGCGTTCAATACCGCGCCAGCGATGACAGTTGAACAAGCACAGCAAGCTATCGATTTTGGTAAACAAGCGGCAGTAAAAGCGCTAGCAACAGGCGCCAACGTCATTGGTATTGGTGAAATGGGCATTGGCAATACCACCTCCGCGGCGGCGATTATGCACTTTATTACCAAGCAAGAAATCGACTATTGCGTCGGTCAAGGCACGGGCGTCGACAAGCAAACCATCGCCCTTAAAAAACAAATCATCATGAAAGCCGCCAGTCTTCATCGCAATCATTTAGACGATGCCTTTTCAGTGCTAACACGGGTTGGCGGTTTTGAGATCGCGCAAATGGTGGGGGCAATGTTAGCCATTGCGGAAGCGGGTAAGGTCATTATTGTCGACGGCTTTATTTCTACTGCTGCCGCACTGGTTGCCTGTCAAATGTCTGAACATGTAAGGGATTACATGATTTTTAGCCACTGCTCTTATGAACTTGGCCACACCTTAATGCTTAAAGAGCTTGATGCAGAGCCTGTGTTAGATCTTAACTTGCGTCTTGGTGAAGGCAGCGGCTGTCCATTGGCACTACCAATTTTGCGCAGTGCATTGGCGTTTTACAATCATATGGCGAGCTTCGAACAAGCCAATATTAGCGTCGACCAACCGGAATAGTTCCCTCTATGAGTGCCAATCAGCAATCGACGAATCCGATTAAACACCAATGGCGTTTATGGTGCATCGCTTTGGGATTTTTTACCCGTATTCCGGTCAAAGAAATTCCGAATTTTCAGCAAGCGTGGCTCAATCAAGCCAGTCGTTATTACGGACTGGTAGGGCTATTAGTTGGCGCGATTGCAGCGCTGACATGGTATCTCACCAGCCAATTATGGCCAGTAGCGATTAGCGTGATCTTATCGATGATCGCCAGCGTATTAATCACCGGCGGTTTTCACGAAGATGGCCTTGCTGATACGTGGGACGGTTTTGGCGGTGGCTGGAGCCTTGAGCAAAAGCTCACTATTATGAAAGACTCCCGCTTGGGCACCTATGGCGCACTTGCACTTATCTTAGTGGTATTACTCAAGTTTCAATTATTGGTTAGCCTTACCCAATACAGCCTCGATTGGCTCGACCTCAATTTAGTAATCGTCGCTTTATTGATGGGTCATTGTTTAAGCCGAATTACCGCGGTAAGCCTGATCTTCGATCAAACCTATGTCCGTGATATAGATTCAAGCAAAGTCAAACCGATGACCGAGTCCCAAAGTGCCACCGAAATCATCGTGTTATTGTTAAGTGGTCTTTTGCCACTAGCCCTGCTGCCATGGCAGCTTTCGCTGATGTTAGTAGCGATCTTAATCCTTTGTCGCCAACTCATTGCGCTTTGGTACAACAAACAATTAGGCGGCTATACCGGCGACTTACTCGGGCAAGCACAACAAATCAGCGAACTGGTTATCTATTTAACGCTTTTGGCGTATTACAGTTAGAGGAAAATCACATGAGTGATAAAGAGCAAATTAAAAAAGAAAAACACCAACAGCGTCAACAAAAACTCAAAGAAAGCATTGACGCTAAAGTGGCCAAAGCCACCAAAGAGCAAGGGGTATTTATGGTCATTACCGGTAACGGTAAAGGCAAAAGTACTGCAGGTTTTGGCACAGTTCTACGCAACGTTGGTCACGGTCAAAAAGCCGCTGTAGTCCAGTTCATAAAAGGTCAATGGCCATGTGGTGAGCGCAATATTCTAGAAAAACTCGGCGTTAAATTTTGTGTCATGGGCACAGGCTTTACTTGGAATACCCAAGATCGCGAACTCGATACCCAAGCGGCACAAGCAGCATGGCAAGATGCCAAAGCTATGCTCGCAGACGAATCCTTAGATTTAGTATTACTCGACGAGCTAACCTACATGGTGAGCTATCACTATATTGATGTTGAAGAAGTGGTAGCAGCCATTAAAAATCGTCCACCGATGCAACACGTCATTATCACAGGCCGTGCTTGCCATCGCGCTCTGTTAGATATTGCAGACACCATTAGCGAAGTAAAACCAACAAGACACGCTTTTGATAACGGCGTTAAAGCGAGGATTGGTTTTGATTACTAGACTAAAACAGCTATGGTTTATCGCCAGCCTATTTGCCGCGACCACAAACTGGGCTGTCGCTAACGAGAACTATCCACAGCGCATCATTGCCTTATCGCCGCACGCCGTTGAAATGCTTTATGCGATTGGCGCTGGTGATAAAATTGTTGCCACGATTTCCCATGCCGACTATCCAGAAGCCGCCAAAGCAATTGAAGTGATTGGTGATTATCGCGGCATCACCTTAGAAAAGCTCATTAGCTTAAAACCCGATCTGGTGGTGACTTGGCCGAGCGGCAATAAATTCAATCAAATAGAGCAAATTAAAAAGCTTGGTTTTAAGGTATTGGCGTCCGATCCCACAACGCTAAATGAAATCGCCAGTGATATTCGCAGCCTAGGTAAAGCCACTGGTAATCAAATGCAGGCGGAGCAAGTCGCCAACAAGTTCGAGCAAGATTTAGCAAAAATCACCGCGCAATACCAAGCGCGTAAGCCCGTTAAAGTGTTTTATCAATTATGGTCAAAACCACTGATGACCATTAGCGGCGATAGCTGGATCAGCCAGTTTATTTCACGCTGTGGCGCTGTTAACGTGTTTAAAGATGCTGATAGCCCGTATCCAAAGGTCAGTACTGAAAATGTGTTACTGACAGGCGCAGAGGTCATTTTAGTGCCAGAAGATAAAAACACCCGCGGCCATGAGCTCTACGACTGGCAGCATTGGAA
>JBMYWG010000093.1:0-4782 GCA_049607155.1 Psychrobium sp.
TCGTCGAGGTTGGTTAGGTAGTTGTGCTTGTCGACGGCGTAGTCTTTGCCGTTAAAATGAATGCCTTCACTCATAAAATTCGTTACCAATTAACTAGTGGTTGGTGATTGGCGGTGAGTTTAACAAAGTCACTCAGTTCAATCACTTGAATATCGCTTGATATGTGATCGCTTAGTCCTCGCGCGGTGATATCGCTCGCTAATGCATACACAGATTGATACTCATTCACAGCAACTTTTGTAGCTGATATCGCGGCGATAACGGCATCTTGAGTTAATACGAGTGATACCTTGCTTGATGCTGGTGGTAGCGCTTTGGTAAAGGGGGATTTAGTGGCAATAACTAACATAATTACATTCTATCCTATCGCTTCATGAACACAGCTTGTTAAAAGCTCAGGGTTTGATCAAAGGTCGCCAGTTTATCCATCCAATCTTGTGATGGCAGGGCGATAACATCGATATTTAAATTATCGACAGACAATCCGCGCTCGGTTAACGAGTCGCTGCATACGAATACATCTTCAATGTCATATAACTCAAGTAAACCGTAAGTTTTACTCAAATCTTTATTACCCGTTAAATCCGCTTTGGTGTTTTCAAGTAACTGAAACACGCCATCGCCTTGGTAGAAGAGGGCGACAGGGCGATCGTAACTGGCGTTCGCCAACAGCATATCTAACGATTCACGGTAGTTATTGACGCCGAACGGGGCGGTTTGGTTGATAATGGCAAGGTTTTTCATCATCACTCCTTAAAACTGAATCAAGCGGTCGGCGCTGGCAGATGCGGTAACAAACTCGCCTAAACCACCTAGCTCAAAACCTTCTGCTAGGTTGTGGGCGCTAAGCTTTTGCTCATCAGCAACTTGCTTGTCACATACACCGCGGCGCAATGACGCTGAAATACAGCTAATTAAAGGCACTTGATGGTCTTTATTCAATGACTGCCACAGCGCTAACACATTGGCTTCGTCTGATGCGATAGAGGTGAGGCCATTGGTATTACTGATGCCTTGATAGAAAAAGACTTGGCTAATGCGATGACCTTGTTTTAATAATTCACAGGCAAATTGATAGCCGCTGTGACTACCTTGCTGTGTGATATCGCTATTAATAACCAGCACGTAATTTAAAGAATCTGTCGACATTGAGTGCTAAAACCCTGTGGTTGAGAACTTTCAAAAATCTGTAGGCAATAAAAAGCCCCGCAGAGCGAGGCATTATAACAATCTAATTTAATTTTATGGCTATTTATTTTGACGTTAGCGGCGATGATAATAAATTAATAACGCCGCTATCATTCATTTAGCCAAACCAATTAATCGTCGCTTGCACCGATTAGGCTTAACAAGCTGATGAATAGGTTGTAGATGTTTAGGTATAGAGAAACTGTTGCACGAATGTAGTTAGTTTCGCCGCCGTTAACGATGCGTGAAGTATAGAACAAGATGAAACCAGACATTAATAATACGATAGCAGCGCTAATTGCTAGGCTAACAGCAGGGATTGCGAAGAAGATGTTCGCGATTGCTGCTACTAAAACAACTAGGATACCAACGCTTAGGAAACCACCCATGAAAGAGAAGTCTTTCTTAGTCGTTAGTGCGTAAGCAGATAAACCGAAGAAGATTAATGCTGTGCCGCCAAGTGCTTGCATAATGATGCCAGCGCCATTAGCCATACCTAAGTAAACGTTTAGGATTGGACCTAATGCCATACCCATACAGCCAGTAAAGATGAACGTCCAAAGTAGACCTTGTGCCGTATCAGCTTTCTTGTGAACAACGAATAAGCTGATCATACCTGCGATTAAGAAACCGAAGTAACCGATCATACCCATGTTTAAGAATGTGCTGATGAACGCGGTAACAGCACTGAAGGCTAGCGTCATAGCAAGAAGAGAATAGGTATTGCGTAATACCTTGTTGGTTTGTAGCGCTGACTCTTGAGACGCGCTATAAGTAGTACGATGTTCCATATAAGACTCCGTGTTTTACAAATTGTAATTTGAAAGTTGGGATGACTATAGCATAACTTTTTAAATGTCATAATATGACATAACCACTTTGTACGTAGTTGACCGTAAAATAATCAAATAGTTTATATTTTTTAATTATTAACGAATTTCGCTTGCAATGAAAAATGGTTTCTATATTATACACCCCCGCTGGAGAGATGGCAGAGTGGTCGAATGCACCGGTCTTGAAAACCGGCAGGGGTTAATAGCCCCTCTAGGGTTCAAATCCCTATCTCTCCGCCATATTTAGAAAAGCCGCCTAATTTTATAGTTAGGCGGCTTTTTGCTTTTCTGGGGTTTGTGAAAGTTCATTTGGGGTGTTTGTGTCCTATATGGTTAAAACGTTTGTTATGTTGCTTCGTTAGCGCCTTTCTGACTTGACTGGTTAGTTGCTTCCTTAGCTCTAAATGAAAAGCTAGATGGCTCAAGTTTAAATAGCGCTCTCGATACTTCGAGGTCAAACATATCGTGCTTTGTGTGCCCTAGGCTTGAACGCATTAGCTGAGTAAGGTTTTTATACGCCAGAATTTCTTGCTCTCTTTCTAAAGTTCCGCCCTTTTCCCAGAAGTGAATCAAAGCCTCTACTACCTCTACGTTCCCGCAAGTAATAATTCGGCTCTTGGCATCATTTAACGCAACTAGATCTGCGTTTTCATTGGTAGAACAGCCAAGTCGCCTTGAAACTGCAACTCTCGAGGCGGCAGCTAAGAAGTCCGAATATGATTGAATTTGAAACTTCAAAAGCTCATTTTTCTTAATTCTAGTAGTTGCGAAAAAGTGTGCTAAGAAAGCCGCAATTATCGAACTTATAAATGATATGAGTATCGTCACGTTCTCTCCTGTCCAGCTCATACAATGTTATATCTAATTTTTCTCGACGGCTTTCGACGCCAACACCGCTAAACTACCCAGAGCAAAAGCACCACCTAGAAACTTAGCAAACTTCGGACTTTCTGAGCATAAACCAACTAAGCCTGCACCTAAAACGGCACCAGTGGCACCAGCAACAACTTGAGTCGAAGACATTTTCAACCCTGTAGCCCATTTGGCAAAGTGCTCACAGTTTCGGTCTGCTAGTGAGTATTTCCACTCTCCAATTTGAGAACGAGCGAGTTCGAGCACTTCCGTTACTGGGCGGTTGTAGGTAATTTTAGCTGGATAGGTGCGTTTACCTTGAGTTACTACATCCCAGTTTTCTTCTTGAACAGTGCCATTTCGCTTAGTTGCTGAAATGAGCCTTGGTAGCCCTTTTTCGCATAAAGAATCTGAGACTAAAGACCAGTGCTGATATAAACCAAAGTCGCTGACAACAATATCGCCAGCATTTAGATTTTGAATTGACATTTGTATCCCTACATTTAGTAAATTGACGATATCAATATTTGGGCATATTTCAGAATTTCAAGTAGTTGCATCGCTATAACTAGTTGCTATGTAGAAATAATACATGTCCAAGGACAAATATTATTTCCGCAATGAATTTAGAAAAGCCGGCTAATTTAACAATTAGGCGGCTTTTTGATTTTCTGAGGCTATAAATAAATTACTGTGAATGGTTTTTTGTTGTGCAGGGGAGGGAGCCCGTTAGCGTATTTACGATACCTTAACCAGAGCTCTTTGCTCAGAAACAATCTTGTTCTCACGTTTTCCATGAAATGTGTTTCTGCCAACCATTTTCTTCAAATTGTTTTCAACAATTAGAATGTAAGAACCGGTATCAAACCCTTTACCATTAGCATCCTCAAACATCATGGTAAGCTGATGACCTGATATTGAACCATGGTAGTTAAATTTACGGTTTGATTCTTTACCATCTCTAGTTACAGTTCTGGTACTTTCGCCTGTAACAACTCGGCCTCTTTGTTCTAGCTCTAATCTTCCAGACTTTACCCTTTTATCGCCTTGTAGCTCATACACATCCCAAGATCCTGAAACGTGAATACCATCGTATAAAAACTTATTGATAAAGTATGGCACGATCCACTTAATAAGTGCCAAGTAGATAAAAGTTGCAACAAGACTTGCTGCTATCCCCAGAAAAAAGGTTAACATTTGTTTCTGTCCTTCGTAGATTTATGCCTAAAAGTATATGTATCGTGCTTGCACGATAGAAGCGGCATCTCATTTAAAATTTTCATGAAAGCTAGCAGTAAGCTACTGATAAATCAATATTAAAAACTACAATACGCAACTTAAATACATTTTCTATTTTCGAGGCAGCGTGAATTCAGATTTACTGTAAAGTTACGTCACCGCACAGCAAAAAGCCCCGCAGGTTTTCACCTACGGGGCTTTAATCTTCATCACTTAATATTACTCAGCGAAAGGGCGGTTACTCACCCCAAATACCTTTTTCTACTTTCCCTTTTAGTTGCGGGAAATCTTTGGCTGCGAATTTGGGTGTTTTACCTGATTTGTATTGCACCTGATAATCTTTAATTACTGCAACTGCTAAGCCAGATAACAAGATTAGTGCGACAAGGTTGATTAGCGCCATTAATCCCATTGATGCATCTGCCAGTGCCCATACGATGTCTATTTTCGAAACAGCGCCAAACATAATCATGCCAACAACCGCGATTCTAAACGGGGTTAAATAGAGCGTGTTGTTGTTTGATAAAAACAGGATGTTTGTTTCGGCGTAGCTGTAGTTGGCGATGATTGAGGTAAAACAAAACAGCAAAATTGAGCCTGCAACAAAGAAACCGCCCCAGCTGCCAACGTGTGATTCTAATGCGTTAATCGTTAACACAATGCCATCGCC
>JBMYWG010000094.1:0-4643 GCA_049607155.1 Psychrobium sp.
TTAAAGAATAGGGCGATGCCTTGATCTAACTCGCTGCCATCGGCATTTAAAAACGAGCAATAGTCGGCCATACGCGGTGTTGGAACCTTGCCTAATAACTCTTGGGCGACGCGCTGGGCTAGCGGGCCTGAAACGCGAACTATGCCTACACCACCGCGACCGGGAGGCGTAGCTTGGGCAACTATGGTATCTGTGTCAAAGCTCATGGAATATTCTTTGGTTGGTGAATAAATATTGGGCGGGATTTTAACACAGACCCTAAAACACAGACATAAAAAAAGCGGCTTTACGCCGCTTTTATGCAGTATGCCGCAATATCAGGGATGATAAGGAGCGGCGATACGCTTAACTTACTTCTTAACAGCTTTAGCTTCTTCGTTATCGATTTGACGATAAATGTAAACTTGCTGTAGTAGCGTCACAATATTACTCACTACCCAGTAAAGTACTAGGCCTGATGGGAAGAAGACAAAGAAGAATGTGAAGATTACAGGCATGATTTGCATCATCTTCTGCTGCATAGGATCGGCAGACATAGACGGTTGCAGTTTACTCATGTACCACATACTCGCACCCATTAAGATAGGTAACACGAAGTACGGATCCATTACAGATAAGTCAGTAATCCACAGCATGAATGGTGCGTGACGTAGCTCTACTGATTCTTGCAGCATCCAGAATAGACCTAGGAAAATAGGCATTTGCAGTAGTAATGGTAAACAACCACCTAATGGATTTACCTTCTCTTTACGGTACATTTCCATTGTCGCCTGACCCATCTTCTGACGGTCATCACCGTAGCGCTCTTTTAATGCCGCCATCTTAGGTGCTAGCTGACGCATTTTCGCCATCGAGGTGTACTGTTTCTTAGTCAGTGGGTACATCAAACCACGAACTGTGAAGGTTAGTAGGATGATTGCAAAACCCCAGTTACCAACGAAACCGTGGAAGAAAGTAAGTAACCAGTGTAGCGGCGATGCTAACCACCATAAGAAACCGTAATCAACAGTTAGGTATAACGTTGGAGAAACAGCTTCAAGACGATCTTGTAATTTAGGACCTGTGTATAGCGTCGCCTTAAACTCTTGCGTAGTGTTTGGTGCAATCGTTGTTGGTTGACCCATAAAGCCGATAGAACCTAGCTCTTTGTCACCTGTTAAGCTGGTGTATAAGCGGTTTTCTTGATCGCTAGCTGGTACCCAAGCCGTCACAAAGTAATGCTGAATCATGGCAACCCAACCACCTTGAGTGATTTGTTTTAGGTTGGCATCGTCCATATCGCTAAAGTCGTATTTTTCATACTTATCTTGCTCTGTTGAGAAAGCCGCACCGCGGTATAACTGCATGAACATGCTGCTTTCTTCAGTTGGCTTAACTACGCTTTGCGTTAATTGACCCCAAAGTTGAACTAGGATGTTCTGACCAGAAGTATTTTTAACGCGGTAGCTAACATCAACGTTATAAGCATCGCGTTTTACCGTGAATACTTTTTCGAATTCGATGCCTTGGGCGTCGGTGAAGCTAAGTACTACGTCCATGCTGTTTTGGCCAGCGGCTAGTACATAGTTCGATTGTGCTGTGTTGTATAGTGGACGTGACTTTTGGTTCGCATCGTCTGGGCCATTGGCGCCAATTAAGCCACTTTTAGCAACGTAGGTGTAGTTTGGTAATTTTTCTAGAAGATTTAAATCTTCCGCACCATTCATCTCAACCGGATATTCAAGTAATTTCGACTCAACAATGTCACCGCCTAACGTATCGATAGATAGTTTTAATAAATCAGACGTGATGGTGATGATTTGGCGATCGGCTTGAGGATTTAAATCTGCTTGGCTCGCAACGGCGGTGCTAGTAGGCACTAAATTGTTAGTAGTGGCCGTATCATTAGCTACAGCTGTTGGTTGTGTTACAGGTTGTGGTGGTTTATTTGCGTCTTGCCATTCCATAAATAGCAAGAAAGAAATAAATAACAGCCCCACAATCAATATATTACGTTGTGATTCCATAAGATTTTAATTTCTTCTCTGGTTAGGTGAATGATGTTTCGGTGGTACAGGGTCGCTGCCACCATCATTAAAAGGGTGACATCTTAATAGACGTTTGCTTGTTAACCAAGCACCTTTTAAAAATCCGTGACTATTTATTGCTTCAATGCCGTATTGAGAGCAGGTCGGGGTAAAGCGACAGCGAGGACCTAGTAGTGGACTTATAAATAACTGGTAGCCACGAATTATCGCTGTTGCTGCTCTTTGTAGCGGCGTGCGATTTTTTTCCATAACTTATTAGTTAGTTTATTTAATTCGTTGTTGTCTAATTTCCCAATGCCGCCTTTCGCGATAATGACATAGTCTAATGGCAAAATATCATGTTGATTCAAACGAAAGTTTTCGCGTAATAAACGCTTAATCTTGTTGCGGTCGACCGCGAGCTTAACTTGTTTTTTTGGTACGGCTAAACCCAATCTTGGATGATCGAATTCGTTGGTACAAGCTAAAATGGTCAGTTGGGGGGAACCCGCTCTTAACGGATTTTTGAAGACATTTGAGAAATTCGCGGGAGTTAAGAGTCTTAACTCCCGAGAATAAGAATAATTAACCATGGGTCAATTATTACGCGCTTAACTTAGCACGGCCTTTTGCGCGACGACGAGCAAGAACGGCACGACCGCCCTTAGTTGCCGAGCGAGCACGGAAACCGTGGTTGCGCTTGCGTTTTAAAACGCTAGGTTGAAAAGTACGTTTCATAGTATTAACTCGATCGAAATTAAACTGTACAGTTTTTGTGAAAGTTGCAGTATTACAACTGACACAAGCCTAATTAAAGGACGCAAGATTCTAGAAAAAACAGGGGGGATTGTCAATCAATAATGTTGATTAAAGCAGCATTATTCGGCGTTTAGATCACGTTTTTTGCTTATTACTTTTACGTTAAAAACTGCCAAGCGTGTGAATGGTATTTTAAGTTGTTGATTTTTAATAATAGTATTTAACGATCTCTTGAGGATCCTTTGTTTGAAAACAGCGCTTTTAGATCGGTTTTTTCGACAACTGTTAATAACTTTGATCAAAGTTAAATTTAATTCACAATTAGCTGTTGTTTCGCTGGTTATCTAAGGCATCAAGGGCTAGAATGTCAGTCCTTTTTATATTTGTTTTTGGAGTGCGCAGTGACAGCATGGATTTGGCAACAATGCTTAGATAGATTGCAAGAAGAATTACCTGCAACGCAGTACAGCATGTGGATCAGACCGCTGCAAGCCGAGCACGACGAAGACACTCTTACCTTATATGCCCCAAACCGATTTGTATTAGATTGGGTGCGTGATAAGTACCAAGATAATATCAACAGCTTTTTAGTTGAAGCCATGGGCAGCGATGTTCCAACACTGCGTTTTGATATTGGTAGTAAGAAACCAGCACAAGCGCCGAGCGACAGCAATGCTAAGGCTGCTAGCTCACCACAAGCAGCTGCGACAAACAACGCAGTTAAGCCAAGTTGGGAAAAAGAGAGCGATGCGCCGCAAGCAACATTAGCCTCAAACATCAACCGCACTTACAAATTCGATAACTTCGTTGAAGGTAAATCGAACCAGCTAGGTCGCGCAGCTGCCATTCAAGTAGCAGAAAACCCAGGCGGCGCTTATAACCCACTATTTCTATATGGCGGCACTGGTTTAGGTAAGACTCATTTATTACACGCGGTAGGTAATGGCATTTTAGCCAATAAGCCAGACGCAAAGATCGTTTACATGCATTCTGAGCGTTTCGTGCAAGACATGGTTAAAGCGCTGCGTAACAATGCCATCGAAGAATTTAAACGCTATTACCGTAGCGTTGACGCGCTCCTAATCGATGACATTCAATTCTTTGCTAATAAAGATCGCTCACAAGAAGAGTTTTTCCATACCTTTAATGCACTGCTTGAAGGCAATCACCAAGTTATTCTAACCAGTGATAAATACCCGAAAGAGATTGAAGGGGTAGAAGATCGTTTGAAATCTCGTTTTGGTTGGGGTTTAACAGTTGCTATCGAGCCGCCGGAATTAGAAACCCGTGTTGCCATTTTACAGCGTAAAGCCGATGAATCTAAAGTACATCTGCCAGATGAAGTAGCCTTCTTTATTGCCAAGCGTCTGCGTTCGAATGTTCGTGAGCTGGAAGGGGCATTAAACCGCGTTATTGCCAATGCTAACTTTACAGGTCGTCCTATCACCATCGATTTCGTCAAAGAAGCACTGCGCGACTTGTTAGCATTACAAGCTAAATTAGTAACCATTGATAATATTCAAAAGACGGTGGCGGAATACTACAAAATTAAAGTGTCTGATTTGCTGTCTAAACGTCGTACCCGATCGGTGGCGCGCCCACGTCAGGTGGCGATGGCATTATCGAAAGAATTAACCAATCACAGCTTGCCAGAAATTGGTGAAGCTTTTGGTGGTCGTGACCATACAACAGTGTTACACGCCTGTCGTAAAGTGGTTGAACTGCGCGAAGAAAATCACGACATTAAAGAAGATTACTCAAACTTAATTCGCACGCTTTCATCATAACAACAATAAAAACTGTCGCTAAATAACGTACAGGAAGCTAATTATTATGAAATTTACTATTTCTAGAGAACTGTTATTAAAACCTTTAACA
>JBMYWG010000095.1:0-4560 GCA_049607155.1 Psychrobium sp.
CGAGGAATGTATATTGCCTTGCTCGATGCCGATGATTATTGGGCGGAAGATAAGCTAAAGCTGCACGTTAAACATCTTAACGGGAATCCGCTGGTGGGAATTAGCTATAGTCCGTCTTTGTTCGTCAATGAGGACGGACAAAATTTGGGTATTGGCCAGTATCCAAGGCTACGCAATATTACGCAGCAACACGTGTTGTGTCGCAACCCGGTAGGCAATGGCTCAAGTCCGGTGATACGCCGCTCTGCGCTAGAAGATATTGCGTTTTATGGCAGTGGCGAGAATAAATATCGCAAAATGTATTTTATTGAGTCGCTCAAGCAATCGGAAGACATTGAATTGTGGGTACGCTTAGCCATCTCAACCCGCTGGCAATTCGAAGGTATTGAGCAGCCATTGACTTATTATCGAGTTAATCAAGGTGGTTTATCCGCCAATATCGAGGCTCAATTTAGTGCCTGGAAGACTGCGATGGCGCTTAACAAAGCCGCAGCGCCTAAGCTGTTTAGCGGTTACTATCGCTTGGCCAAAGCCTATCAGCTGCGTTATATGGCGCGCCGTGCTATTCAAAGTGACAATAAACTGCTTGGACTTAAACTGGTCGTTAAGGCGCTAATATGTGATGTTAGGATCTTGTCGCAAGAGCCTAAGCGCACAATCATCACTACTGCAGGCGCCTTGGTTAAGCTACTGCCTGCAAAGCTTTACGCCAAACTAGAGCAGGTGGCGATGCAGTATTTTGGCGCGAAGCAAATAAGTTAACTTTATTCGATGATCGGCAGATAAATGGTAAAGCTGCTGCCTTCGCCGACCGTTGATTCCACTTCGATACGGCCGCCGTGTTGTTCCATAATACGGTGGCTTATTGCTAAACCAAGCCCTGTACCTTGACCTACGGGCTTGGAGGTATAAAACGGATTGAAAATCTCGCTTAATTTATCCGGTGCGATCCCTTCACCAGTATCAGTAATGCGCACAAATATTTCTGAACCTTGCATACCACTAATAATGATAATAGTGCCTTTGTCGTGAATAGCTTGACCCGCATTGAGTAGTAAATTCATTAATACTTGATTGATTTTACTTGGGTACATCAGAGTCGGTGATACATTGCCTAAGGTGGTTTTAATATCACAATGATATTTGAGTTCATTTTGCGCCATGATCAAGGTAGCACTTAGCCCTTCGTTTATATCGCTAAGCACCATTTCTGGTGAATCATTGCGGGCAAATGTTTTGAGGCTCTTAACTATTTCGGTGACCCGTGCAATGCCGTCGTTGGTGCTGTCAATTAGCGGATTGATATCGTCGAGGATAAACTGGGTGTCATGTCGCTGATAGAGTTCATCGAGTTGTTGCTGCAAAGCGTTGTCTGACATTGTTGTTTGAAGTTCGTTGATTAATGCGGCAATATCGCTCCAGTAGCCTTGTAGGGTATCAATATTACTCTTTACAAAGCCAATCGGATTATTGATTTCATGGGCGACCCCAGCCACTAAGACCCCTAGATTTGCCATTTTCTCATTCTGAATACGTTGCGATTCACTTTCTTTGAGATCTTTATGACTTTGGAGTAGCTCTTTTTGGCTAGTGAGCAGGGCTTGCTCGCGTTGATAAATGGTGCGGCTCATGCGGTTAAAGCTTTTGGTTAGGCGCGATAGTTCTTTGATTTTTATATCACTGGTGAGTTCAGACAGTTCTTTACCGTCTTCGAGTGATGTGGTTGCCAGTGCGAGTTTTTCAACAGGGTCTACTAAATAGCGACGACCAAAGTAATAGGCGAGGCTGGATATAATCAAGATGGCGATAATAATTAGCACGGTGAGCTGAATAATGAGCTCGCTCATTGCCTGGTTGATTAGGGTGTCATCATAGATAAACTGTAGCGATAAACCTTCAATCGGCCAATCGATATCGCGGGTAATGCCTTGGTTAATGTCACCCAACTGAGCGATAAGAGTGCTGCTTTGCATAAACTTAATGGTTAAGCCTGCTGGCGCGCCAATTTTTTTAAGAATGTCTTCAAAGGCAATAGTTGCGGTGATAACGCCCTCTATCTCATTTTGATAAACGATGGCTTGGGCGAGCACCCAATAGTAGCTTTCTCCTATTTTTTTCACGCTGATGTGCGAGGGAATGTCACCTGCTAATAGTGGCGGCAGCCACGGCGCGTCATGGTGATAATAGCCTTCGAGATCATTGGTGGCGTAAATGAATTGCCCTTCAAAGTCGAGTAAGCTGAGTTGGTATTTATCACCTAAAAAACGCAGGTGCTGAAAGTATTCGGCGATTTTTAGGCGGTTAATAGTCGATTGCATCATCGACTGCACAATAAGTGGATGTTGGCTTTGTTCTTGTAAAATCAATTGTCGGTTGGTTAGAAACTGACGCAAACTTTTACTTAAGGTATCCGTCTCTAATTTTACAAACGCTTGTTGTTGCTCGTTCACTGATTTTGCGGCTTGGCTCACCACCACAAAGGTGGTGAGTAGCGCTAGCGCTAAATAGCTGACAAAAATAAACTTAGCGGTGGCAAACGAAATTGAGACTTTATTCATGCAACTGACTACTCATTAGATAGATTGATTAGGCGAACCGCGTTGCTGTTATCATAGAAGCCCATGCGATAATCGTCGATAGAGAGCGCTTCGTGCGCATTTGGATAATCAGCTGAATAGCGAGAAAAGGGGCTATTGTAGGGTTTTATTAATCCTTGCTGCGGTGTAGTTATGTTTTCTAACGCTTGGTGAATGGCAAGCATATCGTTGTTCTTATCGCCGCTAAGCGACACGCTTTTGATTGCGCTAATTAATAGTTTAGTTAGATCGTAGGCGTGAATAAATCCCGTAGCGGCTGGCAGTTCTTGTGGTGACTTAATATTTGAAAGCGAGGTTAATCGATTAAATACCTGTTGGCTAAACGCCGTTTTACTTTTCGATAAAAACGAGAATTTGGTTTGGATAAACTGTAAATCAATCGCGTTTCTTTCTGCCATGGTGACTTGATTCGCAAAATCACCGCCAGTAATCCCCCAATGACTGCGCATTGCTATTCCGTTGTTTAGTGCCGCTAATTGTTTTGCAAAGATAACACCTTCAGGCGCATTGCCTACAAATAAGATAACGTCAGGCTTGGCACTAACAATGTCGTGCAGTATTAGGCGCGCTTGGCTGTCATTAATTCCCCAATTAAAGCGCTGTACGCCAATGCGTTTAATGCCTTTATCAGTGATGGCTTGCGACATCTTATTGAGATTTGACTCTCCCCAACCAGTGTTTTCCAACAATAGGTAAGGACGCTTAAAACCTTGGTTTAATGCTTGACGAACAATGAATTTTCCAGCATTACTGTCATCGATTGACAGTCGAAATATCCAGTTTTCATCACTATTACTGCGAGTGATGGGGCCCGCAGCAGCCCAAGGCACCAGTGTTAAGATACGGTTTTGGTTAATGAAGGATTTATTGGCCAATAATGGTGGAGAATGTAGACCACCAAACACTGCGATAGCGCTTGGATCTTTTAAGAATGCTTTAAGGTGTTTAGCGCTGCGCCTTGAGTTGCCGCGATGGTTTTTTCGCTCGACAGATAGCTTGTAGCCGTTTAGTTGATGGTTTTCTTCACTAAGCGCTGTATTAATACCCAACTCAATGGCGTGGGCTGCTTGCTTTAAGGTAGAAAAATCGGCGTCGAGATAGAGTTTGAGTTCTTTAGGAGCAGCTGTATAAGCAAATGAGTTAGCGCAGATAAACAGGCCAGTACAGAGTAATCCAATTAGTATTTTTCTCATTATTTTCAGCTCCTTGCTTCGTATCAACCTCCATCTAATCATACTTTTTGCGTAAATAAAACCTACACCACCGAGATGGTGGTGTAGGGCGACTAACTCATTAAATTTACTGACTAGGCATGGCTAGCCTGTAATAACCCCAGCAGATAGTTGGTCTGTTGCTGCATTAATGCTACATCCCCTCGACTTTCGACATTAAGTTTTAATGGAGCATTTGGTGAGGACTGAGAGAGGTTAAAGCGCCAGTTATTAAAACTCATGGACAGTCCATCGGTATGATCTATTTCGGTCGCTTGGCTTGCTAATTCATGCTCAATGTTGTCTAACACTGCTGTAGAGTTACTAATTTTACTATCGATTTCTCCTGATGTTGGAAAAGCCAACATCTGTTGATTAATTAACTCACTTAAACTTTGATTACTTTGTGAAATTAATTCGCAAACCATTAACCATGGGATCATGCCACTTTCGCAATAGAAGAAGTCTTTAAAGTAATGATGGGCGTCAATGGATCCTGCGTAAACGGCATCTTCTTGGCGCATTCTGTTCGTCATTGGCTGTTGACCACATTGACACTCGATGGCTTCGCCCCCAGCATTTACTACCGCCGCTTTGGTATTCCAAATTAGGCGACAATCGTGAACAATTTTTTGTGATGGTTGTTTTTGGGCAAATTGTTGAGCGAGCAGGGCAACGATGTAGTATTGATCGACAACATTACCTTGCGCATCGAAAAAGAAACAACGACTGAAATCACCGTCCCATGCTAA
>JBMYWG010000096.1:0-4559 GCA_049607155.1 Psychrobium sp.
GGACATAAAAAGACCCCCAATAATTGATTGTCTAACTATTGGGGGTCACTTCATTCAGTCGGGCTTTTTTATGCCTGATGCTTTTGTGTATTTAGCAGACATTAAAAAACCGCGGTAGCATAACTAACCGCGGTTTTCATTATTTGATAGGCTAATATTTTAAGCTTTTAGTGACTTCTCACCGCGAGAAATACCAATCACACCAGAGCGAACGACTTCTAAGATCTCGCAAGTCTGCTCTATTTGTTTAACAAAGGCATCGAGCTTATTACCATCACCAAACAGACGAACCGTGTAAATTTTTGGTGTCGCGTCAATAATTTTACCGTTGAAAATATCAACCAATCGACATACTTCATCACGCTTAGATCCGATACAAGCTACTTTTACCAAAGATAATTCCTGCTCGATATGTTCACTGGCAGTTAGCTCAGAGACACGTAACACATTAATCAACTTGTTAAGCTGTTTCATGATTTGCTCAATCACGCGCGGCTCACCGCGAGTAACCAGTGTCATACGTGACAAAGACGGATCTTGTGTCGCCGATACTGTTAGTGATTCGATGTTATAACCACGTTGCGAGAATAGGCCAACAATACGAGATGTCGCGCCTGATTCATTTTCTAATAATAGAGAAATTACAGTTTTAGACATTAGGTGCGCTCCGTCTTACTCAAATACATTTCGTTCATCGCGCCATATTTCACCAACATTGGGTATACGTGCTCTAACTCATCAACAGCAATATCCATTACTACTAACTTATCTTTTAGCGAGAAACAACGCTCTAGAGCGCCCTCAAGTTCACTTGGTTTTTCAACTTTAATACCAACGTGACCATAAGCCTCAGCTAAGCGGACAAAGTTTGGTACTGAGTCCCAATACGAATGTGAATGGCGACCTTTATACACCATGTCTTGCCACTGTTTTACCATGCCTAGGGCGTGATTATTAAGAATAATGATCTTAATTGGCAAGTCATACTGCAGACAGGTTGATAGCTCTTGAATATTCATTTGAATACTACCATCGCCCGAAATACAAATTACCGTTTCATCAGGGAATTCCATTTGAACCCCCATCGCCGCTGGCAAACCGAAACCCATGGTCCCTAGACCACCTGAGTTAATCCATTGCCCCGGACGTTTAAATGGATAATACAAGGCGGCAAACATTTGGTGCTGCCCAACGTCACTACAAACATAAGCATCGCCGTTAGTCGCTTTATACATCGCTTCAACAACTTGCTGTGGTTTTAATGACGCTTCGCTAGTTTCATAGGCCAGACATTTTTTATCGCGCCATTCATTGATTTGTTTCCACCACTCGTCCATATCCGCTTTATTGTTCTGAAGATTTTCATCATCAATCATCTCCAGCATTGCCGTTAATACATTGTGAGCATAACCAACAATAGGCACATCAGCGTTCACTGTTTTAGAGATTGATGTTGGGTCAATATCAATGTGAATGATGGTCGAGTTAGGACAGTACTTTTCCAAATTATTAGTGGTTCTATCATCAAAACGCACGCCAATTGCGAAAATCACATCACTAAAGTGCATCGACTTATTGGCTTCTAACGTGCCGTGCATACCGAGCATGCCGACAAATTTCTCGTCAGTGCCCGGATAAACGCCTAATCCCATCAAGGTATTAGTTACCGGACAACCAATGTGATCAGCGAGACGCTTAATAAGCTCAGGCGTACCATTCCACACGGCGCCGCCACCAGCGTAAATAATTGGTCGCTTGGCTTCAATTAGCGTCTTTAATGCCTTGCGAATCTGTTTCTTGTGCCCTTGTTGCGTTGGATTATATGAACGCAGCGACACCGATGTAGGATACTCATAAGGAAACTTGAGTGCCGGATTCATCACATCTTTTGGAATATCAACAACAACAGGGCCCGGACGGCCAGTAGAGGCAATGTAATACGCCTTTTTAATGGTACTGGCTAAATCTTCGGCGCGCTTAACTAAAAAGCTATGCTTAACAACAGGACGCGATACACCAATCATATCGGTTTCTTGGAAAGCGTCTTCACCGATCATCGTCGTTGGTACCTGACCTGAAATCAGGACCATAGGAATGGAGTCCATATAAGCCGTTGCAATACCGGTGATACAGTTAGTTGCACCAGGGCCTGAGGTCACCAGTACTGTGCCGACTTCACCAGTTGCGCGAGAATAACCATCTGCCATATGCACAGCCGCTTGTTCGTGGCGCACCAGAATATGCTCGATGCTCGATTGCTGAAACAACGCATCATAAATATCTAAAACAGAACCACCAGGATAGCCATAAATTCGCTCAACCCCTTGATCCTGCAAGGAGCGGATCACCATTTCGGCGCCGGATAACATCTCCATTACAAACTCCAACTCACATAATTAATCTTAAAATTCTATAGAAACAGCGTTACTTTAATCATTCAACATTGTACGAGGATGACAGTCTTTCTTGATGATTAGCGCTTAATGATAAATAGCATCACAATAAGAAAGAAACAGTCGTCACGAAAATGTTACATGGATGAAATAACCGTTACCTGATATTAACCATTATTTTTCTAGCTCCGCAATAGACATTTCGGCTTTTCTTATAAAAAAATATACTTTTATAGGGCTTTTAAGGTAAAACTATTAAAAACCCCGACAAAATAGCAAAAATGCTGCATCTAGAGGCAAGACAGTTAGCTCATTATTTACCCAGCATCGACAAGCCAAATTAATTTACGAAAATAATGCTGTAACCATATGTTTTACTGGAAGTAATAAAAACACTGTAAATTTGTAAAGATAACTAAACACTAAGTTGTCTATACAAAAACTTAGTAATAACGACGTCGAGATAACGATTCTAAAATTTAGAATATTTTTTTGCTAAATATTCACTATAAAAGTGATAAAATTATCAATTAGAGACACAAGCCGAGTTAAAACATGGAAAATGATATCTTAATTGCAATTCATCAATTGCTTGTAGAAAACAAAAAGCCAACTGTAGCAACGGTAAAAGGAAAACTAGCCCCCCCTGTTCCCATGCCATTAATTATCAAAGTTCTTCAAAAAACAATAAACCTGAGTGCTAAAGACGTGGCCAATCTATTACCGCAAGCACCTAATGTCGACAGGTCGACTGCAGATAAACCAGCAGATATTGCAGAACTTTCACAACAAGTTTGCGAGCTGACAGCAGAGCTAAAAGCAACCAAGCAACAACTCAACGACTTGCAACGCCTGGTAGAAAAGCATTTAGGAAACGAAAAATGATTTTAAAACGACTCATCTTCGAATGTTTTGAAGATACGACGCTCACCGCAGCAGAGCGCGCTATTTCTGGACTAATTACTGAACTAAAATACAACGGTCAAATCATCGGTAACGAGTTTCCATGCTTGCTTAAAGACGGGCAATTCGTCACCCAAGCACTTTGCCCAACTGAAGATGCCCTCACCTTTCAAAACAACAACACGGCGGTAAACCGCGCGTTAGATGCACTAAATGACGCAGGCTTGTTAAAACCGAAAATCGATATTCTCGGCCAAGAATTACATTCGGATATGTCAGATCCTGATCACACGCCAAGCTGGCAAATCCTCTACACGAGCTATGTACAAACTTGCTCACCACTGCGCTGTGGCGAACACTTTGCGCCAATACCACTATATCGCCAACCAAAGCTTGCCAATGGCTGCTATAAACAACTAATTAACTGGCAGCAAGACTGGCAAGCTTGCGATCAATTACAAATGAACGGTCGCAGCGCTGAATTCGCCGCATTAACAGAAATTGGTGATGTCGACAGCTCGCTCGCCAAACGTGGCAGAGCCTTAGCCGCTCAATTAGAAACAAATAGTGGCATTGCCACTTATTATTACCTTTATCGCGTGGGTGGAGAAAGCAAAAAAAGCGAACAGCAGCGCCGCTGCCCAAGTTGCGGTGGTGATTGGGCGTTAGATGAGCCCATTCACCAAGTATTTGATTTTAAATGTGACGATTGTCGCTTAGTATCAAACTTGTCATGGGACTACAATTAAGCCCACATACCGTTTTATTTTTGACGCCCTAAAAGACTGCGCATCACTTCTTTTAGGCGCGGCATGAGTCCAGGTTTAATATCTACAGGGGCTTGATAAGCTAACTCTTCGTCAGGCGTTGCTAGTGGCGTTAATGCCTTTAGAAATTCAGCCAAGGACGGCGCTAATTCGGTGCGGTTATCATCCCCAGGAACTTCTAGCAGCACAGCGCCACTTTCATTATCGACACAAACCATCAGATGGCTATTAATCACGCTACCGATAAACACGGTATATGATTGTTTTAGCTTTCGCTGCATCAAAATATGACCAATGATATTTTCACATAAGCGTTTAATATCTTCTTCGTTCCAACACTGAATCAACTCATATTGTTTGTCATCGAAGCTGCCATACAAACTCGCCCCTAAATAGCTACCATAAAAGGCTTTAACTGACTCATGCAACGATAGCTCTAACGCAGATTCAATATCAGAAAAATCAAACTCAGGCGTTTGACTCACTTGTTGCCAGC
>JBMYWG010000097.1:0-4358 GCA_049607155.1 Psychrobium sp.
CAACGCGCCAGTTGAAGCAGATGATATTGACGCTCTGCTAGATGAAGCCAACGCGCCAGCTGAAACGGATGATATTGATGCGTTGTTAGACGAAGCCAACGCGCCAGTTCAAGCAGATGATATTGACGCGTTGTTAGACGAGGCTAACGCACCGGTTGACGCAGATGACATTGATGCATTACTAGATGAAGCTAATGCACCGGTTGAAGCGGATGACATTGATGCATTGCTAGATGAAGCTAATGCCCCAGTTGATGTCGATGATATTGACGCTCTGTTAGCTGAAACTGACGAATTGGTTGAAGAAGATGCTGTAGAACCAGCAGCCGATGTTGCCGTTGATGATATCGATGCACTGCTAGCAGAAACCGATGAACTTGTTGAAGAAGATGCAGTTGAACCAGCGGCTGGTGTTGCAGTTGATGATATTGATGCCCTTCTTTTGGAAACAGAGAGTTTAGCTGAAACTGACGAATTGGTTGAAGAAGATGCTGCAGAACCAGCAGCCGAAGTTGCCGTTGATGATATCGATGCGCTTCTTTCGGAAACGGAGAGTTTAGCAGAAACCGATGAACTTGTTGAGGAAGATGCAGTTGAACCAGCGGCTGATGTTGCTGTTGATGACATTGATGCACTGCTTTTGGAAACAGAGAGTTTAGCGGAAACTGACGAATTGGTTGAAGAAGATGCTGTAGAACCAACAGCCGATGTTGCCGTCGACGATATCGATGCGCTTCTTTCGGAAACGGAGAGTTTAGCCGAAACTGATGAACTGGTTGAAGACGATGTGGTTGAAGCAGCGGCAGATGTTGCTGTTGATGATATTGATGCATTGCTTTCGGAAACAGAGAGTTTAGCGGAAACAGAGAATCTAGCAGAGACAGACGAGCTTGTTTCAGAAGAGACGGTTGATACGTCAGCGGAGTCAACTGACACGGTTTCAGATGTCGAAGACATTGATTCTCTGCTTGATGGTGCGTCACAGCCCGACCTTGAGCTGCCAGAAGATGATATTGAGCCGTTAGCACTTGAAGTTGAACAAGAGGTTGCTGCGCCAAAAGGGCTAGATGAATTGCTAACGGAAACTGATTCTTTAGCTGCCCCAGAACAAGATGACAGACCAATCAGTACTCTTGAGCAGTTGTCACAATTAGATACGGTAGATGAGCCTTATCTGATGACTGAAGATGCTACTGACGAAGACTTTTTTAGCGAACAAACTGCACAAGTAACTGATGCCGTCGAAAGTAATAGTGGTTTGAGTGATGCCGAGCAGCAAAACTTAGCACAAGCGCTCGAATCGCTTGATGACTTTATCGAGCCAGTAGCATCGAGTGAACCAACGCCTGAGTTGGCCATAGAGCAACCGCAAGAACTTGCACCAAGCCAAGAAGCACAACATCTCGTTGATGCGTTAGACAGCATGCTTGATACATCAGCTGAGCCACAAACTGCGCAAGCGGCAGTTGAGCTTGACGAGTTTATTAATAGCGACGCCATAGAGTTAGATGACGCAGATCTTACACAATCGATGGCCGAGTTTGATGAAGAAGCTGTGATTGAACCGTCAATACAAGAGTCGGTGGCAGTGCCGGTAAACAGTACGTTAGCTGATAGCGTAGCTCAGCTCGATGATATCAAGGAACCAGCGGTTGATTTGCTCGATGCTGAAGAGCAATTAAGTGAACAACTTCCTAAGTTCGAGCAAGAAAATAGTTTTATCGACATCGATAAGTTGCTTGATGAGTCGGCGATGAACGAGCAAGAAGCAGAGCCGTATCAAAACGTTGACTTAGACATTGGCCTTGATGAGTTTCCTGAGATGTTGCCAGAAGCCGGTGGTATCGATGTTGATGATGATCCAAACGGCGCATCTAAAAAACTCGACTTAGCACGTGCTTATTTGGAAATTGATGACGAAGATAGTGCACGCGATATGCTTGAGCAAGTTAAACAGTCAGGAGATGAGTCGCAAATAAAAGAAGTCGAAAAGCTGATGAAGCGACTTAAGCATTAGCTTAATTGTGTTAAGCGACGAATATTTAGATAAGTCCTCTTTAAACAAGTGCATTATTATCCGATAATGCGCTTTTATTTTTTCAGTTGGTTTTAAAATTATGCGCATAGCGTTAGGTGTCGAATACGATGGTTCAGCATATTACGGATGGCAACGTCAAAAAGACGTGATTTCAGTACAGGCAGTGCTTGAAAAAGCCCTGTCGAAAATTGCCAATGAACCAATTACGGTGCAATGTGCTGGTCGTACAGATACTGGAGTGCATGGCACTGGACAGGTAGTGCATTTCGATACCACGGCACAGCGCGACGATCGTGGATGGACACTCGGTGTAAACGCTATCTTACCCGACAATATCGCTATTCGATGGGTTAAGCGGGTGCCAGATGAATTTCACGCCCGCTTTAGCGCCTTTAATCGTCGTTATCGTTACATTATTAGCAATGGCGCACTAAGACCAGCAATTTTAAGTAGTGGCCTTAGTCACTATTACCAGCCACTTGATGAATCGTTAATGATTGAAGCAGGCAAACATTTTGTTGGCGAACATGATTTTACATCCTATCGCGCACTTCACTGTCAGGCGCATTCCCCGGTGCGTGAAATTAAGCATCTAACTATTGAGCGTATCGGCCAATATATCGTGGTAGATATCAAAGCTAACGGCTTTTTGCACCACATGGTGCGTAATATCGTTGGCACCTTAATAAAAGTCGGCGAGGGAGAATTGCCGACCGATGCACCATTGACGTTCTTAGCGCAAAAAGACCGCGCTCTTGCACCACCAATGGCTAAAGCAGGGGGCCTATACCTCGTCGAAGTGGAATATCCAGAAACGTTTGAACTCCCACGGCCTGCAGTAGGTCCATTATTTGTTCAATAAGCGAGATCTTCGGCGGTTGTCCTTAACTTGTTGAACGATCGCGGCAAAATCATCACTTAGTCGTAAGGGTAAGACCAGTTATTTATGTCTTTTACCCTTGAGAATATGGTTTAATGTCGCCAGTTTTAGTACTTAACTAACCCTTTGTAAGCTTTTTATTCAATTAATAGTGTCTTTCTCATGGCAAATTGATGTAAAAGTGTCGATAAATATTCGAAAATTGTAATGATTTGTTGCGAAATGACGATAATGAATTACTTTTATTATGTTTGAGTATTCAATGGTGTCAGTTGGGTCGACGGTAATCGAAAAAACGCTCCACCTGCGTTTGTCGCTAAATTACCGGTTTAAGTGTTTTATGAATTATTAAATTTCACGGATCTTTTATGAGCTGGATAGAAAAAATTGAAAAGATGCTGCCTACAGGCATCTCAAATCAACGTAAACATAACATTCCTGAGGGTGTTTGGAGTAAATGTGGTTCTTGTGACCAAATCATTTACCGCGTTGAATTAGAGCGCAACCTAGAAGTATGTCCTAAGTGTGACCATCACATGCGCATTAGCGCACGTAAGCGTCTATTAGCGTTTTTAGATGATGGTAGCGCAAGTGAGCTAGGTTTAGATCTTGAGCCGCAAGATTTACTTAAATTTAAAGACACTAAAAAATATAAAGATCGCATCAGTTCTGCACAGAAAGTATCTGGTGAGAAAGACGCGATGGTGGCAATGGAAGGTACCTTAAAAGGTATGCCTGTTGCTGCATGTTCATTTGAGTTTGGCTTTATGGGCGGCTCAATGGCGTCTGTAGTTGGTGCTCGTTTTGTTGCGGCTGCGCAAGTTGCATTAGACAAAAACATTCCACTCGTGTGTTTCTCTGCATCAGGCGGTGCTCGTATGCAAGAAGCGTTAATGTCTCTTATGCAAATGGCTAAGACAAGCGCTATCTTAAATCGTTTAAGCGAGCGTGGAATTCCTTACATCTCAGTATTAACTGATCCAACGATGGGTGGTGTTTCTGCAAGTTTGGCGATGCTAGGTGATATTAATATTGGTGAGCCTAAAGCGCTTATCGGTTTTGCTGGCCCACGCGTAATCGAACAAACTGTTCGTGAAACGCTGCCAGAAGGTTTCCAACGCAGTGAATTTTTGCTTGAGAAGGGCGCAATTGATATGATTGTCGACCGTCGAGAAATGCGAAATACTATTGCGCGTTTATTAGCCAAAATGACTGACCAGCCAGCGATTCCTCAAGAAGTGAATTAAGGGCCATTGTTCATTCTGGTTAGATAACGCTAGCGGAATGAATAATGAATCAAAGCTTTAATACCAACAGCCAATCCCTCAACGATTGGCTGTCTTATTTAGAATCCATCCATCCTCAAGAAATCGAAATGGGACTAGATCGCGTTCGCGAAGTCGCCAATCGAATGAATCTTCTTAACGATCTCAATAATGT
>JBMYWG010000098.1:0-3995 GCA_049607155.1 Psychrobium sp.
TATTCGTTAATGGATCTTCACTGCCACCAAAACGCACATTAATGAGTTTTTGTGGAAGCAACTTCATGCCATTACGAAGCTCTTTAACCGATAGGCCCGATTGACATACCGCTTGTAAAATTAGTAATGCTGCAACAACGCCATCACCAGTAGTGTTGTGATCGAGTGAAATAATATGGCCAGAATTCTCACCGCCAATCTTCCAGCCGTTGCTAGTAAGTCCTTCAAGCACATGACGATCACCCACATCAGCACGTACAAAAGGCACGCCTAAATCACGTAATGCCAACTCTAGACCTAGGTTACTCATTTTAGTGCCAACAACACCGCCACCAAGTTCACCGTTTTTTAAGGCTTCACGCACGATAATGAATAGCGTTTCATCGCCGTCTAATGCACTACCATCGCTATCAACCATCATCAGGCGATCGCCGTCACCATCAAGGGCAATACCCAAATCGGCTTGATGTTCAACTACTGCTTTTTGTAGGTTAGCAAGGTCTGTTGCACCGTAACCATCATTGATATTTAATCCATCTGGCTGACAACCAATAGAAACAACCTCAGCCCCTAACTCACTAAATACCGCAGGTGCAATGTGATAAGTCGCGCCGTGAGCACAGTCGACTACGATTTTCTTACCTTCAAGAGATAGGTGATTTGGGAAGTTACTCTTACAAAATTCGATATAACGACCAGCAGCATCGTTAATGCGGCTCGCTTTACCTAATTGCTCTGACGGTACACAGCCCATTCCTTTGTCAATTTCCGCTTCAATCGCTAATTCCAAATCGTCATCTAACTTAGTACCGTTCGCCGAGAAAAACTTAATGCCATTATCATAATATGGATTGTGAGAAGCACTAATAACAATACCCGCTTCAGCGCGGAAGGTACGGGTTAGATAGGCAATTGCCGGTGTTGGCATTGGGCCAAGTAGCGCAACATTAATACCAGCCGCTGACAAGCCTGCTTCTAGTGCCGATTCGAGCATGTAACCCGAAATACGTGTATCCTTGCCAATAATGACTTTTTTGGTACCTACCTGAGAAAAAACCTTACCAGCAGCGTAGCCGAGTTTCATTGCAAACTCTGGGGTAATTTTTCCCTCACCTACTTTGCCGCGAATGCCGTCGGTACCAAAATATTTACGTTGGGACATAGTCATCCTTATTTTTTTATTAATTCTTATTTATTGTCATTTAATAGGTATTGGCCGCTTGCATAACTTGGAGCATATGCGATGTTTCCTTGACATCGTGAACTCGCAGAATGTGCGCGCCTTGCTGAGCGCATAATAACGCACCCGTTAGACTTGATGCTAGACGTTCATCAACTTTTAAACTCAAAAGATGATCAAACATACTCTTTCGTGACAATCCTGCTAATAATGGCAGGTCAAATTTTAAAAACTGTGAAAATTTGTTAACGAGCCGAAAGTTATGTTCCATGGTTTTACCAAAACCAAAACCCGGATCTAAAATGATATTTTCCCGTTTAATACCTGCATTGATACATTCAGTGATGCGAGCATCAAGAAACTCGCATACTTCATCAATAACATCAACATAGTTGGGGTTGTCTTGCATGTTTTGAGGCTGACCTTGCATATGCATAATACACACAGGAACGCCCGCTTTGGCTGCGACCGCTAATGCGCCTTCTTCACTTAGCGCTCGAACGTCATTAATTAAATCTGCGCCAGCAGCAACCGCTTGTTTCATCACTTGTGCTTTACTGGTGTCGATTGAAATCCAAACATTAGAGACTTCACGAATTGCTTTGATAACTGGAATGACGCGCTTGAGCTCTTCATCAAGCGATACTAAAGCAGCGCCTGGACGGGTGGACTCTCCACCAATATCAATAATGGTTGCACCATCCTTAATTAATTGCAGTGCTTGCTTAACTGCGGCGTCCGTCTGATTGAACTTACCGCCATCTGAGAAAGAGTCCGGAGTGACATTTAAAATTCCCATGATTTGAGGCTGGCTTAAATCTAGCGTTTTATCGTTATTAGTTATTTTCATACTTTTACACACTTATCGGTTCCACGCCGTCCCTGACTCCACCTAATACGGTTCGTCCTAAAAATCGCAGCTCTTTGCCGTCCATGGCATCGCTGCATACCGTTCGTCCTGAACATAAAAAAAGCCCCTGTTGGGGCTTTTTAACAACCGTTATCAATTAAGACGGGCTATCCGTTGAAGGATTGCTAGGTTCAACATTAGGCTCTTTATCTGATTTTTCTTCAGATTTTTCACCTTTATCACCTGTGCTACCTGTTGGCTTGTCAGAATCGTTGTTCGACCAATCGGCTGGCTCACGAACAGCAACGCGATCCATCAGGTCATCAATTTGACCCGCATCGATAGTTTCGTACTTCATTAACGCATCTTTCATGGCGTGCAAGATATCCATGTTGTCGCGAAGAATTTGCTCAGCACGTTCGTAGTTACGATTGATTAGCTCACGAACTTCAGCATCGATTTCCACGCGTGTTTGCGCCGAAATCTTTTGTTCACGTTGATACGGATCGCTCTCTTCTTCTGCGTAAAGTAATGGACCCATTTTTTCAGATAGACCCCATTGCGTTACCATGCGACGTGCAATCGCCGACGCGCGCTCGATATCATTTGATGCTCCGGTCGATACTTTATCGCTGCCGTAAATAATTTCTTCAGCGATACGGCCACCGTATAGCGATGAAATGTTACTTTCAAGATGCTGCTTTGATTGACTAAATCTATCTTGCTCAGGTAAATACATAGTCACACCTAGCGCGCGGCCACGTGGAATGATACTTACTTTATAAACAGGATCGTGATCTGGCACCATGCGACCAACAATGGCGTGACCCGCTTCGTGATACGCCGTCATTTCTTTCTCGGCGTCATCCATTACCATTGAGCGGCGCTCTGCACCCATGAGGATTTTATCTTTGGCATTCTCAAACTCTTCCATGTTAACGATGCGTTTAGTACCACGTGCAGCAAATAATGCAGCTTCGTTAACAAGGTTGGCTAAATCCGCACCAGAGAAACCTGGTGTACCACGTGCGATAACGCTTGCTTTAACATCATCACCTAAAGGTACTTTGCGCATGTGAACATTTAAGATTTGCTCACGACCGCGAATGTCAGGTAAACCAACAGTCACTTGACGGTCAAAACGACCCGGACGTAATAATGCGTCATCTAATACATCTGGACGGTTAGTCGCTGCGATAACGATAATGCCTTCATTACCTTCAAAACCATCCATCTCAACTAGCATTTGGTTAAGTGTTTGTTCTCGCTCATCGTTACCGCCGCCCATGCCAGCGCCACGTTTACGACCTACCGCATCGATTTCATCGATAAAGATAATACAAGGGGCAGATTTTTTCGCCTGCTCGAACATGTCGCGTACACGAGATGCACCAACACCGACAAACATTTCAACAAAGTCAGAACCTGAAATCGTAAAGAATGGTACTTTAGCTTCACCAGCAATGGCTTTAGCAAGCAAAGTTTTACCGGTACCAGGAGGACCAACCATCAATACGCCTGTTGGAATACGGCCACCAAGTTTTTGGAATTTTGTTGGCTCACGCAGGTAATCAACAAGCTCGGTTACTTCTTCTTTGGCCTCATCACAACCAGCAACATCAGCAAAAGTGGTGTTAACTTGATCTTCGCCCATTAATTTAGCTTTAGACTTACCAAACGACATCGCGCCCTTGCCACCAGCGCCGCCTTGCATTTGACGCATGAAGAAAATCCATACACCAATCAATAAGATCATTGGGAACCAAGAGATAAAGATAGAAGTCAGCATGCTTGATTCTTCAGGCGCTTGACCTTGTACCTTCACGTCTTTGGTAATAAGTTGGTTCATTAAATCTTTGTCGTACATAGGCACAACAGTAGTAAACTGCGAGCCATCGCGACGTTTACCGGTAATCACTTTACTGTTTTGGTCAACAGTGACTTGACTAATACTGCCGCGATCAA
>JBMYWG010000099.1:0-3994 GCA_049607155.1 Psychrobium sp.
ACAAGGAAATATAACTTAAGGAGATAACTAACTACATTTCATTAGTCAGCCCCCAGTTAAATTAGTTCACTTAAGAAGTAAATTTATTTTAAGCAATATAATTTTCAGTTAATGTGCTTGCTGCCAGTTATCACCAGAACCAGCTTCCGCGACCAATGGCACGTCTAAATCGGCGGCTTTCGACATGAGCCGTGCAACGTCTTTGTTAAATTGCTCAACTTTGTCTGCTTGTACTTCAAATACCAATTCATCGTGCACTTGCATAATCATAGTCGCGAGTTCACTTGGTTGCTCTTTGAGCCAATCACTCACTAATAGCATGGCTTTCTTGATGATATCAGCCGCGGTGCCTTGCATCGGCGCATTGATTGCGGCGCGTTCAGCTGCTTTGCGACGAGCACCGTTACTTGCTTTGATGTCAGGCAAGTACAAACGACGACCATCAAGCGTTTCAACATAGCCTTTGTCGGCAGCATTGGTGCGGGTGTCTTCCATGTATTGCATAACACCTGGGTATTTGTCGAAGTAGCTATCGATGTATTGTTGCGCTAGACCACGTGGAATATCGAGTTGTTTTGATAAACCAAAGGCTGACATGCCGTAAATTAAACCGAAGTTTACGGCTTTCGCGCTGCGACGTTGATCTGTGGTGACTTCATCAAACGGTGTGTTAAATACTTCAGACGCCGTAGCGCGGTGAATGTCGAGATCGTTAGCAAAAGCTTTTAATAAGCCTTCGTCTTGTGACAAGTGTGCCATGATACGAAGTTCGATTTGGCTGTAATCAATAGCGACAACTTTGTAACCATCACGGGCAACAAAAGCTTGGCGAATACGCTTGCCTTCGTCTGAGCGAATTGGAATGTTCTGCAAGTTAGGATCTGTTGACGATAAACGACCTGTTGCCGTTACTGCTTGATGGTAGCTGGTGTGAACACGGCCAGTTTCAGCGTTAATCATTAGCGGTAGTTTGTCGGTATAGGTCGATTTGAGCTTAGTTAAGCTGCGGTATTCCAAGATAACCTTTGGTAGCTCGTAATCGTGCGCTAACTCTTGTAGCACTTCTTCATTGGTTGAAGGTGCACCTTTTGGCGTTTTCTTGATAATTGGCAGGGCCATTTTATCTTCATCGAACAAGATTTCTTGCAGCTGCTTAGTTGAACCAAGTTTGAATTCTTGACCCGCTAATTGCCATGCCTGTTGCTCTAACTCGTCGATGCGTGTCGCTAACTCGCCACTTTGCGCAAACAGTTGGGTGTCATCGATTAATACGCCATTGCGCTCCATATCTGCTAATACAGGCAGTAATGGCATTTCAATAGTGTCGTAGAGTTTGCGCAGGCTTGGCTCGCCATCTAAACGCTCAATCAGGTTGTGGTGCAAACGTAGGGTAATGTCGGCATCTTCGGCGGCGTAAGGTGCTGCTTCGCTGATCTTAATTTGATTAAAGGTTAGCTGCTTCGCGCCTTTACCAGCGATATCTTCAAACTTAATGGTTTTATGGCCAAGGTATTTAAGCGATAGCGCATCCATGTTGTGCTTAACGGCAGTTGAGTTGAACACATAAGAAGCTAGCATGGTGTCGTGACTAATGCCGTTTAAGGTAATGTCGTAGTTCTTAAGTACATTGCGATCGTATTTTAGGTTTTGACCGATCTTTTTAAGTGATTCGTCTTCGAGCAGTGGCTTGAACTTTTCTAGTGCCATCTCTAGTGAGATTTGCTTAGGTGCATCTTCGTAGTCATGGGCAAGCGGTAAGTAAGCGGCTTCGAACTCTTCGCCGTTCTCTCCGTCGCTTTTTATCGCAAAAGACATACCGACGATTTTCGCCTGCATGTAATCAAGACTAGTGGTTTCCAGATCGAAGGCAAACTCTTTGGCCTCCGTAAGTTTTCGAACCCACTGCATTAATTGACCTAATGTATAAAGCACTGGGTAATTGTTGGTTTTAATGCTTGCTGTTGGCGCATCATCTGAACCTGAAGCGGCTGCTGCGCGCGGCGAACCGTCGCCACCAACACCTAATGGATTGCGACCGTCTAAGGCTTCGGCTAACCATCGCTTAAATTCTAATTGGCCTAAGATCTCGATGATCTTGTCGAGATCCGGCTTGGCCATTACAAAGTCTTTGTGCTCTTGCTCTAATTCAACATCAAGTTTGATCGTCGCTAGCTCGTAGGATAGGCGCGCCATTTCTTCATGCTCTAGCATGCGCTTACCTATGGTTTTTGCGCCGCGAAAGCTTAACGTCGCTAGCTTGTCGATATTGTTGTAAATATCATTAATGCTACCAATGCCTTGCAGCATGCCTAGCGCGGTTTTCTCACCAACTTTTGGCACACCAGGAATATTATCTGAGCTATCACCCATTAGGCCTAAGAAGTCGATGATTAGCTCTGGCGGCACACCGAACTTTTCAACGACGCCATCGCGATCTAAGATCGTATTAGTCATGGTATTGATTAGCGTGGTGTTTTCGTCGACCAACTGAGCCATGTCCTTATCACCAGTACTAATCAGCGTGTGAATGCCTTGCTTACTGGCTTGTGTCGCTAGGGTACCGATAACGTCATCGGCCTCGACACCGGGGATCGAAATTAATGGAATACCCATTGCTTTGATCAAGTTGTGCAGTGGTTCGATTTGAATGCGTAAATCGTCTGGCATTGGTGGACGATTCGCTTTGTATTCACTGTAGAGATCGTTTCTAAAGGTTGGCCCTTTAGCATCAAAAACAACCACCATATTGGTAGGCTGATATTGGTTGATCAACGATCGTAACATGTTGATCACGCCATAGACGGCACCAGTCGCTTCGCCTTTTGAATTGGTTAAATGAGGCGGCGCAAAAAACGCGCGAAATAAATAGGATGATCCATCAACTAAGACGAAAGGATTTTCTTTTACGTTGGCCATAATAGTGATCGTTCTTGTGATTATTATTGGTAATTTGGCAGCTATCTTAGCACGCCAATCTAGCGGGTGTTAGCGTGATAATTCTGATTGGTGAATTGACGCTAAATTTAACTCACAATAAGCGTTAGTTTCTGTGGATAACTCTGTGGGATAAAATATTTCGAAAAAGATGAAAACAGAAAAGGAATAAAAAGGTGTTATTTAAGAGGTTGATTTATATAGATAAGTTATATAAGAATCAAATTACACAATTTTTAGTCGTAATGTGGATAATACATACAACTTGGCATAAGGATTGCCGTGTTGAAAAGTGTAAATATTTTGAGAATTAAGGCTGTGAACAACTTGAAAATGAATCACCGATTGATGAATTATTGACCGCGTTTTTTGAGCCGGAGCGTTAATTTAACAGATTGGATTTTTATTACCAGTATTAATTTAAAAAAAGATCATTTTATTTTTAAATGACGATCCTTGGCTTTGATCTTTTGCGTTAAATTGGTTTAATAACGGCAGCAATTTTACCGACAAATTAAGGGATCTTTATGAAAAAAGTAGCGGTGATCTTATCTGGATCTGGCGTTTATGATGGTGCGGAATTACAAGAGAGTATTTTAACTTTATTAAGCCTTGATCGTGCAGGTGTGTCGATTGAATGTTTTGCACCGAATAAAGAACAGCATCATGTTATTAATCACTTAACGGGTGAAGAAGACACGTCTGCGACACGCAATGTTTTAGAAGAAGCTGCGCGTATTAATCGTGGTGACGTGAAAGATTTGACGACTTGTGTGGCTAAAGACTTTGATGGCCTTGTGGTTGTTGGCGGTTTTGGTGTTGCCAAAAACCTATCGAGCTTCGCATTTGAAGGCACAGCCTGCCAGGTGGATGAAACTGCGTTGGCAGTATTTAAAGATTTTGCGACTTTATCGTGTCCTGCTTTATATATGTGTATTGCACCTGCATTATTACCGGCGGTTTACGGTGAAGGTGTTGAGCTTACTATCGGTAATGATCCTGACACCATCCAAGCTATCGAAGCGATGGGCGGCAAACACATTGAGCGCGCTGTCGAAGA
>JBMYWG010000100.1:0-3957 GCA_049607155.1 Psychrobium sp.
ATAAATTCTTTATTCATGAGAGTGTACTGCTAGCCTATGAGAAAAAATGCGTTAAACATCGCCGATGGAATGAACAGAGCGGTGCATCGTTTAAGAGCATGCTTGAACGAATCACTGGCATAGCACCACACCATTACCCCTACCCACAGCGGAAACGAAAATAATAAACCTATAAATAAACGCGTATCTATTTCAAATGGAAAGATGAAGTTTAGATTGAGCATGAGAGATATCGATAGTAAGCAACCACCAATGATCGCGATAAGAGATTTAGGCCACATTAGACACCTCCTAATTGTGCAATTAAAAGTAAGGACAGCACGCCAGCGCTGCATACTTGAGTGGGTTTCTTAGTCCAGTGTCCAGCTAGAAGCACGATAAATATCCAGCTCAACATTAAAATTCCAAGGCTAAATATCAATGAAGTAACAGGGGCATAGAAACTACTTATTAACCACGTGCTAACTGCTGTTGTGACTGCTAGGCCTCCCCAAGCGACATTGCGCTCGATTGGGCTGCTTAGTAGTTGCTGTTTTTCACTGGCGGCATAAGTTACAAAAGCGCCAATCCACATCAATATAAATGCAATTTCCAAATTAAACATAAAAATATGAATGATAATAGTTTTTAATTGCAGTGGATTTTATGGCTTTGGTTAAAAAAATGCCACCACTATTTCGAATAAAATCGATAAGTTGCCTCAATTTGGCTGCTGTTTGGGCACTGTTCTAATTTTAGCTAGCCGTTTTACTTCACACTAAACGCCATAAATCTCCATATAAAACCTGTATATTTAACGATTAATTAGTTAGAATAAGCGGCTTTTTTTCAGCAAGTTTTCAATTTAAACGGTGAATTGCCCTAAATGTTCGAAGTAAACCCGATTAAAAACAAAATTGACGACCTTCGCGGCCGTTCAAACATATTGCGTGAATACCTAGATTACGATCACAACAGTGAGCGACTCATTGAAGTGACTAGAGAGCTAGAAGATTCCGCTGTGTGGAACGAGCCAGAGCGCGCCCAGGCCTTGGGTAAAGAGCGCGCCAGTCTAGAAGCTATCGTTAACACCATTGATTCAATGGAGTCGGGATTAGAAGATGTTGAAGGCTTATTAGAACTCGCCGTTGAAGCAGAAGATCAAGAAACCTTTGACGAAGCACAGTCAGAGCTAAACGATCTTGAAGTTTTGCTCGAAAAGCTCGAATTCCGTCGTATGTTTAGCGGCAAGAACGATGAAAATGATTGCTACATGGATATTCAATCTGGCTCTGGTGGTACAGAGGCACAAGATTGGGCTGAAATGGTATTGCGCATGTATCTACGCTGGGGCGAGGCCAAAGGCTTTAAAGTTGAACTGGTAGAAGTGACCGCTGGTGATGTCGCTGGCATTAAAGGCGCAACCATCAAATTCTCAGGTGAGTTTGCTCACGGTTGGCTGCGCACCGAAAGTGGCGTACACCGCCTGGTTCGCAAGTCGCCATTCGATTCTAGTGCCCGTCGTCACACTTCGTTCTGTTCTGCCTTTGTTTATCCAGAGATTGATGATGATATTGAAATTGATATCAATCCAGCTGATTTACGTATCGATACCTACCGCGCATCTGGCGCAGGTGGTCAACACGTTAACAAAACTGATTCGGCAATTCGTATTACTCACTTGCCAACCAATGTTGTGGTGCAGTGTCAAAGCGATCGCTCACAGCACAAAAATAGAGCCTCTGCGATGAAGCAGTTAAAAGCAAAGCTATACGAGCTAGAAATCGATAAACAGAATGAAGATAAGCAAGCGCTAGAAGACGGCAAAGCAGATATTGGCTGGGGCAGCCAAATTCGCTCTTATGTATTAGACGCATCACGCATTAAAGATTTGCGTACAGGCATTGAAAGCTCTAATACGGGCGCCGTGCTAGACGGTAACCTAGATAAATTTATTGAAGCGAGCCTCAAGCAAGGCTTGTAATTAAGACGCCAAGGCGTCATCAACCAAAATTAAATGTGTTAATAACAGGAACCCACTTACCATGAGTGACCAAAACAACGTGAGCAACGAAGAAGAAGTTGTAGATATTAACGAACTAGTGGCACAACGCCGCGAAAAGTTAAATGCAATGCGCGAAGCTGGCCAAGCTTTCCCGAATGATTTCCGTCGTAAAGACATTTCAGACGATCTTCACATTAAACACGGTGGTAAGGAAAAGGAAGCGTTAGAAGAAGAAGCGGTAGAAGTTGCCGTTGCTGGTCGTATGATGACGCGCCGTATCATGGGTAAAGCGGCATTCGCCACTATTCAAGACATGGGGTCGCGTATTCAAGTTTACGTAGCACGTGACTTATTACCCGAAGGTTTCTACAACACTGAATTTAAAAAGTGGGATTTAGGCGACATCATCGCCGCTAAAGGTACACTATTCAAAACTAAAACGGGTGAACTATCTATCCGTTGTACCGAAGTGCGTCTAATGACTAAAGCATTACGTCCACTGCCAGACAAATTCCACGGTCTGTCTGATCAAGAAACATGTTACCGTCAACGTTACCTTGATTTAATCGCTAACGAAAAATCACGCGAAGTCTTCAAAACGCGTTCTAAGATCGTTGCTTTTATCCGTAACTACTTATCGGCGAAGAACTTCATGGAAGTTGAAACGCCAATGATGCAAGTGATCCCTGGCGGTGCAACAGCGCGTCCGTTTAAGACTCACCACAATGCATTAGATATGGATATGTACCTGCGTATTGCACCTGAGCTAAACCTTAAACGTTTAGTGGTTGGTGGTTTCGAAAACGTATTTGAAATTAACCGCAGTTTCCGTAACGAAGGTCTATCGACTCGTCATAACCCTGAATTCACTATGCTTGAGTTCTACTGGGGCTATGCCGATTACCAAATGCTAATGGATTTAACTGAAGACATGCTTCGTGAATTAGCGCTTAGCGTTAAAGGTACTAGTGAAATTCATTATCAAGGTAACGACTTTGATTTCGGTAAGCCATTCGAGCGCATGACAGTTGTCGAAGCTATCTTGAAATACAACGAAGGCGTAACTGCAGAGCAAGTTAACGATATGGAGCAAGCGACTAAGATCGCTAAAGACTTAGGTATCGATGTTAAAGATAGCTGGGGTCTAGGTAAGATCCAAATCGAAATCTTTGAAGAAACTGGTGAGCACCGCTTAATGCAACCTACATTCATCACTGAATACCCAGCTGAAGTATCACCACTTGCTCGTCGTAACGATGACAACCCATTCATCACTGACCGTTTCGAGTTCTTCGTTGGTGGTCGTGAAATCGCTAATGGTTTCTCTGAGCTAAATGATGCAGAAGATCAAGATCAACGCTTCCTAGATCAAGTTGCTCAAAAAGATGCTGGTGATGACGAAGCTATGTTCTACGACGGTGACTATATTACTGCACTAGAATACGGCCTACCGCCAACAGCTGGTGAAGGTATCGGTATCGATCGTCTAGTGATGCTATACACAGACGCGCCATCGATTCGCGACGTACTATTATTCCCGCACATGCGTCCAGAAGCTTAATTACTATAAGCCTTGGTATAGCAAGTCGGAATTAATAATAAGCCAAACCCTGCAATTGCAGGGTTTGTTGTTTCTATAACTTAATAATCACAACAATAGAAATGAGCGAACAACAGATAACTATTGAAGAAGTATACGGTGGATTCGATCTGATCCTCCGCTATCAAGATCAACAAGCAATTCTTTTTATTCAAGATAAAGCGCAGGCGAACTTCATTGGCGAGCAAATTATTAGTATCGCCAAAGAACAAAAGATTGATATAAATAGCGCCGCAGCGATCTTTAATCAAGGTACAGGTATGTTTGCTGCGGATAATATGCAGAATTAGCGTGCTTTAAATCACAGAAAAACGCGATTTCGTATCATTATTGAACGATCAAAATAAAAGATCAAAAAAGCCCTTGCCAAGTT
>JBMYWG010000101.1:0-3895 GCA_049607155.1 Psychrobium sp.
TTAAGTAAGTCAGATTCTTCGTGTTGAGATTTTAGATCGAGAAACACCGACATCGCATCGCCAAATGCTTCAGGTGATTTGCCCAGCTTAACCAAATGAGCTAGTGCATAATCATCCGCTTCTTCCTCCATCTCACGAGAGAACGCATTCATCACTAACGCAGAGCCCGTACCTAGAATGGCCTCACCCAGCGTGTCGACATCACCGAAAATAACCGCAATAGCCAACGTATTACTGATAGATTGCGCTACTAAACGCAGGCTATGTTTGCCTTCTACGTGGCCAATTTCATGTAACAAGACAGCGAGGATTGCATCTGGCTTATCATCGAGCTTTTCAATCAGAGCATCGGTTATGACCACAGTGCCATTGGGCAGTGCGAAGGCATTGGGGCCAAAATACTCACTCTTATAAACGTAAAGATTGTAGCTAACGTCTTGTGAAAGAACCAAGCTAGCAATGGCATCTTGCCATTGTTTCTTTACCGCTTCTTGCTTCTCTTCTGGCAGCTCACTGGGCTCAAGAAATAGTTCTTCGATAATCTCAAACGACTGCTTACCCATTTGCTCGGGAACAGATTGTGGCACCAGAGCGACAGATTTATCAGCGACGTAAGGCATTCCCACTGCCAGAATAAACCATAAGCACAAAGGTATTAATGCAATAGATGCAACAATAAGTGGCTTATTCTTTTCCAACTTTTCTAGTTGAGAACTACCGACCTCAAGCCGCTGACTCGCGTCACTAGCAATAAAACGTCCACCGTCTTTAAACTCAATTTCTGTTGCGACACCAGGAATGGGAGAGCTAACTTGAATCTGATCTTTTTCAACAATGAACGCGCATTGATTGTCGTAATGGACGCTAACGGTATCAGAAACCACTGATACCGTTGCGCTTTTCGACTTGCTACTTCTTGGGAAGTAGTAATTTCCGTGAATTGACTGCATTAGGTTAACGCAATATCAACGTCAAATACTTCGGCGGCTTCTTCACCAAAGGCCGATTGCGACTCTACCATTTCATCAATAGCGCCATCTGCTTCATTATCGATTAGTACCGACGTAGCTTGCGATAAGAAACGTGTCGTACGCACTTTCACCCATGGGTAAGCAAAGCCAAAGGTTAAAGCAACGGCTAACACATTGACAAAGATAAGCTTCACATAGCTCCAAATATCAACGTTAGAGCGAGGCTGCGCTAGCCCGTCAAACTCACAGTTATTCAAAATGTGATTGCGAATTCTACCGCGATAAACCGCACTGCAAAGACTGATCATTAAGATGTACATGGCCATCATTGCCACCATCATAACAATGCCCATGCCAGTTGTTGCCGCCTCTGACTCCACGCCAGCTAACGCGCCCATGCCGCCAAACACCGCCATCATAATACCCATAGCGATAATCATCCCAAACGACAGTGCGAACACGAGTAAACTTGTCACGTAATATTCGCCCGATTTGAGATTAGCGCTCAGCTTTTTATCGCCATAGCTAATGTTATTGTGAACGTATTCATCCATTTTTTTGAAGGCAAATGGCAGCATCAGATATAGCGTAAAAACAGAGGCGACTGGTAATAACACAAAATAGACAAAGGCTTCGCCATAAGAGCCCTTAAATGAGAAGCGCACATTGCGATAGCTACTCATACGTAAATTAAAGCGTAGACTTTGATTAATTAGCCAAGGAATCAAAAACAACATCGCAAAAGCGACACCAAGTCCCCAAACCGGATAAAATTGCAATGTCAGCGTGTAGACAGCAAATAAAATCACCGCAAGAATTCGCCCCTTTAAAATTTGTAATGGCTGGGCTAAATAGCTAAACGCATGACCTTCAATTTTTAAGTTACCGTAGAAATATTGCTGAGTACGTACCTTTGCCCATGCGGAGTATATACCTAACGTAACTATCGTTAGCAGTACATTGACAATCCAGATACCAAAGAACTCTTTAGCATCACCACCAAAAACAACAGGCACTTTTCTGTAAGGTGGCGCTGGCGGTGGTGTTACTGGCGCTGGCTCAGGGTTTTCAGGTGGGTTTTGTGGCGTATCGATAACGTCCATATTGTGATTCCTTATCTGTAATGCGCACACCTCATTGAGCACGCGTTTACAAAGTGTAGATTAAAAAAATAAAATGTTACCAGCTACTCAAGGCTGGCAGTGTGAAGTGCCGTTCTTGCATTTCAATCACCACTTCTTGCGGCTCGACGCGAACCAAACGCATATTTGCGTTAATGAGCTCGCCCTCTTTCACCACTTGATCGTTAACTCTCACCCAACGATCATCCGCATTACTGCCGTAAATATGCGAGCTAAATTCTAAGGCGGGCACCAAATCTTGATACCACTGCGGATAAAGCGTTAACGGCTGCGCGTGTAACTTCACTTCTGACTTCGGAGCTGCCTCTTCATTCGCCATCTCCTGCATCACTTGGCTAAATTGCTGGGCTAATTTCGATTGCGAAGCCGTTAACTGACCTGCTTGAGAAGAGTCCTCAACGCGAGAAGAGCCATCCACAACCGCAGCATTTGTCGCTGGTTTAGGCTGAATAGTTGTCGGTGCCCGCTCTTGCTCAACCACCACGCGATCGTTCTTTAACTTGGCCGTTAATCGCGGCTGATATGGCAGTGGCTCAGGTGGCAGTGATACTTGAGTCACCTGCAAAGGAGTATTTGTTGTTTGCGCAGCGGAAACAGGCTGTTGCATCGGTACTTGCTGTAAGCTCTCAGTTGCCGCGCTAATCGTCGGAGTGGGAGTATGACTAAAAACTGCAATAGCAATACCACAACCCAAAGTTGCTAACGGTAACAACCACCAGCTATTAAATGATTGATTCATTATTGATTACCTCGCAGCTGCAGTGCGTTTTTGCCAGTGACGCTTTGCAATCGAATCAGTGTTTTTGCACCAGCAATTCCATCAACCCTCAGTTGATTATCGCTTTGAAAACGTCTCACATTTTGTCGCAACTGATCGTCGAACACATCACTTGAATAACTCCCCGGCGCATAAAGTTGATTGAGCATTTGTGCTAACTCGCTCACTCCTTGACCACGCTGACCGATATTTAATGCGCGCTCATAATCAAAATTTGGCTGCCATAACAAGGTGAACTCCCCAGTTAAGCGTTCTAATAACCACGCTTTGGTAACGGTAAGTTGCGAGCGATTAAATTGCATTTTAATCGCTTGCTCATCATCGGCGTTTAGAATCACGCCGTAATATAATTGACCGCCGTCTTTTAGCGTCACTAATGCCGGATGATTATATTCTAATAACGCTTGCCAACCGCTAGCAGCGAAACAACGCAGGCCATAACTCTTAGCCTCTACACAGCCATTGCTACCCGCGCCATGTGCCGTGCCCCATGCTCCCATTAGTGCCGAAAACGCGGTTGATTGACTGGTTGCTTCTCGCAAAATAGACATCAGTTGACTGTTATCAGCTTTCATTTCAACCAATGGCTGTATCGTTTTAGCAGGCTGGGTAATCACATTGGCTTGTTGCTCTTGAACCGATTGATTTAACGCCCAAGTCGTAATGCCATAGCCGATCAACATAGTAAAAACACTCACTAAAGCTGGCATTGCCCATGGCGGCGTAGCCACTGATTTATTAACTGGCATATCAATCGCCAAAATATCTTGTGCTACTTCAGTGATCGTTTTCGGACCAATTTCTGTCAGCTGCTGACCGTAAGCGCTAAGCAGTGCTTTATCACAAATCAAATTAATAATACGGGCAATGCCGCCGCTTAATTGATGCACCTTATTACAAGCCGCTTTAGTGAATAACGCACTATCGCGTCCTGCAATAGCTAAACGATGGGCGATGTAAGCACTAACATCAACATTATTGAGTGGCAATAAGTGATAACGCGC
>JBMYWG010000102.1:0-3871 GCA_049607155.1 Psychrobium sp.
CCAACACCGATGACCTTTATGACCGCTTCTTCAGCGTGATCTGACATTAATTCAAACATAATTTCTCTCCGTTGCGCTTAATGAACAAGTTGTAATAGTGGGTAGCTATTAAAACTCGCCTTTTATCCAATTTTTAATGCGGCTGATAAAACTAACTCCGCTATTTTGTGTCTCTTCGTTACGTGCGCTTTCACGCATGATGCTGCCAAACTTCAATAAACCGACGCCGGCGGCATAACTCGGATCTTGTACGTAATCACTTAATCCTTTGACAGGAGTCGGGCTTGCTAGTCTAACCGGCATGCCAAAACAAGCCTCAGCAAACTCAACTGCTCCCTCAATTTTCGCAGCTGCGCCCGTTAGAACGATACCTGCGGCAATCTGGTCACTAAAACCAGCTTGCGTTAATTCATTTAATATAAGCTCATAAAGCTCTTGATAACGCGGCTCTACAACTTCTGCTAAGGTATGGCGCGACATAGTGCGCGTTGGACGACCGCCAACCGATGGCACTTCGATATTGTCTTCTTGCCCGACCATTTGACTCAATGCACATGCGTGACCAATTTTGATATCTTCAGCATGTGACAGCGGCGTTCTAAAAATCTTGGCGATATCGGAGGTTACTTGTGAACCAGCCACCGGAATAACCGCGCTATGGCGTAGTGAGCCATTGGTGTAAACAGCGATATCCATAGTGCCGCCGCCCATATCGACTAAACAAACGCCTAAATCTTTTTCATCTTCAGTTAACACGCTATAACTCGACGCGATGGCTGAAAACACTAGTTCATCAACTTTTAAGCCACAGCGCTGCACACATTTCTCAATGTTCTTCGCCATATCGCTAGCACAGGTCACCATATGCACCTGAGCTTCCATACGCATGCCCGACATGCCGATTGGCGATTTAATGCCTTCTTGCACGTCAATGGCGTATTCGGTTGGCATCACATGAAGAATGCGACGATCATCAGAGATCTTCACAGAACGTGCGGTGTGTATAACACTATCGACATCGTATTGAGTAACTTCTTCGTCGTTAATCGACACCATGCCCTTTTCATTTTGACAGGCGATGTGTTTACCAGAAATACTCAAGTTAACCGATGTGACTTGGCAATCCGCCATCAGCTCAGCTTCATCTAAAGCGCGTTGCACCGCTTTAACGACAGAATCGAGATCATTCACGCCAGCCTTTTCCATCCCTTTGGATTTTTGGCTACCAATACCAACAATACTAAGGTCGCCATCGGCTAAAATTTCTCCGATAATCACCGCGACTTTTGATGTTCCGATATCTAACCCGACGATTAGATCTCTTTCATTAGCCTTGCTCATTGTTGGCTGTATCTCCTAACTGTTTTTTCCAATTGACGGCAAATCCCGCGTCATAACGCAAATCGACATAGTCGATATCTTTACCGTGAGGCAAAACGTGTTTATAAACTTTTAAGAAACGTTCCATTCTTACGTTTCGTATTACATCGTTGCCGCGTCCTAGTACCAGCACACTGCCGTTACCTATCGTAACGCTCCACGATTGACGAGGGGTAAGTGCAATATCACTTAGCGTTAATCCCTCGCCGTCTAACAACGGCCACAGTGCACGATAACCCGTTAAAACTTGCTTTGACGTATCATCTGGGCCCGAAAAATGCGGTAGCCACTGGTTAATACGATCAACAGGCGCGCTAAACACTTCACCCTTGTCATTTAATAATTGTTCATCGTTCCAATAGGCTACCGGCACTTGATCAGTCACATGAATAATCAAGCCGTTTGGCCACTGGCGACGCACTGCAACACGCTTGATCCAAGGTATTTCTTGGAGCCGTTGCTGTACATCTTTTACGTTAAGAGAGAAAAAACTTTCGCTTTCGCTTAGCTCCCATAACGCCTGATGAATTTCTAGGTCGCTACTATACGGCCTTGTCCCTATAATTTGTAGTGTTGATACGGGCATATCTTGCGCATTCATCATTTTCTCGGTCATTTTATGACCCAAATAGACGATAAAGCCGATAACTAACACAAAAAACAACACCCCACTCCAATAGGCGTGATCGAGTTGCGTAAATTTTTGCCAGCGTGTTAGTTGCCCTTTACTCACAACGTTACTTCACCAGTGTCTGTTTTAAAATTTCCACCACAAGCTCATTAAAGCCAAATCCAGCAACCTTAGCCGCTTTAGGTACCAAGCTCGAAGTCGTCATGCCTGGAACCGTATTGACTTCCAGCAAATACCATTGGCCATCACTGCCACGCATAAAATCAACGCGTCCCCAGCCTTTTGTATTTACGCTGTTGAACGCTTTTAAGGCGATTTGACCAAGCTCAGTTTCTTCCTCTTGAGATAATCCACATGGACAGTGATACTCGGTAGTGGTTGACTGATATTTAGCTTGATAATCGTAAAAATCGTTCGGTGTTGTCATGTGAATCGCTGGTAGCGCTTTGTCACCTAAAATTGCGACTGTGTACTCACCACCGTCAATCCATTGTTCAATTAAAATCTCGCGATCAAATTCACTGGCGGCGTCAATCGCGCTTTTTAAATCTTCAGCGTTATCGACTTTTGCCATGCCAATGCTCGAACCTTCATTAGCAGGTTTAACCATCACAACACCACCAAGTTCATTAAGAACCGTCTGATAGTCAGTTGACTGAGATGAATCCACGACGGCAAACTTAGCGGTAGGCAAACCAAGTGAGCACCAAATCTGTTTAGTTTTGATCTTATCCATTGCTAATGCAGCACCAAGTACGCCGGAGCCAGTATACGGAATACTTAAAAATTCCAGCGCACCTTGCAACGTACCATCTTCACCACCACGGCCGTGCAACACATTAAACACGCGCTCGAAGCCCTGCGTTTTTAATTCACTCAATGGAGTATCTTTTGGATCAAACGCATGTGCGTCTACCCCTTTGGCTAACAGGCCGTCTAGTACTGCCTGCCCTGACATTAGCGAGATTTCACGCTCTGCACTATTGCCACCAAACATAACGGCTACTTTACCAAACTCAGCCATTACTCTTGTCCTCTTTCATTCATTGCATCGATATCCAATGCCATTGCACTTAAATTTTTTGCTAAAACACCGACGTTACCGGCACCTTGGGTCATCACTAAATCGCCATCTTTCATCAATTGCGCTAGACGTGGCGGCAACTGTTCGATGCTAGGAACGTAAATTGGTTCAAACGAGCTATGCGCTCTAATACTGCGGCACAGCGCACGGCTATCCGCGCCGACAATTGGCTCTTCACCAGCGCTGTATACTTCCAGTAATATCAGCTCATCAACTTGCGACAGTACATCAACGAAGTCTTCGTAAAGGTCGCGTGTTCGCGTGTAACGATGCGGCTGGTAAATCATCACTAAACGCTTATCAGGCCAGCCTTGACGTGCAGCTTTAATCGTTGCTGCAACTTCACTCGGATGATGACCATAATCATCAACCAGCATCACTTCGCCTTTAGCGGTGTTGAAATTACCTAACTGCTCAAAACGTCGGCCAATACCTTGAAACTCCGCCAACGCAGCAACGATATGTTCGTCGCTAATTTCGCTGTCCATGGCAACAGCAATAGCTGCCATCGCGTTAAGCACGTTGTGACGACCTGGTAGATTAAGGGTCATTTCTAGCGGCTCATGGCCATTGCGGTGCAGCACAAAGCGACTGCTATTTGCACTCTGAACAAAATCAGTCGCACGAAGATCGGCATCTTCGCTAAAGCCATAAGTCGTCACATGACGTGAAATACGCGGCAATAGTTGGCGATTGACTTCATCGTCGATACACAGCACAGCCAGTCCGTAAAACGGTAGGTTATGCATAAACTCAATAAAGGTATCTTCGAGCTT
>JBMYWG010000103.1:0-3848 GCA_049607155.1 Psychrobium sp.
TACTGTTTGCTGGATATAAACCTAGCATATCCATAATTTTGTATTAGAGTCAAGCGAAGCATTAGAAGAAAGGTTAGTTTTTTTACCAAAAAAGCGCACCATAAAGGTGCGCTTTTAGCTTGGAATAAAGCGAATAATTTAATTAATTGGTCTTTTCAACCGGGGTCTTGGCAAAACGTAGCACCAAGAAACCTAACAAGCCTGCGCTAAATGAACCTACCAAAATAGCCAGTTTGTCAGCAAACATAAACTGCGCAGGATCTTCAAAGGCCAGTGAGTTAACGAATAGACTCATTGTAAAACCGATGCCCGTAAGAATCGAAACACCATAGAGCATCGTGTAATTACTTTGCTCAGGCATTTTAGCGAGTCCCAGTTTGATAGCGAGCCAGCTAAAGCCAAATACACCAAGTTGCTTACCAATAAATAAACCGGCAGCAATACCAATAGGCACAGGTGTTAATATTTGCTCGCTCGACATGCTGGTGAAATCAACTCCCGCGTTTACAAAGGCAAACAGCGGTAAAATCATGAAAGCAACCCAGTAATGAAGATCGTGCTCCATTGACTTAAGCATTGAGCGCTCGCGATGCCCGTCTGGTACCTTGCGCTGTTTAATTGGGATAGTGAAGGCTAATGCAACGCCAGCTAATGTCGCGTGAACGCCAGACTTAAGTACGCTCACCCACAACACAACACCAAGCAGTACGTAAGCCGCTTTGCGGTCCACGCCCATTCGATTCATTATCACTAAACCAGTAAGCGCAGCCATGGCTACTGCAATTGATAAAGTTGATAATTCTGCAGTGTAAAACAGTGCGATTATCACGATAGCCCCTAAGTCATCAATAATAGCGAGTGCCATTAAAAAGATTTTAAGAGAGACAGGTACGCGTTTACCAAGCAGTGATAATACGCCTAGGGCAAAGGCGATATCCGTTGCGGTTGGAATCGCCCAACCTTGTGTACCGGCTGTGTCCGTTCCAACAAAATAAAGATACACAGCAGCTGGGACGACCATCCCACCGACGGCAGCAAAGCCCGGTAACACAACTTGTGATGGACTCGATAAATGCCCTTCAATAATCTCGCGTTTAACCTCAAGGCCAATTAATAAGAAGAAGATGGCCATTAGGCCGTCATTAATCCACAATAACAGTGGTTTATCGATGTGTAATGCGCCAAATCGAACTTCGACTGGTGTTGACAAAAACGCGTCATACAGCTCTGACAGCCCCGTGTTTTTTAACAGCAAGGCGATTATAGTGACAAAAATTAAAACAATCCCCGCCGAGGACTCTTTTTTAATAAACTCTTCTAATGCACTCATTTAATAACTCCATAAAAACGAACGACATATCTTATACAAACCACATAAAAAAGTCGACATAATATGTCCACACATTATATCGACTAAGTCACTGAATTTATTTATAAAAATAATATTAGTTATTTTGTTGTGCAAAATCTTGCATAAAGTTCACTAGCGCCTGTACGCCAGCTAGTGACATAGCGTTATAAATGCTCGCACGCATGCCGCCAACGCTGCGATGACCTTTTAATGCCATCAATCCACGTTGCTCTGCTTGCATTAAAAACGCTTCGTTTAAGGATTCATCTTTTAGCTGAAATACCACATTCATACGCGAACGATACTCTGGCGCAACATTATTAACATAGAACTCAGAGCTGTCGATAGCGTTATATAACAGCTGTGACTTTTCAATATTACGCGCTTCCATGGATTTTACGCCGCCCTGCTCTAATAGCCATTTAAAGACTTCGCCAGCAAGGTACCAAGCAAAAGTCGGCGGCGTGTTATACATCGAATCGTTATCACTAATCAGTTTGTAGTCTAAAATCGATGGTGTTTGCGGCAGATTGTGACCGAGTAACTCGTCGCGAATAATCACAATAGATAATCCTGACGGCCCAATGTTTTTCTGCGCGCCAGCATAAATAACGCCGTATTTAGACACATCAATTTCGCGGGATAAAATCGTTGATGATAAATCGGCAACGAGCGGCGCATTAACCTGTGGCTCTTCGCTCATTTCGATGCCGTCAACCGTTTCATTGGGGCAATAGTGAAAGTACGCCGCATCATCACTTAATTGCCACTCACCTTGCGGCGCGACCACGTTTTTCCCGTCAACTATTTGCGGGCTAGCAACAACATTTACCTCACCGTATTTTTGCGCTTCACTCACCGCCGATTTAGACCATGAGCCAGTTACTAAATAGTCAGCCTTGCCTGTTAAACCAATTAAGTTCATAGGTACAGCTGAGAACTGACCACGGCCACCACCGTGACAAAAAAGTACTTTGTAATTGGCAGGAATGTCCATAAGCTTACGCAAGTTACTTTCAGCTTCCTCTGCCACTTTCATAAAGTGTTTATCGCGATGGCTAAATTCCATAATGGAAATGCCGTGCTCTTGCCAATTAACAAATTCTTTTTGCGCCTTGACCATCACCTCATGAGGCAACATCGCAGGCCCCGCACAAAAGTTATAAACCGCGCTCATTAGTCTTCCTTATTAGTTAATTACTTTTAATTCTATACAAACAAAAAGAGCGCCCGCAGGCGCCCTTTATCAACTAGCGATTATTCATCGCCACCTTCTGGAACATCAGCTGCTGGGGTTTCGGCCGCTGGCGCTTCACCAGTGACTTCCTCACCTTCTACTGCTTCATGCTCTGGCGTTTCCACTTCCTCGATACGCTGCAAGGCTACTACCTGTTCGCCCTCTTGAGTACGAATTAGGGTTACACCTTGCGTATTACGACCTACCGTAGATACACCATCAACAGGGGTACGTACTAATGTACCTTTGTTTGAGATCAGCATGATTTCATCGTTTTCATCAACTTGAACCGCGCCAACCACTAGGCCATTACGCTCGCTCACTTTGATAGAAACAACACCTTGTGTTGCACGACTCTTCGCTGGGTAATCGTCAAGGACAGTACGCTTACCAAAACCGTTTTCAGTCACTGTTAGGATACAGCCATCGCCATGAGGAACGATAAGCGATACCACTTTCTGACCTTCTTTGAGTTTCATACCACGTACACCAGTACCAGTACGGCCGATAGCACGACACTGATCTTGGCTAAAGCGCACAACCTTACCTTCGTCAGAGAACAGCATGATTTCGCTGTCATCTTCAGTTAGCGCTACGCCGATTAACTCATCATCATCGCGCAGGTTAACCGCAATAATACCGTTAGCACGTGGGCGAGAGTATGCCGTTAATGCAGTCTTCTTCACCGTACCCGCAGCAGTTGCCATTAAGATACACTTATCTTCAGTGTATTCACGGATAGGTAAAATAGCCGTGATACGCTCGTCTTTTTCTAGTGGCAATAAGTTAACGATTGGCTTACCACGCGCTTGACGTGATGCTAATGGTAACTGGTACGTCTTGAGCCAATACATCTTACCGCGGTTAGAGAAACACAACATGGTGTCATGTGTGTTAGCAACTAATAGACGCTCGATGAAATCTTCATCTTTCATCTTAGTAGCTGCTTTTCCTTTACCACCACGACGCTGGGCTTCGTACTCAGATAATGGCTGATACTTCACGTAACCTTCGTGAGAAAGGGTGACTACAACGTCTTCTTCGTTGATTAAATCTTCTAATGATAAATCGTGTGACGCGTTAGTAATTTCAGTGCGGCGCTCATCGCCAAACTCTTCAAGCACCGCTTGCAGCTCTTCTACAATCACTTCCATTAAGCGTGCAGGGCTGCCTAAAATGTGAAGTAACTGCGCGATTAAATATAGAATGTCTTGGTATTCATTTAAGATTTTCTCGTGCTCAAGACCTGTTAAACGGTGT
>JBMYWG010000104.1:0-3747 GCA_049607155.1 Psychrobium sp.
GACCGTAGCGCTTGGTGACAAGTCTGCGATCTAAGATGGTGATAGTGCCTTTATCTTTTTCATTGCGCAAGAGCCGACCGCAGGATTGAATCAGTTTTCGTGACGCATCTGGAATAGTCAAAATCATAAAAGGGTTGCCGTTCTTACTCTTAATGTATTCACTGTGAGCTTGCTCTATCGGTGAGTTAGGTACGGCAAAGGGCAGTTTTGTGATGATCAAATTTGTCAGGTAGTTTCCCGGTAAGTCCAGACCTTCTGAGAAGCTGCTGGTACCAAACAAAATGCTGCCGCGTTTGTTCTCACATTTATCCTTATGGAGTTTAAGCAGCGCATTGCGAGAAGCTTCGCCCTGAACCAACAACGAAAACTTGTGCTTTTCACGTAGCGTTTTAGCCACTTGATTCATTTGCCAATACGAGGAAAATAGCACAAGGATGGCGTCTTTATTATTGAGGCGAGTGGAAAGATCTTTTACTAGCTCGTGTGTAAAAGAGTCGCTATTCGGCTCGACGGCCATTTTCGGAATAATTAATTCACCATTGTTAGGAAAGTCGAAAGGTGAATTAAGCTTAATGTATTGGGTGCCGTCGTTGGTTTTTAAGCCGGCGCTGCGCCTAAAGTGATCAAATGAATTGAGCGCGGTAACAGTTGCTGAGCACAAGACAGCGCCCATTGCCTGCGACCATAAATAATCTTCAAGGAAATAGCCAACTTCTATCGGTGCGGCGTGCAAAACAAATTCGTTTTTGACATCGTCGGTTAACTCAACCCAACGAACTGTTGGCGCACTGTTTTTACTATCGACACGCTTGAACATAGCCCATAACTTTTGGTGATTTTCCATCCGCGCAATTGCAGTTCCTAGGTCGCCGAGGATGGCCTCTATTTTCCATGGGCTAACATCACCGTCTTTATAAGAATCCATGACAACTTGGTGGATTTTATTGAGATCGCGCAGGGCTAGTTTACTCATTTCATCGCAGTTGGCCACCAATGGCATTAGACTCTCTGGGACTACACCACCTTCAAAACGGTGTCGTTTATCTTCATTGTTAATTAACGATAAGTTTGCGGTGAGCCATTGATGAATGAGCTTTATCTCTGAGCTTAACTCATTGCAGTGATCGCTAAGTTTCATTAATGGGCCAATGAGTGAATCACTGCGCATGCTGTCAGAGATTTTCTTACCAAGAACATGAATTTTACTTAGCCAATCCATTGTCGCTAAAAGGCTCGATGATGCGCTCGAGAAGTCGCGGGCTTTTTCTGGTAAGTGGTGAGCTTCGTCGATAATGTAAAACATATCTTGTGGCTCGGGCAGGATTTTACCGCCGCCCAGCTCGAGGTCAGCCAATAATAAGCTGTGATTGACGATTAGCACATCGAGTTTATCGATCTTTTCTCGTGCTTTATGAAATGGACAATTGCGATGAGCACTTAATTGCTTATTGCACCCGAACTTGTCGCATTGAATTTGATACCACAAAGTATCGGGAATGGGTTTAGGCCAGCTATCACGTTCGCCGTCCCACTCCTTGTCGGTCCACGCTCGCCAAAGGTCTTTTGTTAGCTTAACCATCGCCTCATCGGGCGGATGTTGCCAAGGGGCAGATTCTGAGGCGTTAGGGTCGGCAAGTAATTCTAATTTGCTAGCACAGATATAGCGTTGTCTGCCTTTAATTAAGCCAAAAGAAAAATCGAGATCGCTATACTGGCGAAACATCGGTAAATCTTTATTTAGCAATTGTTCCTGAAGGGCAACTGTTGCCGTCGAAATACACACTTTCTTATTTAACGCACGCGCTAAAACAATAGAGCCCAAGCAATAGGCAAGGGATTTTCCGGTTCCAGTCCCAGCTTCAATCACGCCAATTCGACGTGACTTATCAAACTCGCCCGCTAAGATTTTAGCTGTTTGCGCCACCATATAATTTTGTTCTTTTCTCGAAATGAAATTAGGAATTTGCGTCTTAAATTGCTTAAAGCAGTGTTGAATCGACTTTTGAACTTTTGCTGAGAGCATTGAGAATATCTGTGAGGCATTAAATTGTTCGATATTATATCAAACTTACGCATAAATAAGCATAACTCTCCTGAATTTAGCGAAATGCTCAGAAGAGATGTTCAGTCCAAAATTTAATAAATTAATTCGAATTTGTTTATCAATTAAACAATTCTTTAATAATTAGCTGCTTACGAGCGATTTTTATACGGAAAGTGTGTTTTTTGTCATAAAAAATTCAAAATTACATTAAATTAACATTTTGTTACGAATCGCGAATGCATATTTATTTATCTAAAGTGACAAATGATTCTCTACTCAACTTAATTCTGACCCATGGTTGAAAATTAACTCTTTTGTTGTTTTTAAAGTATGTGGTAATTTTATTAATCTTTTTTAAAACATGTATTTAGGTTTGGTAGTGTGCTCGATTAAGCCTCTCTATAGCATTCTTATTAATAACACATTTTGATGATAATCAATAAATAGTTACGTTTTAAGTATTGTGTAACAGAAGGTGTATCGCTCAAAATCTTGGTCTGGTATTTGACATAGTATGTCAGTTGTAGATGACAAGATATGTTTTTTCTGTGTGAAATCATTGTTAATAAGTTGTTAATCTCCTTTTTTATCAGAAGTTTATATTGGCTGTTGCTTGATGGTTTTAGGGTGGATTTTGTGTTGACAGTGAAAACCTGAATGTGAAATGATGTCATCGGTTTTGCCCCTTCAAACCGAAGGGTTAAGGTATAAATAATATAATATTAAAACCTAAAGACGTTCTGTGAGTGTCATAAGTATGTACATTTGTACTTACGATACCTCAGCAGTTTCCACAATAAATTTGGTTAGGAACTATGTCCAAGTTAAGTAAAAATAAAATCGCTATAGCAATAGCGGGAGCCGTTGCTCTTTCAACAACCTTCGCAGCCTCTGCTACTGAAGACGTTAAAAAACTTCAAAACGCAGACGGTACTATTCAAAAAGCCGCAGCTAATTCACAAAAGAAAGTGAACAAATTGCATGAGCAAGCTGGTGATCTAGTATTCCAATATCGCCAAGTTGTTGACGACACTGATGGTCGTCGCTCATACAACGATTACGTTGCTACACTTGTTGCTGACCAACAAGCTAAGATTGACGCTATTCAAGCTGATATTAACGGCATCGATAAAACTCGCCAAGGTCTAGTACCTCTGATGTTTAAAATGATCGATACAATTGAAGAGTTCGTTGCTCTTGATCTACCTTTCGAAAAGAAAGAGCGTGAAGATCGTATCGCTTATCTTAAAGAAATGATGCTTGACTCAAACGTTTCTACCGCTGAAAAATACCGTAAAGTATTAGAAGCTTACCAAATTGAACTGCAATCAGGTCGTACTTCTCAAGTTACTCAAGGCAAAGAAAACATTGGCGGTAAAGAACTTACCGTTGACGTACTTCAATTCGGTCGTGTAACGCTAGTAGCACAGACTCTTGACTCAAAACAACAATGGGTTTGGAACAAGAGCTCTAAGCAATGGGATGCATTAGGTGAAGAATGGCGTCGTCCAATCCGCAACGCTATCGACGTTGTACGTAAAGATAAGTCACCTAACTTAGTTAAACTACCTGTACCAGCACTAGGGAGCGCTAAATAATGAATAAGTTATTTAAAGGTTTAGCGATTGCTTCAATTGCAATGTCTGCGTCTTTTGCTCAAGCGTCAGCACCGTCTGTAACACTTGACCAACTATTAGAAAAAA
>JBMYWG010000105.1:0-3619 GCA_049607155.1 Psychrobium sp.
CAAACGGCGCAATCAGCATCGGCGCTGTTTGGCACCTTTAATGAACGAATGCCAGAAACGCTTGTTATTACCGCAGGCTGTGATCCATTGCGAGATGAAGGCAATGCTTATGCTGAGAAGCTAGCGCAGCACGGCGTAAAGGTTAAGCATCATCAGTTTAACGATATGATCCACGCGTATATGTTGATTAATGATTTGGTTACTGAGGAATATCAGGAGACTTATGATTTAATTAGAGAATTTGTCTCTGCGGCATAAAATGAATGAAAAATGCCAGCTAGTGAGCTGGCATTTTTTTTGAATTTTTTTTGAGTAAGGTCCGAACGTTTACTGCGCCGTCCACGCACCGTCCATTGGTAGAGCAGAACCAGTAATCCCTTTGGCGCCGTCGCTACATAAGAACAGGATAAACTCACCGATCTGACGCGGATCAGCCATCGTTGGTAATGGCTGCTTGGCGGTGATGAGTTTGTATTGGGCTTCGTCAAAGCTAACCCCATCTTTGTCGGCGATATCAGTGATTTGTTGGCCGATAAGCGGGGTATCGACCCAGCCGGGACAAATTGAATTTACAGTAATGCCATCTTCGGCGCATTCTAGTGCCACTACCTTGGTTAAACCTACGATGCCGTGTTTGGCCGCACAATAAGCTGATTTGTTTTTAGAGCCTACTAAGCCGTGAACTGAGGCTATGTTAATAATGCGGCCCCATTTCTTTTCTGTCATTGCCGGTAAACACTGCTGAATAGCATGAAACGCTGAGCTTAGATTAATGGCGATAATGTCATTCCATTTGTTGGTCGGGAAAGTTGCTGCACCTTCGGTGTGTTGAATACCTGCGTTGTTCACCAAAATATCAATACTACCAAGTGCCTCTGCACCTTTGGCCATAAAGTCGCTAATGGCATCAGGATCGCGTAAATCGGCATTGCTAAAGTAGGCGTTAATTTTGTACTCGGTTTCAAACTCTTTGACTAGGGCTACGCCGTCCTCTTCACTCATCAATCCGTGTAAAATTAAGTTGATGCCTTGCTCTGCTAAAACGCGTGCGGCGGCTAATCCAATGCCACTGGTTGAGCCGGTAATTAAAGCTACTTTATTTGCCAACATGACGCCATGTCTCCTGTGAAATAGAAAATATTGGAATTAGCCTAACACATTACGTGTGTTTTTCATGCGGTACCAAAGTACCCTTTAATTTACTAGCAAAGGGAATTTTTGATTGTTTTTGAACAAGTTGAGCGTAATCGGTAAAATGCGCTTTTAAGTTGAGTGATTAGGGAGTTGCACCTTGTTTGAGATTTACGCAGGTGGCAAAGCGAAAAAGGAAATTGAACAACGCGGCTTTAGCCAAGATTTATTCGATGTATTTATAGGCGCGAGCGGTGGTCCGAAGTGGTTTTCCCTTTACGGTTGGGATAAGTATTTATTCGGCGAATTTTTTAAAAGCCGCTCAACGCAACTCGATATTATGGGGTCTAGTGCTGGGGCCTTTCGTGCGGCGTGTTTTACGCAACAAGATCCCGTGGCTGCTATTGAGCGTTTAGCTCACCACTATTCACATACCCGTTATTCAGATAAGGCGACGGCCGCTGAAATTACCGATAAGGCGCGCGATCTGCTTGATCTAATGCTCGGTGATAACGGAGTCGATGAAATCATTAACAATCCACTCTACAAAGCGCACTTTTTTGTTGCTAAAACCAATGGTGTTATTGCCAGTGAAAAGAAACCGCTGCAAGCGTTGGGCTTGGCCAAGAGTTATTTACTCAATCGCAAAGATCGCGCCTTGTTAGCCAAGCAATATGAGCGTTATGTGTTTAGTGCGGCGGGCGGCAATTTGTTGTTTGACGATCCAGTGGAGCTTGCCACTCATACGCAAATGCTTGATACAGATAATTTAAAACCAGCCTTATTGGCTTCTGGCTCTATTCCGTTAGTGATGCAAGGAATTCGCGATATTCCTGGTTGCCCAAAAGGGATGTATCGCGATGGCGGTATTATTGACTATCACTTCGATCTCAAGCTCAAAAATAAAGGGCTGGTGCTGTATCCGCACTTTAATGCCACTCCTAAAGCGGGCTGGTTTGATAAATCCCTCAAACGTGGTGTGAGCAAACAGAGTTACGATAACGTGGTGCTGATTTGTCCGTCCCCCGAGTTTGTCGCTAACCTGCCTTATGGAAAAATTCCTGATCGCACCGACTTTACTGAGCTGGACGCCGATACGCGAATTGCATACTGGCAAAACGTTTTCGTCGAGACTGAGCGCTTGGCTGAAGGTTTGGACAACTTTATCCAACGGCAAGATATCGGCTCCATTAAGTCTTTTAGCTAATTTTTATAATTAGATCGTTCATTTAATTCGTAAAAATAGGACCAAGTTTCATCTTCACGTTGCGGTGACGTTGCTTATTTTATATTTGCTTGCATAGCAATATAAAAATAAATCTAGCAAAGTGAGTAAAGCAATGAATAGTCAAGTAACGCCGTTGAGCAAAATAACCATCTCCCTCCATTGGATAATCGCGTGGACCATTATCGGTCTACTCGCGCTTGGTATCTATATGGAAGAAAACGAAGCTTATCAATTTTATGATTTGCATAAATCCATTGGCGCGCTGATTTTCGTCGTCATTTTAGTGCGCGTTGTGTGGCGTATTAAACAAGGTTGGCCAACGCCAGCCAGTGAATACAAAAAAGCAGAGCAATTGATGTCGAAACTGGTGCATTACGCACTGCTCATTGGCTCGGTAATTATTCCATTATCAGGCTTAATGATGTCGTGGGGCGGTGGTCATGAACTGGCGGTATTTGGCGTTGAAGTGTGGGGCTCAAATCACGATCCTGTCACCGATGAGACGGTTGCTCGCAGTGACGCTATTGGCGGTTTAGGTCATCAATTACATGGCTTAGTAAGTAATGTCGTGATTGGCGCTATTGTTTTACACGTGGTCGGGGCGTTAAAACATCACATTATCGATAAAGATGCGACCCTCAAACGCATGGTAGGGAAATCTTAATGAGCATTAAAAATTTATTTATCGCTGCAGTAGTCGCATTGATGACTTGGTCTGCGCAGGCTAAAGATGAAGAAGCCGCTGTTCGTGCTGTGATTGATTTATATACTCAAGGCACTTTTGAAGGTGATACCGATAAACTGACCCGTGCATTTCATGTTAACGCAGTTATGAATGGCTCTTTGCGCGGTAAGATAGTCTTGGCCACTCCTAAGCGTTTTATTGAAAGCATGGGGAAATTAAAACTCAATACGACAGGTGCTAAATATCAAGCGAAAATAACCCATCTTGAAGTGGATGGAAAAGTAGCAACGGTAACGTTGAAAGAGCAGGGACTCGGTGAAACTGACTTTACTAACTTCTTCCATCTAATAAACGATGGCAGTGGTTGGAAGATTATTAGCAAAGCATTTCAAAGCCATTAAAGGGATGTGATGATGTGGATCTCTGTTGAGATCCACGTCTTATTGTTATTCCATTAGCCACATACGTGCGCTGCGCGCTGGCAGATAGAACTTATGCCATTGGCTAGATACGCGCTGGACGTCGTTACTTAATACATCGCGGTAATTACGATGCCAGTACAAGTTGTCAGTGGC
>JBMYWG010000106.1:0-3600 GCA_049607155.1 Psychrobium sp.
ATGGTGAAGAAATATTGGGGCAACTGGCAACGTGGCGACTTTAAAACTGTCGTACCACAAGAGCCAAAACAGATGGCGCCGCGCTACAAGCACGAAGTGTATCCAAACCTTCCGGGTCACTGGTTACTAGTGTCTTATAAAGGCAGCGATTGGCAACCAAAAGCTAAAGATCGCGCGTCACTAGACCTGCTATCTCAGCTTTACTTCTCAAGCAACTCTGCCCTTTATCAAGAGCTTGTTGTAGACAAACAATTGGCGAGCCAAATGTTCACCTACAACCCAGAAACCAAAGACGCTGGCCTACGTCACGTATTTGTAAAAGTTGATGATGAGAAAAACCTAACTAAAGTTCGCGATGCCATCAATCGCACTTACGCCAAGGCTCGCACCGAATTAGTCGACAAAACCAAGCTAGACAACCTAAAAGCAAACATTAAATACAGCTTTGCCAACGGCTTAGATTCTTCAGAAGCTATCGCAGGCACACTAGCCAGCTACATGCACTTTGATCGCAATCCAGAGACGATTAACGAGCTATACACCAGTATCGATAGCATCACTGCAGAAGATATTCGCGCGATGGCTAACAAATACTTCACTGACAACAACCGCACCACGGTAACCATGTCGGCGCAAAAAGAAATCGCTGGTTTCGACAAAGAAGTTAACCTTAACAGCGAAGTTGCGAAGATGGCCAACAAGCCAACATCTATCGATTTTGCTGTATTAGACAAAACCAATAAATCACCACTCGTTGACATCAACATTCTGTTCTACACGGGTGCAGCTGCAGATCCAGCCATGAAAAAAGGTACCGCTGCGTTAATGGCCAGCATGCTAACTCAAGGTGGCAGCGCAACTAAGTCGTACCAAGAAATCAAAAAAGCCCTTTATCCATTAGCGGGTAGCTTTGGCGCGCAACTCGACAAAGAAATGATGTCGTTTAGCGGTCGTGTTCACAAAGACAATGCCGCGGCGTGGTATGCATTAGTGAGCGAACAACTACTAAATCCAGGCTGGCGTGAAGACGACTTCAAACGCCTGAAGAAAGAACTAGTAGACAGCATTAAAGCTGGCCTAAAAGCATCAAATGATGAAGAACTAGGTAAAGAAGTACTTTATAGCGAGCTATACAAAGGCCACAGCTACGAAAGCTACAACTACGGTGATTTATCAGATATCGAAAGCATTACGCTTGACGATCTAAAAGCCTTCTACAAATCGCAGCTAACTCAAGCCAAACTACACCTTGGCATGACGGGCGCGGTTCCTAGTGAAGTGAAACAAGCACTAATGGACGATTTAGCCACGTTGCCTAAAGGTAGCGAGAAGCGTCTAAACATTAAAGATGCGCCAGTGCTAAAAGGCCATCACGCGACTATCGTACAAAAGAATGCGCAATCAACGGCTGTGTCTTTTGGTTTCCCAATTGATACGATTCGCTCGGACAAAGACTGGGCTGCACTATGGTTAGTACGTTCATACTTTGGTGAGCATCGCAGCTCGAACAGCTATCTGTACCAAAAAATCCGTCAAGATCGCGGCATGAACTACGGCGACTACGCTTACATCGAATATTTCCCACGTGGCATGTTCCAAACTAAACCAGACGCTAACCTAGGTCGTTCAAGCCAAATCTTCCAAGTATGGCTACGTCCACTGCGTTCAAACAACGATGCGCACTTCGCAACGCGTGCGGCATTGTTCGAGCTAGACAAGTTAATTGCGAACGGCATGAGCGACAAAGATTTCGAAGCGACACGTAACTTCTTAATCAACTACGTACCGCAATTAGTATCGAGTCAAGACAAGCAATTGGGCTATGCGTTAGACAGCGAATTCTATAACACCGAAGACTTCGTAAATCTTGTGCGTAAGCAGCTAAAATCGCTAAGTGTTGAAGATGTTAACCGCGTCATCAAAGAGAACCTACAAACGGATGATATCCAATACGTATTCATCTCTGGCGATGCTAAAGACATGAAGAAACGTCTTACTAATGAAACGCGCTCAGTACTTAAGTACAACAGTGAGAAACCTGCTGACTTATTAGCTGACGATAAAATCATTCAAGATTACAAACTAACTATTCCATCGAAAGACATCGAAATTATCGATGTAAAAGATGTATTTAAATAATTAGCTAGCTTATATAACAAAGGCGCAATCAATTGATTGCGCCTTTTTGTTTTTGGAAAGGACAGATAATCGACATTAAAACTGGTAGATCGAAAAATCGCTGCTACACTGAACAATATTTGCACGGCAGCCTAATTTTCAACAATGACGTTTTCAGCTTTATTTTCCCCAAGACACAGTATTCCCTTATTGGCATTGCTTTGGCTTTTCACAGCAAACTACGCAATAGCCAGCGCTCCGAAAGCTTATTACCTTTCACCAGAAGTCAACGGCCAGTTGTTTCGACTCGACAAGCAACTATCCGGCATTGAAGTCGTGCGCAAACTCAGTTACCCCAACGGTGAGGAAATCACAGAAACTACTACTACAGATCGCGCTGGTAAATTTACCTTTGCTGAAAAATCCGTTAGCGAGCTAACGCAAGAGAGCAAGCACCACGAGTCACAAGCGATTCAACTAATCGTTGCAAAATGGCGCAACAACTACCACACCCTATGGCAACTACGCCCTTCTAGTGGACAGCAAGACACCACCATCACCCAAAAGCTCAGTGATCTGCATTGCGACCTCACCGACACCGAAGCAACCTATATTCTCAAAAGCGACAAGTACGACAACAGCAAACACCTGTTATATAGCGTATGTGATATCGACGGTACACGCGCTACGCTGCGATATTCTTGGACCATGTGAGATTAAAACTGATAGCTTACCATGATGGTACCTGCACCGCGTTTTTCGTCGCTTTTGGATGCTTTACCATAACCTGCTTGTAATCTCACACGCCATCCCGACTGATTGATGCCACTGAAATAATAGCTATAAGAAAGGCCAGCGCCATTTAAGGTTTCATCGTCAAACGCTTCTGCTAAGGCGCAACCAAGGGTTTGGCCAAAAATAGAACCTATATTGTCTTCGTCCTTATCAACGACACAATCATCACCGTCATACATACCCACAGCGCCAACAAAGCCGCCAAAAGCATGATTTAACCCTTCGCCATAGCCACGCTCAAAGCCCAATGCAAAACCATCGTCTAAACCCATGTTGTAATTTAAATACCAACGGTCTTTATCATTGTTAGCCGCCATTGAGCCCTCAAGGGTCACAAAGTACGGATAACCAACGCCCGTGGTAAAGGATAAGTCGTTCGCTTATGCGTCAGTAGGCGAAAATACCGCGATCAAACCTAGTCCTAATAAACCGATAATTTTTCTCATGTTTCTTCCCTGCGTAAATAGTTTGCAAGCACATTAAAGTAAATCAATAAGGACAACAATAGCGATAAATGTTTTGAAACAAATATGATCTAAATCAGCACACTAACATTAGAAATATCTAATATTAAAAGTATGTTGAAAAGGGGAAAGCAATGAACGATAAAAAGCGCATACGATTATTACAGATCATCATGCTTATCGGCATTTGTTTGATTTTATTAGGACACTATTTTATTAGTTA
>JBMYWG010000107.1:0-3476 GCA_049607155.1 Psychrobium sp.
TGTGCTTTTCGAATAATAGTATCGAGGTGATTTGCGAAGTTTTGGCGGTCAGTTTGATTTAATGGCGCTTGGCCGCCGGTTTGTACGCCGCTAGCGCGCATAGTGTCCATAAAATCTCGAATGTTAAGCCGCGCTTTTATATTGCTCTTAGTGAATAACTCGCCACGCGGACTCAACGCCTTAGCGCCTTTGGTAATTACTTCATCGGCAAGCGGAATATCACTGGTGATCACCAAATCGTTAATCTCAACCTTTTTCACAATCTCGTCATCGGCAACATCAAAGCCACTAACAACAGTTTGCGTTTTTATATAAGGAGATGGCGGCGTCGACAAGGCGTGATTAGCCACCAAGGTCATAGGAATTTGCGCGCGATGTGCGGCGCGATAGAGAATTTCTTTTATAACGACAGGACAGGCGTCGGCGTCCACCCAAATATTCATAGCGCAAATAGACTCAGAATTAAAACTGCGCCTACTTTAGCGCCATATTTAACTAATTGATAGCGCCGAATTAAAACGCCTGATCAGATAATCGCTTTCAAAATGTTGGCAAAGCTCAGCAAACTCATCGACAGACTTGGTAGTTAAAATACAAACTCGCTGATTGTCCGCCAATAACTCGCCAACTTGATCTAACGGCTTTTCAGTATTGAAATTCGCTACATTGGCATCTCGGCGCACTAGCTCTACGACTTGTCCATCGATGTCGTTGTCGAGTAATGCAATATCAGATTGTTGCATATGGCGCAGCGCACCTAATGACAGCATCTGAGCATCATCAGTAACTTGCACCACATAAAGCTCGCCATCGACAGTTTGCGATGCCTGCTCTTCGCGAAACAAGCGATTAAACAGCCCTTCAAGTTTACCGACATTATCGCTATCGCCAGCCGAAAAGAAACGTTCCCAAAAGCGGCGGCGTTTGTTGCCATCAGTAAAGGCATCTTTAATTATCTGACGTTTACTTCCCGAAAAACCAGCTATTTTTCCTAAATTTAGCGGAATTAAACTTTCTAAACGCTCACGCCAATAACGCACTAATACCGGCGCCTTGCCTTCACTGCTAATGGCATAAACCATGGGACTGCGATCGATAATAGATGGCGTAATAAAGTGACAAAGTTCTTGTGAATCAACCACATTAGCCATTACATTATGCGTCTTTGCTTGCTGGCTTATTTGCGCATTAAGCACTTCGTTAGCCGTTGCCACAAATACCAATTGGCGCCCTTCAAGCATTGACTCATCGTAAAACCCTTCGATATGAGTTACGCGACCACTTTCGACAAACTCTTGAATTTCTATGGATAAATCAGGAGAAACGACGCTAACACAAGCCTCACTCTTCAACAGCAGTTCGATTTTTCGAGTGGCAACTTCGCCGCCACCAACGACTAAAGCATTAAGCTGCTGTGTATCGACGAAAATCGGAAAATATTGCATCAGTATTCTCTGTAGCTTGCAGATAGCCGTTATTATTGACGTGTTGCTCGTCAAACTGAGCGACAACATCGCCAATAACAATTAAAGACGGTGGCTTAATATCATGTTCTTTTACTAATTCAGGCAGTGTTGTCAGCGTACCGCGAATCGTTCGCTGCTCAGGGCGTGTGCCCTTTTCAATAATAGCCGCTGGAGTATGCGGGTTGCGACCATGCTCAATCAATTGTTGCCTAATGATAGGTAAAGTATTAATTCCCATATAGAAAACAATAGTCTGAGTATCAACACTTAGCGCAGGCCATGGTAAGTCTAAGCGTCCTTCAGTTTGCAGATGCCCCGTGATAAAACTACAGCCTTGCGCCACACCGCGATGCGTTAATGGAATACCAGCATAAGCGGCACACGATGAAGCTGCCGTCATACCAGGCACAACGTGACAGCTCACTCCCTCAGCGAGCAAGTGAAGCGCTTCTTCGCCCCCACGACCAAAAATAAAAGGATCGCCGCCTTTTAAGCGCAATACACGTTTACCTAATTTGGCTTGCTCCGCCAATAGCTCATTGATTTTGTCTTGTGTTAATCGATGATCGGCCTGCTTTTTACCAACGTAAATCAACTCACATTCATCACTGAGCAATGCCATAATTTCGGTGCTCACTAAGCGATCATAAACAGCTACTTCAGCCCGCTCGATAAAACGCAATGCTTTAATAGTCAATAGTTCTGGATCACCAGGTCCAGCGCCAACAAGTGCCACCTCGCCTTTCGCGAATACACTTTTACTATCAATTTTGTCTATTAGTGTGCTCATTTGCTTATAACTCGATCATCGTAATAGCAAAAATTTTATACCCACAAGGAATAACGAACAACAAATTTAAACTTATTAGTTATAACAAACTAGCGATAGCACAAAAAAACCGCTGTATACCAAAGGCATAACAGCGGTTTCTTAAACGATTTATAAAAGAATTAATGCATGGTGCCACCAGCTTCATCAAACATCAGCCCTTCCAACTGAGTAAAAGCGGCTTGTTGATCGGGTAAATTAAACAGCACCATTAAGACAACCCATTTTAAGTCGTCTACTGAAAATGATTTACTTTCAATTTGCGTCGCACGCTCAATGACCATCTCACGCGTTTCAGCACTGAGCACACCAATCTTTTCGAGAAAATAAATAAAGCCACGGCAGTCTTGGTCTAACTTAACGCATTCGCTGTCAGTAAAAATGCGAACTGAATGAACAGGTTGCTGTGATAACGCCGAGTAATCTAGCCTTTCTTGCATGTCGGCTAGCCCTTCAATCCACGCTAGCGCCTTAAATACGGCGTCTTTCTGAAAGCCCGCATCCGATAATTCATCAGTGAGGATCTTATTTTCCATCATCACATCCATCTCGCTATGAACATAGTTTTCAAATAAATACATTAGACATTCAAACATTAAGCTTCCCCCTGAATACGAATATAGCCGCCAGATTCAGCACAGACCCTGCCGGATAATTCAAGCATTAGAAGACGCTCAAGTACTTGCTCTACCGTCATTTCGCAACGCTGCGCAATAACGTCAACCGCGGTTACTTCATAACCGACATTCGCCAAGACAATATCGTCTGCGGTTGGAGAGTTTAAAGTTGTTTGATCGTTGTCATCTGAAATTTCAGCACTTACATTGTTTTCCCGAATAAGGGTGTAGTGAGAAAGCTCTTCTAAGATATCGGCCACGCCAGTAATAAGTTTAGCGCCTTGTGAAATTAATTTGTGGCATCCCGCCACCTTTGGATTATTGATAGAACCAGGTACTGCAAACACCTCTCTGTTTTGCTCGGTGGCGAGTCGCGCCGTAATGAGTGAGCCACTTTTATCTGCTGCCTCTACGACCACAACACCAAGCGATAGACCGCTAACAATGCGATTGCGCCTAGGGAATTGTACTGCTTTTGGCGTTATCTCTGGCCAAAACTCAGAAAGTAGCAATCCAGAGTTAGCAATTTCCCTTGCTAAGGTTGTATGAGACTTTGGATAAATA
>JBMYWG010000108.1:0-3452 GCA_049607155.1 Psychrobium sp.
CGGGCTTGCGCTTCCATTAGCATGGCAAAGCTACTGTCTTTTTTGATATTGATGTCCTTGATTGGATCCATCAAGATCCCTAATTTTATACTCATGCTGTTTCCTCTGATCTCTTTCTATTATTTTGCTTTAGCTTTCTACAATAATCGCTTATTAACCCAAATCGCCAAAACGCGTTTGCAATGCACTAATGACCGTTAAACCTGCGGTTTCAGTTCGCAGTACGCGCGGGCCTATTAAAATTTCCTCGAAACCGCGCTCGCTAGCAAACTCTATTTCAACATCTGATAAACCGCCCTCTGGGCCAATCACCAAACGCACACCGTCACTAGGCTCAGTTAATCCATTGATACCGTGACTGGCTCGTGGATGTAAATTAAGCTTTAATTCGTTCGTTTCTTCACTCGCCCAAGTTTCAAAACTTTTCGGCTCATGAATAATCGGTAGTGTATTGCGGGCACACTGCTCACAGGCACTAATGACGATTTTACGCCACTGATTGAGTTTCTTTTCTAAACGCTCGCCGCTAAGTTTAACGCCGCAGCGTTCGGTAAATAACGGGGTAATTTCGGTTACGCCGAGTTCAACGGCCTTTTGAATGGTAAGCTCCATTTTATCGCCGCGAGAGATACCTTGCCCTAGGTGTATTTTTAGCGGCGATTCGATGCACTTATCACTAAATTCTCCCACCAACACCGAGACTTTCTTTTTACCAGACTCAACCAGTGTTGCTTGATATTCACCGCCTTCGCCGTTAAATAAAATAATTGGCGCATCGACGTTTAAGCGCAACACACGGCCAACGTGATTGGCCGCATCGGCTTCTAATTGAATGGTTTCACCACATTTGAGTGGCTGTGGATGATATATGCGTGGGACTCTCATGAACTCAACCTTTGATTGTGAGCAACTAATATAACGTAAATGGTTCCATAATCGTTATTTTTCAAGCCTATCGAACAATTAAAACAACAACGAAAAGTTACAAAATAACACTGGAAAAAATCACATAATTGTATACCGTGTACAAGTTTTATTCCCGCTAATCACATTTAGGATCCCAAATGAACAAGAATCGTTTATTTAAACGCCTTGCATTGACGCTTGGCTTAGGGGTTGCTTTGGGAGGCTGTCAGGCAACAAATGACACGCCGACGACTCAAGCGACTGTTGCAAAACCACTAACTCTCGAACAAATCTATAAAGACGGCGAATTTCGCTCTGAGTGGATCGGCCGTATTCGTTGGTTAGCCGATGGTACCGGTTATACCGCTGTTGAAAAATCTAGCTATAAAATGAAAAACGATAAAGGCGAGATGAAAACAGTAGGTCGTGACATCGTTCAATACGATCCAAAAACCAACGAGCGCACTGTACTTATTTCTGCCGAGCAACTCATTCCAGCGGGCAGTGATAAACCACTATCGATCCACGATTACATTTGGTCGAAAGATCGCTCACAAGTACTTATTTACACCAATTCAAAGAAAGTATGGCGTTCAAACTCACGTGGCGATTACTACGTTCTTAATTTAAAGAACTCTAAACTAACTAAAATCGGCGGTAAAGATTACCAAGATAGTCGTTTAATGTTCGCTAAGTTTTCACCAGATGCCAGCAAAGTTGCTTACGTATACTTTGACAACATCTACGTTCAAGACTTACGCACTAAGAAAATCACTCAACTTACTAAAGACGCTTCAAAGTCGATTATCAACGGCGTATTTGATTGGGTTTACGAAGAAGAATTTAGTATTCGCGACGGTTTCCGCTGGAGCCCAGATGGTCAAAAGATTGCGTATTGGCAGTTAGATACTAGCGGTTCACGTGATTTCCACATGATTAACAATACCGATGATCTATACCCAACAATTACTACTTTCCCTTATCCAAAAGTTGGCGAGAAGAATGCTGCTGCTAAAGTGGGCGTGGTTAACCTAGCTAATCAAAAAACGGTTTGGGCGAAGTTCAAAGGCGATGCTCATAACATGTACATTCCACGCATGAGCTGGGCAGAAAATAGCGATGAAATCATCGTTCAACGCATGAATCGCAAACAAGACACCAATAAAGTGTACTTGGTGTCGGCTAACACAGGCGCGCTAAACCACATTTACACCGAAAAAGAGAAAACCTTTATCGAGTGGGTTTACGACGTTACTTGGATAGACGATGGTAAATCATTCTTGTGGATCAGCGAGCAAGACGATTGGCGTCACATCTACAAAATCTCTCGCGACGGTAAAACGGTAATCGATTTAACGCCGGGCAATTTTGATATCACGTCAATTCAATCTATCGATGAGAAAAATGGCTGGGTTTATTTTATCGCCTCACCTGACGACGTTGCACAGCGCTACCTATTCCGCGCAGCCTTAAACGGCAGCGGCAAGAAAGAGCGCGTTACACCAGCACAGTTTAGCGGTACTAATAGCTACTACATGGATCCTAAAGCCAACTGGGCAATTCACACCCACTCTAGCTTTAACGTACCGTCAACTAAGCGTCTAGTATCACTTAATGCACATAAAACTGAGCGCGTATTAACTGAAAACAAGGCACTTAAAGCCAAACTAGCCAAGTTAGATTTAGGCGAAACGGAGTTTTTCCAAGTTGAAGCGCGTGATGGCGTGGTACTTGATGGTTACATCACAACACCAGCAGACTTTGATCCAAACAAGAAATACCCAATTATCTTATACGTTTACGGCGAGCCTGCTGGTCAAACAGTAAAAGATAGCTGGCGTGGTGGCTCTTACCTATGGGATCAACTACTCACTCAAAAAGGCTTTATCGTTGCCTCTATCGACAACCGTGGCACCAAAGCGCCAAAAGGTCGTGCATGGCGTAAATCGATTTATGCTAAAGCAGGTGTAATTCCATCACGCGATCAATACGATGCGTTAATGGCAATGCAACAAAGATTCCCATTCATCGACAAAAATCGCGTGGGTATTTGGGGTCACTCTGGCGGCGGTACATCAACGCTAAACGCATTATTCCGCTACCCAGAACACTACAAAGTAGGCATCGCTAACGCACCTGTACCAGATATTCGTTTATACGATACTATCTACCAAGAGCGCTACTCTGGCCTGCTAGAAGACAATAAAGAAAACTACGAGCAAAGCGTTGCCATTAACTTCGCGAAAAACCTTAAAGGTAAATTGCTACTAGTTCACGGTACTGGTGATGACAACGTACATTACCAAGGTAGTGAGCGTTTGATTAACGAATTAATCAAGCACAACAAGCAGTTCGACTTTATGTCTTACCCAAACCGCAGCCACGGTTTGTGGGAAGGTGAAGGTACAACGCTGCATCTTAAAACCATGATGACAGAATATTTCTTAGATAATCTGTAATGATTTGACGATTTAAGTGAGAAGGCCCGCTGTTGAAGTGACCCCATTAAGTTGGACATTTTAGTTAAGCGGCTTGTAAGGCCTGAT
>JBMYWG010000109.1:0-3429 GCA_049607155.1 Psychrobium sp.
TACACGAGCAAAAATTACAGCTCATTGAAGCGTTATCGCAGCAAAGTTGGACAATAGACAAAGATGTTAATCGTCAGCTAGTAAGCCATTGCGTCATGAGCTTAGAGAAAACTGTTTATGAGCAAATGCCACAAGGCAATATTGCTGCGCACCAAGCGGTTATCGCTGAAGCGGTTAGCCAGCCAACCTTAAGTCAGGTGATGAGCAACATTGCTGGGTGGGGCGATGAAGATTCATGGCTTAAACGCGCGAAACGCTCGATGGTTAACGGTAGTCCGTTATCGGCACGAATTCTTGAGCGTCAACTTGAAGTTGGTAAGTCACTCACCTTAGCGCAGTGTTTCAAGTTAGAGCTGCAACTTTCAGTGCTGAGCGGTGAATTAGGCGAATTCGCCGAAGGTATTCGCGCGCTGCTTATCGATAAAGATAATCAACCAGCGTGGAAATACAGCGACGTTGACAGCGTAGATGATGCGGTAATAGATAATCTATTTAATCCAATTTGGGATGAAAACGCTCATCCACTCAAGCTAAAAGGAGAATAATAATGGCAAAAGTAGGATTCATCGGTTTAGGAAATATGGGCGGCCCAATGGCCATCAATTTAGCGAAAGCGGGTCATCAGGTAAGCGTGTTTGATCTTAGCGAAGCTGCGGTAAACAGCGTTGTTGCTCAAGGCGCAACAGCGAGTGCGACAGCTAATGAAGCAGCGACAGACAAAGATTTTGTTGTGACTATGCTGCCTGCCGGCAAACACGTAAAAATGGTTTATTTAGGTGAAAATGGACTATTAAGTGTTGTTAACAAAGACACCTTACTCATTGATTCTAGTACCATCGATGCTGACAGCGCCAAAACCGTTGCCGCAGCGGCGAGCGAGCAAGGCATTGCCTTTATGGATGCACCAGTTTCTGGCGGCGTTGCTGGCGCAGCTGCAGGCACATTAAGCTTTATATGTGGTGGTAGCGAAGCAAACTTTGAACGCGCTAAAACTGTACTTGAGGATATGGGAAAAAACATCTTCTTAGCGGGTGATGTTGGCGCAGGGCAAATAGCAAAAATCTGCAATAACATGCTGTTGTCTGTATTAATGGCTGGCACCAGTGAAGCATTGAAAATGGGAATGGACAATGGTTTAGATCCAAGCGTACTGTCTGAAATTATGCTAAAAAGCTCTGGTCGTAACTGGTGTTTAGAGCTATATAATCCAGTGCCAGGTGTGATGGAAAACACGCCAGCAAGTAATGATTACCAAGGTGGTTTTATGGTAGACCTCATGCTTAAAGATCTTGGCTTAGCAGCACAAGCGGCGCAAATGTCGAAATCGAGTACACCATTAGGCGCAATGGCACAAAGCCTTTACTCGATGCACAGTAATGGTGGCAATGGCACCAAAGATTTTTCAAGCATCATTGAGATGTTTGCTACTAAAAAATAATTAAGAATTAATTATCAAAAATAGTTAGTTCACTTGCTAAGCCGTGCTGTTTGAAAGCGCGGCTTTTTTGTGAGAAAAATCTTTACACGCCAATTAATTAGCGCTATATCTAAGGATATGTATTGAGCAATTTTCATCTAATTATAAATGCTTAGATTTTATATTGATGATAAATCTTGCCAAGGCCACATTAAGAGAGGGAATTTATGAGCATACAAGATACTGAGCGCGCGCTTCGTTTGAATCTTCTGCTGCTTGATGACGAGCAAGATATCATTAATTCACTCAAACGCGTGCTGCGTAAAGATTACAATATCGTTAGCTTTAACGATGGCCCATCGGCGCTTGAACACATGCGCGAACATCCTATCGATATCATTATTTCCGACATGCGAATGCCGGTGATGAATGGTGCCGAGTTTTTTACCCACGCCAAAGACATTCAGCCTCACGCCATTCGTATTTTACTCACAGGTTATAGCGATATGGAAACCACTATTGCTGCGATAAATGACGGCGGAATTTACACCTACATCGGAAAGCCGTGGGAAAATGAAGAGCTTAAGCTACTGCTTAATAAAGTATCAGAGCACTACCTCCTCAAGAAGCAAACTCGTCAACTCAACGAGCAATTAAGTGACGCGAATGAGCGTTTAACCCAGTTTAATCAAACGCTGGAACAGAAAGTTACCGACAGAACTTCAGCTTTATTGCAAAGTAAAAAGAAGCTGTCTGTGGCACTTAAATCGCAAAATGCGTTGCTGCATGATGTGCTGGATATGATGTCGACTACCATCGAATATCGCACGGGCTTTGGCGCTGGTCATAACAAACGTATTGCGATGCAGTGTAAAGGAATCGCACGCTATCTTGGGCTTGATGATGCCGAGTGCCGCCGTATTTATTTATGTGGTTTATTGCACGAAATCGGCACCGTTGGATTGAGTGACGAAGTGATTGCCAAGGTTGGCGTGGGCACAGGTAAGCTCGATGAAGAATTTATGCATCACCCGGTTATTGGCGCAAAACTCGTGGAGCGGGTAACGCGCTTTGGTGCGCTAAAAGAGAACATTTTGCATCAAAACGAAAACATGGATGGCACTGGAGTTCCTGATCACTTACATGGTGATGAAATACCGATTGGTGCGCGTATTATTCGCGTGGTCAAAGACTTCGATTTCTTGATTGCTGGCAAAGATAATAAGCAATTGATGTCGGTGGCGGATGCTCAGGCGTGGCTAATGTCGCGTGCCGATACATGGTATGACAAAGTGGTGGTTAGTGCGCTGTTTTCTGTAATGAAAGAGCGTTGTGAATACGGTGAAGACATTGAATATAGTGTCGGTATTGAAGGTTTAAAAGTCGGCGATACGCTGCTTGAAGATCTCGTGCTTACCAACGGCAACATCATGCTAACCGCCGGTCAAGAAATTACCGCTGGTATGATAGAAAAATTACGGGTTTACGAAGAAAATTACGATACAAAAATAACCTTATTTATCGCCTAACAGCACGCTTTGTTAAATAAGCAATAGTGATTTAAGGAGAATGATATGCAAGGGGCAATATTTACCGCGTTTTCAGACATGATTATCGAAAAAATGGGCATGGAGCAATGGAACGAACTCATCGATAAGACCAGTCCTGAATCGAAAGGAATTTATACCAGTGGCGGCCAATATGAAGATAGTGAATTAATCAACATGGTGGTGGCATTATCGGAAAAAACCGGAATCGCCGCCGAAAAATTGGTTGAAGCATTTGGTCAGTACTTATTCGATATTCTCTATAAAAACAGTCCGGTCGATGTCTCTAAAATCGATAACTTACGGGATTTTCTCTTGGCAATTGAAGATGTTATTCACGTTGAGGTGAAGCGACTTAATCCTAATTCATATCTACCGAGTTTTCGATACGAAGATGGACCTAATGGCGAGCTAATTAACCTGAGCTGCACATAAGAAATGGAACTAAATGCCCTTGCGGTGATC
>JBMYWG010000110.1:0-3362 GCA_049607155.1 Psychrobium sp.
AAGCCTCAGGCATGGCAATGTCAATGCTATCTCACTACCCAGATCGCGCTAAACTAGTACGCGCCATGACAGACTTGGCACTCGAAGAAATGATTCACTTTAAACAGGTGTTAAAGCTAATGACCGCCCGCGGCGTAATTTTAGGCCAAGACAAACGCGACCAATACATTACCGAAATTCGTAACCTGTTCCGCCGCGGCGGCAAGCACTTTATGCTAGACCGGTTAATCGTTGCTGGTGTTATCGAAGCCCGCGGTTACGAGCGTTTCTCAATGGTTGCTAAAGCCCTACCGCCGGGTAAAGACAAAGACTTTTACGACGGCATCGCTAAATCAGAAGCCAAACACAAAGATTTATTCATCGAACTCGCTTACGAATACTTCGACAAAGCCGAGGTAGACGCGCGCCTTGAAGAAATTCTTATCGCTGAAGCAGACATCTGCTCACGCCTACCGTTCACTGGTGCATTGCACTAGAGATTGCTAATGCGCTGCGGGAGCGGCGCACTTCATCAGAGCCAAATACAATTTCCTCATACTTTCTATTTATCCTACCTAGAGCATAAACCTTTGACAGTAATACGTTTTTAAATTAATGTGCTCGCCACTTTAATGAATGGAATCTCAACATAAATAAAGGAAATTTAATGAAGAATTTATTACTTCTTATGGCTGTAGTAGGTATCGGTGTATATGGCTATGAAAATTTTTATAAGAGCCCAACTAGCATATCTAATCCTATCTATTTAGAATCCCGAGTAAATTTGGTTATACCAGACATTTCCAGAAATATAGAAATGGTACTTTTGGGTGAAATGGCATCTCGCGATGAATGTGCAGAAAGGAAACAACTCCTACTAGCTAGGTTACTAAAAAAGTGTAAAGAATGTTCATTTAAGACAATAAGTAAAACCTTTGAATGTAAAGCTGAACTCACTCATCGTAATAAACTACTATTCTCAGATATTCCAATGGATACAACATATCTAAGCTTATCGAGCTCTAATTCTCATGAACGAAACGCCCGCCTTCTCTTATGGGGGTTAAGTGACGAAGAAGCACAATTTATTTGTAAGAAGTTGAAAGGAATCGTCAAACATTCTTTTAATGGAACAGCAAAGTGCATTAGCTAACTACAAAATAGTGATAGCAATAGATTTATCTGAAAAGTTAACAAAATCACATCGCAGGCCTATTCCAGCCTGCGATACTTCAATTACCCCAATACTAACCTACAAAATTTGGCTGACCATTTGAGGCCGAGATACCACCATCGACAGGTAGATTTACGCCATTAACGAAACTCGCTTGATCGCTTAGCAAGAATGCGATGACATTAGCTATTTCTTCTGGTCTTGCCGCGCGGCCTAATGGCATGCGATTGCGAAACATCGCCATCATCTCTTCATTACCCGTTAAAAACGATGCCATATCGGTATCGGTCAGACTTGGCGCAACGGCGTTTACGCGAACACCTTGGCTTCCTAAATCAAGTGCTAGTGATCGTGTAAAGTTACTAACCGCCCCCCTTTGAAGCACAGTATGGACTGAAACCCCAATCGCCGCCGATTCCAGATACCGAGGACACATTGACAATAGAGCCTTCCACTTTCTTAAGATGCTCAACCGACAGGTTAATCGCGTTAAACACCGTTGATGATCCCGACAAACTCGCTTTAAAAATGCTAGCGTGGGGACAAGGCGCTGCCGCAATGGCTAACGCCTATAAAGATAAGAAATACATGCAAGAAGAAGTACAAATCATGTGTGATTGGTTAAATGAACTACCGCTAAAAGAGCATTAATCCAGCGCCTTATCAATGCATTCATAACGTTGACGCATTATATCTACACTACCAGCGATTATCTCTTTTAAGACAGCTAAATCGACATCGGCAAGTTTGTTAATGATTAAACACGACTTGCCTATTTTGTGCTTACCGAGTACTGCAAGTTGCTCAGGGAAGGGTTCAAAGCCCGGCATGATATAAACCGACAAGTTTTGTTTGCGCGGTGCAAAACCTGTCACCATCCAGTCCCCTTCTCGGCCGCTAGCATAGTGATAATGATATTGGCCAAAACAGACAATATTTTTATAGAGATACGCCTGATAACCTGTAACTTCCTCAAATAGCGCTAACAAAGTTTCGCTATCGTCGCGCTTTTTCTCACTTGGCAACGACTGAAAATAGGCTTGAATATCATTATCTTGGCTCATAATAATTTCCCTTTTGTTCAATTACTTCATGGTCGCTACCACAGCAGTAACACCCACAATGACCATTTGAGTGCCAATAACCGCCAAAATAAGCCCCATTAAACGAGTAACAATGCTTAGGCCGCTTTCGCCGATAACGGCTAAGATGCGTGAACTAAATACAAAACACACAAAGGTAATCACACAGAGCACAGCAAACATGCCCATCGTCATTAAGATGGCTGACGAACTACCTGAAGAAGCATAGTTCATTGCCGTTGCAATGGTGCCTGGCCCAGCAAGTAATGGCACTGCGAGCGGCGACACTGAAACATCACCCGCTTCTTGCTCCGTAGAATGCAGCTTAGAGCCAGCGCCATTAAGCATGTGATAGCCCACTAAAAAGACTAATATCCCACCTGTAATACGCAGCGCAGAAATAGTGATGCCAAACAAATGGAAAATCGCATTACCAAGCAGCGCAAACGCCAGAATGACGCAGAAGGTAATCACTAGTGCTTTTAAGGCAATCTTAATTTGCTCTGCTTTAGGTTTATGACCCGCGAGGCCAGCAAATACAGCGGTGTTGGCGATTGGATTCATAATGGCAAAGAACCCTAAGAATATCGTTGCCAATTGGGTATAAAGATCGTTCATGTTAAATCTTAATTATTCCAGTAAATTAATTCTAATAATGTGCAGAATTATAATGTTAATCAAATGCTTTAAAACTCATCAAACATAAAAAAGCCACACTAATGTGTGGCCTCTTAATTAGTTTTTCTTTGCGTCTTTCACGGCAGCGTCAATATAAGTATCAATCTGCTTTTCAAGAAGATGCAGCGGTACAGCGCCATTTTTTAAGATTTGGAAATGAAACTCACGAATATCAAAGTTAGCCCCTAAACGATCTTCCACTTTCTTGCGCAGACGTTTAATGGTCAATTCACCAATCTTATATGACAGTGCTTGTCCCGGCCATGAAATGTAGCGGTCGGTTTCAGTCTTGATATTGTGTAGTGACAATGCCGAATTTTCTCGCATAAATGTCATTGCTTGTTCACGGCTCCAGCCGAACATGTGCATGCCTGTATCAACCACTAAGCGCGCTGCACGCCACATTTCATAAGTTAAACGACCAAAGTCACTGTAGGCATCTTGATAAA
>JBMYWG010000111.1:0-3338 GCA_049607155.1 Psychrobium sp.
TCTTCTTCTACGCGATCGCCTTCTTTTACCAGCCATTCAACGAGTTCACACTCGACAATACCTTCACCAATGTCTGGTAATAAAAAATCTTGTGCCATGATAAATCCTCAAATCAGTGGGGTCTTCATCGCCCCACTACACATTAAAAGTTAACCGATGCCTTGATTGCTTCAAAAATCTTAAGTTTGTCTGCAACGTACTCTTTCTCTTGCATCAGCGGATAAGGCGTATCTAGGCCACAAACACGAGCAATAGGTGATTCAAGATGTAAGAAACAAACATCACTAATGGTTGCAGAAATCTCACCGGCAAAACCGCCAGTAATTGGCGCTTCATGGCTAATAATCAAACGACCCGTTTTGGTCACTGATTTTGCAACGGTATCAACATCCCAAGGCGCTAAGGTGCGCAAATCAATCACTTCACATGAAATGCCTTGTTCCTCTGCCATTTGCGCTGCTTGCTCGATAATTTCCATTTGTGCGCCCCAACCTAATAAGGTTACGTCATTACCTTCAGTAACCACTTCGGCTTTGCCTAACTCAATCTCGTAACTCTCTTCTGGCACTTCGCCAACAGATGCGCGATAGAGACGTTTTGGCTCGAAGAAAATCACCGGATCTTTGTCGTTAATACACGCGGTTAATAATCCTTTGGCTTGATACGGATTGCGCGGCACAACCACTTTAATGCCTGGCGTGCCAGTAAAGTAAGCCTCTGGCGATTGAGAATGGTATAAACCACCAGCAATACCGCCGCCATAAGGCGTGCGGATAACTAGAGAGCCAACGTTAAATTCATTACCCGAGCGGTAACGGAATTTGGCCGTTTCATTCACAATCTGATCAAAGGCTGGGAAAATGTAATCTGCAAATTGGATTTCACAAATAGGCACACTGCCTTGCGCTGCTAGGCCGTTGGCAAAGCCTAAAATGCCTTGCTCCACTAATGGCGTGTTAAAACAACGTGCTTTGCCGTATTTTTCTTGCAGGCCACTAGTAGCACGGAATACGCCGCCAAAGTGACCGACATCTTCACCAAAGCACATCACGCGCTCATCTTTTTCCATCGCATGGTCAAGCGCACTGTTAATTGCGTGTAATAGATTCATTTGCGCCATTAGTGAGACTCCCCTTTCGCGCTTGGATAAGCGTCTGGATATTTAGCAATGTGAGATTTTAATTCGGTTAGCTGATCTTGCAGGTGCTTAGGCACATCGTGATAAACGTCAGTCACTAATTCTTCTAATGCTGGCGCGCCGATTTTCTCTGAAATTTTAAGCTCGCTTAACACTTCGGTGCGATACTTATCATACAGTGCCGCATCCTTCTCTTCATCCCACCAATCTTGGTTGATCATCCAAGTTTTGAAACGCAAAACGCCGTCAATTTGTGCCCACAACTCTTCTTCTTCTTTTGAGCGATAGCCACTAGGATCATCAGAGGTAGAATGAGCACCTAGGCGGTAACTCATTGCTTCGATAAGCACTGGTTTGTTGTGCTCAAGGGCATAAGCACGAGCTGTTTGCGTCGCGAGTAAGACAGCAAGTAAATCATTGCCATCAACGCGAATCGTCTCAATGCCGTAGCCAACACCGCGCGGCGCAATGCCATCGCCAGCGTATTGCTCGTCAGTGCCTGTTGAAATAGCGTAACCATTGTTACGACAGAAGAATACGGTTGGACATTTAAGCACTGCTGCCATATTTAAACCGGCGTGAAAATCACCTTCTGAGGCTGCACCTTCACCAAAATAACAAATGGTAAGCGCGTCTTTACCCGCCATTTTTTGACCGTAAGCATAACCAGCAGCTTGTGGAATTTGCGTCGCTAACGGCGATGAAATCGTCATATAGTTAAGTTCGTTAGAGCCATAGTGAATCGGCATCTGACGACCTTTACCTAAATCCTTCGCATTTGAAAATAGCTGGTTCATAAAGTTAGGCGTTGAGAAACCGCGAAAACGCAATGCGGCTTGCTCGCGGTATTGGGCCATAATCATGTCATCATCTGATAGTGCAGCAGCGCTGCCAGTGATTGCGGCTTCTTCGCCTTTACAGGTCATGTAAAACGAAATACGGCCTTGGCGCTGTGATGCCACCATACGCTCGTCAAATACGCGGATAAATGCAAGGGTGTCGTAAATTTTATGCGCTAGCGCTTCGTCGATATCAGGCATTTGCGCGCCGTCAATAACATCGCCTTGGGCATCTAACACTTGCAGCGTTGGTATTTCCAAAGCATCGCCTCTAATAAACGATGCTTGATGAATTGCATTCACCACTTTGCTATCAGGTCTATTCATGATGTTCCTTTATTGTTGCCAACTACTGACTGCTAAAAACAGCGCTCAATAACGGCTTTCTTAGTGTTTCACGGTAGGCAAAACTGCTTCGAAGATAATTTGAATTTAACTAGACGTTAACGTCAAAGTTCATCGAAAAAGATGATGCCAATGAATAAATTTTATGTGGCATTAACTTTACCTATGCGTCAACTCGCTGACAATACAAGGTGGTCAAATATGAATCAGATTTTCTTCTTCAAAAAAAAAGGAACTGTAAATCTATCATTACAGCCCCTTTCAAATATGCTAAAAATCAGTGAGATATTCTATGGCAGTTTCGTAGGTACCACCATTAATACAGCGCGATTACCGTTGGCAACCTTGGCATTTGGAAAGACAATGGCTTCCCCTTCTGCTTCAATCTTGTAATCGATGTCACCTTCTGACGCCAATTTAAAACCCAGTGGAAAACTGGTGAAATTAACAACATCATCGGCAAAGTAAAATTGGAAGCTATCATCGTGTTTATCGATAGCACGATTAACCTTAAACAAATTAAGATCGGCTTCATCATATGGCGCTAGTGCCATGTCCTTACCCGTAATCATCGCTTTAAGAGTTTCACGCACCCCAATAAATCGCGTCATATCGTTTTCGCCAAATGGTCGCACTTTACCAAGCTCTACAGTAAAGGCATGTGCACCATATTGATGTGAAGAAAAATAGCTAAAGGTGGTTGTCGGCCCATTGGATAAAAGAATGGTATTCACATCACACGCCAGCATAATTTGCAGTTGCTCTTTGCTGTACTCTTTACCATGTAGGAACGGATAAACCGCAAATTTTTCGTTTTTAGAGCCGCGAATAGCGGTGTGTAGGTCGTAATGGATACGCTCTTTATCGTCATTTACGCGATAAAAATCATCAACGTATTGCTCTAGCTTTTTAGCGCGAATGCGCTCGCGATTGATAAGTCCTGGTTCTTTAGAATGGGCGCCGCTAAACAAGCGATTCATGTTTTCTTCAACAAAACGCTCACCAATATTCATCGA
>JBMYWG010000112.1:0-3306 GCA_049607155.1 Psychrobium sp.
ACCGCGTTACTATGGCTAACGGCGAAAAACCAGTTGATTGGGGCTTTGCTGAAAATCTAGCTTACGCAACTATCTTGAACGACAAAGCGAATGTTCGCATCATCGGTCAAGACAGTGGTCGTGGTACCTTCTTCCACCGTCATGCTGTATTGCATAACCAAAACGATGCGTCGACTTATGTGCCGCTTAAGAATTTATCTGAAGATCAAGGTAAATTCCGTTTATTCGACTCTGTGCTATCTGAAAACTCAGTAGTAGCATTCGAATACGGTTACACCACAGCAGAGCCGGCTGGTCTAAACATTTGGGAAGCGCAATTTGGTGATTTCGCTAACTGTGCTCAAGTAGTATTTGACCAGTTCATTTCATCGGGTGAGCAAAAGTGGGGCCGTTTATGTGGTCTAACTATGCTATTGCCACACGGTTATGAAGGCCAAGGTCCAGAGCATTCATCAGCTCGTTTAGAGCGCTTCTTGCAGCTTTGTGCCGATCACAATATGCAGGTCGTTGTTCCATCAACGCCAGCGCAGATCTATCACATGTTACGTCGCCAAGTGGTTCGCCCAATGCGTCGTCCACTGGTAGTAATGACACCTAAGTCGTTATTGCGTCATCCACTGTGTGTTTCTTCGTTAGAAGAGCTAGCCGAAGGTTCTTTCCAGAATGTTATCGGTGAGATTGATGAAATCGATCCTAAGCAAGTGGAACGCGTTGTGTTCTGTAGCGGTAAGGTTTACTACGAACTGCTGCAAAAACGCCGTGAAGATAAGCTTAATAACATCGCTATTATCCGTGTTGAGCAACTATACCCGTTCCCACACGATGAAGTTGATGCATTATTAGAGCAATACAGCCACGTGACAGATTTTGTTTGGTGTCAAGAAGAGCCACAAAACCAAGGCGCTTGGTACTGTAGCCAGCACCACTTCTGGAATGCAATTCCAAAAGGGGCAAACCTGACTTATGCAGGTCGTGCTGCTTCAGCTGCACCAGCGTGTGGTTACCCAGCTATGCACAAACAGCAACAACTAGACTTAGTTGACGCTGCGTTAACAATTAAATAATTATTAAGGGAAAAGTCGATGACTGTCGAAATTAAAGTTCCTGTATTACCAGAGTCAGTAGCAGATGCTGCTGTTGCAACATGGCATGTTAGCGTGGGCGATAGCGTTTCACGTGATGACAACCTAGTTGATATCGAAACCGATAAAGTGGTTTTAGAAGTTCCTTCACCAGCTGAAGGTGTAATCGTTGAAATTCGCGAAGAAGAAGGCGCAACTGTACTTGGTGAGCAAGTAATTGCAATCATCAAAGAAGGTGCGGTAGCTGGCGAAGAAGTGAAGAAAGAAGAAGCTGCACCAGAAGCGGCTGCAGAAGCACCTGCTTCTGACGAGTCTTCTGACGCACTAAGCCCATCTGTACGTCGTCTACTTGCTGAGCACAACTTAAACGCGGACAACATCAAAGGTACTGGTGTTGGCGGTCGTTTAACCAAAGAAGACGTCGAAAAACACATTAAAGGCGGCGCTGCGGCTTCAGCTTCTGCACCTGCAGCAGCTCCTGCTCCAGCTATGGGCGCGCGCGATCAAAAACGCGTTCCTATGACTCGTCTACGTAAGACTATCGCTAACCGCTTATTACAAGCGACTAACGACACAGCAATGTTGACTACGTTTAACGAAATCAACATGAAGCCAATCATGGATCTTCGCAAGCAATACAAAGACGTATTCGAAGAGCGTCATGGTTGTCGTTTAGGTTTCATGTCTTTCTACGTGAAAGCGGTAACTGAAGCCCTAAAACGCTTCCCAGAAATCAACGCGTCAATCGACGGTGATGACATCGTTTATCACAACTTCTTCGACGTGAGCATCGCGGTTTCTACGCCACGTGGTCTAGTAACTCCAGTATTACGTGACACTGACCAAATGAGCATGGCTGACATCGAGAAGAAGATTCGCGAATTAGCTATCAAAGGTCGTGACGGTAAACTAACTGTTGACGAAATGACTGGCGGTAACTTCACCGTAACTAACGGTGGTGTATTTGGTTCATTAATTTCTACGCCAATCATCAACTTGCCACAAAGCGCTATCTTAGGTATGCACAAAATCCAAGATCGCCCAATGGCTGTTGAGGGTAAAGTAGAAATCTTACCAATGATGTATCTTGCACTATCTTACGATCACCGTATCGTTGATGGTAAAGGCAGTGTTGGCTTCCTAGTAACTGTTAAAGAGCTACTAGAAGATCCAACGCGTCTACTACTTGATGTTTAATCAACTGTAGAACAATTTTAAGTTTGGTGTTTTCACACCACTATGAGGGTTGCCAGTAAAAAGGCTGGCAACTTTTTTTCAACCAAATGACGGAAAATCATCATGAATTTGCATGAGTATCAAGCGAAACAACTTTTCGCAGAATATGGTCTGCCAGTATCTGAAGGGTTCGCGTGTGATACCCCTCAAGAAGCCGCTGAAGCAGCTGATAAAATTGGCGGTGACATGTGGGTTGTTAAAACCCAAGTACATGCCGGTGGTCGTGGTAAAGCTGGCGGTGTTAAGCTAGTTAAATCAAAAGAAGAAATCAAAGAGTTTGCTCAACACTGGTTAGGCAAAAACTTAGTAACTTATCAAACAGATGAAAACGGTCAGCCGGTTTCAAAAATCTTAGTTGAGAGCTGTACTGATATCGCTAACGAACTATACCTAGGTGCTGTTGTTGACCGTGGTACTCGTAAAGTTGTATTCATGGCTTCTACTGAAGGTGGTGTTGAAATCGAAACTGTTGCTGAAGAAACTCCAGAGTTAATTCACAAAGCGGAAATCGATCCATTAGTTGGCCCACAAGCTTACCAAGCACGTGAGTTAGGCTTCAAATTAGGTCTAAACCCAACGCAAATGAAACAGTTCGTTAAGATCTTCATGGGTCTAGCTAACATGTTCAACGACCACGATTTCGCACTTCTAGAAATCAACCCGTTAGTAATCACTGACGAAGGTAACCTACACTGTCTAGACGGCAAAATTGGTATCGATGGTAACGCACTTTACCGTCAACCAAAAATCCGTGAAATGCACGATCCATCTCAAGAAGATGAGCGTGAAGCTCACGCTGCACAGTGGGAACTTAACTACGTTGCACTAGACGGTAACGTTGGTTGTATGGTTAACGGTGCTGGCCTAGCAATGGGTACAATGGACATCGTAAACCTACACGGCGGCAAGCCAGCTAACTTCCTAGACGTTGGTGGCGGCGCGACTAAAGAGCGTGTATCTGAAGCATTCAAAATCATCCTATCTGACG
>JBMYWG010000113.1:0-3285 GCA_049607155.1 Psychrobium sp.
GAAGAAGCTCCAGAAGCAGAATAAGATTTACTCTCTTGAGTGATCAAATTCAGCTAATCGTGGGCCTGGCTAATCCAGGCCCCGAATATGCCAACACCAGACACAATGCTGGTGCTTGGTATATCGAACAACTCGCCAACTGGCACAATACCTCACTAAAAGCAGAAGCTAAGTTTTTCGGACACACTGGCCGCATTAATATCAACGGCAATGACGTTCGTTTACTCATCCCTACAACCTTTATGAATCGCAGCGGCAAAGCAGTTGCAGCAATGGCCAAGTTCTACCAAATTCCGGTAGAGAACATTCTCGTGGCACACGATGAATTAGATTTGCCACCGGGCGTTGCCAAATTCAAACAAGGTGGTGGCCACGGCGGTCACAATGGTTTGAGAGATATCATTAGCGCGATGGGTAATAAAAAAGACTTCCATCGACTGCGTATCGCCATCGGCCATCCGGGGCATAAAGATAAAGTGACGGGATACGTGTTGGGCAAAGCCCCTAAGGCAGAGCAAGATATTATCGACGGCGCAGTAGATGAAGCCGTTCGTTGCACCAGCCTTATTTTTTCAAATGGCTTTACAGGCGCTAAAAACAGACTTCATAGCTACAAAGGCTAGTCTTAATTAAACAAATTTTTGAGGAATCACCATGGGTTTCAAATGTGGTATCGTCGGATTACCAAACGTTGGTAAATCAACACTATTCAATGCCTTAACTAAAGCAGGCATCGAAGCAGCAAACTTCCCATTTTGTACAATCGAACCAAACACAGGTGTGGTTCCTGTTCCAGACTTACGCTTAAACCAGTTAACGGAAATAGTTAACCCAGAGCGCACTATTGCCACCACGATGGAATTCGTTGACATCGCCGGCCTAGTTGCAGGTGCATCTAAAGGTGAAGGTTTAGGTAACAAATTCCTAGCGAACATCCGTGAAACTGACGCTATCGGTCACGTGGTACGTTGTTTCGAGAACGAAAACATCGTTCACGTTAGCGGCCAAGTTGATCCATTATCAGATATCGAAGTCATTAACACTGAGCTAATGCTTGCGGATATGGATGTTTGTGACAAAGCGATGTTACGCCAAGCGAAGAAAGCGAAAGGCGGCGACAAAGACGCTAAGTTCGAAATCAGCGTATTAGAAAAGATCAAAGCACACCTAGATGAAGGTTTGATGATCCGCGCACTAGAGTTAGCGAAAGAAGAAAAAGCAGCAATTAGTTACCTGCAATTCTTAACTATCAAACCTACCATGTACATCGCTAACGTGAACGATGACGGTTTTGAAGATAATCCATTATTAGATAAAGTACGTGAGTTAGCCGATGGCGAAAATGCGGTAGTAGTTGCTGTTTGTGCCGAGATGGAATCTGAAATCGCCGAGCTTGACGAAGAAGAAGCCGTTGAGTTTATGGAAGACCTTGGCATTGAAGAGCCGGGTCTAAACCGTGTAATTCGCAGCGGTTACGAACTACTAAACCTACAGACTTACTTCACAGCTGGCGTTAAAGAAGTTCGCGCATGGACAGTGAATGTTGGCGCAACTGCACCACAGGCCGCTGGTAAAATCCACACCGATTTCGAGCGTGGCTTTATCCGTGCTGCCGTTATTGGTTTTGATGATTACATCGAGTACAACGGTGAGTCAGGCGCTAAAGATGCCGGTAAACTTCGCGTTGAAGGTAAAGACTACATCGTTAAAGATGGTGACGTAATCCACTTCCGCTTTAACGTGTAATCAACCACACGTTCTAAAAACACTTTAAAGCCCTGCCATTAATCATAATGGCGGGGCTTTTTTATTGGCGCTATTAATGCGTCAGAATAACTCTAATCGTAATGAAAACGAATCCTAATATCTTGTTACACTCATTAACAATCTCTCAAACTGACAATCGATTTCCTCAACGCTAAAATATCAACCAATTATCACACCTCCAATAACTAGAGCTTTCTGGCTCAAGGAATCTAATTTTGATCACCTTAGACGATAGTCAATTCTTTGCCAAAGGCGGCGAACGCAAGTGCTTTGTCCACCCTGAGGATGCGTCAAAGTTAATCAAAATTCAGTACGATAATAGCCTAGGTCGTAATCAAAACACCTTAGATCTGCACTATTACAACCATCTTAAACAACGCGTCAGCGATTTTAGTGGTATTGCTAATTTTCACGGCCAAGTCGAAACTAATCTTGGCGGTGGCTTAGTATTTGATATTGTGAGAAATTACGACGGGAAGCTAGCCCAAACCTTTGAAGACATTGTGCGTAAAAGCTTTTTCAACTCACAGCAGGAAATGAGCCTATTAGAAGAGCTGCAGCAGTATCTTACCAAACACTTAATCGTATTTGGCGATGTTGTTCTCTCGAATATCCTATGCCAAGAATATGCGAAAAATGCCTTTAAACTCATTATTGTCGATGGCTTAGGTGCTCGCAGGTTTAACTTCAAACTTTGGCTGCAAAATCGCTCTGATGCCTATGCAAAAATTCGTATTAACATGCAATATGAAAAGTTGTTACTAAAATATCAGCAAATCAAGGCCCATAGCTAATCCAGCTACCCTTTACTAAACTTCCCCTTATCGCTTAGAGTAATTGGCACTTATCTTAATCAGCGCCATTACAATGAAAATAACCGAGCAAACCGTCCATATCCCACCAATACTCTCTAGTCACGGTATTACACTGCGCTTAGCAACACTTGAAGACCTACCAGCTATTCGCGCTTATCGTAGCGATCCTGAAAATTGCCGCTACATTGCACTTGTTGAGTCCTTTGCTGAGACTCAGGAGTTAGTTAAGAAACTCAGTGAACCATGGCGTTTTACAACGGGCTATTGGAATGGTTTTGTCGTGTGCAAAGAAGGCTGTAACAAAGCAATTGGTGAAGTTGTATTTCGCGTCGAAGATTGGGACAATCAACGCGCTGAAGTAGGCTATCGTATGGCACCAGAGAGCGCTGGCCAAGGCATATGTACCAAAGCAATGACGATGTTAATTCAATATATTTTTGATGAATTTGGCTTTTATAAAATCGTTGCTAAATGCGATCCGCGAAATATCGCTTCTTATCGCGTCATGGAAAAGCTAGGTATGCAACGAGAAGCCTATTTTAAAGATCATTATCGCATTGGAGACGAGTGGACAGATCAATATGATTATGGCTTGTTGCGAACTGATTTTTAGATCTTAATTAACCTGAGTTCGGGTTAACTATAAAGAAATGGTGGCTACGACGGGATTCGAACCTGTGACCCCATCATTATGAGTGATGTG
>JBMYWG010000114.1:0-3213 GCA_049607155.1 Psychrobium sp.
GCTAATTATTTGATAGAGAACAATCATGTCTGTAGAAAAAGAAATTCAACATCAGCACGCTGACAATCGCGAGATTGTTGAAAGCATTCTAGCTGATGGTAGCAACCCAGATGCTGAATACCCAATTGAGCATCACCTTTCTTGCGCTAACTTTGACCAACTAGAAAAAGCGGCAGTAGACGCCTTTAAGTTAGGGTTCGAAGTGTCAGATGCCGAAGAACTCGAATTGGATGACGGCGCAGTAATTTACTGTTTTGACGCGACTATTGACCACAAACTTGAGGTTGAGCGTCTAGACAAAGATACTGAAGCATTAATTCGTTTAGCGTTTAAGCACAAGATTCAATACGACGGTTGGGGCACTTACTTCATAGATGAGAACGGTGTTGTGCAAAGTGACGAGCTCGACGACGAAGAATACTTCGAGTAATAACTTGTGTTGTGAAGAAAGCGAATCTGATGATTCGCTTTTTTTATCGCTAAATTTGGACGAATCTAACGGCTGATAAAGGGAGTATCAATGGCCATTCAAATAACTAACGAAACACCATCAGCAAGCGAACTAGCACAATTCTATAGCGAAGCCGGCTGGGTGGAAACGCCGAGTATTGATGAAATGCAAGCATGCGTTGAATCCACATCGTCTATTTGGTTTAGTGCTATGGATGATGGTGATAAGCGTTGCGGGATTGCTCGTGTCATAACAGATGGTGCGCGTTATGCGTTCATTGTTGATGTAATTGTTAGTCAGTCACATCAAGGGCAGGGTATTGGTGACAAGATTATTAGTGAAGTGGTGCGTTATTGTCGCGAAAAACGGTTTGCTAGCGTTAACTTATGGCCTAGTGAAGGCTTAGTACCGTTTTACGAAAAACACGGATTTTATGCGTTAGGACCGCAGCAGCCGCATATGAAGTTGAAATAGCCTGTGTTATATTGCAGCTCTTTGTAATTCAAGGAATGAATGTTGAAGTTTTCTATTCGCCCTCAAATTCATAAAACCACGTTTTATTTTATTGTTCCCTTTCTCTGCTTTCAGTTTGCGTATCTTTACTTAAATCCATTTGGTCAAGATGAAGGCAAAGTGATGGCGATATCTTTTATGGTTATCGTGATTCTTGTGCTGAAAGCACTAATGTCGTTATTTTTACCATTCTTTCAGGAAGTTAATGTTGATGGTTATTTTATAAATCAATTAACTGAATGGGGTGGAGATGTCACTATCGATATTCGGGAATTGGATTTAGCTCTCAGTAGTAATACAGCTAGCCATATCGAGTTAGTGACCATACAAGGACAGCGATTAGAGTTTTTTAGTGCGACGTTTCGAGCGAGTGATTTGCAAAAACTCGCTCAACATATCGATGAAATGCTAAAGAATAGCGATTAACCTGCCGCTTTCTTAGCTTCTAACAACGCCTTCCAGTGCTGAATATGCGCTGGTGGCTCTGGTGATACTAAATCAGGTTCACCCGCTAATTCCATCAATTTTGGGCTTGGCACAGGTTTGCGTTTGTGAACGAATAGTCCGCGCAAGTGGGCGATAGCATGAATGGTATCACCACTCACAAAGCGTTGTTCCATATAAAAGTATTTCTCATCCCAGCATACTATCCGCGACTCGATGGTACATTTTTGCCACGGACGGACATCTTTAATAAAGGTGATTTCCGTTGAGCTTACTACTGGCAGCCATTTGCGTTTCATGATTTGTTTGAACATGCCGCTGTCTGAAATCATTTTGGTGCGGGCCAAATCCATTAAGGCCAGGTAGCGTGAATTGGTAAGGTGCGCGTTAATATCGATGTCTAGCGGCAGTGCTCTAAACTGGTATTTACTGGTGGCAGTAATCGATTGACGGATTTTATTGCGGGGAATCTCCCACAGTAATAAGTAAAACAGACGAAGGTATAAATTCATAAATTTAGAGTAATAATTCTAATTGTGTGGGTGCAATACTAGCAGTAATCCAACAATAAAAAAATAATGGCTTGAAAAATGATGAAATGGCCGCAAATAACTGATTAATCCCGTTTATTGAGAAAGCACATGTCTAACATCGTTGAATTAACCATTGAAAATTTTCAAACCACGCTTATTGAAACCTCGCCAGAGCAGTTAATTGCTGTTGAGCTTTATTCACCGCGCGATGAAGCGGGCAAAGCGATGTCACATGACTTAGCGACCTTGGCCAATGAATTAGGTGATGCCATTGTGTTGGCACGTGTAAACTGCGATGAGCAACCTCAAATTACCCAGCAATTTGGTGTGCAATCTGTCCCAACCTTGGTATTGATTCGCGCGGGTAAGCCACTTGATGGCTTAACGGGAGTTACGCCGATAGAGCAGATCAAAGAATTGCTTTTTAAATATCTACCAAAACCAGAAGATGACTTGTTGCTAAAAGCCAATGCGATTTTGCTCGATGAAAACGGCGATTTAAATCAGGCTTTTGGTTTTATAAAACAGGCGTACGAGCTGGATCCTAGCCGCATCGATATTAAGTTGTGTTACAGCGAGATCTTAGTAAAAGTTGGTCAACTAGAGAATGCTAAAGCACTGCTTGAAAGCTTCGCGTTAGAAGATAAGAACACGAGCTACCAGCGCATAGTTTCTTTATTAGAGCTCGCAGAAGAAGCGGGGCAGTCGCCAGAAATTACCGCACTTGAACAACAACTAGCGGCAACGCCTGATGATATGGCGACTAAATTGACGCTTGCTGTCAACTACTCTCAGGCCAGTCGCAGCAATGATGCACTGGATTTACTCTTTGAAATCTTAGCGGTGGATTTAAACTTCGATGATGCCAAAAAGCGCTATTTAGATATTGTTGCAGCACTGCCTGATGGCGATCCTCTAGCCTCTAGCTCACGTCGCCGTTTATACAGTTTACTTCACTAATCTAATTGTCTGGTGTTGTTATGCGGTTTTGATTTGTAAATCATTACCGCAGCGGCGACAGCGATAAATAGTCCCTTTTAAGACCTTATTGTGACGCCTTATCGTCAATTTCACTTCGCCACAATCACAGAAATAATCAAAGTGCTTAATACCAATGTCATCGATATTATATTGATGAGTGCGATGAGGTGGGCGCTCAAAAACATTGATCATCATTTGCTGCCACTCCCTGCCATGCGGGGCTGTTTTCCCATAAATTTGCCACACTAATAAATGGGCGATTTCGTGAGGCACAACGTGATAAAGAAAGTG
>JBMYWG010000115.1:0-3064 GCA_049607155.1 Psychrobium sp.
CATTTTTCCACCATCGGCAAGAGTTATAAGTAATATTATGCCTAAATACGATACAAAAACTTTTCAAGGTTTAATCCTCGCTCTGCAGGATTACTGGTCACGTCAAGGCTGTGTAATAGTTCAGCCGTTAGATATGGAAGTAGGCGCAGGCACATTCCACCCACAAACGTTCTTACGTTCACTTGGCCCAGAGCCAATGAGCAGTGCTTATGTGCAGCCATGTCGTCGCCCTACCGATGGTCGTTACGGTGAAAACCCTAACCGTTTACAACACTACTACCAATTCCAAGTAGTGCTAAAACCAAACCCGGACAATATCCAAGAGCTTTACCTAGGTTCACTAACTGAGCTAGGTATTGACCCACTCGTTCACGACATTCGTTTCGTAGAAGACAACTGGGAATCTCCAACGCTTGGAGCTTGGGGTCTAGGTTGGGAAATCTGGTTAAACGGTATGGAAATTTCTCAGTTTACTTATTTCCAACAAGTCGGTGGTTTAGAGTGTTCGCCAGTAACCGGCGAAATTACTTACGGTCTTGAGCGTCTTGCGATGTACATTCAGGATGTTGATAGCATTTACGATCTTGTTTGGACCGATGGTCCACTTGGCCGCGTCACTTACGGTGATGTATTCCATCAAAACGAAGTTGAGCAGTCTGCTTACAACTTTGAACACGCCGATGTTGATGCTCTATTCAAGCAATTCGACCAATGTGAAAAAGACAGCGAGAAGCTAATCGAAGCCGGCCTAGCATTACCAGCTTACGAGCAAGTTATGAAAGCTTCTCACGTCTTTAACCTATTAGACGCCCGTCATGCTATTTCAGTGACCGAGCGTCAGCGTTACATTTTACGCGTTCGTACATTATCTAAAGCAGTAGCCGAAGCCTACTATGCTTCTCGTGAAGCACTAGGGTTCCCACTATGTAAAAGCGATGAGGACAAGCAATAATGTCTGTAGAAAATCTTATTATTGAACTAGGTACAGAAGAGTTACCACCGAAGTCACTACGCACATTAGCCGAAGCTTTCCGCGATGGCATGAAGGCACAATTAGACAAAGCTGATATTGCATACGAAGCTATCGATTTCTTAGCATCACCTCGCCGTTTAGCCGTATCAGTTAAAGCACTGGCCACTGGTCAGGCAGACAAGATTGTTGAAAAACGCGGTCCTGCTATTTCTTCTGCATTCGATGCTGATGGCAACCCGACAAAAGCAGCACAAGGCTGGGCACGTTCTAACGGCATTACCGTTGACCAAGCTGAGCGTCTAAAGACAGACAAAGGCGAATGGCTACTATTTAAAGCTGAAGTCAAAGGTCAAGCGACTAAAGAATTACTGCCAGCGATGATCGAGCATTCACTAACTAAATTACCTATCCCTAAGCCAATGCGCTGGGGTAACAACAGCATGCAGTTCATTCGCCCAACAAAAACACTTACTGTGTTATTAGGCGGCGAACTTATTGATGCTACCGTACTTGGCTGTAAGTCAGATCGCATCATTCGCGGCCACCGCTTCCACGGTGAAAGCGAAATGACATTAGATCACGCGGATAACTATACGAGCTTATTACGTGAAAAAGGTTTCGTCATTGCTGATTACGAAGAGCGTAAAGCACTAGTTAAGCAACAAGTAATCGAGGCAGCAAGTGCAGAAAACGGCATTGCCGATCTCGATGACGACCTACTAGAAGAAGTATGTTCTATCGTTGAATGGCCAATTACTTACGTGGGTAGCTTCGAAGACAAGTTCTTAGACGTACCAGCTGAAGCCCTTATCTACACGATGAAGGATAACCAAAAGTACTTCCCGTTATTAGATAACGACGGCAACTTAATGGCGCGCTTTATCTTTGTATCTAACATCGATAGTAAAGAGCCAAAACAAGTTATCGAAGGTAACGAAAAAGTTGTTCGCCCTCGTCTGGCTGACGCTGAATTCTTCTACGCACAAGACCAAAAGAAAACGCTTGAAAGCCGTATCGATAGCCTAGAGAACATCTTGTTCCAGAAGCAACTTGGTACCCTAAAAGAAAAATCGCAACGCATTGCAGACCTTGCCGAAATTATTGCGGACAAGATCGGCGCTAATGCGACTGATGCTAAGCGTGCAGGTATGCTGTGTAAAACCGACCTAATGACCGACATGGTATTAGAATTCCCAGACGTTCAAGGCGTTATGGGTATGCACTATGCACGTTTTGACGGTGAGTCAGAAGACGTTGCAGTAGCACTAAACGAGCAATATATGCCGCGTTACGCTGGTGACCAATTACCAGGTTCACTAGTTAGCTGCTCTGTAGCCCTTGCCGACAAGTTCGATACACTAGTAGGTATCTTCGGTATAGGTCAAATCCCTAAAGGCGATAAAGACCCGTTCGCTTTACGTCGTGCAGCTATCGGTGCCCTGCGCATCATCGTTGAAAAAGATTTAGATCTCGACTTAACTGATTTAGTCGATGCAGCTGCATCACTGTACGGCGAGAAAATCAAAGCCGGTATCAACGACAGTGTTGTCGACTTCATGTTAGGTCGCTTTAACGCTTGGTACCAAGATCAAGACGTAGCAACTGACATTGTTAAAGCTGTAATGGCACGTCGTCCGACGCGTCCTAGCGACTTTAACAAGCGTATTGAAGCGGTAACTGCTTTTAGAGCTTTAGAAGCATCTAAGACGCTTGCAGCGGCTAATAAGCGTGTGGGTAATATCCTTGCTAAAACTGACGAAGCTATCGCCGATTCAGTTAACGATGCACTATTAGTTGAAGAAGCTGAAAAAGCACTAGCGCAAGTTGTTACTAAACTAGCAACAGACTTAGCACCAGTATTCGCTGAAAGTAATTACAACAAAGCGCTTACTGAGTTAGCTCAATTGAAAGAGCCAGTAGATGCTTTCTTCGATAACGTAATGGTAATGTGTGATGACGTAGATACTAAACTCAATCGTTTAGCGCTATTAAACACACTGCGTAACCAGTTCTTAAACGTTGCTGATATCTCATTACTACAAAGCTAATTTAGTTTTATAGATAAATAAAAGCCCCGCCAATTTACGTTGG
>JBMYWG010000116.1:0-2839 GCA_049607155.1 Psychrobium sp.
GATAATTTTTTTATATTCACTACGAACCTTCTCAAGATCGAATTTTCATACCTCAATAGTAACTCTAAAATATTTCAAATTGTAAGAGTAATTTAACTTTCTATCGATCGTTAAAAGTCTATTGTTGTGACTACTAGTGTTATTCTGCAGTGTGAAATCTAAAGGTACAAAATCACATTTGTTTCTTAAATAGACTAAAGACAAGCAAGACAAAATATTAGGTAAATAATTGATGTAAAATGTAGTTAATTTCTTGCCTCAACCACGACACTACGCTGGGTAGTAAAATCGCCAGCTGTGCAGCTAGCCGTACTTTGCAGTTGAAAATGAATAAATCCTGTTTGCGTTACTGTAAAAGAATTACAGGTCGCATTGACAATACAGCCCTCAAACTCTGGTGTTCCGCCCAACGATAAATTGGTGAGTGACGCCGCTGCAGGGCAACTGGTTCCGGGATTTCCTGGTCCAAAGATATCGCTAAGGGCCTTTTCAACACCAGAATTGGCGGCATTGAGCGCCCTAGTCCCATACACCTCATACACATTAGCGCTGGCGCTAGTATTTGTAATTCGAATCATTGCATAGGCGAGAAATGCCAGCACAATAATCACGAACAACGCGATAACCAACATGCTACCGCGCTGTTTTTTAAGCTGTGGAATAGAGGTTTGATTACGGAACATTGGCAATATTCACCTCATTAACGAGTCGCAAACGTTCATCATCATATTGAAAACTTAAATCCATTAACACGATTGCATTGCGAATTAGCGTGTCACCTTGATAACTAAATATCGGGTTCGAACCGCTGGGTTTAACCACATTTTCTGCCATCAATACGCCTGCGCCACTCGGCGGATTAGCAACGTTTTGATAGCGCTTGATATCGCCGCTAGTGTCCCAGCAATACGCCACATTATCGCGAATAATAAAATACCGCTGGTTTGGTGAATCATCATCAAAGTGCACGACATTGGTCAAAGTTACAGTAACTACATTATCGACAACTGCAGAATAACTGTCGACATTAAATACCTTGCCTGTTGTTTGAGTGCCGTTGACATAAACGTCGCCAACATTCAGGGGATAAATCACCAATTTGGTATTTGTTGGTGTAAAAGCTTCACTGCTAGCGACTATTGTTGCCGTCGAGCTTGCTGCATCTGGCAAAACTGGAATATCAACATAAGTTGAGCTCGCCAAAATAGGAATAAACTCAACACAATCGCCGCCATTAGTCACCTGCACACTATTAGGTAATGCATTACGAAGTTCGCGCGTAATACGCTCAATCACAAAGCGGCTATCGCTGATTTGCTTATCACGACCAGCCGTGTCTTGATAGGTCTGCACGCCATAGCGAATAAAAGTCACTATGCCCGTGCTAACAATGGCTAGCACTAAAATGACTAACACTAGCTCAATGAGCGTAAATCCGCCGTTGTTACGCTTCATCAGTAGTTACCTCGATAGCTGGCAAAAGACACTTGCTCGTTATTCGGCATGGTGACTGTGACGGTAATTAATTTTGCATTGGTTCCCGTATCGGCAGTGCCATCATAATCGCCATCGTAATCGACGCTGACACTTAGTTGATAATTGGCATATAAATCGGCGTATTTCGCACTGTTGTCATTGAGCAGAAGACCGTCAATGGTAAAGCCATCGTAGTCGTCTACATCATCGAATAAATTACGCGCCGCCGCGCCTTCTTCTGGGCCTAGCGATACGGTGCAAGCCAATGGATTAGTGCTACTGCCACAAGGACCCTGTGCTAAGGATGGATTAGAATTCTCATCATAGGCTTTACTGCTAATTTCACTCATTAAGGCACTCGCGAGCTTGGCGGCGCGCACTTGATAAATTGGGTCGACACTTTGTTCAGCACGGGGCACTATCACCGAAAAGACCATGGTCATGGCAATGGAAAAGACCACGATGCCGATAACTAGCTCTATTAAGGTAAATCCTTTCGCAGAAGCATTAAAGCGCATGAATATACCCCTGACTTTCTATCTTTATTTGTACGGTCTCAGAGCCAATGATATTTAACGTGCAATCACAATCACTAATGCCATCGCTATTAAAAGTAATGTAAAAAGGATTAGGGGTGGTGCCACTGCTTAGTTTTACCGAGGCATTTTCTAGAATAACTCGTGTATCGCTGTTACCTTCAGTTCCACAAGCAGTGCCTGAATTGTTTTCCACTACGGCATATTCATCAGTAATTTTCACTCGATTACATACATCGATTTGATTCATCGCTTTGAGTTGTGACAAGCGTAATTGCGAAATCAATTGATCGCGAACCGCAAAATGTTCAACTTCGGATGACGTAAAGAATTTAGGCACTATAGTGACCGCCAAAACACTGATGATTAAAATCACCATGATTAGCTCTATCAATGTAAAAGCGCGTGAATACTTCATCAGTGCTTCCTATTGGGGTGCCGAAAAGAATTGGAATGAGTAAATCATGATAAGCGGGCTTAGGGGGTAATTCAAGTTTATGAAGCATAAACAAAAAAGCCACATCACCGAAGTGATATGGCCTTTCGAATAAAGAGAATTAACGATTAAGCGTTAACGAACTCTTCACCTAATGTGATGTCGCCTTTTAGCGTCTCTAAAGCACCTTCTAGCGCGTTAGCTTCGAATGCAGAAACTTCGCCGTAGCTTAATACTTTTTCTACACCGTTCTTACCTAAAAGAACTGGCTGTGCGAAGAAACGTGCTTTCTCGCCTGGACCTTCAACGTAAGTACACTCAACAACGTTTTCTTCTCCGTTTAATGCGCGAACTAGTGATAGACCGAAACGTGCAGCAGCTTGACCCATTG
>JBMYWG010000117.1:0-2818 GCA_049607155.1 Psychrobium sp.
TAATTAACACAAGCTAGCCTAAGGCTCCGAAAGGAGCCTTTTTTATTTAAGATGTGAGTAGATTGGGGTAAGATCCTTTCTTTTTATATTCGACGAGCACCCTATGAAAATTGGTATTATTGGCGCCATGGAGCCAGAAGTAGCCGTATTGCGCGACCGTATAGAAGGTTTAGAGACTCATAAGCAAGCAGGTATTGAGTTTTATACTGGCACTATTAACGGTGTCGACGTTGTAGTTTCGATGTCAGGAATTGGTAAAGTTGCCGCCGCTGTGTCAACAACACTTCTTATCGAAAAATACGCACCAGATTGCATCATTAATACTGGTAGTGCAGGCGGTTTTGACCCAGAGCTTAATGTAGGTGATGTAGTCATTGGTAGTGAAGTTCGCCATCACGACGCTGATTTAACTGCTTTTGGTTACGAGATTGGCCAACTTCCTAAAATGCCCGCAGCATTTAAACCACATCCTGCGTTAGCCAAAGCAGCTAACCAAGCGATGCAAAATTCAATACAAAACGTAAAGATCGTCGAAGGCCTTATCGCCACAGGTGATACCTTCATGGCTGATCCTGTTCGCGTAGAACAAGTACGTGCTAATTTCCCAACGATGCAAGCTTGTGAAATGGAAGCAGCGGCCATTGCACAAGTGTGTCACTTATGTGAAGTGCCATTTGTTGTGATTCGTTCATTGTCAGATATCGCTGGTAAAAAGAGCGAGCTAAGCTTCGACGAGTACCTAGTTGTTGCCGCTAAAAACTCAGCAGATATGGTAGTTGAAATGCTACCTCTATGCAGAAAAGAAGATTTAGCATAACCTAAATGATGGACTTACTACCGCAATTTTCAGCTAATGACATAGCGTTATCAGAACTCTCACTTCGCTTGCTGATTGTTTTGAGTGTAATGCTTATTGAGCAGAAATTTGCGGTAGATGCGTCCTATCATCCTGGTACCCTATGGCGTCATATGGCGCTCATTTTCAGCAAGAAAACTGGCAAAGGCAGTAAGTCACAACAAAGACTGGCTGGCGTAATAGCGTCCTTAATCATGCTTTTTATGGGCTTGTCGATTACCATTGCAATTCTTTACTTCGCAACCTATACATGGTTTTTCGAAGTTATTTTCCTACTGCTCGCAATTAACAGTAACTCATTGCTGACTCATTGCCGCCGTATTTATCACAGCCTACGTCACGACAAAAAGAATCTCGCCAGAGAGCAACTCAATCAGATCTGTATAAGAGACACCCACGCGTTATCAAGCATGGGAATTGTTAAAGGAACAATTGAAGGCGCGGTTCAAAAGTTTTCCCTACATTATGTGACGCCTATTTTGATTTATTTACTGCTTGGCCCCATCGCATTGGTCGGTTACGGCTTGATATATTCTCTTAGCCAGCACTGGAATCCCAAGCAGCAGAAATTTCGTGAATTCGGTCTTCTGCCTAGTCAGCTAATGGCAATGATTTCACTACTGTTTAACTGTCTGTCAGCCCTTTTGATTGGCCTTCTTTTTGGTATTAAACATCTGTCCCTCAAGCGTAATAGTTGGCATCGTTATGGCGCAGGTGCCTTACTCACCACCACAGCAAACGCGATGAATCGAGAATTGGGGGGCGCAGTGATGTATGACAAACTAAAAATAAGACGCCCTAAATTAGGCACGCGCATACATCCAGAAAATAGCGACCTAGTTGATTTAGTTCGCCTAATCAAAAAACTACGCCAAACCTTATTGCTACTCATCGCACTGCTCGCAGTTTTCTCATTAGTTATTTAACGATTTTTCAAAAACAGATATTTAGGAGCTCCTATGGAGTTTATTTTCGACGGCCCCAAAGATGGCCCAATTTTCTTATTCGCTCACGGCGCAGGTGCCGATGCAGAGTCAGAATTTATGACCAATTTTGCGCAAGGCTTGGCGAAAAAAGGCATTCGCGTCGCGCGTTTTAACTTTCCATATATGCAGCAGCGAAAAATCGATGGTAAAAAGCGCCCACCCAATCGCGCGCCAGCACTAGTCGAATTCTTCAGTACAATTGTTAAAGATTTGAATCAACCCGTTTACATCGGTGGAAAGTCTATGGGCGGCCGTATTGCCTCAATGGTTGCCGCTCAAGGGGACGAAGAGCTAAATAACCTAATTAAAGGCGTTATATGCCTTGGGTACCCTTTCCATCCGATTGGCAAACCTGAAAAGTTACGTATTGAACATCTAAAAGACATAACGGCACCACTCTTCATTGCCCAAGGAACACGAGACAAATTGGGAAATCAAGAAGAAGTAGCAAGCTATGACCTAAATAAAGAAGTCGATTTGTTATGGCTAGAAGACGGAGATCATGACTTTAAGCCACGAGTTAGAAGTGGGTATGAGCAACAGTCACATATTCAAAGCGCTACACTTAACAGTTGCAAATTCATTTCGAACCTCACTAATTAACTAATTTTATTAAACATTCATTTTCTTCGCATATTTTTCATAAGTTTAAAGTACGAAACTCGTTATTACGAACATTGGAGCACCTGAAAAAATAACAAACAAAACAATTTAAAATCATAACCTTACATAACAAGCCACCATTCATTAAACAAGCCTACTAAATGTTGTGTACATTTATAATATTAGAATCACGAAGTTAACAATCGAATATTATTAGAAATATAATATGCCAAGTTGTGTTACAAGCTATTTACAAACTGGAAAAAAGTGTTATTTTATACGCGTTCACTAAATTGTATCCAATTAAGAGATGCAATTAGAAACAATAATAAATAAAGAGAGAGAGATAGCTAATGAAAAATATGACTAGCTT
>JBMYWG010000118.1:0-2787 GCA_049607155.1 Psychrobium sp.
CGACAACCGGAATCACAATCCGGGGCTCTACCAACTGAGCTATAGTCACCACTGATTTTACTACTGCACTATTTGTCCGGAATAAAATGGCGCGCCCAAGAAGATTCGAACTCCTGGCCTCACCCTCCGGAGGGGTACGCTCTATCCAGCTGAGCTATGGGCGCATTCCCTAGTGCGGGTGCATATATTAAGGATTTTATTATTGGTCGTCTATAAAAAAATTAAAAAAAAGTGTTAACTGATGCAAAAGTCATCAGTATTAATGCTTTTAATGGTGTAAATCAATAAAACAACCCTATATTAGTGTTTCCATCTGAACAGAACCGTTTATAATATCGCAAAAATAAATCAATATTATTAGTCAGGGGTTCCTCCACATGAATGCAGGTGTATCAAAAGTAATGATGACACTAGGTGTCGCACTTACTATGTCATTAAGCGTTAATGCTACAGATTTGTCTGAAGATGCTGTGAACAAACGCATTGCGCCAATAGGCAAAGTTTATCTAGCGGGCGCACAACCTGCAGCTCCGGCAAAACCAGCTGGTCCTCGCACTGCAGCAGATATCTACCAAACAACGTGTTTTGCTTGTCACGGTACTGGCGCAGCTGGCGCACCTAAAAAAGGTGACAAAGCTGCTTGGGCACCTCGTGTTGCTCAAGGTATGGACAAAATGTTTGACCACGCTTGGAAAGGCTTTACAGGTAGTACTGGTGTAATGCCAGCTAAAGGTACTTGTATGAACTGTAGCGAAGATGAAATCAAAGCAACAATTAAATTCATGACTGAAGGCATGTAATTTAAAACGCTGAAAAGAGAAAGGCCACATATGTGGCCTTTTTTATTGCTTGTGATTCGACGGCGGATTACTTCTTCAGCATGTCGCGCAAGTTTGCGATAGCGGAAGTAGCTGTTTGCTTCTTTTCAGCGGCGGTTTTTGGCGGGCGCTGTGATTCCCACTCGATGTCATCTTGCGGTAATTCATCTAAGAAACGACTAGCGGTTGGTTTGATAATTTCACCATACTGACGGCGCTCTTTCGCTTGTGTCATGATTAGCTCGCGCTGGGCGCGCGTAATACCTACGTAAGCTAAGCGGCGTTCTTCTTCTATATTGTCTTCATCGATGCTTGTTTGATGTGGCAATAATCCTTCTTCCATACCCACCATAAATACAATAGGGAATTCGAGGCCTTTTGAGGCGTGAAGGGTCATTAGTTGAACTTGATCCGCTTGCTCTTCTTCTTCGCCGCGCTCCATCATATCTCTTAGCGTTAAGCGAGTAACAACTTCAGGTAGTGTCATTGGCTCATCGAGATCATCACCATCAAGCATGCCACTAACCCAAGTAAATAGCGTACTGACATTTTTCATACGCATCTCGGCAGCTTTACCACTTGGACTGGTTTCATAGAGCCAATCTTCGTAGTTAATATCGCGAATAATCTGACGCACGGCTTCTAGTGGATCGCCACGGCGTGCTTGATCGTCTAACTCTACTAACCAACGAGTGAATTGACGCAAGATCTGCAATTTCTCACCTTGTAATGTCTGTTCGAGCCCTAACTCAAAGCTTGCAGCAAACAAACTTTGTTGACGCATATTGGCGTAAGTACCTAGCTTTTCAAGCGTTGCTGGACCAATACCGCGTTTAGGCGTGTTTACTACGCGTAGAAATGACGTGTCATCATCAGGGTTAACCAACAATTTGAGATAAGCCATCACATCTTTGATCTCACTGCGTGAGAAAAACGATGTGCCGCCACTTATCTTATAAGGGATACGGTTAGTCATTAGTGCTTTTTCAAATACCCGCGATTGAAAGTTACCACGATATAAAATAGCAAAGTCACTGTAAGCGGTTTTGTTTAAGAACCGATGACGCACGATTTCTGCTACTACACGCTCGGCTTCGTGCTCTTCGTTTTTGCCATAAATAACCCGCAGCATTGGGCCGTCAGCTAGCTCACTAAATAGCGCCTTGTCATAAACATGAGGATTGTTGGCGATTAGGATATTGGCACAGCGCAGAATTCTGGAGCTTGAACGATAATTTTGCTCAAGTTTGATCAGACGTAAACTTGGAAAGTCTTCTTTTAATAGCACCAAGTTTTGTGGGCGAGCACCACGCCATGAATAAATCGATTGGTCATCGTCGCCAACCACTGTAAAGCGACCGCGCATCCCTGTTAATAGTTTTACTAATTCATACTGGCTGGTATTGGTATCTTGATACTCATCCACTAACAAATAGTGGAAACGATTCTGCCAGCGCTCGCGTGCTTCCGCGTTATGCTTTAATAACAGCGTCGGCACCATAATGAGATCGTCAAAGTCCAACGCGTTATAAGCGCGCAATTGATTCTGATAGCGCTCATATAATTGGGCAAACAACATTTCTTGACCGGATTGGGCAACCTTTAACGCTTGCGCAGGCGTCATTAAATCGTTTTTAAAATTCGAAATGATGTTTTGCAGTAAATTAAGTTTGTCTTTATCACCTTCGAGCTCTTTTTCGGTAAGCTCTTTTAGCAGCTCGAGCGTGTCGCCGCCGTCAAACAAGGTAAAACCAGGTTTAATACCAATGTTCTTAGCTTCCCGCTTAATAATAGTCAGGCCCAAGGTATGAAAGGTCGATACTGTTAAACCGCGAGTTTCTTTACGGCCTAACTCTAAACTCAAACGTTCCTTCATTTCGCGAGCGGCTTTATTAGTAAAGGTTACCGCTGCGATATTGCGCGGACTATGACCACAACTCTGAATGAGGTAAGAAATTTTATTGATAAT
>JBMYWG010000119.1:0-2777 GCA_049607155.1 Psychrobium sp.
ATTAAAAGACTTGCGTTTGCCAAAAAATGAGCATATAATTCGCGTCCACTTAATGAGTAGTCGTTTTTTAAATGGTTAATCAATTAAGTGCCCAATCTTTCTGAGATTGGTAACAACAGCGACTCCGATAGGGAGTCGAACTTAACTAAATTAGCTTTCTCCTCTCTTATCTAAGAAAGGTAGATTAGCTTTTTTGTCGTGTAAATTTTGATTGGAGTTTGGTCTAATGCAGAACCAAAGAATCCGTATCCGCTTGAAGGCTTTTGATCACAAACTGATCGATCAGTCTACTGGTGAGATCGTGGAAACGGCTAAGCGCACTGGTGCTCAAGTTCGTGGTCCGATCCCTTTACCAACACGTAAAGAGCGTTTCACTGTATTGATTTCACCGCACGTAAACAAAGATGCGCGTGATCAATACGAGATCCGTACTCATAAGCGCCTAATCGACATCGTTGAGCCAACAGAAAAAACTGTTGACGCTCTAATGCGTTTAGATCTGGCTGCTGGTGTTGATGTTCAAATCAGCCTAGGTTAATCCTGGGACGGTAAGAGGTTATAACAATGGCTATTGGTCTAGTCGGTCGTAAAGTTGGAATGACTCGTATCTTCACTGAAGATGGCGTTTCAGTTCCAGTGACTGTTGTTGAAGTAGAGACGAACCGCGTTACTCAAGTTAAAACTCTTGAAAACGATGGTTACCGTGCACTTCAAGTAACTACAGGCGCTAAAAAAGCAAGCCGCGTTAACAAACCAGAAGCAGGTCACTTTGCTAAAGCTGGTGTTGATGCAGGCCGCGGTCTGTGGGAATTTCGTCTAGGTACAGACGAAGGCAATGATATCGAAGTTGGCGCTGAGCTAAACGTTGATGTTTTTGCAGAAAATACAAAAGTAGATGTTACTGGTACGTCTAAAGGTAAAGGTTTCGCGGGTGTTATCAAGCGTTACAACTTTGCTATGCAAGACGCTACTCACGGTAACTCTATTTCTCACCGTGCCCCTGGTTCAATCGGTATGTGTCAAACTCCTGGACGTGTGTTCAAGGGTAAGAAGATGGCCGGTCACATGGGTGCAGAAAGAGTTACAGTTCAGAGATTAGATGTTGTTCGCGTTGACGCTGAAAACAATCTTCTTCTGATCAAGGGCGCGATCCCAGGTGCTACAAACGGCACTGTTATCGTTAACCCTACTGTTAAACCATAGTTAGGAGATAGTAATGGAATTGGTATTGAAAGACGCGGGTAACGCTCTTGAAGTTTCAGAAGCTACTTTTGGCCGTGAGTTTAACGAAGCTTTGGTTCATCAAGTAGTTGTAGCTTACGCTGCAGGCGCTCGTCAAGGTTCTCGCAAGCAAAAAACTCGCTCTGAAGTGAGTGGCGGCGGTCGTAAACCTTGGAAACAAAAGGGCACTGGTCGTGCTCGTGCTGGTACAATCCGTAGCCCAATCTGGCGCTCGGGTGGTGTTACTTTTGCTGCTCGTCCACAGGACCACAGCCAAAAAGTAAACCGTAAAATGTACCGCGCTGCGCTTCAGTCAATCTTCTCTGAGTTAGTTCGTCAAGAGCGCTTAGTAGTAGTTGAAAACTTCGCAGTTGAAACGCCTAAGACTAAAGAATTAGTTGCAAAACTAAAAGAATTAGAACTTAAAGACGTTTTAATTGTGACTGAAGAAGTAGAAGAGAACTTGTTCTTAGCAGCTCGCAACTTATACAAAGTTGACGTTCGTGACGTTGCAGGTTTAGACCCAGTATCACTAGTTGGCTTCGATAAAATCGTAGTTACTGCTGCTGCAGTTAAACAAATCGAGGAGATGCTAGCATGATCACTGAAGAACGTTTACTAAAAGTTCTAGTAGGTCCACATATCTCTGAAAAGAGTACGTTGACTGCTGAAAACAATAACACCATCGTTTTCAAAGTAGATAACACTGCGACTAAAGCTGAAGTTAAAGCTGCCGTAGAGAAACTATTTGAAGTTGAAGTTGACGCTGTTCGTACCTTAAATGTTAAAGGTAAGACTAAGCGTACTGGTGCTCGCATGGGTCGTCGCAACGACTGGAAAAAAGCTTACGTAACGCTCAAAGAAGGTAGTGATATCGACTTTGTTGGCGGTGCTGAGTAATCGAGGAGTATTAAGATGGCTATAGTTAAATGTAAGCCTACCTCTCCGGGTCGCCGCCATTTAGTTAAGGTAGTGAACTCAGAGCTGCATAAAGGTAAGCCTTATGCACCTCTTCTAGAGAGCAAAAGCAAATCTGGCGGTCGTAACAATAACGGTCGTATTACAGTTCGTCACGTTGGTGGTGGTCACAAGCATCACTATCGCGTTATCGATTTTAAACGTAATAAAGATGGCATCCCTGCAACAGTAGAGCGTTTGGAATATGATCCAAACCGCAGTGCAAACATTGCACTAGTGCTGTACAAAGACGGTGAGCGTCGTTACATCCTAGCACCTAAAGGCTTAAAAGCTGGTGATACTATCGTTTCTGGTATGGAAGCTCCTATCAAAGCGGGTAACACTATGCCGATGCGTAGCATGCCACTAGGTTCTGTGATTCACAATATTGAAATGAAGCCTGGCAAAGGTGCACAAATTGCACGTTCTGCTGGTACTTATGCTCAGCTAATCGCTAAAGATGGCGCTTACGTTACTCTACGTTTACGTAGTGGCGAAATGCGTAAAATCTTAGCAGATTGTCGTGCTACCTTCGGTGAAGTTGGTAACGCTGAACATATGCTTCGTCGCCTTGGTAAAGCTGGTGCAAACCGCTGGCG
>JBMYWG010000120.1:0-2767 GCA_049607155.1 Psychrobium sp.
TTTGATAATTTCATTTCACTCTCACACATTTGACGAATTATTCAACTCGTCGTTTTACAGATAATCTTTAAATTTAGACCTAACTTAATAGTTAATCTATCTTATAGCTGCATAAGATAATTCAATCATTCAGTATAAACAACCACAAAATGAATATTTATGTCGTTTTAATGAATTTTTAATTCAACAAAGCTATTTCAACCAAACTACCAAAATTGACTTAAATCAATTTTACTATAAACAATGCTAGCTTTACGTTGTACTGCAACAGCCTGCTCTCTAAAATATGCGCCCCCGAGATTAAAGAGGTCGTTTTTAGTGTCTTTCGTTCCTGAATTATTATGCCCAGCTGGCAGTTTAAAAAACATGCGTTATGCCTTTGCGTATGGCGCCGATGCCGTCTACGCCGGTCAACCGCGATACAGCCTACGTGTACGTAACAACGAGTTTAATTTAGAAAACTTGGCAATAGGCATAAAAGAAGCACATGAACTTGGCAAAAAATTCTACGTTGTTAGTAACATAGCGCCTCATAACAGCAAACTCAAAACTTATATTCGCGATCTAAAACCCGTGGTGGATCTAAATCCAGACGCATTAATAATGTCAGATCCCGGTTTGATCATGATGGTGCGTGAAGCTTTCCCGCAGTTACCAATCCACCTGTCAGTGCAAGCAAATGCGGTTAACTGGGCTACGGTGAAGTTTTGGGAAACCCAAGGTATTGAGCGCGTCATCTTATCGCGAGAATTATCAGTCGATGAGATTAAAGAAATTCGCGAAGCTGTACCGAACATGGAACTAGAAGTTTTTGTCCATGGCGCTTTATGTATGGCTTATTCTGGTCGCTGCCTATTATCGGGTTACATCAACAAACGCGATCCAAACCAAGGGACTTGTACCAACGCCTGTCGCTGGAAATACGGTGTTCATGACGCACAAGAAAATGAAACTGGTGATGTCGTTGCAACAGAGCCACAGGACAGCGACAATTCACAGACTGAAGCGCTAGCGCAGCCTGTAGTGGTTGAGCCGACGCTAGGTGAAGGTGAAACAACCGACAATATCTACTTGTTACAAGAGCCTAATCGTCCGGGTGAATACATGCCAGCGTTCGAAGACGAACACGGCACTTATATCATGAACTCAAAAGATCTACGTGCTGTCGAAATGGTTGAACCCTTGACTAAAATGGGCGTTCATTCACTAAAAATCGAAGGCCGTACCAAGTCGTTCTACTACTGTGCAAAAACAGCGCAGGTATATCGCCGTGCCATCGACGATGCAGTTGCTGGCAAGCCTTATGATCCTGCACTAAGCTCACAGCTCGATCACTTAGCACATCGCGGTTACACCGAAGGTTTCTTGCGTCGCCACACTCATGATAAGTACCAAAACTACGATTATGGCCACTCAGTATCCGACAGCGCGCAGTTTGTTGGTGAAGTGATGGGACGCGACGATAACGGCAATGCCATTATCGATGTTAAGAACAAATTTGTTGTTGGCGATACGCTGGAACTAATGACGCCTCAAGGGAACGTTGTATTTACCCTCGAATCAATGCGCAACAAAAAAGGGGAAGATACAGATGTTGCACCAGGCTCCGGCCACATCGTTTCAATCCCAGTAGATGGTGAAATTGATTTAACTTACGCCCTGATCATGCGCTATTTACCACAAGATAAGAGCACTCGAGGCTAATCATGGCACTTAAGATCTTAAGCAATTGCATTAACTGCGATATGTGTGAGCCAGAGTGCCCTAACCAAGCCATTAGCTATGGCGAGGTTATCTATGAGATCGATCCCGACCTATGCACCGAGTGTGTAGGTCATTACGACAAGCCAACCTGTATTGCTGTATGCCCTATCGACTGTATTGAAGTTGATCCTGAGCGCGTCGAGTCACAAGACTCGCTTTATGACAAATTTGTGGCAATTCACCACAGCGATTTAATCTAATCCATGCCAATTCTAGCGCGGCTTTACGCCTTAAATTGCTGATATTTTGAATGATGTTTACTTTTCAAAATTATGCGCTAGAATCAATATGCTTGTTATTTAGGCAGTTCATCGAAATAGCCATCAATACTAACTACACATTGATTTAAAAATAGCGAGTTTGAATAGTGCAGCGGTTGCCTATTCAATCAATATATAAAATGGAGAATGGCTATTATGGCTACAATGACAGGTCGCGTTAAGTGGTTTAATGAAAAGAAAGGCTTTGGCTTTATTGAACGCTCAGGTGGCTCAGATGTATTTGTTCACTTTAGAGCAATCCAAGGCGATGGTTTCAAAACACTAGCCGACGGTCAAGAAGTTCAGTTTGAAGTAGAAGACGGTCCTAAAGGTCCACAAGCACTCAATGTAACTGCACTTTAAAAATTAGCCATCACGGTTAATTTAGAATAACTGGCTACCTTTTTGGTGGCCTTTATTTTTTGTTCACACTTCCTTTACCCGCCCTTGATTTTGGTTGACTTTTTCCACCAAAAATCTACAATTTAGCGCTTTTTGTAGGCATTTGCCCTACAGCCCATTCCCAAACTAAAGAAACTAATCATGCTCAAGCTACACATTAACAAAGTAGTTAGCCTTAAGGCTGATATACTCTCGGGCCTCACGGTTGCCCTCGCCCTTGTGCCAGAAGCCGTTGCCTTTGCCTTTGTGGCAAATGTTGATCCTATCGTTGGTCTATACGCCGCCTTTATGGTGGGCTTGATCACTTCAATCTTCGGCGGTCGTCCGGGCATGATTTCTGG
>JBMYWG010000121.1:0-2761 GCA_049607155.1 Psychrobium sp.
GAGTCGGCAAAACAGGAGGTCGATACGATAATAAATGAGAAAAACAATACAACAAATTTCATGATTTACTCTGATTAAGGAACTGATAAAACAAAAAAACGCCAGCGAAAGCTGACGTTTTTAGTATATCGCAAGAAAGTATCAACTAAAACGTGTATAACAAGGTAATTGTAGTTTCAGTATCAACACTTTTCTTATCGTCGGCAGCATTGTTGTCATGACGCACAATAAAACCTAATTTCATCGCTAACTCACCCATGATATTCGCTGTAATAGCAGTTTCTGAGCGAGAGGTTGTCGACTTTTCATCTTCAAAGGCAATGTCACTCGTTAATACTTGAGTGAATTTAGACGTTTCCGATAATGCGTTTTCGTAGCTTAACCCCACATGAAGGATACCAGTCTTTTCTGAATCACCGTCTTTAACATCAAAGAACTTCATACCAGGACCAATGTCAGCGTCGAAAGTAGCCGTTTCAGACTTAAATAAATTCTTGCTGTAACCAGCTGCTAGAGTTCCTACAGAATCGTAAGTGCTAAATTCGTCTTGTTCGTACTCACCAAGAACGAAAATATTACTTGTATCATCTAATACATAAGTGCCCTTAGCACCAATTTTCCAACGGGAGGCAGTTTTCTCATCATCATCTTTACTGTAAAGCGTGTCAAAGAAGTACTCATTTTGCCATTCGGCAAGGGTATGAGTCGCATCAAGGCGCGCTTTTAACGTCGATGTGTCGGTGTTACCCGTGGTCATGGTACCGCCAAGCTCTGCAGTCGCAGCCCATGGTTTGTCGTCTTCGGCCATTGCTGCCGTGCTAAATAGTGACGTAATAACGCCAGCAATAAGTAGTTTTTTCATGTTGCTCTCCATTACTATGATTCTTTGTGTACATGCACATCCATTTGCGGATATGGGATACCAATTTTTTCTTCGTCTAAACGGATCTTAATAGTTTCCATTAAATCGAAATGCGTTGGCCAGTAATCCGCTGAGTTAACCCAAGGGCGAACCACAAAGTTAACGCTGCTATCAGCGAGTTCAGCTACTGCAACTACAGGCTCAGGGTCCTTTAGAACGCTCTCGTGGCCATTAACAATTTCTTCTAATACTTTCTTAGCGTGCTTAATGTCTGCGTCATAGCTAACACCAATCACTAGGTCGATACGACGTGTTGGCTTAGTTGAGTAGTTAGTGATAGCACCGCCAGTTACTGACGAGTTTGGAAGGATAATCTGTTTGTTGTCACCACTGCGAATGTAGGTAGAAAACAGCTTAATTTCTTCAACGATACCACTAACGCCACCCGCTTCGATGAAATCACCAGACTTGAATGGACGGAATACGATAATTAATACGCCTGACGCGAAGTTTGATAGCGAGCCTTGTAATGCTAAACCAATCGCTAAACCTGCAGCACCTAAAACAGCGATGAAAGACGCAGTTTGAATACCCACTTGACCTAATGCAGCGATAATCACGCCAGTCATTAATACGCCGTAGACAATATTCTTTAAGAAATTAACCACGATTGAATCAAGATCGCGCTTTGCCAGTGTTTTACCGAAAGCATTACTGATCACACGAGCGATTTTACCACCCACCCAGTAAATGATAATTGCAGTAGCAAATGCGATAACATAATTAACAAGCATTGGTGAATATTCGTTATACCATTGTTGGATCATTTCCATGTTGTGTTCCCTATAGTTTGTTAAAAAGCGTCAATAAAATGACATTTGCGCATACGATACGCACTTCAAATAAAATCTCACAGTAATTTTTACGAAAAAGCCGATTTTTTCACAACTTTAATAGCCTCTTTGAGCGGTTCAGCAAGAATTCAGTTTTAGCGCCTTCTTTATCTAATTAAATTATTCTATGCTTCGTGAATTCAGCGGCTTACATTAAGCTTTAGTACAGTTCTACTGCTAAAAACGTTCTAAACTTCAGGTATAAAAAAAGCAGTCGTTGTATTGACTGCTTTCATTGACGTTAACACGCTAGACTTTAAAGAACTTTAGCATCCAGTTCACCTGTTAGATAGCGCTGATACATTGTCTCAAGTGTTAATGGCTGAATCTTGCTCGCCATACCAACACAACCGAACGCTTCGTAACGGTCTATACAAATTTGCTCCATCGCTTTTTGAGCAACGGCAAAATATTTACGTGGGTCGAACTCACTTGGGTTTTGCGCTAAGAAGCGGCGGATAGCTCCTGTTGATGCCAGACGTAAATCAGTATCGATATTTACCTTACGCACGCCAAACTTAATACCTTTTACGATTTCTTCTACAGGAACACCGTAAGTTTCAGGAATTTCACCGCCAAACTCATTAATAACAGCTAACCAATCTTGTGGTACTGATGAAGAGCCGTGCATTACTAAGTGGGTATTAGGAATTCGTGCAGCAATCGCTTTGATGCGATCAATTGCTAAGATGTCACCGGTAGGCTTACGAGTGAACTTGTAAGCACCGTGTGAGGTACCAATAGCAATAGCTAATGCATCACAGTTGGTTGCTTTAACAAAGCTTGCTGCTTCATCTGGGCTAGTTAACATTTGATCGTGGCTTAAGATACCTTCTGCGCCAACGCCATCTTCTTCACCCGCCATACCAGTCTCTAGCGAACCTAGACAACCAATTTCACCTTCAACTGATACACCACACGCATGTGAGAAATCAACTGTACGCTTAGTTACATCAACGTTGTACTCATAGCTCGAAGGTGTTTTACCATCAGCCATTAATGAACC
>JBMYWG010000122.1:0-2690 GCA_049607155.1 Psychrobium sp.
GGATTTGGCGGTGTGCCCCACGCGTTAAACTCTTGACCACGCGCCCCTTCACGAGCAATCCAATTTGGATATGTACGGCGCAAGCCTGTATCTTTCACAGGTTCGTGCGTATTGATGCTAATACCGCGCTTAGCCGCCTGTTTTACCGAATGCAGATATTCATTCACCATAAACTGGCCATCGTGCCACTCGTGACGAACCTTACCATTTTCATCGATGCGTTTGATTTGGCCGCCATCGGCTACATAGCCAGTTTTGACCTGAGTAACACCGTGTTTTTTGTATAAATCAAATGCCTTATCCATTTGATTGCGATAGTTAGTTACGCTACCAGATGTTTCGTGATGACCAATTAAACGCACGCCTATACTCTTGCCGTATTTAGCGACTTCATCAATATCGAAATCATCATATGATTTAGCAAAATCAAAGACATCGCCGTTTTCATACCAGCTGCCATCCCAGCCGATATTCCAGCCTTCAACCAGTACACCATCGAAACCGTGTTTAGCGGCAAAGTCCATGTAACGCTTAGTCTCTGACGTTGTCGCGCCGTGCTTTTCACCTGAACCCCAAGTATTTTCACCAAGGTGCATGCCCCACCAAATGCCGACGTATTTCCCAGGCTCAACCCAGCTTACGTCGCCAAGTTTATTTGGCTCGTTAAGGTTTAAAATCAAGTTAGAGTTGACCAAATCAACCGCCTTACGACCAATTTGCACAGTACGCCATGGCGTCGTGAATCCCGCTTTTTTCTTAACGAGAATACCGTCTGACCACGGCGTTAAATCCGCTTTAAAGGTCCCTGGACGACGTTGATTTAGCGTCATGCCGGCATAATCGGTAAGCGCCGCTTCGTGAATACTTAAATGCACGCCTTGATCCGTTTTTAGGGTAAAAGGCGTATGAACATGCGCCGCTTTAAAGGCTGGCGTATTTTCATAAATATACTCATAGCGATTCCAACCACGGGCAGGGATCCACCACGACTGTGCTTTATCTGCGTTAGCCACACTAAACTCAGAGAGTTCGTTAGTGATATCTACGCGCCCTTTCATACCAGCTTGTTTCGGCACTTCGTAGCGAAAACCAACGCCGTCATCGTATACTTTGAACGTCACATCAAAGTGTTGCTTCTTATGTTCAAAAGTAACCGTTAACTGCTGATGATTATCGCGAATATCTTTGGCTTCCCCCCAAGGTTGCTGCCAAGTCGTATCACTACTGCTGCGTTCACTATCGCTAATCTTAAAACCGTCGCTAAATTCCCCTTGTTTCTTAAATACCAAGCCCAAACGGGAATTATTAATTACAGATTTACCATCGAGTGACACCTGATAAGTCGGAAATTTACTATCGTCAGATACGGTAACAACAATAGAGCCATCAGGTGATTTTACTTTGACTGACTCGGCAAATACGGGAAATGAAACCGCGGTAATAAGTGCGGCATACAGTGGATTTAAAACGCGCATAGCAAACCTTTGTAGTTATTATTTTTTGAACAAAAATAGTAACTTGCTCACTAAACTTCACTCAATTGGCTGCATACGTATTCAAAAAAATAAAAATAAATAACCCTTTTTTAAAACCTCGTCGTTTATAGCAATAACCAACACATTCACTTTGTTAATTATCGAGGTCATTATGACATCATCAAATACTATGAAAACCAGTATCGCTTTTGCACTGATGCTAACACTTATTGGCTGTAGCGGGCCTCTCTCTCCATCAAAAGAAGCTCAGTCAGCACAAGCTCAAGAGGCTAAGAAACAACAAGAGATAGCTAAACAACAGCAACAAGCACAGAAACTACAGCGAGCCGAAGTAGCGGCAGATATTCACTATCTCACTAGCCAGCCAGTTGCCACCAAACAATTCGCACGCCACAAAATTGCTCAACCAATGATAATGCCAATCCCACACCCGCAACCTGTAGATACCGAGAAGTATCAAGAGTTTGACGAAAATGGTGTAAAACAAGTGAGTGCATCACCACTATCAACGTTCTCAATTGACGTGGATACAGGAAGCTACTCAAATATGCGCCGTTTTATTAATCGCGGACAATTACCGCCAAAAGATGCCGTGCGCGTTGAAGAAATGCTTAACTATTTTAATTATCACCAAACCGCGCCGCAAAATACCAACCAACCTTTCAGTGTTAACACTGAGCTCATGACATCGCCGTGGAATAGTGATCGCAAGCTATTAAAAATTGGTCTCAAAGGCTATGAAGTACCTAAAACCGAACTAGGAAATGCTAATTTAGTATTTCTATTAGATGTATCAGGCTCAATGAACTCACCGCAAAAACTGCCGCTGTTAAAAAGCTCATTAAAAATGCTCACCAAACAACTCGATAGTGATGATCGTGTATCCATTGTGGTTTATGCAGGTGCAGCAGGCATGGTACTTAAACCAACGCCAGGTAATGAATATGCCGCAATTAGCAATGCCCTAGATCAACTCAATGCTGGTGGCTCAACCAACGGCGGCCAAGGCATTGAACTGGCATATAACTTAGCCAGTGAAAACTTCATTAAAGATGGCATCAATCGCGTAATTTTAGCCACTGATGGCGACTTTAACGTCGGTTTAAGCGATACCAACGCCCTTAAAGAACTGATCAAAAAGAAACGCGAACAAGGCATAACATTAACAACGCTAGGTTTTGGACAAGGTAATTA
>JBMYWG010000123.1:0-2592 GCA_049607155.1 Psychrobium sp.
TTGCTACCAGTGATCGCGAAATGAAAAAACTGATTATTGAAGCAATTGTTCGTGAGACTGAGTCTGTTAAAGTTCAAACCATTGGCCACGTTTTAGTAATTTACAAGCCAAGCGAAGAGCCAAGCATCGTTTTACCGCGTTAATTGACGACACGGATAAAATTAAAAAAGAGGCGATTAAATCGCCTCTTTTTATTTGTTGCTTAGTAAATTTGGATACAGCGTTTGATAGGTATCTAAGATACTAGCGAGCGGCAAATCTTCGTATTCACCGCGAAAATTTAAATACTCCATGTGTTTATCCCCAGCCTTGTTAAACGGCAAAAATATAGAATCATCAACACCATTAAACTCCGCCGCATAAATGCCAAATTTATTGCATAAACGTTGATTAAAGGCAGGTGTTGCTTTTACCCAGTGCCCTTTTAAATAAACCTTGGCATAACTGTGCCAGTAAAAGACATCGCTGCCCATTTTCGCCCGTAGCTTAGGTGTGGTGATATGATTTTTGACATCGGCATAACCAAGTACTGCAGGAACGCCAATAGCACGGCAACACGCAGCATAAACCACGGCTTTGTTCACGCACCAACCACGGCGTGATTCAATACACCTGCTAGCACACAAGCCAGCAACTGATAAGTCGATATGATGTGGGTTATAAGAAATCTTATCGCGCACCGCATAATACAAATTGAGCGCTTGCTCAAACACGTCCCCTTCTCCTCGATACTTGGCGACAAAATCGACAACGCTTGGCGACTCATAATCTAAAAATTCAGTTGGCGCGAGGAAACTATTAGGATCGGATAAATCAAGATTATTCATAATTAGATTACATATCACAGGTAAAAAAAATGCCAGCGATGCTGGCATTTCAACTCAATAGAATGAAATTAGATGTATTCAACTTGAGTAATTTCAAATTCTTTTAAACCGCTAGGCGTTTCTACTTGAACTTCATCATCAAGCGATTTACCAATGAATGCGCGAGCAATTGGTGAGCTTACTGAGATGCGGTTATTTTTAATATCTGCCTCATCATCGCCAACGATGTGATAAGTCACTTCTGCATCAGTATCTAAATCAAGTGCGGTAACAGTTGAGCCGAAAATAACCTTGCCGTTGTTTTGCATCTTAGTCACATCAATCACTTGAGCGTTAGATAATTTACCTTCAATCTCTTGAATGCGGCCTTCACAGAATCCTTGCTCTTCGCGAGCTGCGTGATATTCCGCGTTTTCTTTTAAATCGCCGTGTTCACGAGCTTCAGCAATATCGTTAACAATACGCGGGCGCTCTACCGTTTTTAAATGCTCTAATTCTTCGCGAAGTGCCGCAGCACCGCGCTCAGTCATTGGTACTAAACTCATAATATCTCTTACTTAAATCTTTAGAAGGCGTTATTTGACACCACAAAATAATGAAGGCAATTGTAGAGGACACAAATGACAAAGGCAACCGCGAAGGGTTGCCTTTGATATTTACACTGTCCGAGCAGTTGTTAGTCGACTAACAACTCATCGGTTTTAGCTGCCATAATAAAGTCATTCTTATGCAGACCTTTAATTGAATGGCTCCACCAAGTCACTGTTACTTTCCCCCACTCTGTAAGAATACCAGGGTGATGACCTTCGTCTTCTGAAATAGCGCCAAGCTTATTGGTAAAAGCAAGTGCGTCTTTAAAGTTTTTAAACTTATAAACGCGCTCTAGCTGCATGATGTCATCAACAACAATCGGCGTCCAATCAGGGATCATTTTAATCAGCTGTGCTAATTCTTCATCGCTTACTTTCGGCGCATCTGCACGGCAAGCTTCACAGTTTGATTCACTTAATTTCATAATCTTTCCTTAAAACAATTGTGCCGCTTAAGCGGTATTTTTCTTAGGTTCAAATTTAGGTGGCAATAGGCCCATTTCCATCGCTTGCTTAACTAACCCCATCAAATCTAGGTTAGTTAACTCTGTAAGATGCGCCAGATTTTCAATAACGAAATACTGCGGCTGCATAATATCGATGCGATAAGGTGTTCTAAATACTGTTAGCGGATCAAGCGGCGTAATTTCCGCCTCTTTGCGATACGCATATTGCGTTTCGCCCGGAGATGATAAAATGCCGCCTCCGATAATTCGTAAACCATCATGGCTGCGTACCAGACCAAACTCAACAGTAAACCAGTAAAGTCTCGCTAAATATACGCGCTCTTCTTTACTCGCTGCTAAACCCAGTTTGCCATAATGCTCAGTAAAGTTAGCAAAATGAGGATTGGTTAGCATGGCGCAATGACCGAATATTTCGTGAAAAATATCAGGCTCTTGCAAGTAATCAAGCTCTTCTTGGGTGCGAATAAAAGTCGCTACTGGAAATTTCTTTTCTGATAACAGACGGAAAAACTGCTCAAAACCAATTAACGCAGGAACCGGCTCTGTCGACCAGCCAGTGGCTTTTTGTAGAACTTGATTAATTTCACTCAGTTGTGGAACGCGATCGAGCGGTAAATCTAGCAGTTTGAGACCGTCTAAAAATTCCTGACACGCTGTATCATCAATCCACTTTAATTGACGGGTAATGAGTTGACGCCAGATATCGTT
>JBMYWG010000124.1:0-2583 GCA_049607155.1 Psychrobium sp.
AGTTTAGCGCGATCTGGGTAGTGAGATAGCATTGACATTGCCATGCCTGAGGCTTTTTTCTCGGCTGAGGCGTGATCTTGTAAGAAGAACTCAAAGTTCTCCATTACCGCGTCTGTCCACGCGTCTGGGGTGTTAAATTTTAATTCAAACATAATTTTTTAATCGGTATTAATTTATTGGGCGGGATTTTACCTAAGGCGCTTGCGTTAGGTAAAGGGCATTTATCCACGTTTTTGATTCAAACTAAGTTTTTAGCTCCTTGCTCACTATTTATTCTCAAGGTAGTCGAGTTTGTCGATGCGGCCGCGGCGGGTGGATTCAACTTTAAATTCGCTTTCAACTTGCTTCCACGCGGTAACTTTGCCGCCGATATTGACGCGCTCAAAATCATCTTTATCGCTATCAGTGATACCCACAAAATCTAATAATGCTTGATAGCTGCCTGCTTGGCTGACATCGATGCTAAGTAAATCTTGCTCTCGGCCTTTAAAATATGTCTCGATACCTTGTTGGTGGCGCTGATAGCATTCAATAAGAAAATCATCGCTAGCGATGTTATCTGCGGTGAGGGGCTGAAAAATGTCGTGATAGCAGCGGCGCAGATACGGATTAAAACCACCATCGGTGCGTTGCAGGTTGTGCAGCATGCGTTCTAGCAGCTGTCGAATCGATGGTACCCACACGTCTATTTCACGCTCAAGGTGAATGAATTTACTGTTGGGATAAAACTTATCGAGCTGCTGGTAATCGCAAAATATTGGCGTGTCGGCAAGAACTTGCGCTTGGTCGAAGGCTTTTTGGATGTAGGCAGTATGGGCAGTGGTAAAACCTAGTTCAACCATGGCTTTGCATACGCTGGTTGTCGCGGTGCGTGGCAGGCCGATAATAAAAATTTTGTTGGAAATCACAAAAAGCTCTTCACGATGGTTACAGGAAATAGGCGGGCAATTATCGCAAATGCACGTTGCTTTTGATATCGCTTTTCGTGGCTGACTCTAGAAGTTGGGTAAAATTGTTACAAATTGCTGTTTTAAAGCAAAAAAGTGGGTGATTGGTTTGCTCATCAACAGCGATGGCGATATATTAACTCCAGTTTTATTTCGCGGTGGTTTGGGATGTATACCCCCACTGTCTCACAAACAATTCAAAGAAGAATAACAATGAAAAAAATCGTTCCTTTGGCTATTTTATTAGCCGCAACTCAGGTGGCGTGTAACGACGCAAAACAAGAAGTCGTTAAGAAAGTTCCTGAAATTAATCAACAAACAGTAACCAGTGACGTGACTTATTTAGCCTCTGATGAGTTAGAAGGTCGCGGTACATTTACTCCAGGCATCACCAAGGCGGCTGAATTTATCGCTAAGCGCTTTAAAGACGCGGGTTTAAAGCCACTTGATGGTCTGCAAAGTTATGAGCAAAGCTTTTCACTTTACAACGTTAAAGCAGATTCTGTTGCGGTAAACCTAAATGGTGAAGCTATCAGCAGCGAAAACGTAGCCGTTGCCACAAGCAACGAAATGCTAAATTGGGACGATTCAACGCCAGTTGCGTTAACTGTGATTGGTAAAGACGATGATTTTCGCGCCAAAGTTGGTGAGCTGAATCAACGTGGTGGCAGCAATCTAGTGGTAATTGACCCAGCACATGAAGGCATGTTTAAGCGCTATCAGGCGTACTTTGGTGGCGGTTTGAACAAGTTTGAAATCAATACTAACAACACGCTAGTAATGGTCGTGACGCCATTAACTGACATTAAATCCCTTGCCGTGAATGTGACTAACACTGTTAAGACACAAGCATTATCGAATGTAGTTGGTGTGTTGCCTGGTAAATCTAAAGAAGTTGTATTGTTCTCAGCGCATTACGATCACCTAGGTGTTGATGAGCAAGCGGAAGGCGACAAGATATACAACGGCGCCGATGATGATGCGTCTGGTACAACTGCAATCATGAACTTGGCGCAATACTACCGCGATCAAGGTGATAATCAACGCACACTAATATTCTCAGCTTTTACCGCTGAAGAAATTGGCGGTTACGGCTCTAAGTATTTCTCAACCCATATCGACGCCGATAACATCGTGGCGATGGTAAATATTGAAATGATTGGTAAGCCGTCTAAATTTGGCGCAGGTAAATTCTGGATGACGGGTTATGAGCGTTCTAACCTTGGCCCATTGATGAATGAGTCTTTAAAATCAATCAATACTGAAATCTACCCAGATCCTTACCCTGAGCAGCGTTTATTCTACCGCTCTGACAATGCAACACTGGCGCGTTTAGGTGTTCCAGCGCACAGCTTTTCGTCAACTCAGCTTGATAAAGACAAGCACTATCACAAAGCGTCTGACGATGTTGCTAGCCTTGATCTTGAGTCGATGACCCAAGTGATCAAATCAATTGCTATTGGTAGCCAAGGCTTAGTTGATGGCAAAGCAACGCCGACCCGTGTTGATACGTCTAAAGTTAACAAAAGCGGTTTAATTTATTAGGTATTACTGGGCTAAGCAAGTCGCTTAGCCCATGGTTAGAGATTGTTATGAAAAAGAATGAACGGGCTATCCGTTTAACCATTGCTGCTTT
>JBMYWG010000125.1:0-2512 GCA_049607155.1 Psychrobium sp.
GCTTGCTGGTGGCTGTTTTCACCGTAGCGTAAATCTTGTTGCTTGATTAATTGCGTGTTGAAGGTGCGTGCGAATTTAGATTCTTCGCTGCTAGCTTCGCGGTGTGACGGCACCATAGTACCGAAGTAATTCGCAATCATACCATCGTATGCGGCAGTGTGCTCGAATGCTGCGATCGCTAAGTCAAAGCGCGTTTCGTAAGTCGTTGCACCGTCGTTTTCGTTCATCTCGCTAATGACGCGATCGTAATCGCTAGCGTTAACGATGATGGTGGTGTCTTTGTGGTTCTTCGCAGTTGAACGAACCATAGTTGGGCCGCCGATATCGATGTTTTCGATAGCGTCTTCTAATGTGCAGCCTTCTTTGGCAACAGTATCAGCAAACGGGTAAAGGTTAACAACAACCATGTCGATTGGGTTGATGTTATTGGCTTCCATTACCGCTTCATCAGTACCGCGACGCGCTAAGATGCCGCCGTGAACTTTAGGGTGTAGCGTCTTAACACGGCCGTCCATGATTTCTGGATGACCTGTGTAGTCAGATACTTCGACAGTAGTAATTCCGTTTGCTTCCAGCAATTTGGCCGTACCGCCGGTAGAAAGAATTTCTACGCCACGCTCGCTAAGTGATTTAGCGAATTCGACGATACCAGTTTTATCTGAAACGCTCAGTAAAGCGCGTTTGATAGGTCTTGATGCTGACATTAGGGTGAAGCCTCATTGAGTAAGTTGAGTAAAAGTTTTTACCATTCAGTATCTTATGTGGAAGATACTAATCATAAAAGCTCTGACTGACGACGCTTTGTGAGTCGCCTCAAAAATTCGGCGCTCATTTTACAAGAAAATGTGATCTAATTGGCAAAAAAATTCATATTTTCGTCAATTAAAGTCAATTTCTAGGCTAACACGTTATTTTTGAGAGTTTTTGCGAAAGATTGCATATCAAAATCTCATGCTTTATGTTGGTAAATTCGGGAGTGAATTTAATACTGCGGTCAAAAAGGGACTGAATCATGAAAAGTGTTGAGCAATACATTCTAAAATTACCTACCGGAGTATTGAGTTTAGTCGCAGTGTTATTAGCTAGCTATAGTCCACCATTGATTTTGGTGGTGATTGCGGTTTGCTTAGTATTTGCCGACATCGTACTTGGCTATATCAAACAACAAGCGATGAATTCACTTTTATCGAAGCATCACAATCTCCAAAAGCAAGTGACTCAGCTGGCAAAAGATAAGAAAAAAGCCGAAGAGCTTGCCAATTCGGTGCCGCAGTTTGGCCGTAAAGTGTTCCCGTTGTGGTCACAGCATATTCAAGACTGTATTGATTTATCAACCCGCGAGATCAATCAAGTTTGCCAGTATTTCACTAACACCATCGAACATTTAAAAGCTGGAGGGCAGCTGTCGCATGGTCAGTTAATGGAAGGGGAATTCGAGCTTATTTCCAATCAAATTGTCCATAACGCCGAACAAGGGATTGAATCTATTCAATTTCAAGATCGCGTTTCACAAATTATGTCGCACATGAGTGCCTCGATGACTGAACTTAGCTTTAAATGTGAAAGTCATTATCCCATCGATATCGATGAGTTCTTACATATTAACTCGGCGTCATACACCACCGAAGATGAGCGAATAGCCTATCAACAACTCACCGGTAAAGCGGCCATCGCATCGAGTAAATTAGAAGACAGCGATGAGGTGACGTTGTTTTAGCTCCTTACCTTTGAATCTTGGTTTTGAGACAGCACTTTATTTTTGAAACAGTAAGTTAGCAAAAAGGCGCCACAAGTTGCCTTGTGACGCAAAAGGGACACGGAGTTATTGGTTATTTTAGTAGGTGGGTAATCGCCTCGATAATTGCCTCTGGATGTTGGAATGTCACCATGTGACTGCTGTTTTCCAAGGGAATGTACTGACCATGAGTACGTTTAGCTATCATCTGGCTCCATTGAGTTCCTTCTTGATGCCACTCAGTCAGGCCTTCCACGTATTCTGGCTCAGCGTTTTCGATTTCTTTAAGTTCAAAATCTGTGTCAATGATGGTGATAGGCACAGCGTCCGTGATTTCAAACTCAGATACAGTGTTTAGATCGTCGTGGTAATTTATAACTTCTCTTGCACGGATTATTTGTTTATCGATTGAAGCGCGACTTTGACTGATGGCATCGTAGTAACTCCAATCAACATCATTTGCGTATTTATCACTTATCAAGGCTTGATGTTCTGTGCGCTCGGCTTCGAGTTTTCCCAACGTACGCTCAGTCCATTTTCCTGCCTCTATGTGCGGAATAAGGTGCTCTTCAACCTGGCGAAACCAAGATACTGGCCAATCTTGATAGTGGGCAATTGAATGAGGTAGCAGCACATCTGGATCGATCCAAACCATGCCTTTTACCGCTGTTGTAGATGCATCGGGTAAGTTGTACCACGCTTGTGATAACAGATTGCTACTGGCGTAACTCACCATAATAATTTCTTGCTCGCCAAGATGCTTGAGGGTCTGCTCTA
>JBMYWG010000126.1:0-2485 GCA_049607155.1 Psychrobium sp.
GTGTCTTCTTTGGTGTAAACCGCCACAATTTCATGTGGCGATTCAATTAAAGCGGCTAGGTGTTTTGCGGCGAAATCTGGAGTGCCAGCAAATATAATTCGCAATGGTTGCAAACTTGTATCCTTATTTAGCGAGTAGTTTAGCTTCTTTTTCTAATTTCTTAGTGATGCGGTTGCGTTTAAGTGGCGAGAGGTAGTCTACGAATACCTTGCCTAGCAGATGATCTAATTCGTGTTGTACACAAATCGCCAGTAATTCTTCTGCGTCGAATTCAAACTCTTTGCCATCGCGATCTAGGGCGCGAACCGTTACTTTTTCGGCGCGCTCTACGCTAGCGTATACACCAGGAACGGATAAACAGCCCTCCTTATTCATCATTGAGCCTTCACGGGCGATGATTTCTGGATTAACCATAATGATTGGCGTGTCTTGATCTTCTGAACAATCCATTACTACGATGCGTTGGTGAATATCGACTTGCGTTGCGGCTAAGCCTACGCCTTTCTCGTCGTACATAGTTTCTAGCATGTCATCGATGATTTTTTGCGTTTCGCTAGTAACTTCTGCAACAGGCTCAGCAACTGTGCGTAATCTTTTGTCTGGGAATCTTAAAACTGTAAGGACTGCCATAATTTTTCTCATTTATCCTAGCGATCTAGGGTTAGGTCCGCTATTAATCTGTGTTATGTTGGTATTTTAAACATTTCAACAGCGCTTTGACAGTTTTATTGTTGTGGAGCAAAGGTTAATTTGAGATCGTTGTTGCAATTTGATTAAATCAAAATGTTTTTATTTTTATCCCAAGAGTTTACGCAAGGATCAAGCTATGTGGCGAGTGATAATTTTGTGTCTATTTGTTGTAACAACAAGCTGGGCAAATGCAGACGAATTGAAGGTTAAAGCAGATTCTCCCAAGCGCTATGTGGTAGTGAAAGGCGATACACTATGGGATATTTCATCAAAGTTCTTATCTACGCCTTGGCGCTGGCCAGAATTATGGGGCATGAATAAGCAGATTGCTGACCCCCATTGGATTTTTCCTGGAGATGTACTCAATTTAGTCATGGTGGATGGCAAGCCCCGTCTTGTTGTAGAGCGTGGCAAACCTAAATTGAAAATGACTCGCCACGGTCGTAAATCGCGAAAAGTTAATCCTATTCCGACTATTCCACTGGAAGATATTCAGCAGCATTTGACTGAACACCAAGTTGTTACCTTGGGAGAGTATGACGATTTACCTGTGTTAGTAGGTGCGGAGCGCAATAGTGTTTTCTATAAAAATACTGATATTGTGTTCGTTAATCAGAAACTTGTGAAAGACGCTAAGTATGGACTTTATTCTCGAGGCCGCGTTTTTTCATCGCCTAAAACCAATCAAACTCTTGGCTTAGAGCTAAACCTTATCGCTACTGGTGTCGCCGTTGAGTCTGCAGATATCAGTCAACTTCAATTAACTAGCGTTAAATCTCAAGTGAGTAATGGGGCGGTAATTATGCCATTGCCGGAAGATGATTTACCGGCTTACTTTATGCCCGAAGCCGCGCCTGCTGATTTGGCATCTGAGGTAATTGGCTCTGCAAAACTTTACCGTGAGTCAGGATTACACAATGTGGTAATTATTGATGGCGGCAGTGAGCAAGGCATTAAGCAAGGTAACGTATTTAGCGCTTATCAACCTGGAAAAATTCAGTTTGTGGATTCCGAAGGTGTGGTACGTGATCCCGCGACTTATCGTTCTTACGACCGCATCAAGGCGTACTTTGTGGATGATGAATCACAGAAATTACCTAATGTTTATCGTGGCAAAGTGATGGTTTTCAGAAGCTTTTCAAATTTGAGCTATGCTTTAATTATCGATATCAAACGTCCTGTTAGATTAGGTGATGAATTAATTAATCCATAGTTGCATCTTAAATTAATCATTCTCCTTTTAGGCGTCACAAGGAGAATGAATGCAACGTCTACATCAGGTCCTCACGTTAGATCTCTTACCGCAGCTGGGTGTTTATCGCCTTGAGCAGCGCTTGCGGGGGCGTGATCCTTTTTCATTATTTGCATTGTCGGAGCCTGAATTAGTTGATTTGGGCTTTAATCCTCGGCAAATAACTTTGCTACAACATCCTCCCATCGATAAACTGCAAACGATAGAAGGTTGGTTGTCTCAAGCAGCCAATCGCAGCGTCATTAGTTACTATGACGATGATTATCCTACTTTATTAAAAGAAATATCCTCACCTCCGATGCTGTTGTTTTGTGAAGGCAATCAGGGCTTACTTCACGCACCGCAAGTTGCCATTGTTGGCAGCAGAACTGCGACTATTTCAGGTAAAGAAACCGCCAAGCGCCTCGCAAGTGATTTAGCTAAACAAGGCATTTGCGTAACCAGCGGTTTGGCGGCGGGCATCGATGGTTGTGCCCATAAAGGCGCGCTGCTTGGTGGCGGAGCAACTATCGCTGTCATGGGCTGTGGTTTAAATACTATTTA
>JBMYWG010000127.1:0-2481 GCA_049607155.1 Psychrobium sp.
CCTAGTCGCATTGTTCGCGATATTAAAGAGGGCAGTGAGCTACGTCTGAAAAAGGATAGTTAATGATGAATAGCCAGCAAAACGAAGCCGTTATTGCCATTAAAGGAGTTAGCAAAAGCTATCACATGGCGGATGAGGCGTTTTACGCACTGCGGGATGTCGATTTATCAATTTATAAAAATGAATACGTTGCCATCACAGGCCCATCCGGTTCTGGAAAATCGACGTTAATGAACATTTTAGGTTGTTTAGATAACCCTAGTGATGGTGAATATTGGCTCGATCATCAAAATGTCGCCAGCCAAAGTGAAGCTGAGCTTGCGGAAATTCGCAATTATGGCGTTGGCTTTATCTTTCAAAGCTTCAATCTGTTGCCTCGTGCTAGCGTGTTGCAAAATGTGATGCAGCCGCTTATCTATCGCATGATGCCAAATAGTGAGCGCAAACAACTGGCACTAGATGCGCTAAAACGCGTCGGATTAGCGGATAAGATCAAAAACTTGCCCAATCAGCTCTCAGGTGGGCAACGTCAACGGGTGGCTATTGCACGCGCCCTAGTCACTAATCCAGCGATTATTCTCGGTGATGAACCGACGGGTAATCTGGATAGTAAAACCACGCGCGATATTATGGATTTATTCGATGAACTTCACGATCAAGGCCACACCATTATCTTGGTGACCCATGAAGCGGATATTGCTGATCATTGTCGCCGAGTTATTCGCCTTGTTGACGGTCAAATTGAAAGTGATGTGCTAAATCACAAGGAAGCGAGTCATGGCTAGATTTTTTCATGCCTTCTATGAAGGTTCTAAAGCAGCAATGCAAGCGATTACCGCCCATGGAATGCGCAGTGCCTTAACCACACTGGGGATTATTATTGGCGTCGGCGCGGTAATCACTGTGGTGGCCATCATGGAGAGTTTAAGTGCCAATATTACCGATCAGCTCGATGATTTAGGCAGTGATATGGTGACACTGCGCGCTTACACTAATCCCGAACAAGAGATGTTAGGTGTTAGTAATAAAATCAGCTACGACGATTTCTTGTTGTTAAAGGGCAAAGTTAAGAACGTCGAGGACATGACAGCGGTAATGCGCGCCTTTAGCTTAGGCTCTAGCGTACAGTACGGTCGCAATAATACCCAAACTCAAATCATAGGTACCGACAGTAGTTATCAGGCAGTCATTCACGTTTATCCTGAATTGGGACGTTTCTTATCTGAAAGTGATGATTTACGTCGCCGCCGGGTCGCTTTTATTGGTGCGTCAGTGGCTAAAAAACTCAACATGCCGGAAGATCCTATTGGTGAGTTCATTAATCTGAGTGGCGATTGGTTTCGGGTGATTGGTCTTGCCGAAAAGCGCGGGAGCTTGTTTGGCTTTGATCAAGACAACTATATTATCGCGCCTTTCAGTACCGTTCGTTCCCTTAATGGCTCTCAGGCAACTGACAACATAGATATTATGTTTAGGCCTACAGCTGGCGCAGATTTTAAGGCGATTAAAGAAAATATTCGCCAGGTGTTGCGTCAAAAACACAAACTAAGCGGCGATGATTTAGATCACTTTGAGTTTGTCACTGCCGAGAAAACTAAAAAACAATTTGAAAGTATTACCACATCAGTCACCTTAGTGGCAGGTGGTGTCGTTGGTATTAGTTTGTTAGTTGGCGGTATTGGCATTATGAATATCATGTTGGTATCGGTCACCGAACGTACTAAGGAAATAGGTATTGCCAAAGCACTAGGCGCTAGTCCGCAATTTATCCTATTCCAGTTCTTGGTCGAGGCCTTACTATTATCACTATTAGGTGGCCTGATCGGACTAATTCTCGGTTACGGTTTAGCGTCTATGGTAGCGCTATTTATGCCGGGTTCTAATGGTGTGATGGTGCCATTGTGGGCTATAGGACTTTCATTTGGCTTTACCACCTTAATCGGGGTAGTCTTTGGTCTTGCTCCAGCAATCAAAGCTGCAAAATTAAATCCAGTTGATGCATTAAGATATGAATAAACAAGCATTTTATGATTGGTGGCGCGAATATCGCGCTATCACGTTCTCCTCTACTAAGAGTTACAAAATAGTTACCGTTGTGGGCTTAACCCTTAACTTATTCATGTCTGTATCCATTTTGCAGGCGATGATTACGCACAACGGTCAATATAGCGCTATCGTATTGCGTGCCATGGTTGATGGCTTGTGGTTCTTTTTGATTACGCATTTTTTCATTCGTAGTTACTTAAAAATAAAAATCACTCACTCTGCTTTGTCAGGGGCTAAAGTGTGGCGTTTCTTAGCCTTTTTAATTCCTGTTTCTGTTATTCATATTGCTGGTGCAGTGGGAGTTGGTCAGTTTGAATATTTCGCTTTTACCGATGTGAACTCTCTTAAATTGTTTAACGATCAAGGGGAAACGGAATTTGATTTACAGAAACTTCCTTTTATCGCATTACTCATATTTAACACCTACATCGTGTT
>JBMYWG010000128.1:0-2457 GCA_049607155.1 Psychrobium sp.
GTTATTTAAGAAAATTAGCTTACTCGCATCAATATCCAACGGACAATGGCGCAGAAACTCTTGCTCTTCAATCGCTAAAATCAAGAAATAGCACGGCTCTGAAATATCATGAGTAAAAGGCGTATTTGGCGGGTTGATCCAAATGTTGCCCGGCGTAGTTGTTATATTGGTAAGCTTGCCATCTTTAATCGCCTGCCAATGGAGATCTTCATCCAACGCCAACGCAAAGTAGAAATATGGCGTATAAACATTATTAGGATAGAAGTGCGGCGAACTGCCCTGCTCTAAAATCACTCCTGACCATGGCGTCTCGCTGCTAGACAGCTCAATATCTAACACCTCTCCGCAATTAGAAAGCTGGTTATCGCTGTGATTATAAAATTTTAACTGCGAGCGCATATCACCCCATTGTTCGTTTTGTACAAAACCGAGCAATTATCTTCCATCAACTGAGCACTAATTTGCAATAACTGATTGGCACTACTCGCTATTATTTTCAACATCGAAAACACACAGGAGCAAGACTCATGTTGAAAAAACTTATTATTCCAGCAATGGCCGCCATTCTAGGTACATCAGCTAACGCAACGCCAACTACACAATTAGAGGAAAAGAAAATGCAAGCAATTGAATTAAATACTGAAGTAGGAAAACTAGCAGCGAATCTTTATTTGCCAAAAGGCGTTAAAAAACCACCTGTTGTCATTGTTACTGGTGCTTGGACAACGGTTAAAGAACAGATGCCAGCCAATTACGCCCAAGCGTTAGCGGATAAGGGTTACGCAGCAATCACTTTCGATTTTCGCGGCTGGGGTCAATCGAAAGACGCAACGCCATATTTAGAAGATCCAACTCGTAAAACCCGTGACATTAGCGCAGTAATCAACGCCGTTAGCAAGCTAAAGCAAATCAATGGCGATAAAATTGCAGGCCTTGGGATCTGTGCATCTTCTGGCTACATGCTAGATGCAGCAAGCGGTAACGGCAAGATTAGCTCCGTAGCTGTTGTTGCACCATGGCTCCACGATAAAGCGATGGCAACAGCAATTTACGGCGGTGAAGAAAGCGTGAAAAACCTATTAGCAGTGGCAGACAAAGCACAACACAGTAGCGAACCTATGGTTATCGAAGCCGCCAGTCTGACCAACAAAGACGCGCTAATGTATCAAGCACCGTACTACACGGAAACCGACCGCGGTTTAATCAAAGAATACGACAACAAATACAATCTAGCGTCTTGGGATGGCTGGTTAAACTACGACGCTCAACAAGGCGCGAAATCACAAGACAAGCCAATATTGTTAGTTGCTTCAGAAGCAATGGCTCTGCCAGCAGGCGCTCATCAATACCTAGATGCAGCTGGTGACAACGTAACAAGTGTGTGGTTTGACGGCGTATCGCAGTTCGATTTTTACGACCAACCAAAGGCTATCAGCGATGCAGTTGATGCGGTAACCGCCTTCTTCAACAAAACACTTTAATTAGCGATTATCGGCAGGTGCTTATATTAAGCACTTGCCAACAACACCTCACGAGGAAATCTCATGAAATTTAAGTTTCTCCTATCTATATTGGTGACCCTAATGATCAGCACAACAAACGCAAAAACTCATAGCCTAATGAGCCAAGACGAAGCCAAAATTCGTTCGACTATTTACAGCTTTTCAGCCTTGGCAGATCAAAATGCTTTTGCTCATCTCGGACGATTATTTGCACCAACTATCACCTTAGACTACCGCGCTATTTTCGGCGGTGAGCCAAGCGTAGCAACGCCACAATCGTTAATGCAGCAATGGGCAGGATTTCTACCGGGCTTCGATACCACCTATCACGAACTATCGAATATCAATGTGGCCATAAAAGAGGACCGTGCCATGGTTGGCGTTGATTTTATCGCTCGCCATTGGCACGGCGACAACGGCTTTTGGGCAGTGTCAGGACGCTATCACTTTGCTTTAAAAAAGGCAGCCGTGATGTACTCGGCGTCGTAGGAAAAGACGCAATAACGAACTTAAAAGATCGCAACAAGCGATTGGTTGTTGTTGAGTAATTTGCCTGCTTTGTTAAAGCGTCATAGTGGCGCTTTATTTATTCAATCGGTTTTTTATTTCATCCATACATCGCTGTGGCTCAGTTAACCACAAGCCATAACTAATAGGTAAAACCTCAATCCCTGCCCGCTGTAGCACCTTATAAGTATTAAGTTCAAAGAAGTCTGCCCATGGGCCGGGATAACCAATGAGATCTAACGCCAGATACTTGCCATTCAATCGACACAGTAAATCCACTTCGACACCAGCGACGTGATAGCCGGGCCAAGTCTCTATGCCATCGCTTGCTAGTTGTGCCATTATGGCTTGCTGAAAGGCATCAATCGACGCATTTTGACTGTGGTTCACTTTGAACTGACCAATAGCCATTAAGTATTTTCGCAGTAAATTCGAATCTGGTAATAAC
>JBMYWG010000129.1:0-2300 GCA_049607155.1 Psychrobium sp.
TCGATAGTTGCTTGGTACTTAGTAACGTCTTTACGCTTTAAGTAGTCAAGTAGCTTACGACGGCTAGAAACCATGCGTAATAGACCACGACGTGAGTGGTGATCGTGGATGTGCTTCTTGAAGTGACCTTGTAGGTGATTGATTTGTGCTGTTAACAAAGCAATTTGTACTTCAGAAGAACCAGTATCGTTTTCAGTGCGGCCGAATTGTTTGATGATTTCAGCTGTTTGCGCTGCGCTTAGTGACATAATAAACTCCAAATGTTTATGTGGTTTAACTTCATGTAGCCGATCACTAATTCAGCTACACATCGAGCGCGGTATAATACCAGTATCGCTAAGATATACAAGTGATTATTACCGCAAGGTTTTTATCACGTGGTTTAAATCACGCTTGTGATTCAACGACCAAGCGTTTGGGCTGTACGCGTCCCTGATTATCGATGATACCGACGCCTATAAAACGCTGCTCAGCACCGACTTTAATGCGCACTAATTCGCCTCCATTAAAACCATCGACTTTCACCGGATTACCGTGTGACGCTAAGCGGTAGTCGTCTTCGGTGATGGTAGCAACAGGGAAATTATCCACTGGGCTATCCATCTCAAGTAATAGCTCGTCAAGATATACCGACGGCATCACTTCTTCTGCGATAGCTTTGTCATGCAGTGCTTGTAAGTCATCGAGGCTAATCATCTTATCCGTTGGATAAGTGGCCACCTCAAGACGGCGCAACATGGTAATGTGCGCGCCACAACCGAGCATTTCGCCTAAATCATCGATGATAGTGCGAATGTAAGTGCCTTTAGAGACGTGCAGTTCAAGCTCTAATTCATCGCCTTCGTGACGAATAAACAGCAGCTCAAATACCTCGATATCACGGGCTTCACGCTCAACGGTAATACCCTGACGCGCATAGTGATACAACGGCTTGCCTTGATGTTTTAAAGCTGAGAACATAGATGGTACTTGCTTGGTTTTACCGCGAAAGAAATCGATTTTCTCAAGCAAGGTGTCATGAGAAAACTCAATCGGACGCGTTTCCACCACTTCGCCATCGCTATCCGACGTATCTGTGCGCTCACCAAGCTTGGCAATCACGCGATAGCGCTTGTCTGAATCGAGTAAGTATTGTGAGAACTTAGTCGCTTCCCCCAAACAAATTGGCAACATGCCGGTGGCTAGAGGATCAAGTGCCCCTGTATGACCCGCTTTTTGCGCGCCAAACAAGCGCTTAACCTTTTGCACCATATCGTTAGAGCTATGGCCAGTGGCTTTATCTAGTAATAACACGCCATTAATCGGGCGTCCCTTACGTTTGCGCGCCATTAGCCTTCCTCAGAATCGATATCTGGGTTGTTTTCACGATCTTTACGTACCGCTTGGTTTACTAGGCTTGTCATACGAATACCTTCGCTTAATGACTTGTCGTAGTAAAACTTTAAATCAGGAACGATACGTAGACGCATCGCGCTGCCCATCATGCTGCGCAGTAATGGTGCTTGTTCGTTTAACTTAGCAACGGCATTTTTAATGTTGTCGCCTTCGTCATTTAAAATTGTGAAATACACCTTGGCGTATGACAAGTCAGATGACAAATCAACTTCGTTTAGGGTGATCATGCCAAGCTCGTTAGCTTTAACTTCACGCGATACGATTTGTGCTAATTCTTTTTGAATTTGCTGCGCCACACGGCGCGCACGACTAAATTCTTTAGCCATAATTTCTCCTCCAGTGTCTCTTTACAAGAAACACAGATGGGGGCTAGTGCCCCCATCTCAATTAATTTGTTGAGTTAACGCTTATAGTGAACGCTTAACTTCAACTACTTCAAATACTTCGATTTGGTCGCCAACTTTAACGTCGTTGTAGTTCTTAACGCCGATACCACATTCCATGTTGTTACGAACTTCTTGTACGTCATCTTTAAAGCGACGTAGAGATTCTAATTCACCTTCGTAGATAACAACGTTGTCGCGTAATACACGGATTGGATTAGTACGTTTAACCATACCTTCAGTAACCATACAACCAGCGATTGCACCGAACTTAGGTGAACGGAACACATCACGAACTTCAGCAAGACCAATGATTTCTTGCTTGAATTCAGGGGCAAGTAGACCACTCATCGCCGACTTAATTTCATTGATTAAGTCATAGATTACGCTGTAGTAACGCATGTCTAGGTTTTCGTTTTGAATCACTTTACGTGCTGTTGCATCGGCACGTACGTTAAAACCAAGCATGATAGCGTTAGACGCTGCAGCAAGTGTTGCATCAGTTTCAGTGATACCACCTAC
>JBMYWG010000130.1:0-2281 GCA_049607155.1 Psychrobium sp.
CACTCCTAAAATAAATCTCTAAAAAACAAAAAAGGGCCAATTGGCCCAGTTTAATAACAAGTAGTGCTCTCATCAGAACCATACTTGTTTGATGTCGTTACAGGTAATAAAAAACCCCGACTAAATAGCGGGGCTTGAAACTGGACCCTGTATACCAAGTTGCCTTGGTAGCCACTGTCTAATGTTCTCCATTTGATAGCGGACTTTGGGTTATGCAGTGATTTTAATTCTTGCCGTTACCTTCGAGCAGCCGCTCCAGAAAATAACTAAAATCTATACATAAAGTAGATGGCGGTGATTATACGCCTGATGAGTAAAATATCAACCCGAAATCACTGGCCATCAGTGAGTTATTTCACTAAAACTGCACATAGCGCACGTTATTTAATCTTGATCAAATTACCGAGCTTGGATGAAATCTCACTTAAATGTTGCGACTGTTTTACCGTGGTTTGCGCCCCTTCTAAAATCGCATGGCTCTTACCGGTAATTTCATCGATATTCTCGCGCAGCTGTCCGATAGTTGATGACTGTTGGGTAGCCGCTGTCGCATTGTCTGAGTTAAGACCATTGATGGTTTCAACTTGGTCAGTCACATTATTAAGCAGCTCCGACGCACTCGCCGCATTATCTACCGTCAGCATTGCCTGCTCACGGCTTTCGTTCATCACTTCACTGGCTTGCGTAGCACCTTTTTGCAATCCTTGCACCAGGTCATTAATTTCACTGGTGGCTTCTTGGGTGCGTTGCGCCAGTGTGCGAACTTCATCGGCAACCACCGCAAAACCACGACCTTGCTCACCCGCACGCGCAGCCTCAATCGCCGCATTTAACGCCAACAAATTTGTTTGCTCTGCAATGCCGTCGATGGTACTAATTATGCCGCCGATACTATCGCTTTGTGCAGATAGTTGATTAACCACGTCATTGGCGCGAGTAATGTTATCGGCAAGTGCATTAATTTGTTGCAGTGTTTGCTGCATGTTTGCGCCACTGTCTGTAATGCCTTGAGTCACTTCGCTAGTGATTGTCGCCGTATGATTTGCCCGTTGTGATACATCTTCGCTAACGTTCATCAGCTCCGTTACCGCCTGAGAAATGCCGTCTAGGTTCGCTTGCTGACTAAAAATATTGGATTCCGCTTCTTTGGCAATGGTCGATGTTGACGCCGAGTGTTGCTCAACAATTGCCGCCTGATTACGCACATCGTTTAACAGAGATTCAAGCGCAGAATGCAGTGTAGAAATCCCGCTTGATAACTGATTAATTTCATATTTTTCCGTTTTAGTCTGCCAACTACTCAGTGTTCCACCTTGTAAATCGGAGGCCAAAGAGGTGGTACTACGGGTTAAACGACTAATAGGGTTCGATACATTTTTGTAAAGGAAGAAATAGATAAAGGCGCTAACTAACACAAACACCACAAAAGTAGCTAAACTCAGTTTCACAGCCAAAGCATTTGACGCCTCCATTTTAGCAGCAATAGGTGTAATGACAGACAGGCCGCCGAGCACCTTAGCATCAGACACAGGAATACTATGACAGTTAGCACAGCCCGGATGCATATTACTCATTAGCGGTACGGCTATTTTGTAAAATTCACTATCTTGGATAACGATTGGATTGAGATTACCCTTGGCGAAAGTAGTAATAGCATTCGCCTCAAAAGGCGTTTTAGTTGCCGTAATGTCTTTGCCAAATGACGCAAGATTTAATTTTTGCTCATCGGTAAATAATCTAATTTGCGCGACATCACTGCCAAAGTCGTGAGTTACGGCGAGATCAACCGCTTCTATGGTTTTGATCCAATCTTGATGGATTTCTGCTTTCTTAACCGGATCAGTTTCTTTGGTAAATTCATCATTAAAACGAATGGTAGACACCATAAACATCTGCGCGGCACGCTGAATGTTCTCGTTACTAAGTTGCTCCACTTGTTTAATGGTATCGCTACGAAAACTGGTGATAAGTATTACTGCCAAGCCAACACATGCGACTACAGCTACGGCTGCCAGTCTGGTTAAAATATTGAAATTGAGGGTCGATGATTTAGACGTCATTACGTAATTCCCTTTATCCTTTACTATTGCTTAAGTTGATTTAGATCAATCTATATTCCTAATATGCATTACGATATAAGATGAAATTATGAAAGGCAACTGAAATAGCAAATTGCTAGTTAATTTTAGGCACAAAAAAGCGGGAAACCACTAAGGTTTCCCGCTCTTCGTATTTGGTGCGGATGGCGGGACTTGAACCCGCACGCTGTTAGGCACCACCC
>JBMYWG010000131.1:0-2214 GCA_049607155.1 Psychrobium sp.
GCTTTTAAGGTGGCGCGGTTTATAAAGTGTTCTAATTCCCTGACATTTCCAGGCCATTGATATTGCTCAAGCGCGTCTAAAAAGTCGCTACTCAGTGCTATTTGCGCCAAGCCTAGTTTTCGTTTTAATTTTTCACAAAAATAACCTGCTAATAGGTGAACATCGCCAATACGATCTCTCAACGGGGGAACACTAACTGGGTACACGCTTAAACGGTGATATAAGTCTGCGCGAAATCGTCCGTCTTCCACTTCTTGAGCCAAGTCACGGTTAGTGGCAGCGATAATTCGCACGTCGACAATCTCTACATTATCTTGCCCAAGCGCTTGGATTTCGTTGTTTTGTAAGACACGGAGTAATTTACTTTGTGCGCTGAGTGGTAGCTCGCCTATTTCATCTAAAAACAGTGTCCCGCCATTGGCGATTGAGAATTTACCAGCTCTGGTCTTCTCTGCACCGGTAAACGCCCCTTTAACGTGACCAAATAACTCACTTTCTATTAAATTTTCCGGCAGCGCGGCGCAGTTTACATGCACTATTGCCGCATGCGCTCGTGAAGAGTTTGCGTGAATGGCACTAGCAACTAATTCTTTACCTACACCGGTTTCCCCTTGGATCAGCACTGTAAATGGCGAAGGTGCCACAAGACGAATCTCATTCATCAATTTTGCCATCTTTGGGCTATTACCAATGATCTCACTGCTCTTTATATTTCCCGGCTGCATAGCAAGTGTTTCAACAACTTGTTGGTTGTGCATTGCTTGCTTTTCTAGCAAGTCTAAGGTCATTGCGGTATTGAGGCTAACTGCTGCTAATGCCGAAATAATTTCAAGCGTGCGCTTGGCTATGTTGTCGAAAACGTTTGGCTGGAGAGCATCAAGAGTAAGGACCCCGATAAGTTGTTGATCAAAATACAGTGGTAACCCCATGCAAGCGTGCACTGGTAAATCGCCATCGTGCTCAATTAATAATCCGTCATAAGGATCTGGCAGTGGGCTGGTGGCGCTAAAGCGTATCGGATGCAGTGATTGGCAAATGGCTTCAAAGCGCGGGTGTTCATCGATGTGAAAACGGCGACCTAACACGTCATTTTTTAATCCTTGTTGCACAAGGGGCGTCAGGGTGTCGTTATCAAATGAAAGCAGTGCTACTGCATCGCAAGTGATGGTTTTACGTACCGTCGCTAATAATCTGGTAAAGCGATCTTTAGTGGTGAGGCTCGTTGCTAGATCAAGCGACAAGGCGAGCAACGAGTCTGAGGTAATTGGATGCATTGGTATTTATTCGAGCAATCATTTTGACACAGTGTAGTCATATTGACCCTAAATTGAAAGTGTCATTATGACTCGTTTTTTATTTGGGTTTATTTAAGTTATTGATAATTGTTGATTATAAAAGTTGGCATTGGCGTTGCTATTAGGTGTTAATTGTATTTGAAGTTACTTTATGGAGATATCTTAATGGCTAGCGCTATCGACAATCCTATTAAATCGGTTGTTGCACTGAGAGATAAACACAAGCGATTGATCAAGTTTGCTAACAAAATTATGTTGGTGTCTCTGAGCTTTTTTCTGGCGTCAGTTTGGGTTTCTTATGGCATAGAGCAATCTCTAATTTTGCCAGCAGAAGTAGCAGCACATTTATTGACTATTGTCAGTGCTGCGATTTTTAAGCTTGGGTATGCTATGCGTTGCGTCGGTGCATTTAACTTAGGATATAAGGCTTTTTAAAGATGGCAGTATTACAACCACAGGATCCGCGTTTAGCAAATGATAAGCCTCAGCATCAAGGGCTCGATAAAGTTCTCAATCACGACTTTTTAAGCTTGGCATTCAGACCATTTTTCTTGTTAGCCGCTGGTGCTTCTGCACTTAGCCTAATGATGTGGATTGGTTTCTTTTTGGGTTATACCTTTCAAGATGATGTGTTTATGACACCGACAGTCTGGCATGTTCATGAAATGATTTTTGGTTTTGCAGCCACCGTGGCTGTTGGATTTGTTCTGACCGCGGTACAAACATGGACTAAATTACCAAGTTTATCTAAGGGATGGGTGCTGGCATTAGTCGTTATGTGGCTCGCTGTAAGAGTTGGTTTATACGTTAACTCACAGGCCTCACTAACTATAGCTATCGTTGTTCAGTTGATTTGGTGGATGATAGTCATCGGTGGGTTCTCAAGGTTACTTTTTAAAAGCGAGAACAAACGTAACTA
>JBMYWG010000132.1:0-2187 GCA_049607155.1 Psychrobium sp.
TCAAAACTAAAAGTAAGCTTGTTAAATTTAACTAGTTGATAACAACTTTGAGATAAAGCGAACAAATTAACCATTAATCAAATTTGATTGAATGAGTTAATAAACCTCTCTACTTTCTTACTTACTCTTTAAAACCCTTCCTCAATAACGCTTTGCGATGTTTAACAGCGCCGTTGTCTTGAGGAGGTGCGCATTATAGGGAAGATATTTTAAAGCGCAATAGCTTTTTATAACTTTCTGTTTAGGTGAGTATACTTCGTACAATTCGTAAGATTATTAGTCGTTTTTAGGCTATTATCGTCTTATTCAGAGTAAAAGAATGGAAAACGATAAATTATGTCAACCAACTTAACTGCGTTTAAAGGTGTATTTCCAATTTTAGGCAAGCGTAACTATATAGATGACAACACAGTCATTTGTGGTGATGTTGTTTTAGGAGATGATTGTAGTGTTTGGCCATTTGTGGCGATTCGCGGCGATGTAAATTATATCCGTATTGGCGATCGTTCAAATGTACAAGATGGTAGTGTGTTACATGTAACTCGTATCAGTGAAAAGAACCCAACCGGTAATCCCTTAATTATCGGCGACGATGTTACTATCGGCCACAAAGTAATGCTTCACGGCTGCACCTTAGGTTCGCGTATTCTGGTGGGTATGGGAGCCATTATTATGGATGGAGCTGTCGTACAAGATGATGTGTTTATTGGTGCGGGGACTTTAGTACCGCCAAAGAAAACATTAGAGTCAGGCTATCTATATGTTGGTAACCCAATGAAGAAAGCACGTCCTCTTACCGACGATGAAATGGCTTTTCTAGCTCAGTCTGCAGTTAATTACGTGACGCTGAAAGATGATTACCTTGCTCAGCTTAATTAATTGAGCTCGATAACTCCCTCGTCAGAGATTAGTTCATCTTCTATGGCTTGTTGTGCGTCTTCTTCTATATCAAAAGAAATGAGCGCGCAAAAGTCATGGATTACTTTTTCGTCCAAGTTACCATCAAAGCCTTTACTTTTTAGATAACTCAAATGAATTACGCACTGGATAATGGCACCGCTATATATAGCACTTTGTGTTAATTGCTCAGATGCACAATGCCATTGCAGATCATCGTTAAACAAAATTGCTTGGTTCATGATAGTTGCTCGCGAAGTGTAGCTAATACCTTAGATGTCTGAGGCGTCACGCCACGCCACAATCTAAAGCTTTCAGCAGCCTGCCCTACTAGCATGCCTAAACCATCAATCGTTTGAGGGACTCCAAGATCTTTTGCCCAAGTCAGAAAACACGTTGGTTGGTTGCCATAAGCCATGTCATAACAACAATGGGCGGCAGCTATTACGGATTCTTCTACTTGGGGTAATCGATTAGATAAACTTGCCGAAGTTGAATTGATAATCACATCAAACTCAGCTTTTAATTCAGACAAAGCCACACTATTTAATGCAGAATGGTCAAACTCGCTTTCAAGTTGCTGTGCTTTACTATGAGTTCTATTAGTAATGGTAATAGAAGTAGGCGCTTGTTCGAGTAACGGTAAAATACAGCCTCGAGCGGCACCGCCAGCGCCAATAATCAAGATGCGCTTATTCTTAAGTTCAATACCTTGAGTGAGAAGATCGCCAACTAGCCCTTGACCGTCTGTATTGTCGCCTAGAATCGAACCATCGTTTTGAAAGATGAGCGTGTTTACTGCGCCTGCTGCTTTAGCTCTTGGTGTTAACTGCGTCGCTAGCTCAAACGCCTTTTCTTTAAAAGGCACGGTAATGTTACAACCGCGGCCACCTTGCGCCTGAAACTGCTGGATAAATGCTTCGAAGTCATCAATTTCAACGAGTGCTTTTTGATAATCCATCGTCTGCTGAGTTTCCTTAGCAAAGCTCTGATGAATAAATGGCGACTTACTATGAGCAATTGGATTGCCGATGACTAAGTATTTATCCACTGTTAAACCTTATTCGCTTTTATCGTCTGATTGCTTGTCATTTAGTAATGCAGATAATTCTGCAACTTGTTGTTCTAGAACAACAACTTTTTCGCGTGTTTTTAACAGTACTTGAGTCTGTACGTCAAATTCTTCACGAGTGACAACGTCAAGCTTATTAAGTTGGCCTTGAAGTACTTGCTTGGTTTTATTTTCTACTTCATCAGCGACGTTTTTTAGACCTGGTGGTAAAGCGTTTG
>JBMYWG010000133.1:0-2179 GCA_049607155.1 Psychrobium sp.
TAGCCCGTCATGACATTCCAACGGCGTGGTATCAAAACTTTACTGAAATCGATCCAGCCATTGCTTATGTACGCGAAAAAGGCGCACCTATCGTGATTAAAGCCGACGGTTTAGCGGCTGGTAAAGGTGTTATCGTAGCCATGACTCTGGAAGAAGCGGAAGACGCTATCAAAGATATGCTAGCGGGCAATGCTTTTGGTGAAGCAGGAAGCCGTGTAGTAATCGAAGAGTTCCTCGACGGCGAAGAAGCCTCATTCATCGTGATGGTGGATGGCGACAACGTGCTTCCTATGGCAACTAGTCAAGATCACAAGCGCGTAGGCAATGGCGATACTGGTCCAAACACTGGCGGCATGGGAGCATACTCTCCTGCCCCTGTAGTGACACCAGAACTGCACGATCGCATTATGGAGCAAGTCATCTACCCAACGGTTAATGGCATGAAAGCCGAAGGTAACACCTACACAGGTTTCCTATACGCTGGCCTAATGATCATGAGCGATGGCGCACCTAAGGTCATTGAATACAACTGCCGCTTTGGCGATCCTGAAACACAGCCGATTATGATGCGCCTACAGTCTGACCTAGTTGAACTAGTACAAGCGTCATTCGATAAGCGTTTACATCAAGTTGAAGCTAAATTCGACGAGCGCGCTGCTGTAGGCGTTGTCCTTGCAGCTGGTGGCTATCCAGCCAGCTACAACAAAGGCGATGTGATTACAGGTATTAGCCAAGCAACTGATAGTGCTAAAGTATTCCACGCTGGCACTAAGATGGTTGATGGCAACGTCGTGACTGCTGGTGGCCGCGTACTTTGTGCGACAGCCCTTGGCAACAGCGTAACCGAAGCGCAGCAAAGTGCTTACGAGCTGACTAAAGCCATTGAATGGAAAGATGTTTTCTATCGCACCGATATCGCCTACCGCGCGATTGAGCGAGAGGCATAGATTCCAATAGGCGCTTAATACACCTCTGTGTTAAGCGCTTTATATTTCCTCACTAAAGCTATTGATTTCGACAGTAAAAACCACCCAAACCAGCTCAATAACCTATTGAGAATGCCCTACAGAACGTGTATAAAATAGGTTAGATTTTGAATAGTTAGTTGTCCTGATTTACCCAATACCAACACCGCAATCGAGGCTCATCGAATATGAGTCATAGATAGCCATGCAACTAACAGAGCAGCACGGATAAAGGAATTCGATTTGGTACCTCACTCTAACGACTCGGGTCAACAACAAGAGAAATCACAGCCCAAGCGTTCACTGCGTGGAAAACTTACCATTTCCCTGATTTTTACCAGTATCATCATTTTACTACTGACCTTTGCTGGCTTTATCTTTTATGACAAGACAACCCATAGAACTGACTACATCAACGATATAGACGCCATCAGTCAGGCTGTTTCTAACAACGCTGGTATTGCTCTAGCGGATGACAATCATCAAATGGCAATCACGGTGTTAGAGTCGTTAAAATACCATCCCAATATTCGTTATGCTCGTTTATCAGATAATGATCACAACGAAATTGCCACCTATGTTAACAACTGGGACATCAGTAACTTAGATAACAATAACAAACCCGCCGTTGTTATTAACGATGCAGCGATAGAAATATTTAAAGACATTGTCGTCAACGATTTTGTTATTGGTTATTTACATGTTGTCGCCGACACTGAAGAACTGCATACGCGTCAGTTTGAATTTATATATATCGGTGGCGCTTTACTATTGTTGGCTATTTTGATCAGTGCAGTGCTGTCCTCTAATATCGTAAAATCCTTTACAAAACCCGTTTACAAATTGGCCAATTTTTCGCGTCAAATTAGCCGTGATAAAGATTACAGTAAACGTGCACCAACTAGTGAAATTCGCGAAATTGATACCCTGGTAAGCAGCATCAACGGTATGCTTGGCGCAATATCTGGTGCGCAAAATGCTCTTAACGAGAGTAAAGAGCGATTATCACTAGCCCTAAAAGGGGCAGGTGAAGGCTTATGGGATCTCGACTTAAACACTCAAAAAATCTTTCTCGATAAACACAGTACCGCAGTACTCGCTATGGGCAATGAGGATGTATTGCTAAGCCCGCGTCAACTCATTGAAAAAATTCACCCTGCGGACAGAGTGCGTTTTAAGGAGTACAGCAACTCATTTATCAACAATAATCAAAA
>JBMYWG010000134.1:0-2176 GCA_049607155.1 Psychrobium sp.
TACTGGGCTCGAACCAGTGACCCTCGCCTTGTAAGGGCGATGCTCTCCCAACTGAGCTAATCGTCCGGGTCTTCGTCGAAAAAGCGTTTGCTGTCTCGTCGTTTCGGGAGCGTATTATAGAGAGACTCGATTTAGAGTCAACGCTTTTTTTGATAATTACCACCAAGCGGTGACTTTTGCATCAAGTTGAACAAAATAATTCCATTTTGGAACAATTTCAATCGAATATTTCACATTCGCAGGCAAACTTGATTGTAGTTGTGGTGTAAATTGCTAAAATGCCGTCCATATAAGCCATAGGTTTTCATTATTATGGCAACGCAATTATTTTTCTTCTGCTTTATTTATAGCTTGCTATAGATAGCACTAATTAAGGTTACTGTTGATTATGACAATCAAAACACGTTTCGCACCGAGTCCAACTGGTTATTTACACGTTGGTGGTGCCCGTACTGCTCTTTATTCTTGGCTTGTTGCACAAAAACTTGGTGGCGAATTTGTATTGCGTATTGAAGATACGGATATTGAACGCTCAACTCAAGAAGCTATCGATGCCATTATGGAAGGTATGGAATGGTTAGGTCTAGAATGGAACGAAGGTCCTTACTACCAAACTAAGCGTTTTGATCGTTATAAAGAGTTAATCGCTCAGCTAATCGGAGAAGACAAAGCGTATCGTTGTTACTGTTCAAGCGAACGTTTAGATAAATTACGTGAAGAGAAAATGGCGGCGGGTGAAAAACCACGTTATGACGGTCACTGTCGTAACCTAGCCGAGCAGCCAACAGATGTTCCTCACGTAATTCGTTTTAAAAACCCATTAGAAGGCGAAGTGTCATTTGAAGATCACGTGCGTGACAACATTACTATTGCTAACAGTGAGCTTGATGATCTTATCATTCAACGTACCGACGGCAGCCCAACTTATAACTTCTGTGTTGTTGTTGACGATTGGGACATGGGGATTACTCACGTTGTGCGTGGTGAAGACCACATTAATAACACGCCGCGTCAAATTAATATCTTGAAAGCATTAGGCGCGCCGATTCCTGAATACGCTCACGTATCTATGATTTTAGGTGACGATGGCAAGAAGCTATCTAAGCGTCACGGCGCTGTAGGTGTTATGCAATATCGCGATGATGGTTATCTGCCAGAAGCACTACTTAATTACTTAGTGCGTTTAGGTTGGTCTCACGGTGAGCAAGAAGTATTTAGTGTTGATGAAATGAAAGAGCTATTTTCATTTAATGCTATTAATAAAGCAGCATCTGGTTTTAACACTGATAAGTTATTGTGGTTAAACAACCATTACATTAAAACCAGTGAGCCATCACATGTTGCTAAGTACTTAAGTTGGCACATGGATGATCAAAAAATCGATACGTCGAATGGTCCATCGTTAGAAACCATTGTTTCGGCATTAGGTGAGCGTGTTAATACCCTTAAAGAATTAGCAGCGCAGTCACGTTACTGTTATGAAGACTTCGAAGAGTTCGATGCGGCGGCAGCGAAGAAGCATTTACGCGGTGTGGCACTTGAGCCATTGCAATTAGTTGGTGAGAAACTCGCGGCGCTAGAAGAGTGGTCATTAGAAAACTTACACAATGCGATTGATGAAACGGCCAAAGAGTTAGAAATCGGTATGGGTAAAGTCGGTATGCCACTTCGCGTTGCCGTAACTGGGGCAGGGCAGTCGCCATCATTAGATGTAACGCTACAGCTTGTTGGTAAAGAGCGTAGTGTTGCACGTATTGCTAAAGCGGTTGAGTTTTGTCGTGCGCGTTTAGAAGCTTAAATCCCGCTATTAATACTATTTAGTTGAATACCTATAAAAGCATATCTTTGGATATGCTTTTTTTATGCGCTAAATATAGTGCTTAATAAGGGTTTACGTTTAAAGATTCAACGAAGTGCGCATTTTTTTATCGAGTAGTCATTATTTAAAAAAAATGAGTTGACTCTTTTACGAGAGGTGCATAGAATGCGCTCCGTTGTCAGGGATGAGTCATCCTCCTGAACAACGTAGTTAGTAGAGGGGCTATAGCTCAGCTGGGAGAGCGCTTCGCTGGCAGCGAAGAGGTCTGCGGTTCGATCCCGCATAGCTCCACCACTAACTAGTTATTAAGATGCGTCCCCTTCGTCTAGTGGCCTAGGACACCGCCCTTTCACGGCG
>JBMYWG010000135.1:0-2113 GCA_049607155.1 Psychrobium sp.
GCTGGACTAACGGTCTCGGCTTACCTGAGTAGGACATTGTCAAATTCGTATTTATGCATTCACCCCTGTATAACCGGTTTCAGGCGATCTGGAGGGGGAATTGTTCCAGATAATTTTTTAGGGAAAGCACCGTGTAGAAATACACAGGGCTTTTGCATTGTATAACTTCTGAAGATGACTAATCAGATACATCAATTGTTGAGTCTTTACTTGCTAGTTTATTCCTAAACTTGGCTAATTCAGCCTGTAAGTTTTTAATCATATCTTGAGTTGCCAGTTCAAATCCTTTAAGGCTGTCTGCTCGTAATGCTTCACTTAAATTTATAGGTGTAGAGCGTCCTTTGACATTGCTTGAGCCAGGCGCTCGAAATAGAAGTTTGCGGCTGTCGATGTCGTAGATGGTAGTGTCTAGTAAAGTGCTGGTATCGTTCTTTTCGCCAGAGAAAATGTAAGCGCCGACGATGGCTAAATAGGTCATTGATAATGCGCCTTCGTCGGTAAACTGCACTTGATCATAAGAGACTAAGGCTATCACATCGATGTCGTACATTTTGCTTATCTGTTCTAGATTGTCGAAGCCTCCTTTAGTGCGCAGATACGCTGCGGGAATCACTTCTAATTTATCGACAAATTCGTGATTTCGAAAGTTATCGGCGATTTGTTCCAGTAGCTTTATTTTCTCTGGTTTAGTAATTGGTGAACGAGTGGCTGAGACATTCGTCGGTGCGAAGGCTATACCCACTTTGAGAGGGAGTTTTAGGTGGGGTTGTTTAAGTGGTTGGTTAGTTTCTTTTTCGTCGCTATAGAGGTAGTCAACGACGCTGCTGTTAATATGTTTTGTGGTGGACATACAGCCGCTAGTTGTAGCTAATATCATGATAATTATAACGGGTTTTAGAAGTGTCATCGCTTTGTTCTCGGTAATTAAAGTTGCTGAATGGTGGCTGAGTCAAATCACGTCGGCAAGGGTGTTGTTAAAAGGTGTAGGTGGCGATACTCGAAGTATTATTTTGTGTGTTTAAAAATAGAAAAAAGCCAGCGAGGTGCTGGCTTTTGATTGGCGTGTTTATTTGGCTTGATGAACTTAAGACTAGTTTTTAATTTCTTTTGGCAAAACTAAGTTAAGTAGAATAGCGACTAAGGCACACAGGCTGATGCCTTGGATATTGTAGCCACCAAAGTTCAGTGCCATGCCACCGATGCCAAATACTAATACTATGGCGAAGATAATAAAGTTTCGCGGTTGTTCAAAGTCCACTTTCGCCTTGATTAAACTACCGAGACCAACGCTGGCAATGAGACCAAACAACAGCATCATGATACCACCCATTACCACTGGCGGGATCGTTTGTAATAGTGCGCCTAGCTTGCCAACAAAGGCCATTAAGATAGCCGCAATGGCTGCCCACGTCATAATACGTGGATTAAATGCTTTGGTAAGCATTACCGCACCAGTAACTTCTGAGTAGGTAGTATTTGGCGGACCACCCAGCATTGACGCTGTCGTCGTCGCCACACCATCACCTAATAATGTGCGATGTAGGCCAGGCTTTTTAATGTAGTCTTTACCAGTAGCGTTGCTAATCGCTAGTACGTCGCCGATGTGTTCGATAGCTGGCGCGATCGCAATTGGCAGCATATAAACAATGGCTTGCCAGTTGAACTCTGGCGCAGTGAAGTTTGGCATCGCAAACCATGGCGCTGCAGCGACTGGTGAGAAGTCGATAATACCGTGATATAACGAAATACCGTAACCGACGACAATACCCGCTAAGATTGGTACAAGGCGCATAAAGCCTTTGCTAAATGCTGACACGATCAAAGTCGAAATTAGTGCAGGTAGTGAAATCATCAGCGCGATTTGGGTATCAACGAGTTGCGCGCTGGCGTCACCAGTTTTGCCAAGTGCCATATTTACTGCAACAGGCGCAAGCGATAGGCCGATTACCATAATAATTGGGCCTGTCACTATTGGCGGTAGGTATTTTTGAATAAAGTCAGTGCCACGGACTTTAATAACGCCACTAAATAAGGCGTACACAACGCCAACCACCATTAGTGCACCCATAGTCGCAGGAATTCCCCACGTCTGTGTGCCGTACATAATCGGGGC
>JBMYWG010000136.1:0-2081 GCA_049607155.1 Psychrobium sp.
AAACGACGAGTTGAATAATTCGTCAAATGTGTGAGAGTGAAATGAAATTATCAAACTTAGCAGGCAAAACCGTTGGCGTATGTGTATCTGGTGGACTAGACAGCAAGACAGTGACCAAACGTTTAATGGAAGAGAATATTAACGTTATTTGTTTTTCTGCTGATTTAGCACAGCCAGATGAAGATGATATTCAGAATGTTGCTCGCAAGATGGAGCCGTGTGGCGCAGAAACAGTATTGGTCGATCTTAAGAAAGAGATGGCTGATGCGTGTTTTGCGGCGATTAAAGCTAATGCAACATACGATGGTGGTTATTGGAACACCACTGGTATTGCTCGTGCGGTAACTGTGCAAGGTTTGGTTAAAGCGATGAAATCGCGCGGCGTTAACATTCTGGCCCATGGTGCGACTGGACGTGGTAATGATCAGATGCGTTTTGAGCGCTACACTCGCTCGCTAGCGCCAGAAATGGAAGTTTATGCACCATGGCGTGATGCCGATCTGCTCGAGCAATTCCCTGGCCGTAGTGAAATGGCTGATTACTTGGCGACGTTCGATATTCCAGCTGTTATCGGCATGAAAAAGAAATATTCAACTGATGCCAACCTTGCGGGTTTGTCTCATGAAGCGGAAGATTTAGAAAGTTTAGAAACGTCGATGCTTATTGTTGAGCCAACCATGGGCGTATGGCCGCAAGATGCGCCTGATGCGGTTGAAGAAGTGACTATCGATTATGTTGCTGGCGAGGCTGTGGCCTTTAATGGCGAAAAACTAAACCCATTCGATATGATGACCAAGGCTAATGAAGTGGGGGGCCGCAATGGTGTTGGCATGTCAAATGCGCTGGAAAACAGAATTATTGGTACCAAGAGTCGCGGAGTGTATGAAGCGCCGGGCATGGAGCTTTTAAGCCAAGGGCTACAAAATATCTTACAAGCGACCTTAGACAGACGTGCGACTGCGCTGTATGAGAGCTTAAGTAAGGTGATTAGTGATCAGTTCTACGATGGTCGTGGTTTTGATGTAGCCACTAAAGCGGCGGTCCAAGGTATTGAAACACTCACTGATAGCGCGACAGGGACTGTGAAACTTGGTTTGTACAAAGGCAATGTATTCTTCTCGTCGATGGGGGATATTACCGCTTCACTTTACAATGAAGAAGATAGTTCAATGGAAGCAAGCGACGGTTTAAATCCTGAAAGCTCTCAAGGATATGCCGATATTTTATCTGTTGAAGCATGTGCTTTAGCAAAAGCTGGTCAGTTCGAAGGAGATAGTTAATCCAGCTGTATTTTTATTCAGATGAGACCTTTAGCCGCTATTTATAGCGGCTTTTTTTGTGGTATTAGCGTAAACTGGATAGATACTTATAAGGTAACTAACGATGAATCGCAAAAAGAAAATTAAATCTATTCTGGAAAAGAAACAAAAAAAGAAGAACGCTAAATTAGCCCATAATAATAAGCCGAAATACGTTTCTAAAGCGGACCGCGCAAAATTAGAAGCACTTCAAGCGCAAGCCGGTGATGAAGCGGTTACACAGCCTGGAGACAATCTTTGATCTGAGCTATTAGTGCATTGGGAAATTGGCGGTAATCGAGATAAGGTGTTAATAATAGGTGTTGCCCTTTAGTATTTAGCGCCGTTTTTACTTGGTAGTCGTCGCTTACAATGCGCCAATTGAACTTGCTTAGTTCAAACGTTTCAGCATGAGTTTTGCCGCATAAATATTCAACTTCACTCGCGTTTCCCAGTTCGGTTGTAAAGTTAAGATAAACCTCACTAACAAGCCTTTGGTCGCGAAATTGCTGCCAATTGTCACTATCATCACATAACTTAGCGATGATAACGAAAATCTTCCGCCAATGATTACCGTTGATATCGACGATTTGTGCTACGTCGTAGCCCAGTTCACCGACAACTGGTGCAGTGGGTAAGTTGAAACAAAACTTACTGGTAGGATTACCTAAGCCGATAATTTGTTGAAGATTATTGGTTATTATTTGAGTCATTCTGCGATTTAACCTAATACGTAAAAATACGTAGCATTTGATCTAAATTAGGAGTATATATTAGTAAAGC
>JBMYWG010000137.1:0-2062 GCA_049607155.1 Psychrobium sp.
TTTTGTTGCACCGATGTGGCTATTCCTACATTACCGCAGCAAGCGCCAAGTAAGCCAAGGTTTAACTGATGAAGAGTATCAAGAGCTAACATCACTAAGCCAACAAGCAGAAGCGATGGCAGTGCGCATTGAAACCTTAGAGTCAATTTTAGATGCTGAAGCACCACAATGGAGAGCAAAGCAATGAACCAACAAGAACCAGTGAAAGAGTTTTATCGAATTCCCCAACAAGGCAAGATCGCTGGTGTATGTGCAGGAATTGCAGAGCGATTTAACATGGAAGTTTGGTTGGTTCGCGTCGGTGTGTTGTCGGCGTTCTTCCTAGGCGGTGCAGGTTTTGTTTTTCTAATGTATATCGCAGCGTGGTTTATGTTAGATAAAAAGCCCTATGTACAACCAAACATTGGCGGCTTAGACCACACAGTATCGGTAAAATCGAAAGTATGGCAACAGGGACAACCGCCACGCGAAGCGTTTCGCGAAGTTAAGACGCAATTTCGTCAAATCGAATTACGTCTTAGAAATGTTGAGAGTTTCGTGACGTCAAAGGAATTTGATTTAGCTCGTCAAATTGATAATTTGAAATAACTTTTATCAACAGATAATAAAAAACCGCCAACCTTACGGTTGGCGGTTTTTTTATGTTCAGGATGAACGGTATCAAGCGGTGCCATGGATGGCAAGGAGCTGATATGTTCACGCATGTTCTATTCCTCCTGCAAAACATAGTACCTACATCCTTGTAGGCAACTAAATGGATTTAGGAGGTAGAGCTAGCAGGAGTCGGTATGCTTCCCGTTAACCTTTTATATGCTCTAGTACTACTTCGTGGTGGTTTTTGGTTTTGAACTTGTTAAATACATGCTCAATTACACCGTTTTCATCAACTAAGAAACTCATGCGGTGAATGCCATCGTATTCTTTCCCCATGAATTTTTTTAAACCCCAAACACCAAATGCATCGGCAATAGCGTGGTCTTCATCAGACAGAAGGCTGAAGTTTAAATCGAATTTTTCGGTAAATTTAGCCAAGCGCTTTGGTGCATCTGGGCTTAGACCTAGCACTTCGACGTTTAGTGACTTTAATTCTTCTAAGCTATCGCGCAGACCTTGTGCTTGAACGTTACAGCCTGGTGTCATGGCTTTAGGGTAAAAATAGACTAATACTTTTTTGCCTGAGAATTGATTTAAGCTAACTTCTTTTTCGTTTTGATCTAAAAGAGTAAATTCAGGGGCTTTATCGCCTGCTTGTAAAGTATTCATTAATCTTCCTATTGTTTTAATGCTGCTCTAAATGCTCGTAGCGAATAGTTAGTGATAACTGCTCGGCTAATTCATCGAAATGTTGTTGTAGTTTTTCGTAATTCGTATTGTGCGTGAGATTAACTAACATCTCAATGCGCTGGTAGCCACTTTTGGCCTTAGTGCGAAAACTACAAAGGTCGATGCCTTCGGTTGCAAGGTATTCGGTGAATAGACCAATACAACCCGGTGCATCTTTACCATCTAGTTTTACGGAGACTTGGCCTTCATAGTTCACTAATTTGTGTTCGCTTGTACGTTTCATGAACGTAATTAGCTCTAGCTGCGCACTGCGAATAGAAAGATCGGTTTCAAAGCGGGTTATAGCATTCCAATCGCCGCTGAGTAGCAAAATTAGTGTGAACTCATTGCCAAACACTGCCAAGCGACTATCGACGATGTTGCAATTGGTTTGGGTGACTATCTTAGTCAGTTCGTTAACAATGCCGGGACGATCCGTTCCCATTGCAGTAACTACTAGAAAGTTGTCCATGGTGCTCCTGATTTCGCCGTGTTTAAACGAGGAAAGTAACAATAAAAACTAATGGTATAAAAATTGGGCGTGATATTAGCACAAGTTTCAAAAATTTCTTAGGTAAGTTCTGTGATCCGGCGATTAATTCCTTGAGTTTATTATCGGCTATCCGTACCATAGCTTGCCTAGATTAACAGAGGATTTTAAAGTGATGTTTTCAGGTAGTATTGTTGCATTAGTTACACCATTTAATGACAACGGTGATGTTGATTATCAGCAGTTAGA
>JBMYWG010000138.1:0-1978 GCA_049607155.1 Psychrobium sp.
TAAGACTTTTCATCGTTTGACAGTGCACTAGCGATAGCCGCGTGATCAAACGCCGCAGCTTTAGCGCCTTTGGCAGCATCAGCAATCACAAACTCATGACCGCCTTTTACTGATGTGCGATAAAGTAAACGGTTATCACCAAGCCATTTGCTGGCTTCAACAGTGCCGTAAACTAACTTATTAGTGTGAGAACGCAATTGACGTTCAGCGCGTTGATAATCGCTAACCGTCAACGCCTGTGACGTTGGCTGACTAGTCGTCGCACAACCGGACGTAATAGCAACCACACTGGTTGCAATCAGTGAAATACCCAGTTTTCTATTAAGCATAGATAGAACCTTAGTTATTGTTTTATTTGAATTAGTTTCAATCATCCATCCATTCGGCTTCATCGAGAACCTGACGAGCCTGAGCCAACGTACAATCTGTTAGCGCGATAAGCTGATTAGTAGAAATTGCCGGATTTAGCTTAACCAAATTAAGTAATTCTTGTTGAGTCAGCGATTGCTTTTGCTCACGCAACAACTTGGCAAACCACAGCCAACTCGGCTGGTCAGCAGCTTCTACATCACTGATAATCTTGGCGATTTGCTTGGCATCGGCAATAAGCATCCAATTGCGAGAACGCCCCTTGCGCGACAAATGTGCTCCGCTATCGCGGATAATGGCTTTTAATAAATAGGCATCAAAACACTTGCGTACAAATGCATTGAGGATAATTTTTGTTTTCTCGGCCACAAGCAAAGTAATGGATTGAAAGTGATGGCGTATTCTACCAATCTGACCAAAAATCTCACTACCTTTGTGGCGCAAAGATATTACAAAGTGTTACTGAAAAGATTATTAACTGAGGAACTTAGCTTCGTGCTCTAACAGCCACTTCTTGCGGGCAAGGCCACCAGCGTAACCAGTGAGACTGCCATCTTTACCAATAACCCGATGACAAGGAATGACAATGGCAATACGGTTTTGACCATTAGCGCTAGCAACCGCACGAATCGCTTTCTCGTTACCCAACTTTATTGCCTGCTGCTGATAACTTGTCGTTGTGCCATATTCAAGTTCACGCAGCCCTTGCCATACCGATTCACGAAAGGCGGTTGATGGCGTATAAAGGGTTAAATCAAACTGCTGACGACTGCCCGAGAAATACTCAGTTAGCTCAGCTTTCGCTTGCTTGATATGCTCGTTCTCCCCCGCCATCATCGCACCATTGAGGCGCTGTTGCAGCTCTTCAAATTCTTGCTTTAAATTTTTACGATCGACAAATTCAATTAAGCACACCCCTTGGGCAGTTGCACACACAAACATCGGGCCAATAGGCGTGGTTAAGCGATCAATCAAGATAATGGTTTTGCCATCTTCATTAGTCGGCGAATGCCCTGTCATTTTCTTAAAGGCTTCATTAAAGCCACTCAACGACTCATAGCCACTATCAAAGGCCGTATCTATCGCCTTTTTACCATTATCTAATTCTTTCATCGCATTATTCATTCGCATCATTCGGGCATAAGACTGAAACGTCATGCCGTAGTGTTTGTTAAACCAACGGCGCACGGTTTCCGGCGTAATGCCATTGGCTTTTAAATCGGTATCTTTTACTTTTTGGGTCAAATCTGTTTTTACCAAATCCACCGCGCGTTTAACCATCGGCGGCATTTCATTGGCTTTTTCTAGCGGCTTACACACCTTACAAGGCCGAAACCCCGCCTTAACCACATCGTCAATCGAGGTATAAAAATCGACATTTTCTTTCTTGGGTTTACGTGCATGACAGGTTGCAATACAAAAAATCGAGGTTGTTTTCACCGCCACGTAAAAGCTACCCACATAACTAGGCTGGCGTTCACATAGGGCTTTATAAAAATCATCGATTAACTGTGGTTGGGTCACTAACATCTTATACTCAGCACACGCTTGTCAGAAAAAGAAAAGGCTATCACTTAACAGCTTAATGTTAAGGATAGCCTTGGTTCAT
>JBMYWG010000139.1:0-1919 GCA_049607155.1 Psychrobium sp.
AGGGTATAATAGAGCGTTTTTTGCCTGACACTGACGTCACAGTAAGTTATAGTCAGGGCTGGGATAAAAAAGCTGATTTAGCAGAGCTTTTTCAGAAAAACTACTCGCGTGAATTAACCCTAGGTTATACATTAGCAGGTCCCCACAAAGCAGACTTAAAATTGCGTTGTGGCAATATTCCTGCGAGTGATGCATTGTCACGTGGGCAGTTAAAATTATTAGTTTGTGCATTGAGAATTGCACAAGGAGTTCACCTTAAACAAATGGTGGACAAGGAAACAATTTATTTGGTTGATGATTTATCGTCGGAGCTCGATAGCCAAAAGAGGCAATTACTGATTGACCAATTGGTGGCAACTCAGGCGCAGCTTTTTTTGTCGGTTATCGATGCAGCACAAATAAAACAACAAACCAGTAAATATCAGACCAAAATGTTTCACGTGGAACAGGGTGTGATAACACAGGAAAACATAGAACGAGAATAATTATATGTCAGAAGAGAATAGTTACGATTCGTCGAGTATTAAGGTTCTTAAAGGACTTGATGCAGTACGTAAACGCCCGGGAATGTACATCGGTGATACTGATGACGGCACTGGCTTACATCACATGGTTTTCGAGGTGGTGGATAACTCTATCGATGAAGCGTTAGCAGGTCACTGTAACGATATTTTCATTACCATTCACGAAGACGGTTCAGTATCTGTAAAAGATGATGGCCGTGGTATTCCTGTTGATATTCACCCAGAAGAAGGTGTTTCTGCAGCCGAAGTTATCATGACGGTACTTCATGCCGGCGGTAAGTTCGATGACAACTCATACAAGGTTTCTGGTGGTCTTCACGGCGTAGGTGTTTCGGTAGTAAACGCACTGTCTGAAAAATTAGAAATTACTATTCACCGCCAAGGGCATATCTATACTCAATCTTATGTTCACGGTGAGCCAACTGCACCATTAGCACAAATTGGTGACAGTGATAAAACAGGTACCCAAATGCGTTTCTGGCCAAGTGCTGAAACCTTTAGTGATACATTGTTCCACTACGACATCCTAGCGAAGCGTGTACGTGAATTATCATTCCTAAACTCAGGTGTATCTATCACCTTAGTTGATGAGCGTGGCGAAGGTAAGAGCCAAAACTACTGTTACGAAGGTGGTATCAAGGCGTTCGTTGATTATCTAAATCAAAACAAAGCAACGGTTCACAAAGACATTTTCTACTTCAGCGAAGAGCGTGAAGATGGCACTACTGTCGAAGTAGCTATGCAGTGGAATGACGGCTACCAAGAGAGCATCTTGTGTTTCACCAATAACATTCCTCAGCGCGACGGTGGTACTCACTTAGCTGGTTTCCGTGGTGCGCTAACGCGTACGCTTAACAACTACATGGAAAAGGAAGGCTTTAATAAGAAAGCAAAAACTAATGCCACTGGTGACGATGCTCGCGAAGGTTTAACAGCGGTTATTTCTGTTAAAGTTCCAGATCCTAAATTCAGTTCACAAACCAAAGACAAGCTAGTTTCTAGTGAAGTAAAGTCTGCGGTAGAACAAGCAATGGGGACAAATCTGCAAGATTTCTTACTAGAGAATCCTCAAGTAGCGAAAGACGTTGTCACTAAGATTGTTGATGCGGCTAAAGCGCGTGAAGCGGCGCGTAAAGCCCGTGAAATGACACGCCGTAAAGGAGCATTAGATCTAGGTGGTCTGCCGGGTAAATTAGCGGATTGTCAGGAAAAAGATCCAGCCCTTTCTGAACTATACATAGTGGAGGGTGACTCTGCGGGCGGTAGTGCTAAGCAGGGTCGTAATCGTAAAAACCAAGCTATCTTGCCACTAAAAGGTAAAATCTTAAACGTTGAAAAAGCGCGTTTTGACAAGATGCTTTCTTCACAAGAAGTTGCAACGCTAATCACTGCACT
>JBMYWG010000140.1:0-1757 GCA_049607155.1 Psychrobium sp.
ACCGAGCTGCGTCAGTCCGCTGGACTAACGGTCTCGGCTTACCTGAGTAGGACACCGCTCTTACGCATTACGATAATTGCTCCTGCATTATTCTATCACCTACATCCATGTAGGCGCCTGCGTTCGCGGCATTAGTGCATCCTTGCACGTCATTACAAAACACCCATTAGTAAAAGTTGCGTTAGATATATGCTTCTCGACAACAAGAGCACTACATAGCTGAATCAGTATGGAGTCCTTTATTTAATTGGTAGTCCACTGACTTGGTACTATTTCACGTTGTTGTAATCCATTAATGCCTTGTAGACCACCAGTGTGTATCAAAGTGATAGTTGAGTTAGTAGGGAAATATCGATCGTGAACGAGCTGATAAAATGCCATCATCATTTTTCCATTGTAGATGGGTTCTAGTTGGATACCGTGATTGGTTTTGAATTGTTCGATGAACGTAATTAGTTCGGGCGTCACCTTACCGTAACCACCTTGATGAAACTCGGTAAGGAATCGGAGTTGATGTGCATTGCACTTTGCTAAATCTAGTATTTCTTGTTTTAAGTAATCAGCTTTTTTAAGGACAGGAATGCTGATGAGGGTTTGCTCTGGCTGCATTGCTTTTAATATGCCTGCGCTGGAGCCCCCACTGCCACACGGCGCGATTATGAATTGTGATTTATCTTTTGGGATTTCCTCTACCATTTCTGCCAACCCTAGTAGCGCTAAGTCATTAGTTCCTCCTTCGGGAACAATTAACGCGTTCGGGTATTTGTTTTGAGTTTCACTAAGAAAATCTTGATCAAATCTTCTGCGGTAGTCACTACGGCTGACAAATTCTATATGCATTCCAGCTTCCTTGGCATCGCGAATAGTCGGATTATCGGGATCATATTCACCGCGAATTATACCAGTTGTCTTTAAATCATTAGCTTGGCCAGCATAGGCTAGGGCATGGATATGGTTGGAATAAGCACCGCCAAAAGATAAGACTTCGTTATAGCCTTGTTGCTTGGCATGGAGCAGGTTGTGTTTGAGCTTTCGCCACTTGTTACCGGAGATCTTAGGGTGAATTAAATCATCACGTTTTATGTAAACTTTGATTCGATGTTCATCGAATAATAGGTCGCTAAGTTGTTGTAATGGTGAAGAGACAGTTGAATGTAACAAAATTTTGTCGCCTTGAGTGATTTTCGTCACTATTTGCTTGCATGCCTGATTTAATTAGGGATAATCTTATTTGTCAAATATTTGACACGTCAAGGAAATGTCTAAGTGCTAGCTAAGCTGTTTCGCAAAAAACAAGCCGTTACGAATTGTAAGGTGAGCATTGTATTACAACCAGCAAGCGTTACTGTGGCTGTGCTTTGTGAGCAGGAGCCAATGGTGAAGCAGTTGGCGTGTCCAGATCAAAATTACGCAAATACCATTTCCGAGTTATTACATGAGCAATCAATTAGCGGCGCTAATTGTTATGTGGTGCTAGCTCATGGTATGTATCAAATGACGCAGATTGATAAGCCAAGTGTTCCAGAGGCTGAATATAGCAAAGCACTAAGCTTTAGTGCAAAAGACTTCTTTACTATTTCCCCTGAAAATCAGTTGCTAGATTATTATCAGAACGTCAGTAATGTTCCTAATAACAATAAACTCAATGTAGTCGCTGGTGATCGCCAGATCATAGAGCCAGTATTAGAGATTTTAAAAGATTTAGAGCTCAATCTGATCGGTATTTCTATTGAAGATATTGTACTGACTAATTTTGT
>JBMYWG010000141.1:0-1722 GCA_049607155.1 Psychrobium sp.
CCAGGAGTATCTACGATGTTGATGCGGTGATCATTCCAGTTAATGGCTGTTGGTTTTGCCAAGATGGTAATACCACGCTCTTTTTCAAGATCGTTTGAATCCATTACGCGCTCTTCGGCTTCGCCGCGAGACTCAACCGTACCAGATTGTGCTAACAATTTATCAACCAGAGTCGTTTTACCGTGGTCAACGTGAGCAATGATTGCAACGTTACGCAACTTGCTGATATCAGTAATATTATTTGACATACATTTCGCCTAAATAGGAATAATCAGCTCAGCCTGACTATTCAAAACTATGGATACCAGCCGCCAATGGCGTCTGGTACAAAAATTAGGCGGCAAATTCTACAGACTTGTCACCTCAAAAGCTATCTATTTAGCATTCTAACCACAGATTGTGACGAGAATATTGAACCAGTACACACCGCACCAATTTGTCGCAGTTAAATACGGGAACACACTCACGCACCAACATGGTGCAACCAACTGTTCAATATGGTGCAAAAACAACATCTTTACTTCACCCTAAAAACAATAAACCAATTACTATCAAATACTTAAACTGTTGGCACAATATTGGCTATAACGGCTGTAGTTGAATCATTGGTGCAATTATTTTTATCTCAAAAAGTAATCGCCTAAATAAATTAGTTAAGAGGAAACACCCAATGTCTATTGAGAATGTTCTAGAGTTAATTAAAGAAAACGACGTGAAATTTATCGATTTACGTTTCACTGATACCAAAGGTAAAGAGCAGCACATTAGTATTCCTGCTCACCAAGTTGACGAAGACTTTTTCGAAGACGGTAAGATGTTTGACGGTTCATCAATTGCTGGTTGGAAATCAATCAATGATTCTGACATGGTAATGATGCCAGATCCTTCTACTGCGGTATTAGACCCATTCTGCGACATCCCAACACTTAACATCCGTTGTGACATCTTAGAACCAGATACACTACAAGGCTACGATCGCGACCCACGTTCTGTTGCTAAACGCGCTGAAGAATACATGCGCAGTGCTGGTTTCGCTGATGACGTATTATTTGGTCCTGAGCCAGAGTTCTTCCTATTTGACGATGTTCGTTACAAAAACGATATCAACGGTGCGTCTTACTCAATCGACGATAAAGAAGCCTGTTGGAACTCAAACACTGAATATGAAGAAGGCAACACTGGCCATCGTCCAGCGCTAAAAGGCGGTTACTTCCCAGTATCTCCAGTTGACTCTTCACAAGATATCCGTAGCGCAATGTGTATGCTAATGGACCAAATGGGCCTAGTAGTAGAAGCGCATCACCACGAAGTAGCAACAGCGGGTCAAAACGAAATAGCTTGTCGCTTCAACACTATCGTTGAAAAAGCTGATGAAATTCAAATCTACAAATACGTAGTTCATAACGTAGCGCACGAGTTCGGCAAAACTGCGACCTTTATGCCTAAACCACTAGCACAAGACAACGGTAGCGGCATGCACTGTCACATGTCTCTAGCTAAAGATGGTCAAAACTTATTTGCTGGTGACAAGTACGGCGGCCTTTCAGAAATGGCGCTTTACTACATCGGCGGTATCATCAAGCACGCTAAAGCGCTAAACGCTTTCACTAACGCATCGACCAACTCATACAAGCGTCTAGTCCCTGGTTTCGAAGCACCAGTAATGCTAGCTTACTCAGCGCGTAACCGCAGTGCGTCAATCCGTATTCCAGTAGTACCATC
>JBMYWG010000142.1:0-1543 GCA_049607155.1 Psychrobium sp.
AAACACTTGTACATGACTAGCAAATTCGACATTATGACAAAATGTCGATTACAAAATGTGAAAATGTATGAGTGTTACTTTTTATCGAGTTAAAGAAGGGGAATTTGCGCGCTTGGTAGAAACCCAGTCTATCACAAAGTTTATTGCTCAAGAAAATGAAAATTCACCACTAAAATTTTCTCTGGTGGGAATTAATCCAGATAAAAAGCTCGCCTACATTGTCCGCCATGGCCGCAGTGATGAACTGCGAACATGGCGTTTAGACACCTTAGGCGCCTTTCTAAAAAAGCTTGGTGTAACTAATTTAGAAGTGCAGCTTAACTAAGTTATTTACCGATACAGAACGAAGTAAATATACGACTTAGCAAATCATCACTGGTGAATTCGCCGGTGATTTCGCTTAAGTATTGCTGTGCTAAGCGCAGTTCTTCCGCTAATAACTCTCCAGCGTTAAAACCAACGAGTTGGTCTTTACCTATGTCTATGTGTTCTTTCGCGCGTTCTAAGGCTTCTATGTGGCGTGCACGCGCCATAAAACTACCTTCGCCAACACTTTGATAGCCCATGCAGTCTTTAAGGTGGTTTTTCAGTAAATCGACACCTGCGCCTGTCTTGGCTGAGATATTGAAAATAGGGTAGTCGTTGTCATTGCTTTCCCCTGTGGTGTCGCCGCTGAGATCGGCTTTGTTTCTCACCACAGACACACCAGTATCACTCGGTAGTTTCGCCATAAATTCTTGCCAGATTTTGTGAGGATCGCTGTGATTGGTTTCGGTGCTATCTACCATAAACAATACGCGGTCGGCTTGGTTGATTTCTTCCCATGCGCGCTCGATACCTATTTGCTCTATTTTATCTGGGCTTTCACGTAAACCAGCAGTATCGATAATGTGTAGTGGCATACCGTCGATATGAATATGCTCACGCAGTACGTCACGCGTAGTTCCCGCAATATCAGTAACAATAGCTAGCTCTTGACCTGATAGGGCATTAAGCAGTGATGATTTACCCGCATTAGGGCGACCAGCGATAACCACGCGCATACCTTCACGTAACAGGCTACCTTGGCGCGCTTGACGACGTACAGTATCTAGATGTTCAATAATGGCATTTAAATCGCCTAATACCTTGCCGTCTGATAAGAAATCGATTTCTTCTTCTGGAAAATCGATGGCGGCTTCGACGTAGATACGCAGGCGAATTAGCGCTTCTACTAGGTCGTTAATATGATTTGAAAAATCGCCTTTCATCGATTGCACAGCCGATTTCGCGGCTTGCTCTGAAGTGGCATCGATTAAATCGGCAATGGCTTCGGCTTGAGCTAAATCCATTTTATCGTTCATAAAGGCGCGCTCTGAAAACTCACCTGGACGAGCTGTACGCACGCCGTCGATGGTTAATACGCGTTTTATTAGCATATCGACAATGACTGGGCCGCCGTGGCCTTGTAGTTCCAGCACGTCTTCACCAGTAAACGAATTCGGATTATTAAAGAATAGGGCGATGCCTTGATCTAACTCGCTGCCATCGGCATTTAAAAACG
>JBMYWG010000143.1:0-1503 GCA_049607155.1 Psychrobium sp.
AGGCGATAGCATGACCGTGATTAAATTTGAACTTCACCAATCCATAACCACCGAAATCTCAGCGCTTGAGTTATTGCAGCTAGGTTGTTTGGAGCATGATTTATCGCTGTCAAAAGCTCAGATCAAGCAAGTCATGCAAAAAGGTGCGGTTTGGTTGACAGATAAAGGGAAAACCAAACGATTGCGCCGTGCTAAGACTCAGTTACAAGTCGGGCAAGAACTACATCTTTATTACAACGAAGCGGCGCTTAGCGATGATTTTGTGCATCCTCAATTGATTAGTGATTGTGGTGATTACAGTGTGTGGTATAAGCCGAGCGGTATGATGAGCCAAGGTTCTAAGTGGGGGGATCATTCAACCATTGCCCGCTATGCAGAGCTTAACTTAACGCCTCAACGGCCTGCGTTTCTAGTACATCGTCTCGATCGAGCAACCCAAGGTATTATTCTAATCGCCCATTCAAAACGCGGCGTGCGAGAGCTCACTGCGCTATTTGAACAACGTAATATCACCAAGAAATATCGAGCGGTGGTGGCTGGCCGTTTTGATGATGTTAAAGCGTATACGACCGATATCGATGGACGAAGTGCTTACACCAAGGCATCGTTGTTACGTTATGATCGTGACAATGATTACTCGCTACTTGATGTTGAAATTGGCACTGGACGCAAACATCAAATTAGGAAGCACTTGAGTGAAGATGGTTTTGCGATTGTTGGCGATAGGCTTTATGGGAAAGTGCCTGATAATGCAGATTATGACTTGCAGTTATGTGCCTATCATTTGAGTTTTAATTGCCCGTTATCAGGCAAGGCGCAGCAGTTTGAGGTAAAACCACAACTGCTGCTGTCAAAAGAATAGCGATTATTCGACGCTTTCCTTAGCTAAGGCAGGGTTAGCGTACATGGTTAATAGCCACTTCTGTTGTGCTTCGGTTAAATCATGCATGCGCTCGGTGAGGGTTTCCAACATACTGTGCTCTTCACATTCGCTGGTAATTTCCGCTTTCGTTAAACGTGCCTTGGCTGCAATGTTTGAATCGTATAAGCGGTAGTTACTGATGATTTGACGATCAATCTCTGCGGCAATAGCCTTTGAATCTTCAAATTCACCATGGAGTGCATCGCCAAACTCGATGTGAATGCGACCTTTGTAGCCTAGTAGGCCTTGGGTGATGCTGTTGAGATCTTCGTGGGCATCTTTCTCGTAAGTTCCCGTTTCTTCAATCGTCGCTAACTCAATCGCCTTGTGGTGATCACAAGGGTCAAATTCATAGCTAATAGACACAGGCACTATATTTAGCTCTTTAATGTAATCGCTAATTGACTGTGATTTGGGTTTGTTGAGTAACAGCATTGAAATCAGCGCTGCATTCGTTTTATCTAAACCATCTTTGGCGCGACCTTCGCGTTGGGCAATCCAGATATTTTGCTGGTTATCGGTCAAAGTGTGGTGAATATACCCAGAAAGATTTTTTGAATTAGTGAGCATTTCACGCTTTG
>JBMYWG010000144.1:0-1391 GCA_049607155.1 Psychrobium sp.
GGATCGATTTCAGTAAAGTTTTGATACCACGCCGTTGGAATGTCATGACGGGCTAAGAAATCTTTAGTGAAGGCTTTAGAGCCCTCAAGCTGCGCCGCGCCTTCACGTGGACCAAAACAGTTTAAGTCTGCTTTTTCAAAGGCATCAACCACGCCAATAACGAGTGGCGCTTCTGGGCCAACAATAGTCATTTCAACGTTGTTGTCTTTGGCAAACGCAATAAGTTTTTCAATATCACACACATCGATATCAACGTTAGTGATCTTATCTTCTAACGCACTACCTGCGTTACCCGGTGCCACAAAAACCTGTGTCGCTTTTTCCGATTGCGCCGCTTTCCACGCCAGTGCGTGCTCACGACCGCCACTACCAATAACTAAAATGTTCATAAAGCTACCTAAATTTTAATTTTCTTAATGAAGTTAAATGTTGGGTTTGTAACCAATCATTAGTCTAGTGGCGGAAATGACGCATGCCGGTAAATATCATCGTCATACCGTGCTCATCAGCCGCTTCAATAATCTCTTCATCGCGAATCGAACCACCTGGTTGGATTACACAAGTGATGCCCGCCGCAGCCGCTGCGTCGATACCGTCGCGGAATGGGAAGAATGCATCAGATGCCATTACGCTGCCCGGTACTGTTAAGCCTTCGTCTTCTGCCTTGATGCCTGCGATTTTAGCTGAGTAAACGCGGCTCATTTGGCCTGCGCCAACACCTACAGTCATACCGTCTTTGGCGTAAACGATAGCGTTTGATTTAACGAACTTAGCCACTTTCCAGCAGAACATTAAGTCTTTTAATTCTTGCTCACTTGGTTGACGTTTTGACACAACTTTTAAGTCGCTTTCAGTCACCATGCCAAGATCTTTGTCTTGTACTAACATGCCGCCGTTAACGCGCTTGTAGTCAAGACCAGCATCTTTGGCGCTAAACTCACCACAGGCGAGTAAGCGAACGTTTTTCTTAGCGGCGACAATGGCCACTGCTTCGTCGCTAACAGTAGGCGCGATAATCACTTCTACAAATTGACGGTCAACGATAGCTTGTGCTGTTTTAGCGTCTAGCTCGCGGTTAAAGGCGATGATGCCGCCAAAAGCTGATGTTGGGTCAGTCTTAAACGCGCGATCGTAAGCACCTAGGATGTCGTCGCCGATAGCAACGCCACATGGATTAGCGTGTTTAACGATAACACAGGCAGGTTCGCTAAATTCTTTAACACACTCAAGTGCAGCGTCTGTGTCAGCAATGTTGTTAAACGATAATGCTTTACCTTGTAGCTGCTTAGCAGTTGATACTGACGCTTCAGTTGGGTTTGCTTCAACGTAGAAAGCGGCTTGCTGGTGGCTGTTTTCACCGTAGCGTAAATCTTGTTGCTTGATTAATTGCG
>JBMYWG010000145.1:0-1382 GCA_049607155.1 Psychrobium sp.
TTCAGTGAAAACTGGTTACTCAATACAGGCGCAAGTTTGCTAGGAATTGCAACGATGATTGGGCTAAACATTGCGCTCTCTAAAGTGATAACTATCGATAAACCCGATGCTTTACTATATGCTTTAGCGGTGTTTGTTATCTTTATTGCTGGCACATTAGCCACTTGGCTCCCGGCGTATAAAACCACCAAGATATCGCCCGTAATCGCGACGCGAACCTTATAATAAGAGCTGCAACGCGTACCTTATAAAAAGAGCTGCGACGCGTACATTATAAAAACAATAACAACGCCGCCATAATAATTGGCGGCTTTATTTCAATTAGGACACACCATGAAGCGGATTCTAGTGGTTGATGACAACCCTGATATTTTAGACGCACTGGATCTACTATTAAGCTTGCACAACTATCAAGTCACTGCAGTCTCCTCAGTGAAGGACGCATTACTCGCACTGCAAAATCAGCGTATCGATCTCATTATCCAAGACATGAACTTTAGCCAAGGAACGACTTCTGGTGCCGAAGGAAAATCACTGTTTTATCAATTTAAAGAACAATCACCACAAACTCCCATTATCGTGATCACGGCTTGGAGTCAGCTTGAAACTGCTATCGAACTGGTTAAATCAGGTGCAGCTGATTACCTACCAAAGCCTTGGGACGATGCCAAGTTATTGCAAACCATTGAAGAGCACCTTACCGAGGCTAACCAACCTTCTCCTACTAAATCAACAACGGGCGCGGAAAATAGCGAATTCATCGTTCATAGCGCGCCAATGAAACAATTAGTTGCCATGGCAACTCGAGTGGCCAATAGCGATATTAGCGTACTAATCACCGGTGCTAATGGCAGTGGTAAAGAACGCATTGCCGATCACATCCACCAGCAATCGCCCCGCAAAGACGCGCCATTTATAAAAGTAAATATGGGAGCACTGGCGAGTGAGCTAATGGAGGCCGAACTTTTTGGTGCGGAAAAAGGGGCTTACACTGGCGCAACGATCCAGCGTCAAGGTCGATTCGAAGCCGCTAACGGCGGCACTTTATTTTTAGATGAAATTGGTAACCTGCCACTAGCAGGACAAATGAAGCTGCTACGTGTATTGCAAACAGGCCAGTTTGAACGTGTGGGTTCAAGTGAGACTATCACCGTCGATGTGCGGGTTGTCAGTGCGACAAACGCCGATTTAAAACAAGCTATTAACGACGGAACCTTCCGTGAAGATCTTTATTATCGCCTCAATGTTGTGGAACTAAACCTACCGCCTCTACGGGATCGCATCGATGATATAGTGCCATTAGCCCAGCATTTTATTGGCAATGACCACATCTTAAGTGAGCAAGCTAAAACGGCGCTGTTGCAACAATCATGGCCGGGAAA
>JBMYWG010000146.1:0-1365 GCA_049607155.1 Psychrobium sp.
ATCGAAGCGAGCCGTGCCGATATATTTGCGTCTTACCCAGTGATTCAATTATTGGCGAGTCCGTCATACCCAGAACTAAAAAGTAGTCCACGTAAATTAATTGCGTTTATCGCCGCCTTCGCAGGCATCTTCTTCGTCACCTTAGGATTAATCATCATATGGCAACGTGCACACTTAATCGAAATACTACTGAAGAAAAGCTAGTGTGGTATGCCATGGTGCTTACCTACCCTTGCTTTGCAATCGGTGCTTTATATGTCTCTGGCTCTGTGATTGGCTGGATGATATTCGGCGTGGCCATGTTGCGCTGGTATATCAAAGGTATCGACAATTCAGCTTATCTACCTAGCATCGTATGGCTGTGGATTGGCGGTGGCCTAGTATTACTGCTGGCGCTATTCGTTGCCCACGCTAACTGGGATTTAGGTCTTGGCAAAACCATTAAATCAACCATTGGCTGGGCTAAAGGCTGGGCATTGCTACCACTATTTCTTTTCTTAGGCGCTATGGTCAACATTAAGCGTGAAATCATTATTCGCGCCGCATGTATTATCGCGATTCATTCACTGTTCTTTGGCGTGATTACCATTGCCGCTTATATCGTGAAGTTGCCAGCAGATTTATTTGTATCACCGTTAAAAGTAATTGGTGGTCCGGGTCCTGACTTTTTCACCGTTAGTTTTTATGGCCTAAACCCTGAAACTGGCATGGGTCGCTGGCGCTTTTTCGCACCATGGGCACCTGCTGCTGGTTTTATGGCGTGCATGTTGTTTATTTTCTGTAGTTTAGAGAAAAACACCAGCTATAGAAATTGGGGCATCGCTGGCTGTGTTGTGATGTGTCTACTATCGCAATCGCGCGCAGGCTGGGCTATTTTCATTATGCTCATTCCAATGATGATGTTCCTCGGCAAAATTAAAAGCCCGCTGATGTTGATTATTATCGGCGTAATAACCTGCTTATTTTTACTGGCAGCAGAAGCGATTTACGACTGGATTTACACACTGTACTCAGACATTAAAGCCGCGCGTCCAGATTCAACACGAGTACGCAGCGCATTAGCCAACATTGCCGTGCAACGCTGGGAAACTGAAGCGCCGATTTGGGGACATGGCATTGTTGAACGCGGTCCTAAAATCGTTGAATTTATGCCGATTGGTACTCACCACAGCTGGTACGGCTTGCTGTTTGTCAAAGGCATTGTAGGGCTGCTCGCTTTAGCTATTCCACTTTTGTTTACAGCCTTATATCTACTACTTACAAGCTATCATTCGCCAATGTCGCCAAGTGCGTTTTGTATGGTGATGGTATTGGTGTGTTACTCATTTTTCGAGAACCTAGAAATTCTCGCTTACCTCTATTGGC
>JBMYWG010000147.1:0-1282 GCA_049607155.1 Psychrobium sp.
ATCACGGGGCTTTTTAGCTTTCAAAATAAGTTACTTATCTAATTTACTGCCACCTAAGCAGTTTGGCGAGTCAGGCACATTGGCGTTTTGCCATTGCGAGTTATCGAAAGTGTGAAGTGCCAGCGCGTGAACTGGGCCAGCTAATTCTTCACTGAGCACTTTATAAATCATTTGATGGCGCTTAACCTGACGAATGCCATCAAACGCATCACACACCAAGGTTACTTTAAAGTGAGTTTCTGAATTTGGCGGTACACTGTGCATGTGCGATTCGTTAAGAATCTCTAAAAAGCTCGGGGCAAATTCATCATTGAGCTTTTGCTCAATGGCGCGTTGAACAACAGTATAATCACTCATGCTTATTCCTTACCTTTAGCGGCTAAACGCGCTTCGATTGCATTCATTAATGCGCCCGTGATATCAACATCAAAGGCTGCTTCAATTTCTTTAATACAGGTTGGGCTAGTGACATTAATTTCTGTCACCTTGTCTCCGATAACATCTAAGCCGACGAAAATTAAGCCTTTTTCTTTTAACGTTGGACCTATACGACGAGCAATTTCCCAATCGGTATCAGATAACGGACGTGCTTCACCACGGCCACCAGCGGCTAGATTGCCACGCGTTTCTCCTTTAGCTGGAATGCGCGCGAGACAATATGGCATTGGCTCGCCATCGACAATCAGAATACGCTTATCACCATTGCTAATATCAGGTACGAAAGCCTGCGCCATTGCATAGACAGTATTTAACTGAGTTAGGGTTTCGATAATCACGCCAACGTTGGCATCGCCTTCTTTAACGCGGAAGATTGATGAGCCGCCCATGCCATCAAGCGGCTTTAAAATCATATCTTTGTGCTTGGCGTAAAACTCGCGGATTTTATCTTCGCGGCGCGTGACAAGTGTTGGCGGCGTTAAATCTGCAAACCATGCAGTATAGAGTTTTTCGTTACAATCGCGCAGACTTTGCGGTTTATTCACCACTAGTAAGCCTTCATCTTCGGCGCGCTCTAACAGATAAGTGGCGTAGACAAACTCGGTATCGAACGGTGGATCTTTGCGCATTAGCAATACATCTAAATCACTTAAGCGAATTTCTTGCGGCTCACCAAGTTGATAAAAATCGTTGGCATCGTCTTTAACCGAAACAGGCATCACGCGAGCATAGCTATGGCCTTGATCGAGATAGATGTCGTTCATTTCCATGTAAAAGAGTTCATAGCCTCGGGCTTGCGCTTCCATTAGCATGGCAAAGCTACTGTCTTTTTTGATATTGATGT
>JBMYWG010000148.1:0-1204 GCA_049607155.1 Psychrobium sp.
CCATTAATAAATTGATTTTGATGAGACATTTAATGCTCCTTAATAAATTACAGCGAAAGAACGCGAATAATATCGCCGTCTTCCACTTTTAATGCGTCGGCATGTTCGCGTGTGATTAATGCAAACTCTTCGTCGTGGTCGACGTGGATGTGCACCTCTGTTGCTCGGAAATTTTGAAAATCAGTATTACAGGCAACATAAGGCGCGCCTTCTTCAACTTCACTAATTCTCACTTTCACGCGAATAGAATCACGCACCGCTTTGATTTGTTCACGTTCACATTCAACCGTTGGTCCAGCATCGAAAATATCGACATAGCCGCGATATCTAAAACCTTCACGCTCTAATAAACGTAACGCTGGGCGGGTTTTTTCATGGACATGGCCAATCACTTCTTGCGCTTCGTCACTCAACAGGTTGACGTAAATAGGGTAGCGCGGCATTAACTCGGCAATAAAGACCTTGTTACCGATGCCTGACAAGTAATCAGCCGTTGGGAAGTCCATGCTAAAGAAATGATCTTCTAACCACTCCCAAAACGGTGAGTTACCTTTTTCATCTGACACACCACGCATTTCAGCAATAACTTTATCGCCAAAACGCTCGCCAAATTCTGCCAACATTAAAAAGCGACAACGTGAAAGAACACGGCCATTATTACCGCCGCGAGCAGACTCACTTAAGAACAAGGTACATAGTTCAGCAGCACCAGTGTAATCATTACACAGCGTCAGCGTATCAATAGTGTTGTGCAGCTTGAGCTCTTGCGATGAGTGGACAACTTTGCCCAAGTGATAATGATAAAACGCATTATCCAAGCCTACTGCTGAATCAAGCCCACAGGTACCAACAACAGTTCCGGTATCCGTGTCTTCCATTACCATAAGGTAACCTTCAGTGCCCGGCTTTGTCGCATTGGCAGCAAACGATTCTTCTGAATGTGCGATTCGAGAGCGCAGCAATTGCTCGTTGGTTGGCAAAGATGTAAAGCCAACGCCTGAATCATGAGCAATTTGCATTAACGCTGGATAGTCAGCAGCGACTATCGGACGAATGACCAACATAATGGATCCTCTACTTGGATGGGTGAATGAATGCTAAAGGATAAAAAAGGCGAGTGTTTATGCACTCGCCTTTTTTCGAAGACGCTATTAAGCGTTAACGATTTGCGCTACTGCTTTTTCAAAACGCGCTAAACCTTCAG
>JBMYWG010000149.1:0-1189 GCA_049607155.1 Psychrobium sp.
GCTAATTATTATGAAATTTACTATTTCTAGAGAACTGTTATTAAAACCTTTAACACTGGTGTCTGGCGCTGTAGAACGTCGTCACACACTGGCTGTATTATCAAATGTTTTAATGGAGGTGAGTGATAACTTACTAAAGATGACAGGTACAGACTTAGAAGTTGAATTAGTTGGCTTGTCGCCATTAGAAGGTGAAGTTGTTGCTGGGCGTACCACGGTGCCTGCTAAGAAATTTTTAGATATTTGTAAGGGCCTACCTGATGGCGCGATGATCTCGATTGAAGTCGATGGTGAGCGTATGATAATTCGCTCTGGTCGTAGCCGCTTCGTACTTAGTATTTTATCAGCCGATGATTTTCCTAATATCGAAAATTGGCAGAGCGAAATCGAGTTTGTATTACCACAACATCAATTGCGATCGGTCATCGAAAGTACCCAATTCTCGATGGCTAACCAAGACGTGCGTTACTACCTCAATGGTATGTTGTTTGAAACCGATAATAATCAGTTGCGCACCGTGGCTACCGATGGTCACCGTTTAGCGGTTAGCAGTCGTCAAATTGAAGTAAGTTTGCCGCAAAAGCAGGTGATTGTTCCACGTAAAGGTGTTATTGAATTATTGCGCATTATCGAAGCGACTGATACACCAGTGACTGTGCAAATTGGCGAGAGCTTATTACGTGCTTCAATCGACAACGCAATTTTCACGACTAAGTTAGTCGATGGCCGTTTCCCTGATTACCAACGTGTATTACCGCGTGGTGGCGACAAGGTGATTGTGACTTCACGTATGGAGTTAAAACAAGCGTTAGCGCGTGCTTCTATTTTATCTAATGAGAAGTTCCGTGGTGTTCGTTTTAATTTTGCCACCGATGAGTTAAAAATTACCGCGAACAATCCAGAGCAGGAAGAGTCGCAAGAGATTGTTGACTTAGCTTATCAATATGACGATCTAGAAATCGGTTTCAACGTGAGTTACGTGCTTGATGCGTTAAATGCATTGAAGAGTGAAGATATTCGTATGACCTTGGGGGATGCGAATTCTAGTGGTTTGATTGAAGCTGCAGACTCATCAGAGTCCATGTACGTAGTAATGCCAATGCGTTTGTAGTCGCTTATCTTCGTCATGGCGCGCATCTTCTGCGTTGTTTGTGCTCATTGGCGGGAGCCAACTGCGCGCAAACGCCTT
>JBMYWG010000150.1:0-1109 GCA_049607155.1 Psychrobium sp.
CCTTTTTCAGACGTAGCTCACTGCCCTCTTTAATATCGCGAACAATGCGACTAGGGCCGGTAACAACCACTTGATCACCTGATAAGCCACTGACAATTTGCTGACGCGTATCAGTTGCCATACCAACTTCAACCCACTGTTGCTTAGCAAATCCATTTTCAATCACCCAAACATAGTGCTTATCGCCCTCTTTTAAAATCGCAGAAATAGGTGCGCTTAATGATTCTTCAGCTTGTGCGGTAATAATTTCAGCACGGCAACTCATGCCTGGATAAAGTTGCTGACTGTCTTTAAGGAGTACTTTAACGCGGAAATATAAGCCTAAGCCTTGGCGATCGGCGCGGGCAGATGTGCCAATACTCGTCACATCACCTTTTAGCGCGTGTTTTGGATTTGCCGCAGCGAACACTTCCACCGCCATTCCCGGTTTAACGCTAGCAATATCGGCTTCATCGACTCGTAACTCAGCCAAGATGGTTTTGGGATCCGCCAAGGTCATTAACGCCGAACCAACGATGTTAGTGGTACCAGCAATAACCGTTTCACCTGGTTTGACGTCAACCGCAGCAATAAGCCCCGGCATCGACGCTCTAAAGGTGGTTTTACTCAGGCGATCTTTGGCAAAAGCTAACGATGCTTTATTTTGATTTAGACGCTCTTGCGCCGCTTTTACCTTAATGCGGGCAACGTTTAGCTGACTACGAAACTGCTCTAAATCATCAACGCCAATCAACTTTTGCTTAAACAGCTTAGATTTAACGGCGAATTGGCGATTCATCTCATTGTATTGTTCTGTAACGAACTCAATTTCGATTTTCTGCGCATTAACCGCCGCTTGATTGTTAGCAACATCTGCTGAAAACGCCGTTTGATCAAGTTGCATCAGGATCTGACCTTGCTCTACGTATTCCCCCTCTTCTACTAGAACTTCAGTCACTATCCCTGTGACTTCTGAGCGAATTTGAATTTGGGTGTTAAAAATCAAATTACCCGAAGCTAAAATGCTGTCTGATAGCACTTCACTAGCAATTTTTTCGCTACTTACCGAGAGTACTTGATGGTTGTCGCTATTTTTTTTCCAAAAGACTAAGGCACCTACCCCAGCGATT